>CABIWJ010000001.1:0-369310 GCA_902362455.1 Eubacteriaceae bacterium
AATGGCAAGTTATTCTCAGAAGATACAGCTAAGAATCTGGTGTCATTTGGAATAAACGCATTTACGGCAGCAACAAGTGGAAAGAACCTGCTATCATCTTCAAAAGAATTGAAGAAAGTGGTGGGAGACAGTGTTGGAAGTAAATGGGGTAAGAAAGCAAAGAAAGAACCACTGTTGGAATGTAATTTGCAGTTCTTTGCGGATAAGAGTGGAAACAAAACAGAAGTAATAATGCCAAGTAAGCCTCATACTAATAGAACATCAGGTCATTGGAAAACAATACTTGATGAAGTTGATATTATGAAAAATAGTGGTGATTATAGTAAGGTATATGTTAATAAAGGATTAAGTAATGAAATTCCAGGAGCAAACCCAAATAGAAGACCAGATATTATGGGCGTTAGGAATAATGGCTTAATTGACCAAGTTGAGGTTCCGAGTAAAACAGATATTCCAGATTTATTGATTGATAGAATGGTTGATAATCAACGCATTATGGGAGATAGAGCTGGAACTATTAAAATTAGAAATATAGGTGACAATTAGTATGGACGAAAAAGTAATTTCAATAACAATATGGGGAAATGGTATTCAACAAGAAAAGTGGTTAAATTGGTATCAATATGTTGAAAATCTTGCGAAAAGCTTAGGATATAAACTAACACATATAGGGATACAAAGCAAATCATTTTGTAGTGGAAAAATATTAACAGTAGCACGTAAGAAAAAAGATATTTTAGCCTCAATTGCAGATGGAGAGAAACCTTTAAGTCTTTCGTGTTATTCGCTTCCGAAAGATTACAGAATAGCTTCATTTGACTATGATTTTTTATGTGTTCGTAAGGAAGAATATATTTCGATTATCGTGAAGGAGGATGATTATAGTAAGCTTAACAGTAAAAGTGTTATTTCTAAATTGAAAGAATATATTAATTACGATTATGGTGAGATATATATAATGTCAAAAAAGGAGATGCCGTTAATATATGCCGCAACAAGAAATTCAGATAATATTGAGACATTTAGTTTGATTGAAGAAATATAATATAATGAGGCATGATTATGGTTTGCGATATAAATTCAATTGATATTATTGGAGTAAGGAATGATTGAGAAATAGATTTGTTTATTGTTTTTTCAGGAAAATTAGAAGATTCAGTAGAACAACAAACACTATTGCTTAATAAGATTGAAAATTATTTAGTATATTTAAATAGTACTTGTTACTGTGGAGTCAATGCGATTTTCTTTGATAATTTCAAAGTCTTTTCTTGATTGTTGATATTGGTCTGCTTTTTCGAATATCATATTGCCTTTTTGTTATCTTACATAGAAAAAAGTACTCAGTTGGTTCAAGAAATCGTTAAGTCAAAAATATTGAATCTAATACAATTTTTCCAGTGAAAAGACACCATCCATATAAGAAGGAGTTTATTTGCATAAGCAAAAGATAGCATTCGTAATCCAAAGCTATGAATATGGTGCCTATGGTGAAGTTTTAAGTGGAGATACTAAGATAACCCCATTCTTATATAATGGTCAGCTAGGCGTAATGACAGATGATAATGGTCTTTATTATATGATGAGAGCGAGATATTATAATGTGAATATCAAGCTAACAGTTGTTATAAAAGGAGAAAATTAATTATTGTAAATAGTAAAATTTGATAGTATTTATGAATTAATCATACAATTAAGTGAAGAAAAAATTATGGTCATTGATGATAACCACAATAGATATATAGGTATAAGAAGTAATGGTGAGGTGTTCATTGGTATTGCCTATTGTAATTATGGGATTTCTGAAGATGTATATTTTGATGAAAGCAATAGCCTATTATATTTATGAGTTGGGAAAAGTATAATTTGTGTGGATGTATTAAATGATAAGATTATATTAAATACAGAGTTAAATTCTGTTTTTTACAATTTTATTTGCCAAAGTGAAAATTCAAAAGTTATTGTTATATGCGAACTAGACGTTTATTGTTATTCTTGTTCTAAATTAGTTTGGAAAGTAGAATTTAGAGAAATGGTAGTAGAAGCATTTATGGCTGAAAGAAATGCTTTAAAAGTAATATGTGAGGATAACTCAGAGTTATGTATTGATGTTAGTGATGAAAAATATATTGTTTAAAAATATTTTTCTGCGTGATATTATGTGAACAATTAAATTGTAAAATTATATTAATTTATTATATAAGGCTATCTTGACAAAATACTACTGCCTGAATAATAAATTGCAGAAGTAATATGTATAGATTATGTATCTCCCAATCAGAGGATATTGCTGGAATAAAGCCACAGGAAATACAGAATAAATTTGCATTGCCAAATACACCTAAATATATATGTGATGTTAATTTAGAAGTAGGAACACGATTGAGAACGGGAGAAGTTAATACTCTGTTTGGATTTGATGGTGGTGGATAACAGTATGAATTATCATATTAAAAAAATTAAAAGAATTGGGCTACATAAAGGAGATAAAATAAATGACAAGAGAAGTATTAGAAAAAAATTAAAAGTTGTTAGAGTTCCAGATTATATTTATAACCTGACAGGAAAAGGGGTAAAAGATGAACGTTTATGTCTGGAAAAAATTCAGGATAAGTGGTCTGTTTATTATTTAGAAAGAGGTATTAAGACAACAAATGAAATCTTTGAATCAGAAGAAGATGCTTGTCAGTTTTTGTATGCACAATTGATGAATTAAAATGACATTTTAAATTTATTATAGTTATATTTTCGGACATATAAGTTGCACATTTTAATAACACTGATAAATAGAGGAGTGTTAAGTATTTTGAATGAAAAAAAGGATATGGCTTTATATTCGATGGTATAAACGCAGTATGGTATGCCTGTGAGGGAGACTGTGTAATAGCGACATTTACCCAGGCAACAATAGCAGGTTCAGAAAATACAAAAGCCATATTCATATTTCAGATAAGAATCAAAATGCTTTAGATATTAGTGGAAAGACTGTATCACCAAAGAATCCATCAGGTCATATACCATATAACGATTAAAAAGGAGAATAAAAAATATGATGAATAATGAACTGCAAAAAATGATTGATAAAACTGATTATTGGGATGCTAAAATATTGGATTTAAAGGCCTCTTATTTTGGAGATGAAGTAGAAATACTTATTGATAATGATGAAGAAACTTGTTGGAAAGTTTGTTTTTTATCTTGCTACAAAGTATCATATGAAACAGATGCTAATAGGAGAAGGATTATTAATGTAAAAGATATGAAAAGGCCACAACTTGGTTATTTTGGACAAGATATATCAGTCAGTAGAAGTAAAATAGAGAATTTTTATATAGTAAAAATAGATTTATCTATTATGGAAATGCAAATTGAATGCAGAGATATACAAGTTGGTAAAATTGCAAAAAAAGATATATCGTTATTTTGGAAATAATATTTTTTATATGTATAGTTTCTGACTTTGTACAATCTAAAGTGTTTTGCCTCAAATCAGCTATGCTAGTCAATATGTAGCTAGTTTGACAAAACATAAGTGCCTGGTATTTATGTCAAGAATGGCGACTATTCAAAAGATAAAACACTTTGTCATTAGACAAACGAGAAAGAACAGTCTATAATTTATACGCAATAATTAATTATTTAAAGAATGGTAAGTTATTCTCATAAGATACAGCTAAGAATCTGGTGTCATTTGGAATAAATGCATTTACGGTAGCAATAAGTGGAAAGAACCTGCTATCATCTTCGAAAGAATTGAAGAAAGTGGTGGGAGACAGTGTTGGAAGTAAATGGGGTAAGAAAGCAAAGAAAGAACCACTGTTGGAATGTAATTTGCAGTTCTTTGCGGATAAGAATGGTTGTGAACCTACAGGAGCTACATATGAAGGTAGTATATATAGAAGTGTTGATAGTAGATATAATCCATTAGAAATGAGTCAATACACTATTAATTCTAACCATAGATATACGGAGTCAGGTGTGCCAGGATTATATTTTAGTAGTGGTGAAAAAATAGTTAAAGCGGAGCTTGGAAATTATGATGTTTTTGATTTCTCTAACAGAACAATGTATCAATATGATGTAAGATTGACTAATATGTTAGATGTAAGCAATCCATCAGTGCGTTCACAACTGAATATTTCTCTTGAGAGTATAATTGGAGAAAGTTATGATGTTACGCATGCTATTGGTCGATACGCATATAGTAATGGTTATAATGAAATTATTGCACCATCTGCAAGAGCAGATGGAGGAATAAATATTATTCTTTTTAATGCAAAGGGGGTGAAATAATTATGGATATGCTTGAATTCTTTTTAAATGAATATGAAGAAGAAGCATGGAACAGATTTGCTAGCTGTTTTGAAGATGTAAATATACAGATAAATGGCGTTCCACAGGAAATTGTAAATGTTATTTTTAATATTTTAGGAGATAATACTGGATATGATTGGTTGCATAAATCACTTCATAAATTTGATGGAAAAAGTGCAATTGAATTATTAAAAACAAAAAAAGGAGAAAAGGCATTAAAAGCATTTATTATGAGATTGCCTAATTAAAGGTAATGTGTAAAAAATGGAAGAGATAAGGTAGGAAAATTTAGACAAAATAAAGGAAATATAAAAGAACATAAAAACCGCCACAGGTGAGGTCATCAACGAATATCATTATAAATACGATGCCAGAGGAAATATCGTAGGTGTTGTAGATGTAACAGCTGATACATCAGCGAAAACAACAGAAGCTACATTAGACGAATCAACAGTCGATATAAAAAATGAATCTGAAACAACCAATGGTTTAACAGAGGATAATAATTACACATTGCCTGTACCGGATACTGCTAACAAGACAGCATTGAAACTTGCAGCAGAAAGTAACAGCATCGTAACATCTGATGGTGAAACAGTAACTACTTCATTAGAGATGGAATATGACAGTGCAAACCGTCTTATAAGCTATAATAATAAAAAGATAAAATATGACAAAGACGGAAATATGTTATATGGTCCTGTGAATGGAGAAATGTGTAACCTTACATATGACAGCCGAAACAGACTTATCAGTGCAGGAAATGTAACATACGACTACGATGCCGAAAACACAAGAATATCAGTAAAAACAACTGATAAAAAGATTACATATGTGACAGATGTGGCAGGAGAAATGTCGCAGGTATTAGAATCATATGAGAAAACTAATGGCGGAAAGAAGATACATACAGTCTATGTATATGGTAACGGTCTGATATACAGTTATAATGATGATGAAGCAGACAGCATAACATCCGATAATAAAGTACAAGATTTATCATCGGACAAATCATCAGATAAAGATGCAGATGGTACAACATACTATCATTACAATAATATTGGAAGTACCACAAAGTTAACTGATAATAACGGAAATGTAATCCAAAGCTATGAATATGGTGCCTATGGTGAAGTTCTAAGCGGAGATACTAAGATAACACCTTTCTTATATAATGGTCAGCTTGGCGTAATGACAGATGAAAACGGACTTTACTATATGAGAGCGAGATATTATAATGTGAATATCAAGCGCTTCATCAATCAGGACGTAGTACATGGAAGTATCAATGTAAGCCAGAGCCTTAACAGATACAGTTATGTCCAGGGTAATCCTATAAAGCTGACAGATCCATTCGGATTGTCACCACTTGATAAAATTAACTGGAGAAATGTTGGACATTCAGCATTAAATATACTGGGATGTATAAATGGATATGGCTTTATATTCGATGGTATAAACGCAGTATGGTATGCCTGTGAGGGCGACTATGGAATGGCAGCATTGTCATTGATATCGACATTATCAGATACCGGAAATATGATTGCATTTGGTTTGAAGTCAACTAAATTTGCAAGAGTCGGACAGTACATAGGAGCTATAACCCAATTAGTGAGCAATGCGGCGACATTTACCCAGGCAGCAATATCAGGTTTAGAAAATGCAAAAGCTATATTCAGAAATGCCAAAAGTGGAAAACTACTATCGATTGATACAGCAAGTAATGTTGCTGCATTAGGACTAAATTTATTTACAACGATAGTAAGTGGAAAAGGAGCTGTGACATCTGGTAAGAATATCAAGAAAATGATAGGCACAGATGTTGGAAATAAGTGGGGCAATAAAGCTAATAATAAGCCACTGTTGGAATGTAATTTACAGTTCTTTGGGGATAAGAATGGCGGTAAGGGGAGCATTAATTCTGCAAATGGATTAATAGGACATGATTTTGAGGAGTATTTAACAAAAAAAATTGGTGGAAATGGTTCATTTAGCGCCGGTGGGCGTGACTTTGATGGTGGTATTAGCAATCGTTGGTGGGAGGCTAAGTCTGGACAATATTGGGATATGCTAGAGAATAATCCTAATAAATTAGCTAAATTTAAGTCTGATATGGGCGATAGATTGAGAATTGCTACCCAAAATAATGCATCATATGAAATATTTTCTAATACACCTATTCCAAATTCAATAAAAATGTGGCTTACTAAAAAAGGAATCCATTATACTGAAATTTTAGATTAGGAGGTGACTTATGGCAAGAGAAGCAATGATAGAGTTAAATTGTATAAGTGAACAAAAGGACATTACTTTACTATTAGATATACTTTGTAATGGAGGATGGAAAGTATATAATAATAAAGGCAATATAGAATATTTGCCTATAGGAGATGATGAAAATTTTTGTTGGCAAGAGGATAAAATTTCATACGAGAAATTAAAAGAAATAATAGTAATGAAACAACAGAAGAATGAATTAGTTGGAATTCATATGTTTTATGAATATACTTCATATGGGATATCATTATTAGCTAGAAATACAGATAAAGTGATTATTTCAATTGATATTAATAGAAATGCAATAGATGAAAAAAGAGATTCATTAACTAATTTTGAATGGTATTTTTCTAAATTGATTATGATATTATATAAAGATAAATCGTTTATGTTTTCATATAAATTTGAAGATTATGTTGATTGAGTATATGAATATCATTTGTATTTGAAAGAAGATATCTACAGTATATGTATCCGATAATAAAGTACAAGATTTATCATCGGACAAATCATCAGGTAAAGATGCAGATGGTACAACATACTATCATTACAATAATATTGGAAGTACCACAAAGTTAACCGACAATAACGGAAATGTAATCCAAAGCTATGAATATGGTGCCTATGGTGAAGTTCTAAGTGGAGATACTAAGATAACACCATTCTTATATAATGGTCAGCTAGGCGTAATGACAGATGATAATGGTCTTTACTATATGAGAGCGAGATATTATAATGTGAATATCAAGCGATTCATCAATCAGGACGTAGTACATGGAAGTATCAATGTAAGCCAGAGTCTTAACAGATACAGTTATGTCCAGGGTAACCCTATAAAGCTGACAGATCCATTTGGATTGTCACCACTTGACAGACTTAACTGGAAGAATTTAGGACATGCCATATTAAATGGCTTGGGACTGATACCTGTAATCGGTGAGGCATTTGATATAGCCAATGCCATATGGTATGCACACGATGGTGAGTATGGAATGGCAGTGTTGTCGATGATGTCGGCATTACCGATGATAGGAAATATTGCTTCGGGAATAATGACAGCAGCAAAAATAACCACAGCAGCTAAAATAGTAAGTACAGCGTGCAAGGTGGTAAGTAATGCGGCAACATTTACACAGGCGGCAATCGGAGGCGTTAACAATGCCAAAGCGATAGTCAAGAATATGATAAATGACAAGTTATTCTCAGAAGATACAGCTAAGAATCTGGTGTCATTTGGAATAAACGCATTTACGGCAGCAACAAGTGGAAAGAACCTGCTATCATCTTCAAAAGAATTGAAGAAAGTGGTGGAAGACAGTGCTGGAAGTAAATGGGGTAAGAAAGCAAAGAAAGAACCGCTATTGGAATGTAATTTGCAGTTCTTTGCGGATAAGACCAGCTATGGAAAGTCAATAGAAAATACAGAGTTTTTTAAAGAAAATGGGGGATTGGATGCTTCGGATTACATTTCAATTCATTCACGAAAACACATGTATGATCCTGATACTGTATCTACACCTAAAAAAACTCAATATGGAAAGGATGTTAATGTTGGAAAATTGTGTGAAGATACTATTATGAAGCCGGATGAAGTAATTTATAATAAAGATCAAAATGTAATGATATACAAGAAAGAGTACCCTTTTAATATTAGTACGAGTGATACACCAACTGGTACACACAGAGTGTTTATTCCATTAAATACGCAAGGTAAGAAGACCATTAGAATGAGCCAATTTCCGTTGGTTGGAGGTAATTGAAATGAAATATGCAATTGAAATAGCTCTGAATAGAATTATTCCTAAAGAAATAAAATCAATCATTGCAACCCAAAGGACACTGGATATATTAATTGATGGTGTAACGGAAAACTTTGTAGTTATTCCGATGGACGAAATGTTAGAAGTATATAAAGAACAGGAAAATTTATTTGATTATGATGTCATTCCGTTTGCTATTTTAGATGATGATTATTTATGTCTATATTATCAGAATAATGGAATTTCAATTATTTATTGGAGTTCAGAAAGAGCACTAGAATCAAAGAATATGGCAATCTTTCAATTATATTCATCTTATGAAGATTTTGTAAAAGATTGCATTACAACTAAGCCTCCCCACGGGCAGGCTTAAATCCTAATCTCACTACCAGACATTTAACAGAACTTCTTAGGTTCATAAGGTTTACTATCCCGTAACACGGCATAAATTACGGTGGTAAGCTTTCTTGCTACAGCTCCTGTGGCAGTTAAGTGATGTTTACCTTGGTCACGTTTCTTTTTGTAATATGCATTCAACGGACTGTTATGGAAAGAACAGGTAGTTGCAGCGAGAAAAATTGCATGCCGTAAGTAAGGTGAACCCCGTTTGGACATGTGATTATGAGTGCTGCTAAATTCACCGGATTGTCGTACAGTTGGATCAATACCTGCAAAGGCAACTAAGGCAGATGAACTCTTAAATCTGTTTATATCACCGATTTCAGCAAGAATGGTTGCAGCAGCAATCATGCCTATTCCGGGAATGGTATGAAGATAACAATCAAACTTCTCGTAGTACTCAAGAATCTGGCAGTCAAGAGCTTCAATCTGCTTATCAAAAAAATTCATTCTGTCAATGAGCTGTTTTAACTGGAAAGAGAAAGCATCCTGTGCTATCTTAATACCAAAGGTATCAGCTGCAGCTTCTTTGATGGAAATGGCTTTAGCTCTGGTAAGTCGGTTGTGGCTCTTATCTTTTATGATTTCAAAGAGCTCATCTATTGGTGCATTCTCAATATTCTCAGGGGTGAGATACTTTTCCAGAATGCCCATGGATGTGCTCACCCAAAGAGAAGAAAACTGTTTTTCGTACTCTGGGAAGATTTGTTCCATAATTGTGCCGATTCGGAGCTTAATTTCAGTTCTGGAAGAAATGACAGAATCACGATAACGACATAACTGACGCATGGCAAGGATGTTTTCATCAGCCATGGAAGTAGTCCCAAACTGACCGAAACGTATCACTTCTGCAATTAAAAAAGAGTCAATTGAATCGTTTTTGGTTTGTCGTATATACATTTTTCTTAAAGAATCAGACTGGATAGGATTGATTACATAGATGGTATATCCTTTTACTTTTAGAAATGAATAAATGGGATACCAGTAATGACCTGTAGCTTCCATGCCAAATACACAAGGGGAATTACCGATGTTTTTGAAGATAAAGCTCATAAGAGAATCTGCACCTTTGTGTGTAGTTGCAAAGCGAAGAGAACGGCCGATTTGTTTGCCTTCAGGTGAAACAATGGATGCTTCATGATGATTTTTGCCAATATCAATGCCTACGATGTACATAATTGAAATCCTTTCTAATGTGAATTGTAAGTAGATAGAATCCTCACTTCAATGCGGGTTACAATCTGGTTAGATATACGAAGTACAGCACAAATGCTGTCAACATCCAGCTAATACGCAAAATCCTGCAAAGCAGAGGGAGCAGTCTCAATGAACGAAGTCACAAGTGCTTCAAGAGTGGTGACGCACACCTCTATCTATTACAGGATAATTGTGAAATAGGAATAAAAGAAAAGCAATAGATAGAAAAAGACTGCTTTGATTCCTATGTGTTTAGCATACCAGAGTGGTAGTAATGCTGTAATAAAAAATATACAATCTAAATCTCCACAGCAATTAATTGAAGATGGATGGGAAGACATTACAAATCCTAAAATGGCAGCAAACACAAACTAAAGAGAATTTTATGACCCAAAGTCAGGTTTAAAAATAAGATATGATAAAGGGGTTGATGGTGAAAATGGATTTGAAGCAGTAGACCATTATCATGTAATGAATCCAAATTATACAAACAAAAAAGTTGATTATTATTTGGATATAGATGGAAAACCTGTCGGAAAAGGGTCAAAGGCATCTCATATCGTAATTAAAGGAGAAGAATAATATGTTAGTAACAGAATTAATAAAGAAAATAAATTTTAATGATAGCTGTGTAAATGAGTTGGTTTATGCAAATGGAACAGTGATATTAAATATTGATTTATGTATGTGGAAGCAAAATGAATATCAAGATGGTGACCCAGAATTAAAGGAAGTTATTTTAAAATTTTTGAATTCAACAAATTATAATTGGGATTCAGAAAAAAGAGAAGATGAGATTGATTATGATTCAATTGTTGATGTTACATGTGAAGAAAGTATTGTAAAAATTGTATTAGAAGATGAAGGCGTTTCTATATTGACATTTGAGTGTAGTGAGGTTCAAATTGATTAAATTATATCATACATGAACAATAATGCGTTGGTGTTAATTGTAGTTATACAATAATTTATGGAGAACATAAATTATTTAAAATAACTGTATCACCTATCTGTTCATGAAATGAATGATATGTAGCTGGTGGGAAAAATCGGAATGTAGTAATGTTTATAAAAGAAAAATAGTTTAAAATAAGTATTTGAGCTAGATTAGTTGTTTAGTTTTGATAAATGCAGATGTATTTTATAGTAAGAAAATAGGGGAGTGTGTAAATATTTAAAAAGAAATATTTTTAAATACAAGGAAAATTATACACAATGAAACGAGACTTAAAATTAAATATGAGCCATTTGGATGCAATTTCCCGAAAGGTTCAAAGTTACATAGACGCGATGGAAGTTGTGGGACTGAAGACAAGAAAATTTGAACAGACCATCAAAGATCAGGATAGTGATGCCTATAATAAGCTGAGTGAACAGTGGGAGACAAATGTATGGGAAAATGAAAAGAAACAGGGTGGAGCATTTGATAATCCACCGTTCATTCCGTTTGAGTAGGAGGTAAATAATGTACGACGATTTATATTGTAAGGTATTTGTTGATACTGATATGGATTACGAAAAACTGTTTGCTTTACTAATAAATTGTATTGATGGTAAAAAAGAAGCAGTAAATTATATCATTACTGAGTGGTGTGATATTAGTGTTCAAAAGAATAAGGAATATAATGTTGAACAATATTTATTGGATTCTACAGATTTTTTGTATTGGAAGTATTACTTAGATATTGAACCGCACAATATTGAAGAAAGCCAATATATAAAAAATATTGCTAATCTGCTTAGTTGTTTAAAGGGATGCTGTAAGGGTGTGATTATAGCATGCGATTTTGAAGATGAGGTAAATGGCATGATGTAAAAAGTGGAAATAGTTATTTTTTAAATTATGTCTCCACTTAAGAACATCCGAAATCAAAACTGAATATTGTTATTATAAGATGTAAACACATTGTTTTCATAGCACTTTGTGCTGTGGAGACAATACGTTTTTTCGTTGACATTTTAAAAATCTTTTCCAGACTGCTGATATCGGTCTACTTCTTGCGGATATCGTGCCCGAAGTCTGCCTTTTTGTCATCTTACATAGAAAAAGTGCTCAGTTGGTTCAAGAAATCGTCAAGTCAAAAATATTGAATCTAATACAGTTTTTACAATGAAAAGACACCATCCATATAAGGAGGAGTTTGTTTGCGTAGGTAAAAGATAGCATTCGTAATCCAAAGCTATGAATATGGTGCTTATGGCGAAGTTCTAAGCGGAGATACGAAGATAACCCCATTCTTATATAATGTTCAGCTAGGCGTAATGACAGATGATAATGGTCTTTACTATATGAGAGCAAGATATTATAATGTGAATATCAAGCGATTCATTAATCAGGACGTAGTACATGGAAGTATCAATGTAGGCCAGAGTCTTAACAGATACAGTTATGTACAGGGTAATCCTATAAAGCTGACAGATCCATTCGGATTGTTACCACTTGACAGACTCAACTGGAAGAACTTAGGATATGCCATATTAAATGGTTTGGGGTTGATACCTGTAATCGGAGAGACATTTGATAGGGGCAATATAAATTGATGAATTGATAGAAGAGGAGGGGGATTAACATTGTATACTAGACTAAGTAAAGAAATTTCATATGCACTTCGTCATACTCCATGGGAATATGAATTAGAAATGGATGAAGAAGGTTGGGTGCCAGTGGAACAATTATTGGATGCTTTGCATAAGGATGAGGAGTGGAGAAATCTATCCGAAAATGACTTGGTTATAATGATTCAAAAGTCAGAAAAGAAAAGATATGAGATATTCAATGGAAAAATAAAAGCTTATTATGGACATTCTATTCCAATGAAAATTGTAAAAGAGAAAAAAGCACCACCAGAAATATTGTACCATGGAACAGCTAGAAGATTTTTAAATTCTATTCTAGAAAAGGGGTTGTTACCTGAAGAAAGGCAATATGTTCATTTGTCGCAGGATGTTGAAACTGCCCATAGTGTCGGGATGAGACATGATATGAAACCTTGTATCTTGAAAATTGATGCTAAACAGGCATGGAAAGAAGGCATAGCATTTTATTATGGAAATGAAAAAGTCTGGTTGGCTGATGAAATACCAAGTAAATATATTAGGAAATATTGCTTCGGGAATGATGGTGGCAGCGAAATTTAGACGTTATTCAAGGTCGGGAAGGTGTATTACATGAAATATTTGTTATTAGAACGAGGTAAAGAAAAATATTGGTATGAACTGGACGATGAAGGATACGCATATCGACAAATTGTATTAGATGAACAAGGCAAAATACATGTGTCTTGTTTAGAAGATTGTTTGGCAGAAGGGCCGGTTAACGAAGAGGAATTAGATGGTAGTATTAACATTTTGTTAAAAACAGAGTTTGATATCTTATGGCAAAATACTTTGGAACAATATGAGAAGTTATGGGAAGAGATTAAGAAAAGATATCCTCTTGGTGTTTGGGTGCAAGGAGAATATATCTATGCTTACCCTCAGGGATATATTATTAAAGGTGTTGATTTTATTGCAATATATAAAGGTGATGAACCATTTTGTCTCAAACAATTAGGCGAATACAAAGTAAAATCGTATGACGATACAAACATGTGGTTAGTGGTTGAGTAAGGGGAGATAGTGAGGTAAACATGGATATTCAAGCATATGAAGAATTTATACAAATGCATAATACTTGCAATTGGAGAAGCATTTGATATATCCAATGCCATATTGTATGTGCATAATGGTAAATAAGGAATGCAGCACCAATAGATATATATTGTTAATATGTCTGATGGAATAGATACTATTATTGATAATACGAGAGGTGAAAAAAATGAGTATGAGTTTTGAAATATTTCCAACAATAAAAAAGAAACCAAATTGTGAAGAGATAATTAAATATTCGGTTGAGTTATTTAGTGAATTTTTAAAAAGGAAAAATATATCACAAAGGATCGATATTACTACTAAAGAGGTAACTGCTGATAATGAAGTATATTCTAATCCTATTTCTTTGGCTTTAAAGGAGAATTATTATACAGTATTCAATCTGAATGGGGAAGGAGAAGTGTACGTATTTTACCATGAGTTAACAGAGTTAGATAAAGACTTTTGGGATGAAGAGCTACAGGGAAATACACATGCTCAATCTATGAAAGAAAAAGTAGATGCTAACTTGAAAATAGGATATTCTTGGAGTGTTAAAAGAACAATGGGGCAACCTGCTATAGTAAGTTTGTATTATGGTTATTTAGCTATAGGAATAGCTATTTTAACAGATGGACTTATATATTCAGATGACGGTGCGTGGGATTATTCAAGGCTACCTATTTTGGGGGAAGATTTTAAAACAGAATATCTAAGTATTAAAAATATAAGTGATACTATAGTCAAGGATAATGTTGAAAAATGGTTAGATGAGTTAAAGAATTAAATTCTGGTTACAATTAAAAGTAAGATACACCTAAATTTTATTCTTATAGAGAGGTCAGTAGACGTAAAAATTTACTGGCTTTTTACTATGTAAGGTACTTCATCCATATGCAAATGGCAAGTTGATTATAATTTTCTGTTAATCATCCGACAAATGAAAGTTTGTATATTATAAGTATAATTCTTACATGAAAAGGCAGGAAAAGTGCAGGAGAAAAGTAGTAGAAATAATGGTGGATATGTAGTAGAATTTTAAGCAGATGAAATGGTCGGCTTTGGGGAAATTAGAAGTTTTTCAGATTAAAGGAGATTGCTATTATGGATAAAAGACAAGAGTTATTGGAAAAATTGGATATATTAGTACAAGAAATTGAGAAAGCCAAGAAAATAGTAGATGATGAAAAAAAACAATATTTAAATAATTATGAAAATAGAATTGAAGTCATAATAAAAAAATTACGTGAGGGTACATTACCAACTTTTAAAGGTGGGCTTATTGGTACAATGAGAGGAATTTCAGAATACGACACTTTGGCATCTATAAAAGAGTTGTACGATGCAGCATCTGATGTGGATTTGTTTTATATCAAAGAATGTCAAAAATGGTAATATATTATCTTAATTATGTCTCGCGTATAAGGACGCAAAAAAGAAGTAGGTGACAAATAAAATGAAAATATATGTTGAAAAAGTATTAGATGAAGTTGTATATTTTTCTACTGATTATGGAAAGGCAAAGGGAATATGGCAGGGTAATAATAGACCAATTGATAAGGTATATTATGTTGAAATGGATATTGATAAGTTATGTGATTATGATTCCTTTGTTTTATGTGATACGAAAGAGTATTATATAGAAATGGTGGATGAAAATATTCAATTTACCCTATTATTGCTTGAATATGATGAAGATGGATGTGCGACATTTCGATTTGGTGATGCAATTATAGAAATTGAAACTAATTTTGATGAGCGATTTTATGCTATGAAAAATTCATATTTAACAATAAGTGTAGAAAAATTGAATATTTATGATGAGAATCTATAAGTAAGAGGTAATGTTATCATGGATTGGAAAGAAATTAGAAATGGTATTAGCGAACCCAATTATCGTTGGGGAACTTTGTGAGGGAGATATATCATCAGAGTGGTATATAAATGGTCAGCTAGGTGTAATGACAGACGGCAATGGTCTTTACTAGATTAGAATGAGACATTATAATGTTAATATCAATCGATTTATAAATCAGGACATAGTATATGTGAATAGTATTAATTCTGGAGAAAGACAATTAAGATTGTGGAGGACTAAGGATGGATATTGGATATTATTATCAAATACTAGATATAGGAATAGTGTATGAAAAGGGAAGAAAAAGAGGAAAAAGATGGAGAATAGGTGAGAGAAAGCGTTTAAAGGAAGAAATATTATTTTGGCAGAGTCTGTTAGAGTTTATTTCACTTGAAGAGAGAGGGATTGATTGCTCTGAGAACCTATTTCGAAGTCTTGATAACTTGTGTAGAAAGTATAAACTTCCTAATTATGAGAGAATTTTGAAAATGAAAATCCAATTGGTAAATGATATTTGTATATTTGAAAGAAAGCGAGAAGATGAAATAAATATTTATAATTTGATGAATTGCTTAATTAAGGATATACAAACTACATTAGACGCTTCGAAAGATAAAGAAGCAGTTTATCATATGTTAACAGTTATGCATAATTTACCTAAAGCAATGTATGGACGAAATATATTGAACGAGCATTGTAATTTAATATCATATAGTGATGCATTGTTATATACACAAGGGTGTATGGATGAGAAAATGAAAGAAAGATATAAAGAATATTTGATTAAATAATTGTTGTCAATGTTATTCCTGATAATTGGATATATACCATATAAAAATTAGAAGGATATAATGATAGAAGAATTAGTAAAGAAAATCGAAGATAGTTATTATTGGGATGTACGATTTAAGACACTAGATTGTAATTATTTTGGAGATGAAGTTAGATATGTTAGTATTTGAAAGTGATAATGAATTGCAACGTGAATTATTAAAGAGAATGTAACAGAAGTTGGAAACATCTGGGTAATATTCATACGGGTAAATACAATATTGATTTAATAGAGGAACAAAAAATCATCATTGAGAGCTTTATTGAATAACAAAAGTATCTTATTTTGATTATGTAATTAAAACGTATAATATTAGTATAGTAACATATGGACAACGACTACCAATAAATAATGCAAAAATAATTGAACATAAGAAGGAGTGGTGGCAATTTTGGAAGTAATAAAAATTTCTATAAATAATAACTACTTAATAAATTACATGAATGTTTATGGAGAAAAAACACATGATTATATATCTGCTAATGACTATTCTTTCAATGCAGGAAAAATATATGGCATTATATGCGAGCAAGGGGCTGGTGGAGAAGGAATTTCTCAAATATTGACTAATAAAGTATCTAATGTCAACACTCAAATATATATTGATGGAATGGAAACTAATAATATAAGTGATTTAGCATGGTATGTTGGAAAAACTGTTAAATACGGACGAATAGTCAATAAGGAATTAAGCATTAAAAAAGCATTAGAATTAGCTGTTAAAAAATATAATCGTTATAAAGATATTGAAACTATTATAGAGGAATTTCATTTGTCTAGACATAGAATAAATTATGGATTGTCGAATATTGATGTGTGGGAAAAATGGAGAGCTTCGATTGCTATAGGATATGCAGCACAGAAACAAATATTTTGTTTTCCATGGATGGACTCATTGTATTTTTTTGATTGTATGTTTAATTCATCAGTGTTTCGTTTTTTTAAAAGAATTACGCAAGATGGTGGAATAATAATTCTTCCCACATCAAGAGAGGAAAATGTAAAACAACTTGCAGATGAAATAGTTAAAATACAATGTCCTAGGTTTAAACATTGTATTTCAGATACGGAAAAATTTAAAAAATACTTTTGAATTTTATTGAAAATACTATTGAATATTTGAATGAAAAATTTACAGATGAAAGAAGGAATGGTGGCAATTTTGGAAAGAATAAAATTAGTAATGAAAAATGGAATTATGCATGTGAACAATCATATAGGAGAAAAGTACATAGAATTATTAAGTGATAGTGAATTTAGTTTTGAAAAAGGAACAATATATGGAGTAATAGGTGAAAGTGGTGCTGGAGGGGAGACAATCTCATCTTTATTATCCGGTAGAATTATTTCGGACAATGCTGGTATTTATTATGACAATATAAAAGCAGATAACAAAGATATACAAAGTAAAGGATGGTATGTTGGAAAAGTAGAATATTCAGACGGTATATTTCAGAGGGAAATTAGTGTTAAACAGGTAATAAATAAAGCAATAAGAAGATATAATAGGTATGAAAATATAAATGAAGTTATACAGGAATTTGGACTTACACAAGGAAGAGTAGAATATAAACTTTCGAAATATAGTGGAGAAAGATTAAGAGCATCATTAGCGATTGGATATGCGAGTAATAAAATAGTTTATTGTTTTCCTTGGATGAATACTGCATATTTCTATGATATAATTTTAAGTTCGGGAGTTTTTCGTTTTTTTAATAAATTAAAAGAAGAAGGCTGTATAATAATTTTGCCTACTTCTAGAGAAGAGAATGTAAATGGTTTTGTAGACAAGGTAATTAATATTAATAATCCAAAATTTAATTATATATTATCTGAAAATCAATATTTTATTCAAAACATTAAAAGAGATAATAGGCCTGATTTTTCCTGATGATTTTATTCTGGAAGAAAATTATTATGAAACAATAAAATTTAATGATTGGACGATAGATTGCTAATAGTCGTTATAAAAGGAGAAAATAAGCATTGGTCTTGCATAAGGTGGTACATTCACAGCTATTGCTGACTAAAACTGACGGAGGCTGAAAGCATGGTTAGAGTGTTATGCATTGGATTGTATAATGGAGAAGGAAAATTTATTAAAGAACAATGGAAATGTTTTATAAAATGGTGCAGAATAGAATGTAATAAAATAGTCATTTACTCGCCAATGACTTATAACACAGTCCGTTCTAAATTCTTGTCATATTGCAATATTAGTGTGTTGAAGAAACCAGATGAATCATTAGATGTTTATACGTATGAAATCAATATAATAGATAGTGAATTTTGGAATTATATTGAAGATTTTAATTTTAATATTGATATAATAGATAATATTTCTTACATATTTTTTTTCAGTAGTGAAAAAAATATTGCATCACTACAAATAGTTGATTTTGAGAATTATTTATTGATTGAAGAACCAATTGCTCATCAAGAAAAATTGTTATTAAACGAAATGTTGATACAGGAGAATATTCGATTATGTATTAATGGGAAAGCGGATGTTGATGAATTATTGCAAGAAGAAAGTTGGGAGCCACTGGGAAAACTATAATATAGAGTCATTTAGTAAAGGCAAATAAATGTACCCAGGATATTTTCAAGAGGATTATACTGATTTAAATAGTAAATGGAGTAACAAGTGTAGAGGGCAACGCTTAGAATGGAGATGGTTCGGGAGAAGAAGTAAAAATGATAAAAAGTTTTGTTTTTAAAGACGAATGGAATGAAAGAATCATCTTAGAAATTGTGGCACAAAGTGTTAAATATGATGATTGAGCTAGAATATGATTTATATAATGTAGTGGTTGAATGTTTTGAATTGTACAACCTAAAAATATGAATGTATTTGATAAGAATGAAAATGCTTCAGATAAATCATCACAATCCCGCAAATATACATTGCCCCCACCTATAAATTATGATATTATTGCGTTATACTGAACATAAAAATAACAGGTATTAAAAAGTTCTTTTTATTAGAAGTATTATATCTGAAAGAAATATAAAAGAAATTATAAAAGAAATATATTAGAGAGAAACATATCTGGAAAAATATATCAGAAAGGTGTGTTGATATTATGGAATTTGGAAAAGGCTATTGGAAGACATTTAGTGCAGGTGTGGAGAGAGAATGGGTAATAACTAATGGAATCGGTGGTTATTGTGGAAGTACAATAATTAATGCGTGTGCAAGAATGCATCATGCATATCTGGTAGCAAGTCTGCATGCACCGGTAGAACGTTATGCGGTTTTGAATAAAATAGATGAGTCGATAACAATAGGGGACAAGACATATTCATTTGCTACGAACCAGAGACCAGGTGGTTGGAATGAAGAGGGACAGAAATATTTACAGAGATTTGTATATGATGAATTACCACATTTCGTATATCAGGCTGAGGGTACATTTATAAATAAGACATTGTCATTCGAATGGGAGAAGAATACAATTGCGATTGGCTATGATATTATGAATGGTGCAAAAGAGGCTGTATATGAGATAACTCCATTCTTTACATACAGAGACCATAGTTCAAGAGTTGAGAAATCAGACCTTAAATTCAAGACAGAACTGACAGGTAAAAAGACATTAGAATTAGTACCTAAGAAGAATAAAGATGTTACTATTAAATTCTATGCAAGTAATGGTAAATTCGTTGAAAATGAAGAAAAATACGACCATGATATGGAACTTCAGACAGAAATCAATACAGGTGGCGAACCAATTAATAACAGCTATACACCATATAAAGTTGTAGTTAAGTTAGCACCATTTGAACATAAGAAAATATCTGTAATCTGTTCTATTGAGAAGAAATTCGAAAAAGATGCATTTGTAACGATTGAAAAGGGAATGGAAAGAATTAAGAAGATAAAGGAAAATGCTGGATATACAGATGAGTTTGCTAATTCTTTAGTTCAGGCAGCAGACCAGTTTGTTGTAAGAAGAGAATCAACAGGAAATAAGACAATTATGGCAGGTTACCCATGGTTTACAGACTGGGGCAGAGATACAATGATTGCGTTACAAGGGCTTACATTGTCGACAAAACGTTTTAATGATACAAGAGAAATACTTAAATCATTTGCTAAATATGTTGATAAAGGACTTGTTCCTAATGTATTTCCGGATGCAGGCTTAAAGCCATTCTATAATACCGCAGATGCTTCAATGTGGTATTTCTATTCGGTTGATAAATACCTGGAATATACAGGCAATGAAGAAGATTATGAATTTATCAGAGAAGAAATATATGCTAAACTCGAGGAAATAATTCATTTCTACAGCACTAAGACAGATTTCTCAATATATATGGAAGACGATGGACTTATTCACGCAGGCGGCGGATATGACCAGGTTACATGGATGGATGTAAGAGTAGGAACATGGGTAGTTACTCCAAGACATGGTAAACCTGTAGAGATAAATGCTTTATGGTACAATGCTTTGCGTGTAATGGAGAAGTTAAGCAAGCGTTTTGGTACAATTTCAGAATATGGAAAGACTTCAGAAGAATATGCTAAGATGGCAGAGAAAGCAAAAGAGTCATTTAATAAAGAATTCTGGAATAAAGAAGATAAGTGCCTGTATGATGTGGTAGATGGTAACGTTGGAGATGCTAAGATTAGACCAAACCAGATATATGCAGTTTCACTTCCTTATACAATGTTAGATGAGAAGAAGAGTAAAGCAGTTGTAGAGAAAGTTATAAGTGAACTTTATGCAACATATGGACTTAGAACTCTTTCTAAAGATGATGCAGAATACCAGCCTTATTATAAAGGTAAGCTTCATGACAGAGATGCGGCATATCATCAGGGAACAACATGGGCATATCCTTTAGGGGCTTTGATTACTGCATACTTAAAGGTATTTGGTAAGAATGACGAGACAAAGGCATATGCACTTCATATGATAGAGCCATTAAAAGACCATTTAAGAGATGGCTGTGTTGGTTCGATTGCAGAGATATTCGATGGAAATGAGCCAAATATTTCAAGAGGCGCATACGCACAGGCATGGAGTGTCGGTGAAATCTTAAGAGCCTATACAGAAGATATTTTGGGATAAATAGAGAAAGGACAATTTCAGTGGAAACAATATTACGTGATGAATTAATTAAATATATGGATAGAAATCTTATAAGAGTAATTGTAAGTAATCCCAGAGACAAAGATGGAATCAGCAAGATAAAGGTAAGAGCAGTTCTTATTAATTCAGAGCTTATGTTTCAGGCAACGGAATATGTTGGTAATCAGGTACTTCACCACAATTATACATCTACTGAAATTGCATCCTATCTTGATAATATGATTACGAACAGCTTCAAGCAATGCGAGATAGTTACTAATGATATTGTCGCAAATATCTTAGTTAGTAAAAAGGGCAAGATAACGATTAACAGAAAGAAGTCGGCTGCCAGATTAATAGAGTCAAAATCGGTAAAGGTAAATGACCTGAGTCATAACAGGACGAAGCATTATATTCTTGAAGAGGGAATACCTGTACCATTTCTGATAGATTTAGGTGTAATGAATACAAAGGGTGATGTGCTAAAACCCCGTTATGATAAATTCAGACAGATTAACAGATTCTTGGAATTTGTAAAGGATATAGTAAGAGAGCTGCCAAGGAACAGGGAAATCAATATAATTGATTTTGGTTGTGGAAAGAGCTATCTTACTTTTGCTATATATTATTATCTGCGTGAATTGTGTGGATTAGATGTCAGAATAACAGGTCTTGATTTGAAGAAAGATGTTATTAATAAATGTAATCAGTTAAGTGAGAAATATGGCTATGACAAGCTGATTTTCAAATTAGGCGATATTGCTGATTATGAGGGACAGAATAATGTCGATATGGTTGTGACATTGCACGCCTGTGATACTGCGACAGATTATGCATTATATAAAGCAGTAAGCTGGAATGCGAAAGTTATTCTGTCAGTACCATGTTGTCAGCATGAGATAAATAAACAGATTAAAAATGAGATGATGTCTCCGGTACTTAATTATGGAATACTTAAAGACAGAATGTCTGCGATAATGACAGATGCCATCAGGGCTGAAGTGCTTAAGATTAAGGGATATCATACAGAGATTTTAGAATTTATAGATATGGAGCATACTCCTAAGAACCTGCTTATAAGGGCAGTGAAAAATAAAGTTAAAGACATAGATAACAATACAGAAAGAGAAGCTCTTGACAGAATGATTAAAGAGTTTAATATAACACCAACTATAGTCAAGTTATTATTATAGTGTACCTGCAAATAGTAGGAAGTGCGATAAGTAGCTTGAAAGTGGAGAAAAGTGTGAAAAATACAGATTGATATCTGATTTTTCACACAGCTAAATATGTTGCAGGCACCACATTTAGTATTTATCGCAGAGCCAAATCTGACATTTGGCTCGCGGTTCCTCCGTCACTATGTGCCTGCGGAATGGAGATTAGTGTGAAAAACATAATTAACAAATTTGTGATTCTGCTGCTTGTATTTGCGGTAGTAATAGGGATATATTTTTTCATAAACAGAGATAAGAAAGAAGACAAGAATATAATTATGGGAGAACCAACTCTTCCTACCATATCATTTATGGCATCAGGAGAGACCTCCAGCGCTAACGATATTGAGGTAAATGAGTTATTCGGATATACGACAGAGATGGAGACTAAGTATATGCGTGATACCATTACACCTATTAACGATGAGAGAAAAATTACTGTAAGAGTAAATAACCATGAAAATGTGGTAATGGGTGCAGAATTTGAAGTAAGAACCTTAGATTGTGAAAGACTTATTGAGAAAACTGAGGTTAAAGCAGAAAATATCAAGACAGATGGAGATTACACTAACATTGATATTCAGTTAGATAATATGATAGAAGCTGACACAGAATATTATCTGGTTATTAGACTTACAACAGACAGAAATGAAAATGTGTATTTCTATACACGTATTAAGCAGCTTACAGAGAATCATTGTAAGGAAGAGATGGAATTTGCAAAGAAATTCAGTGCTTCAACATTTAGTGATACAGAATCAGAGAATATAATTAATTATCTTGAAACAAATGCTTCGGAGGATAATTCGAATTTCGGAAAGGTAAATATCCACTCAAGCTATAAACAGATTACGTGGGGCGATTTAAAGCCTGAGAAGGTAACTAATCCGGTTGTCAGAGTACAGGAGATATTAGGAGATATAGGTTGTTATAAATTAGTATATAAGATAAAGGCATTAAATGATTATGATGCATACCAGTATTATACTGTTACTGAATTCTTCAGGGTGAAATGGACAAGCAGCGAGATTTATCTGTTAGATTATGAGCGTACAATGAACCAGATATTTGATGCAAATAATCAGAATATTTCGGCATACAGAATTAATCTTGGAATCTCAGAGAATTCAGATGTCGGGTTTAAATCAAGTGATGATACGAGCTATATTGCATTTGCCAAGGAAAACGGTCTGTGGCTTATGGATATAGGTGAGAATAAAGTATATTCGTTATTTGCATTTGAAGAGGTGGAGACAGCGGATATAAGAGATACTAATAATGATAATGATTTTCAGGTAGTATCTGTGGATAACGATGGAAATGTTAAATTCATTGTGTATGGTTATATGAATCGTGGTGAGCATGAGGGAATGGTCGGTGTGAGTCTGTATGAATATAATCATAAGAAGAATCTTGTGGAAGAGAAGATATTTATTCCGTTTACAAGGAAATTTGATATTCTGAAACAGACAATGGGCAGATTATCTTATGTAAATGACAAGGATATAATGTATGTAATGTTAAGTGACAGCGTGTATTCGATTGATTTGACCGGTAGTGAATATGTACAGGTTATTTCGAATCTTAAGGAAGATAATTATGCTGTTAACAGTAATGGTAATATCGTTGCATGGGAAACTGATGGCAGTGATAAGGGCAGCAGTTCTGTGAAAATGCTTAATCTTGAAAATGGTGAAGAATGTGAGATAAAGGCAGAAGATGGCCATAAACTTAAGGTGTTAGGCTTTTTAGGTGATGATATGGTATATGGCGATGCCCTTGAAAGCGACATTATAACAGATAATAATGGTAATGTTACGGTCGGAATGAACAAGGTTATAATAGCAGATATTAAGGGAGAAGAATTAAAGAGCTATAGTAAAGAAGGCTACTATATATCAGGTGCTGATGTATCAGATAATATGGTGAATTTAACAAGAGTACAGAAAACACCTGATGGCAACACTTATGTTAAATCAAGTGACTATCAGATATTCGGTAATGAGGAAGAAGATACAAGCGTGGTATCATCAGGTATTATAACAACAGATTTAAAGAAGAAAGAAGTTGTTATATCATTTGTTAAGAAAGTAACGACTTCAAATCAGCTTAAATCCCTCTATCCTAAGGAAATTCGTTTTAGCGAGACTAATTCACTAAGTATTCGTGAGCTTATAAATGGCGGGGATAAATATTATGTGTATGGACAGGGCAAAATGCAGTCAGTTTCAGATAATGTATCTGATGCCATTATAGCAGCAGATAGGACAGCAGGCGTGGTTATCAGCGAAAGTGGCGACTATGTATGGGCAAGAATGAGTAAACCAACCCAGTATGAATTGACAGACGTGGCATTTACCGGAACTGCCGAGAGCGGCAATAGTACGGCACAGTTAGCATTATGTGTTCAGGCAATACTTATGCATAATGGTGTAAATACAGATGTAGCATCAGAACTTGCCGGTGGTAAGACTTCAGTTCAGATTATTAATGAAAAGATTTCTAATAAAACGGGATTAGACCTGACGGGCTGCTCACTTAGTGAGGTTTTATATTATGTATGGAACGGACAGCCGGTGCTTGCATCAACTGACGGAACTAATTATGTACTTATTGTCGGATATGATTTCTACAATGTTGTAATGCTTAATCCGGTAACAGGCCAGACCTATAAAATGGGGCAGGATGAGGCAGGAGCAATGTTTGATAATACAGGTAATAAATTCATTGCAATTAAATAAATGCCTGACATTCACTTGTTGATATTATATTTTTATTATGATATTATGTAAGTATTCGGGCAGAGTTATGAATTGCAAAATAATATATAGAAGGTATTAACTGATGAAATTATTTAATAATAAAAAATCCGATGATGGTGAGAAAGCAGCAGAAAAACCAAAGAAGAGTGTGAAGAAGAGAATAATATCATTCTTTAGAGAATTTCTAAAGATAGTCTTTGTATTAGCTGTATGCGGCGGACTTGGTATATTCATTGCACTCGGTAAAAGAGCAAGTTCTCCATACAGATATGCAGAGGAATATTTCTCTTATTATGTCACTAATAATTATACGGAAATGTATAAAATGATAGAAGTAAAAGAGACAGATTTCATTGATTTGGATAAGTTTAGAAATAAATGTGAGGGCGAGAAAATATATGGTTCAATCAAGGGATACAAGCTTAGTAAACCGGTTGAGCAAGGCGACAAGATTATATATGTTGTAACGTATTACATTGGTAATGATGATTCGCCTAAGACATATACGATAACTTTACATAAACAGAAGAAGCATACACATGTATTTTTCAGTACATGGAAAGTTGATGTGGACAGGTTATTTATAAGTGATTATAATATCGTTGTTCCGGTAGGTAAACAGGTATTTATGGATGGTAAAGATATAAGCTCATATAAGAGGAGTACATCAGAAGATGGCACAAAGGATATTTATGTAATTGATAAAATGTTTTCAGGTGACCACACGATTTCAGTAACATTAGATGATTCAGGTGAGATTACCAAGACAGAATATGTTACAGATAATAATGCAAATGTGGAGATTACGACAGAAGATTTTGCAATGAAACCTGATGTAAAGCAGAAGATTTATGAATATTCTACATTTATTGTAAAGACGATGTATGAATATGCAATGGATAAGACGAAGAATTACGAAAATATTTGTGATTTGTATGCTAATACAGAAGAGGCAAAGGCCTCAGCCAAAGCAACATTTGATGCATTAGATGCAGCGATAGAACAGCCTGACGGTGCATCATTACGAATACTTGATATGAAAACGCTTTCGCCAAAGATTAAATCTTTCACATATCCTGATAAGGTAATTGTGGAAGTTACATATAACTATGAATTTGCGGCAGTTACAGGAACTTCAATGCTTAGTGGAATTGTAGAGAATTATTACGGTGCAGGAACATCTACGGCAACAGTATATCTTAATCTGATAGATGATGCATGGAAGATAGTTAAGGTAGATATGCAGTGCATTGATTATAGCAAGCAGGAATAAATCATTATAATATCAAAATTAATAAAAATATCATAAACATACAGGAAAAAAGGAGGAATGGGTTATGGGTCTACTCACAACAGTAATAAAGAAACAGGAGACACCAACAGGAATTAATAATTCGAATCTGTCAGCTAATGACGAGAAGAAAATCTTATTGAATATTAATTCAAGAATTGAAGATTTAAAAGCCCAGAATATGGAAAATGCCAAATTCTTAAGAGGAATCAGCAGAAAGATTGAGTCTGAACTTAATGCAATGCGTGAAGCAGAGGACAATAAATCAATTGAGGTATATGATGATTCGAATATAATTGAAAGTATAAATAAAGTCCAGAAGTCTCTCGAAGAAATCAGTAATAATGATATATTAGAAGCTATCAGCAGAATAGATACATTGCTTAATGATATGAATGTATATGATGTCAAAGAGGGCATTGATAAGATTAATAAATCGATTGACGAGATTAATTCAAATGAAGTGTTAGTTGAGATTCAGAAAGTCAACGAGACAGTTAAGGGAATCAACTTTGATCAGATAATAAACGAATTATCAACTATCAATGAGACTATGTCACAGGTTAATTCTGATGTATTATTAATCGAGATAGACAAGATTAATAAGGCACTTAAGAATATCAATTCTGATTCAGTATTAGATGAGGTAGCTAAAGCGAATACTAAATTAGATGCCATTAATGTAAATGAAGTTATTAATGAAATACATAGAGTCGAAACAATTGTAAGTGAAATTAATGAAAATGCAGTTTTATCGGAATTAGAGAGAGTAAAGAAACTAATTAATGAGAAGAACTCATCAGAAGTGATGGATACTCTTGATGCTAAAATCAAAACACTTAATGCAAAAGATTATACAGATACATTATTAGAGATAGAGGATCGTATAAAGAAGAACGAAGAAAAGATTAATGAACTTACTGCTAAGGTAGACAGAGTTGCTACAATGCCAACGATGCTGAAATCAATAATTGAGCATAATAATGAAGATGCAATTGGCAGAACAGAAGAACTTCTTACTGAGTTAAATAGACGTGAGCGTACGAAAACTGATGGAATAAAGATGATAGTGAACGTAAACTTGTGGGTGTCTTTATTAACAGCAGCAGTGCTTATTGCAAACATACTTGGAATTATATAGTTAGTAGTCTGTTATTTACACATGATTGATGATGTACTGTGAGGAAGTTATATGCCGCCAGATACAAAAGGTCGTGCAGTAAATCTCCGCTCAAGCGAAGCACGTTTGATTTACTGTATCGCAATAACCTTATGTATCTGGCGGCATTTAGTTCCACCATATAAAGTAATTATGATGGCATGAATAACAAACTACAATGCGTATTAATAGCTGGTTACAGATTATACCCCGGTTTTATTTATCATCTAGAATTCGCTTTGCATTTTCTACATCTGCTTTTGTAATTTCACCATCTGAATATCTTGCTTTTTCGTAAAGTGATGTAAGTTCATTTAGATTTCTGTTAGAAAATGAATCATTCTCTTCTTTATTGATTGAATTACTTATCTGGTCAGGCGTGTAGCTCTTTCTTATAATGATTCGGTTATTTTTCTTTGTACTTGCATTTACTTTGTTAAGATATAATTTCCTTATCTTATCACGATTTGAATGGAAAATCATTTTCTTTAGAAAACCATCTTCTTTCTTAGGGGAAGTTGATGTACGTTTAACGATCTCTTTTGTATCCTTGATTTCGTCATTAGTATTATTGTTGCGGTGCATATATTGCTTAATAAATGAATAGATAATGTATATAATTCCGACGATAATTCCTATGAATATAACTACCTGGAATACTTTGAAAATAATATTGCCAATATTCGGACCACTATGCTTTGAAGTGTATGCATAGATTATATTGCCATCACCATCATCGTTGATATTAGGTGTTGTTACCGGCTCTGATTCAACCTTATCAGTCATATCTGTGCATCGGGCAAATAGTTTAAAGAATTGCCGGGCAAGCCATTTGAAAAACCTGCCTATTATATTAAAACTACTGTCTGAGAAGAAAGAATTTGTTATCATAATCAGCAGAACTATAATTACATTGAATAATGCAATTAACGAGAAATTAGTTGTAAATGTACGTTTAAGTTCATCAGAGAAATTCTCACTGCTAAGTGAATATGATAAAAATTTATCTAAATAATCTCTTATAAAATATAAGAGAAAGAAAGCAATTCCACTAATGTATGCATAGTTATGGACAATTGGTGAAAGGCCATATGAACTATGTATATAGACAATTATAAATGCGACGATTCCAGCTAAAGGTATATCGATTACAATACGACTTCTTTCGTTAGCATCTGTTTTCCAGAAATTTATTGCCATAAGCAGATATGCAAATGAAATACAGCCAAGCAGAAGTCTGTCTGTTAATACAGATGAAATGACTACAGAACCTCCGATAATCAATATATGTATTAAGAAGAACAGGATTAAATTCTTAATATATCTTCTGGCTATATAATCAATTAGGACAATTCCTGCAATAACAGAAATGCATACAGGCCATGTTGAATGGTTATTTAAGAATATATCCGAAAAATATATGTAAATTAATTCAGTAAACAAGATACACATAATGAGATAAATTGTTGTACTTGCGAAATTTAAAATTTTCTTCAAATATGTGTCCTCCTCTTTTAGTAGTCAATATCCCACTTTATCATATCTTTAATCTCTTCTTTAACTTCGAACTGTTTAAGCTCAGGAATGATGAGAAGCGAAGAAACACCACGAAGTTTCGCTTCCTCATAAGCTTTAATGATTTCATTACTACGATTGTTAGAGATTACAATATAATAAGTCATTTCATTTACGGTATCAAAACAATTGTTAAGAACCTGTACGAAATCAATATTTTCAGCATGTGTATCAATACGTGCAAGGGCTGTATCAATTGATAACATATGGTGATTGCCTGCACCAGATTCCTTAGAAATCTGTTCTTTAGTATAGGAGTCAACTCCATTAGTAATTAAACCGACAGAGACTCCGGTGCGTATAAAACGTTCTGCTATGGAACTTGCAAGACTTATAATACTTTCGATAAGCCGGTCATCTCTTGAATAAGTCTGTGCATCAAGATTAAGAATAATACGGACTTCCTGCGACGAAGTCATAAAGAATGTATTAACCTGCAGAGTGCCGAATTTGGCAGAGCTTTTATAATTAATTTTACGGATGCCGTCATATGGCTGGTATTCTCGTATTCCTTTGAATTCAAAAGGGTCTTCAATATATGTTTTCTGTGTTACAAAATTTCCGGTTATTGTCTTGAATGGTATATCAAAAAATGCTAAATCAACCTTGCGTGGAAATACATTTATTACAGCGTGGTTAGTGCATTTACCAGTTAAGGTAAGCTTCATAAACAAGTCACTGGACGTTATATTCGTGTCGTGCATATAGAAACATCCACGCTTGGTACAGGTAAATTTAAGCGTTCTCGTAACAGACTGGTGTCCCATAACCGTAAATACATCATCGCGATAATAGTTATCGGAGATGGATGAATTGCATTCATTTTCAAAGACGAAACTCTTAGGGGTATCGAACTTGACATGAAGCATTGGAATTGGGAGAAACTTGTCGTTAGTAATAACTTCCTTGAGTTCGTTTTCTTCACCTGCCACGCAATCTGTTGTTTTATAGCTGATTTTAACATCAAGATTTTTATTCCACAACTTCCTATATAAGAGGCGCTGAAGTCCCATAAGAAGTAGTGCACATACAAATGCAATGAGTAATATCATATAAATAAATTCTCCATATATCTGTCAACTTAGATTAATTGATTAGTGTATCAAAAGTGTGTTGCATCAATCATATCTATATGTGGTTGGTGCAAGGTGTCTCTTGCTATGCTAATCTTAATATGCAATAACGTTTTGAAAATTCTCTGTAGGAACAGGTACAGTGTCAAGAATTCCGTTAATAATGGATGCTTTGTTAGAATTTTTGGCAATGTTTGTATATGAAATAATTCTGTGCGCAAGTACAGGGACTGCAAGTGCCTTTACATCTTCAGGAATTACATAATCTCTTCCGTTAATGGCTGCATAGACCTGAACTGCCTTAAGAAGTGCAAGTGTACCACGAGGACTTATGCCTGATGATATAGAAGAATTATTTCGGGTAGCATTAATAATGTCTACGATATATTTACGGACTGATTTATCGACATAGACATTTTTAGCGGCAATGCCCATATTGTAAATGTCATCTTTCGTGCATACAGGTGCTAATTCGTCAATCGGATTAGATGCAATGAAACGTTCAATAATTGCCAATTCTTCGTCAGGTGTAGGGAAACCCATTGATAACTGCATCATAAAACGGTCTAATTGTGCTTCGGGAAGAGTAAATGTACCGGCTGTCTCAATTGGGTTCTCTGTTGCAATTACTAGGAATGGCTTGTCTAGAATTCTTGTTTCACCATCTACTGTAACCTGTTTTTCCTCCATACATTCAAGCAGGCTTGACTGTGTCCTTGGTGTTGCCCTGTTGACCTCGTCGGCTAGTAAAATATTTGCAAAAACAGGTCCTTCCACGAATTCAAAAGAATGTGTCTCCTGATTAAAAATGTTAAGACCTGTTACATCAGATGGAAGTAAATCCGGTGTAAACTGTATTCTGTTAAATGTTCCATCTATCGATTTGGCAAGAGATTTAGCTAAAACCGTCTTACCAGTACCTGGTGTATCTTCAAGCAGAACATGTCCACCTGCGATTATTGCAGTAATAATATAATCAATAGTCTCTGACTTACCAATAATTACTTTATTAATATTCTCTTTGATTTTTAGACTTATTGTCTGAATGTCTTTTAATTCCACGTAATACCTCCGCTTTGTATACAAATATGCTACAATTTTTCTTTAATACCTATCCTATATTATAATAATTTTATCGACAAAAGTCACGAAGTTTAGTGTTTTTTTACTTGTTATATAAGGTAAATTAAGATAGAATAATTATAAGTGAAACTAAAAAGAAATGGAGTCTAAACAGATATGTTGACGAATTATAGTAATTTAAGTGATAAAGATAAGAAGAAATTCGAACAGAGCATAAAAGCAATGTACATAATATTAGGTCTGGCAGTCATTTTCTTTTATGTACTTCCATTTGCATGTATGTTTACAGGTAATCTGGCACAGGTACTTGTCCCGATGATTTTATTAAATGTAAATACAATATTTGTATTTATTGCCTGCCTTATACATTCTAAGAAATATAATTTCAGTGTACTTATTCCGCTGGCACTTGCAATATTCTACATACCAACGGTAATAATATTGTATAGAGATTTTCATTATATGATGTTTGCGGCGATTTACTTAGTGTTGGGCTTATTTGGTGAATTTACAGGATATCTGTTCTTAAAACGTAAGCACAATAAGAGACAGCCATTTGGTCTTAATCGTTTAGTTAATGGTAAGAAAGAGAAGAAAGCTAAACCACAGAAAAATAAAAACAGCAAAAAGAAATAAGATAGCAGAAAGGCACACAACTAATTATGGCAAAAAATAACAGAATAAAGAAGTGGATGCAATATAATAAGGCAGCTGTAATATGGATAGCAATTATTCTTGTATACACATTGATAATGTTAGGAATTATATTTGGACTTGGCTTCGACTTTAAGAGTTGTTCATCAGGTTCATTAACAGATACTAAAAATGCAGACAATGTTAATATAGAGACATCGATGAAACCAGCATCGTAACTGTGTCTGCGGAATGGAGAAGATTATGGCAATGAGAAATAATAAGATATATGTTATCGGTCATAAGAATCCGGATACAGATTCTATTTGTTCCGCCATAGCATATGCATATCTTAAAAACCAGATAGATGACAGGGAGTATGTGGCTAAAAGAGCAGGTCAGGTTAATGAAGAGACTCAGTTTGTCTTAGATTATTTCAATATAGAGATACCGGGATATGTAAATGATATCGGAACGCAGGTAAAAGATATTGAAATAAGGGAGACGAAAGGGGTAAGCCGTAAAATATCTCTTAAGAGAGCATGGAATTTAATGAAGGAATTAAATGTAGTTACACTTCCTATAACGAATCATGGCAGATTAGAAGGAGTAATTACTACTGAAGATATAGCAGAAGCATATATGGATGTAAGAGACAGTAAGATATTATCTACTGCCCATACTGCATATAGTAATATAGTAGATACAGTTGACGGAACTATGATATGTGGAAATATAGAAGCATATTATACAGAGGGCAAGGTTCTAATTGCTGCAGCTAATCCTGACCTTATGGAGAACTATATCGAAGAGGGAGATTTAGTTATATTAGGTAACAGATATGAATCACAGTTATGCGCAATAGAGATGAACGCTGGCTGTATCGTAGTATGCGAGGGTGCAAATGTATCGATGACCATAAGGAAAATGGCAGAAGAACATAATTGTACAGTAATAAGTTCGCCACACGATACTTACACAGTTGCACGTCTTATTAACCAGAGTATGTCGATTAGCTATTTTATGAGCAGAGAGAATCTTATTACATTCAGAACTGATGATTTTACAGAAGACATTAAGAGTGTAATGGGTAAGAAAAGATACAGGGATTTCCCGGTTGAAGATAAAAAAGGTAAGTACGTGGGAATGATTTCAAGACGTAACCTGTTAAATGCAGACAAGAAGAAGATAATTCTTGTAGACCATAATGAGAGAAGTCAGGCAGTTGACGGCCTTGAAAATGCTGAGATATTAGAGATAATCGATCACCACAGAATCGGTTCATTAGAAACAGTATCACCAGTATTTTTTAGAAACCAGCCACTTGGATGTACGGCAACCATAATATATCAGTTATTTACGGAAGCAGGCGTTAATGTTCCAGCTGATATGGCAGGTCTGTTATGTGCGGCAATTCTTTCAGATACATTGATGTTCCGTTCGCCTACCTGTACAGCAATAGACAAGATGGTGGCAGAGGAATTAGCTAAAATTGCAAACATTAATATTGAGAAATTCTCAACAGATATGTTTAAAGCGGGAAGTAATCTAAAGAGCAAATCGCCTGAAGAAATCTTCTATCAGGATTTTAAGAAATTTACAATCGGTGATATGAATATCGGTGTTGGTCAGATTAATTCGTTAAATGCAGATGAACTTGCAGATATTAAAGAGAAATTAAGTACCTATCTGTCAAAAGCATATAAGGAACATGGACTTAATATAATATATTTTATGTTTACAAATATAATTTCAGAATCCACAGAGGTTATATTCGTGGGAAATGGTGCAGATTCAATAATTGAGGAAGCATTTAATACCAAGATAGAGAATAATTCAGTAATTCTAAAAGGTGTAGTGTCTAGAAAGAAACAGTTTATTCCGGCATTATTAGAGACGATAAATGGAGGAAATGCATAGAAAGAGGTATATATGGCTAAACAGAGTTGGAAACCGGGCAATATGTTATATCCTGTACCGGCAGTTATGGTAAGTTGTCAGCGTGAAAATGAGAAACCGAATATTATAACGGTTGCCTGGGCAGGAACTATATGTACTAATCCCGCAATGCTATCTATTTCGGTGAGACCTGAGAGATATTCGTATAACATCATTAAGGAAACTAAGGAATTTGTTGTAAATCTTGTGACAAGTGATTTGGCATATGCTACAGATTATTGTGGTGTGAAATCAGGCAGAGATGTAGATAAATTCAAGGAGATGAATCTGCATAAGAGCATTTCAAAAGTAGTGAAAGCACCGGGAATTGAAGAAAGTCCGGTAAATATTGAATGTTGTGTTAAAGAGATTAAGGAACTTGGAAGTCATCATATGTTTATCGCAGAGGTAGTATCTGTAAATATTGATGATAAATATATGGATAAAACAGGTAAATTTAACCTGAATAAGGCAGGACTTGTTTCATATTCACATGGAGAATATTTTGAATTGGGCAAGAAGTTAGGTAAATTCGGTTATTCGGTAGCTAAAAAGTAATATATTAAATTTAATGTAAAAGGGCGTGGAACTTAATGAAGATTAGTTCAATAACTATTGATAATTTCAAGTCAGTAAGACATTTAGAAATACAGGATATTGATAATGCATTTATCCTTGTGGGCAAGAATAGCACAGGTAAAACAGTTGTGTTAGATGCGATTCGTGCTATAGCAGGAATGTATGACATACGAAGTGAGGATTTTAATGAAAGTGGAAAAAATATCGAAATAGGAATTACACTTGATATCGAAGAGGAAGATTTAGAACTTCTGCATGAGCGTGGAATAATATCAAAATACAAGAAATATGAGGTGTGGCACAGAGATTTCTGTGAGAAACTGCCATCATACAAGGATAATAAACTTACATTTATATATGTAATGAATAAAGAAGGAAAAGAAAAATATTCTGACGGTTTCAGAAAGAACAATAAATATATCAAAGAGGTTTTACCTAAGGTGTATTTCATCGATAACGAAAGAAATATTAAGGAATATCAGGACGATTTATTGAGACTTCAGGACAATATGGAGTTAGCTGATGTAAGAGAAGACATATGTATGTTTGATAAGAGTAAGAAGTGTAACAGATGTTTTGAATGCATCGGAATTATAGAGAAGAAGCAACCACATGAATTGAGTGTACATGAAACATCTAAATTGCTCGAATATAAATTATACAATCAGAATCTTAACAGATTTGCAGAGCAGGTTAATAAGTATTTTGCCAAGAATGGAGTACATTCCCAGTATATTGAATATAAGGCAACCTGTGATTTCGAAAGCTTCTTCAAGATTAATACATTGCTTGGCAATAAGGACAGGGGTACAGCGAATAATATTGATACAATGAGTGCCGGTACTAAGAGTATCTATCTGTTATCACTTATTGAAGCATATATTGAAGAAAGCAGCAGAGTTCCAAATATTATTATGATTGAAGACCCAGAAAGTTATTTACATCCTCATCTTCAGAAGTCAGCAAGTGAGATTCTGTACAGATTATCGAAGAAGAATCAAGTAATTTTTTCAACACATTCTCCTAATATGATATTTAATTTCTCGAGCAGGCAGATTAAACAGGTGGTATTAGATGATGAGTTCTATACAACCGTAAATGAGAATGTAGATATTGATGATATTCTAGACGATTTAGGTTATACTGCAAATGACCTTATGAATGTAAGTTTTGTATTCATTGTTGAGGGTAAACAGGATAGCAACAGATTACCATTACTGCTTGAAAAATACTATTCAGAGATATATGACGAAGATGGTATGCTGCAGAGAATATCGATAATACCGACTAATAGTTGTACTAATATAAAGACTTATGCTAATCTTAAATATATTAACAAATTGTATCTTAAGGACCAGTTTCTTATGATAAGAGACAGTGATGGTAAGAACCCAAGATATCTTGTGAAACAGTTGTGTAGTTACTATGCACAGCGTGGCAAAGAGGATGTGGAGAATTTACCAAGAGTTACGCCGAGAAATGTTTTAGTACTTAAGTATTACTCATTTGAAAATTATTTCTTAGATCCAAAGATTATGGCAAAAATTGGTGTTGTCAAAAGCGAAGAAGACTTCTATAATATTCTATGGAAAAAATATAAAGATTACCTTTATAAACTTCCAAGTATGAAACGTATGTGCAGAATTAAAAATGTGCGCATTTCCAATAAACAGGATTTAAAAAATAATATGGAAAACATAAGAATATTTGTAAGAGGTCATAATCTTTTTGATATTTTCTATGGAAGATACAGAAATGATGCTGAGACAGAGATTCTTAAGAAATATATAGATGTAGCACCAAGAGAGAATTTTGCAAATATTCTAAATGCAATAGACAGATTTGTATATTTCGAAAACAGACGAAAAGAGGACAGCGATGATGGAGCAGAAGAACAATAATATTATACTGGTAGGTATGCCGGGTGTTGGAAAAAGTACAGTCGGTGTGGTATTAGCGAAGATATTAGGATATCATTTTGTAGATGCTGATATTGTGATACAACAGAAAGATGGACGTTTGCTAAAAGATATTATTGCAGAAGAAGGCGTGGATGGTTTCATAGAAATCGAGAATAAGATTAATTCGGAAATTAATGGTAAAAAGACAATAATTGCGACAGGTGGAAGTGTCATATATGGCAAAGAAGCCATGGAGCATTATAAACAGATAGGCGATGTCATATATCTTAAATTAGATTATGATACATTAATCAACCGTCTTGGTGACATTAAAAACAGAGGTGTTGTATTGAAAGACGGACAGACACTTAAAGATTTGTATGATGAAAGATGTAAATTGTATGAGAAGTATGCGGATATCGTAGTAGATGAAGCTGGATTAGATGTGGAGAAAACTATTGATAAGCTAGTTGAAAATTTGCAGAAATAAGAGATGAATTAACAATGTATAGATTTACAAAAAAAACAAAGAAAATAATGTTAACATTTATATTTGCTTCTATTATTATATGTATGATTTTGGTAATGAACTTTTCGTGGGTTAGTGGAATAACAGGGCATACATTTACAAATAATTATTATACAGTTTATATAAATGGAAAAAAGGCAGGTAATTCCTTAAACTATAAGAGTATACAGAAAGCCATAAAGGAAGCCAGAAGGCGGATTAATGATGAAAGTGCGTCATTACAATTCGTAGATGCAGATATAGATATAAAGAAGTCTAAGAAAGTATTTGGCAAGACAGATTCAGTGTCAGAGCTTAGTTCCTCAATCTATGATGAATTTGAATCGTCAGTAAAAGATACAAAACAGAAAGCTTATGTTGTAGACATTGATGGATATATAATTACACTTAATTCACTTGCAGACGTTGAATATTTATTCAATGCAGTAAAGAATAAATATGATGACAGTGAAGATTTCAATACGAATCTTCATCTTGATGATATAGGAGGACATACAACGATTACCTGTAGTATTTCTAAAGCGGGAATTAGCAGTGTGAATTTTCCTACTGTAATGGCAAGTGGTGATGGTAGTGATGATGAGCTTGTAGAAAATTCATCAGGAAATGGAACAGATACCATATCAGGAATTGATGATTCTAAAGATGTGAAATTTGGCGAAAAGGTAGAAATTATCCCATGTTATGTTGAACCATCCCAGATTAATGAACTTAATTCAGCAATAAATATGGTATCAGCAGACGATAAATCAGCAGAATTGTCGGTTGTTGTAACGGAGAAGCAGACTTATGATGTGGAATACAGTGTACCAGTAGAATACGTGTATAATGATAACTTATATAATACAAAGCAAAATGTATTAAATGAGGGTTCGGCAGGTGTAAAAACGATTGTAGCAAATGTTACTTATAAAAATGGCAAGGAAACTAACAGAGATATTTTACAGGAAACAATAACTAAACAGGCAGAGGCAAGAGTTATAGAGGTCGGAACTGCTGTTCCACCAACATTTATTAAACCGATAAATGGAGGAACTCTCTCATCAACATTTGGTGCAAGATGGGGAACTGTTCATAAAGGTGTAGACTGGGCATGTAGCATTGGAACTGCTGTAATGGCTTCGTGCAATGGAACTGTTATTCAGGCAGGCTGGATGAATGGATATGGTTATTGTGTTACATTAAAGCACAGTGATGGAAAATGTACGAGATACGGACATCTGAGTGAAGTCTTAGTAAGCGAGGGACAGTCTGTGTCACAGTCAGATGTTATTGCACTTAGTGGTAATACGGGAAATAGTACAGGACCACACGTTCATTTCGAGATAATCGAGGACGGAGTGCAAGTCAATCCATTCACTTATCTTAATTAAGATATAACAAAATTGTTAAGAAATTGATAACAAAATAAAAAGTAATTTACAAATAGAATCTTTGTGCTATAATCTGATTAATCAGCTAATGGCTGGACAATTAAATCAGATTATAGAATACGCAACACTTATGTGATTTATAAGACTTTTAAAGTATAGAAAACGGATTGTTGCGTGTATTTGAGCGTAAAATAGTATTTGATTTTTGAACACAGATTAATAGATACTGACAAATTAATATAGAATAATAAATATAGACTAATAGAATAAAATAGAACAAAACAGAACAAATTAGAACAAGAAATTTGAATGTTGACAGTAAATCATAGATTTTGAATTGTATGAGGTGCAAAATGGAACAGTATGTTATAAAAGGAGGAACTCCTCTCAAAGGTGAGGTAGAAATCAGTGGTGCTAAGAATGCGGCACTTGCAATTTTAGCAGCAGCAATTATGACAGATGAGACAGTAACAGTAACGAATTTACCGGATGTAAGAGATATAAATGTGCTATTGCAGTCAATAGAGGGTATTGGAGCGATCGTTAAAAGGGAGAGCAAAAACTCTGTTAAGATAAATGGTGGTACGATCAGCTCAGTAACAGTTGATTATGAATACATTAAGAAAATCAGAGCATCATATTATCTTCTTGGTGCGTTACTTGGAAGATTTAGTAAAGCAGAGGTTGCCCTTCCGGGTGGATGTGATATTGGAACAAGACCAATTGACCAGCATATCAAAGGATTTAAGGCACTTGGTGCAGAAGTTATAATCGAGCATGGTATGATAAAAACTAAGGCTGAACATCTTGTTGGAAGTCATATCTATATGGACGTTGTATCAGTTGGTGCAACTATTAATATTATGCTTGCTGCAGCACTTGCAGAGGGTAGCACAATCATTGAAAATGCAGCAAAAGAGCCTCACGTAGTTGATGTAGCTAATATGCTCAACAGTATGGGTGCCAACATTAAAGGTGCCGGTACAGATGTTATCAGAATTAAAGGTGTTGAGAAGCTTCATAAGACAGAGTATTCAGTTATTCCGGACCAGATAGAAGCAGGCACATTTATGTTTGCGGCAGCAGCTACTAACGGAAATGTTCTTGTTAAAAATGTAATTCCAAAGCATTTAGAGGCAATTACAGCTAAGTTATTAGAGATTGGCTGTACAATTGAAGAATACGATGATGCAGTAAGAGTTATCGGAACAAAAGAACTTAGAAGTACACAGGTTAAGACTTTACCATATCCGGGATATCCGACAGATATGCAGCCACAGATAGCTGTAACACTTGCCATATCAAAGGGAACAAGTATTGTAACAGAGAGTATCTTCGAGAATAGATTTAAGTATGTTGCAGAACTTGCGAGAATGGGTGCCAATATAAAGGTTGAAGGCAACACAGCCATTATTGATGGTGTTGAACAGCTTACAGGGGCAGAGATAAGTGCACCGGACTTACGTGCGGGAGCAGCACTTGTAATTGCAGCACTTACAGCTAAAGGCTTTACTACAATAGATGATATCGGATATATTCAGCGTGGATATGAGAATTTCGAGGGAAAACTTACAAGCCTTGGAGCCTGTATCGAAAAGGTTACATCAGAAAAAGAGATACAGAAATTCAAATTAAAGGTTGGTTGATAAGTTGGCAATAAGATAAAAATAGAACGCATTTTGACTGATGAGGTTGAAATGCGTTTTTTAGATAAACTCGAAAATTGTTGAATACACCCGCAAAATATGTTAAACTGATTAAAGGTAACAAGAGGCGGACTTTTAGAAATATGTAGATGCAATTTGGGAATCTGCGGGTGTACAATCATATGGGTTTGGTAGAATGTTGGGCTTAAAGAGTTTATGATAATATATCTGAAAATTACGATTGCATAACAATAATGTTATGCATTTTTTGATTTTATGGGAATGTTTATAATATCATTGTATCAATATAAATCAGAAATGCTCCGTAAGAGTACGACTCCTAGATATTACCTTAGAAGAGTGTGAAAATAATGTCAATATGATTATTTTTCATACAGATGAAAAAAGGAGGGTAGTGTGCAAAAGAGTAGCTATAAACAATATTAATTAGGAAATACGGAGGTATATATGAGTATAAAAAGTACAAGATTAAAGAAAAGAATATTAGCATTAATATTAATGATTGCGTTGCTATGCACAAGTATGGATATGGAAGCATTTTACATAGAGACGAAAGCCTCTGATGATGTAGAAATGACAACATTGTACTTAGTTGATAATACAAATGAGAAGTGGATAGGGAATGATAATGCTATTATTGAATTAGTTGATAATACTAATTGGCATAAGCATTATACAATGAAGAAAAATGATGACACAAGCTGGAGTGTGGATGTTCCTGATACAGCATATAATATTACATTTAACAGATTAAATCCTGGTGATAATACGCAATGGAATTCATGGAGTGCAGGTGGAAGAGATGATAACAATGCATACTTTGCAGATGGTGCAGAATATGGACATTGGGATAATAAAGAGATAGAGGACGATATACGTTTTCGTGCAGGTGATATAGTATATCTTGATTTATCAGCATTTACTGACTGGGAAAATAGTAATGCACTTATGTATACTAATTTTACAGATGCGACAAAGGATAGTAATGCAGGAAGAGACATAGAGATTGCTACAGCAGATAAGAATCTGTATAATCCAAGATTAGTTAATGTAAATGTTCAAAAACATATCTATGCATATATTCTATCTAAAAATGATGATGGAACAGAAAAATTAAGATTCTGGAGAGGTAATGACAGAACATTATGGAATTATTCAGTAGAGCTTACATGTGAAGAATACGAAGATGGAATAAACTGTGTAAAAGTCTATGGCTGGAATGATAGTGGAACTAAATATAAAAGTGATTATTCATTTGATTTAGAGGTGGACACAGATGGTGATGGTTTGCCGGATTATAATGAAATAAAATTTGGAACAGACATTAATAATCCTGATACAGATGGCGATGGATTAAATGATTACTATGAAATAGAATATGGTTATTCGCCAACTAATCCAGATACTGACGGGAATGGTGTATTAGATGGTGATGAAGATTATGACGGAGATAAACTGAGAAATTCAGAAGAGTTCATATATGGAACTGATATGGCAAAATATGATACAGATGAAGATGGCATATCTGATTATGATGAAATTTTCATATATGGAACTAATCCTCTAAAAGCTGATACAGATGAAGACGGAGTGCTTGATAGTGACGAAATTGATATCGGAACTAATCCACTTGAAAAAGACAGTGATGGTAATGGTATTAATGACAATGAAGAAGTGTTCAAAAAGGATTATTCAGCAAAAGATATGATAACCTATTATGACACAGATGTATATCCGACAATCAATGTTGAGGGTACAATTAATGTATTAGAAAGTGTCACAATAGATACAAGAGACTGGGATACATTAATAAATTGTAATGTGCCGGGATATATCGGGACTGCTTATGAATTTAATTGTGATGGCGAATTTGAAAGTGCAACTGTAACATTTACATTAAGTGAAGAGATAATGTCCAAACCTGATTTTGTTCCTGCAATATATTATTATAATGAGGAAGAACAGTATTTAGACAAATTAGAAAACCAGACAATAAATGGCAATAATATTACAGCGAAACTAGAACATTTTTCATCATATATAGTTCTTAATTCAAAAGAATTTGATGAGATATGGGATACTGAAATAATACATTATTCAGATGATGAATTGAAGAAACCATTAAAGATTGGATTTGCAGTTGATTGTTCGGGCAGTATGTCATGGAATGATCCTGCTTATTTAAGAAATTCGGTTTCTAATCTGATAATAGATAAAATGGATGAAAAAGACAGCGGTTTTGTTGTATTGTTTGAGAGTTATGCATATCTTGAGCAGTCTGTTACAACAGACAAATCTCTTCTTAAGAATGCTATAAACAGTTCTTATAATAGTGGTGGAACAGCATTGTGTCTTTCGGTTGAGAGAAGTATAGCCCAGTTTGATGAAGCTGATATTAAAAATAATAGAAATATTATTATGATATTATCAGATGGATATGATAATGAGGGCGGACAAAATATATCTACATTAGTAAATATGGCAAACAGAAAGAAAATTAAGATATATTCAATAGGTTTAGGAAGTGATGTGGATATTAATCTGCTAACGCAACTTGCGGAGCAGACTGGTGGAAAGTTTTATCATGCAACGGCTGCAACTGATTTGGAAGATATTTATAAACAGATTGGCGGAGAAACAGTAGATTATAAAAAAGATTCTAATAATGATGGAATATCGGATTATTATACTAAGTTATTATGTGAAGGAAAGTTAAGAACCGGAACAGGCATAAAGTTATTTGACTGTATAATGAATAAAGAAGCAAATAAAGTGCTGAGTGGTTATACATATGAACAGGTTCAGGAAAATAATGATTTAGATGGTGACGGTTTAAAGAATGGTGAAGAAATTGAAGTAGTATCTAATCATCTGGGAACATATGTATTTATGAAATCAAATCCTACTAAGAAAATGTCAGATATGGATATATATTCAGATTATGACGAAGTAAAAAAATACAATTCAAATGCATTCAAGAATAATATCTGCTTAGGTGACGATGACATAAAGTTTTTACGTGATGACAGTAATTATTATTCATCTATGTACAGTGATGCATATAGCGGAGCATCAATCCAATCTATAACATCATGGATTGGAAGAACAATATATGGAACAGATTTAGATAAAAAAGAAATAAGCGAAGACTTGCTTCTTGATTACTTCTCATATAGAGACAGATATTCTGTAAGTGATAATATGGAAAGTGTCCTAACATTAGGTAATGCAATAGGAAATATAGAGTCAGTTGTTGAGAAGATAACAAGAGATGGGGCAAAATATGTAGAACTTACAGACGATTTAATTGATTTGAATTATGAATACAATAAACTGTTAGATGCTTATTTTATAGTAAGAGAGGGAGTCGAAGTACCTCATCTTGATAAAAATCTTATAAGAATAGCAGACAAGATAGATGATATTCTTGCGAAAGAAAGTTCTATACAGGATACAATTAATACAAAGATAACACTTAAAATTAAACTACCAAAAGCTATGTGTAGTAGTAATGTTATAGAAGTTATATCAAGTATAGGTTGGATTTGTGAAGGAGCTTCATTGGTAAGGTGTTTGGGTGAAGGTTATCTGGATTATCTTACTATGCAGGAGAATCTTAATGTAATGCAGGAAAATCTTGACCTGTTAAATGCAATATCAGAAAATGCACCTGAATGGACGATGAGAGCGGCAGCTAAAAAACTGAATAATGTTTTGGAAGATAAATATAATCATATGTGGTTGACATTTAAGGAGGAATTTCAAAACACATGGGGAGATTTAGCCAAAATAGGTATGTCAAGTTTGGCTTCTAAATTAAATCCTGCAGCAATAATAGCGATAGTGTCGGTTTCAATGTCTAATGTGATAACCGGATATTCCGATACATCACTAAAGGCAATCAGAACATATGAGGCTGGATATATACCAGAAATAATGTGCGATGAATTAAATAAATCAGATTATGGTTACTCTTTATATCAAGGCGGAATAAGGTCATATTATGAAAATAGTACAGAAGCCTATGGTAAATACATTGATATAATTGCATTAAGAATATTTGCCGAGAATGAAATGATTGCTCTGGAGAAATCAGGCAGCAAATGGCTTAATAAGTTATGGGATACCGTTGGTATTGGAGCAGGAAGCAATAGAAAAGAGATTATTGCGGATTGTAAAAATATGATAAAAACACTAAATGGTATGCTAAGTAGATTAAGATAATAAAGAGATGGGAGTCTCTGTGAAAAGAGACTTCCATTATCAAGAGTAGGCGAAAATAAAATGGCAGGAATGATAGAATTATTGATAGGTACTATAATGGCACGTATTATAGTGGCATTTATTAGAAATAGAACAAAGAATAGCACAAATATAAGCTGGGTATTTAGAACTATAAAAATGAGTGGACTAAAGTTTGACTTGCTATGTAGAGGATTTGCGTTAGGGTTAATCGTGTTATTTTATCTGCTACATTTAATAGGGATAAGTAAGATTCTGCCATATACATATATAGCATTTATGTATATAGAGGTAGTGGTGCTATTTATAGCACCATTAAAAGCAGAGGCAGAATGTTGTCTGCTAATAAAGGAAGTCCCAGAAGAAGTATTTGGATATAAAATAAATCCTGAATCACCACGTGTAGATCGTGAAAAAGGGTGTGTACTTATATCATCTTTAATGGAAGTTTATCCAATGTCAATGATATATTTAAAAATTGTAGATAGTATTACATATGAATTATTTATGGACTATAGTTATATTATTATATTTATTATATTGGATTTGTGGATGCTAATTGAAAGAATACGTGATGATAAGAGGTTTAGGAGATTAGAAAACCAATACTACGAAGAAAAGTTTAGGTCATATTACAGAAAGTGAGAATGTTATGGTAGATATGATTGGATTCTTGATAGGACTTATAATAGCAAGAATTATAGTTGCTTTCATTAGAAATAAAACAAAAAATAGTACAAATATAAGCTGGGTATTTAGAACTATAAAAATGAGTGGATTAAAGTTTGATTTAATGTGTAGAGGAATCGCATTAGGGTTAGTAGTGATTTTTTATCTACTACATTTAATAGGGATAAATAAGATATTACCATATACATATCTGGCATTCATCTATATGGAAATAGTAGTGCTATTTATAGCACCATTGAAAGTAGAGGCAGAATGCTGTCTTTTGATAAAAGAAGTGCCAGAGGAAATATTTGGATATAGAATCAATATCGAATCACCACGTTTGGATCGTGAAAAAGGGTGTGTACTTATGTCATCGATATCAGAACTATATCCTATGGTGATGCTGTATATAAGAATTGCAGACTATAATAAATATAAACTTTTAATTGTTTATGGTTTGCTTTTTAGTTCAATATTATTTGATATTTTAGTATTAATGGTTAGAATACATGATGACAAAAGATTCAAGAGACTAGAAACCAAGTATTATGAAGAAAAGTTCAGGTCATATTACAGAAAGTGAGAATATTATGGTAGAAATGATTGCATTATTAATAGGAATTATAATGGTAAGAATTATAGTAGAATTTGTAAAGAACAAAACTTCAAATAGTAAAAATATATGTAAAATATTTAAAAAAATAAAAATGAGTGGACTAAAGTTTGACTTGTTGTGTAGAGGAATCGCATTAGGATTAGTAGTGATTTTTTATCTACTACATTTAATGGGGATAAGTAATGTTCTGCCATATGCATATATAGTATTTATATACATGGAAGTATTAATGCTATTTATAGCACCATTAAAAACAGAGGCGGAATATAATTTGCTTATTAAAGAAGTGCCAGAGGAGATATTTGGATATAAATATCTTGATAATCAACGTATTGAATGTGTGAAAGCTATTATAATGCTTTCGTCTATTAATGAAATTTGTTTAGTTGTAATGCTATATATTAAAATTATAAATCCTAATTTTAACGCGTTTGTAGAATTATCGCCATTTATAATTTTTAGTTTATTAATATTTGATATTCCGTTGAGTTATTTTAAGATATGGCATAATAAGAGATTCAAGAGACTAGAAACCAAATATTACGAAGAAAAGTTTAGGTCATATTATAGAAAGTAGATAAAATTTTTATTTGAATTAACAAATTATGTATATTTACAAAAAAACTATTGACAATATCTTATACATTTGTTAGTGTATGTCTTGTTAAAAAGTTCATATTGAGTAATTCTCTTATTCAGAGTGGTGGAGATACAGGGATCTGCGAAACCACAGCAACCCCCCATTGAGGAAGGTGCTAACCTGAGCGAGTAATCGAGCAATAAGTAGATGATTGACTATAAATCAAGTCCACCATCTGCGTGGACTTTTTTCACGTCAGCTTTAAGCCGTGCATTTCTAACGAATCACTCACATTAAAGCTTGCTTTTAAATGAGAGTGATTCGTTAGAAATATAGGGCGCAAGCCCGTGACCGAGTAACGGAAGTTACGAGGCGAACGGCGTAAAGCGAAGCAAGGGCGAGGGTCCGTGAGCGAGTAACGGAAGTTACGAGGTGAACGGCATAAAGCTTGCTTTTAGTAGTCGTAAACAAGAAAAAGAAAGGATAAACAAATGGAAAAATTATTATTCACATCAGAATCAGTAACAGAAGGTCATCCTGACAAAATTTGTGACCAGATATCAGATGCAATCTTAGATGCATTATTAGAGCAGGATCCAATGAGTCGTGTAGCATGTGAAACATGTACAACAACAGGTTTAATACTTGTTATGGGTGAAATTACTTCAAAGGCAAACATAAATATACAGAAAATCGTAAGAGATACAGTATGCGAAATCGGATATGACGATTCAGCAAAAGGTTTTGATGGACATACTTGTGGAGTTATGGTTGCACTTGACGAGCAGTCAACAGATATTGCTATGGGTGTAAATAAAGCGCTTGAAGCTAAAGAAAATACAATGTCAGATGAAGAAATCGAAGCAATTGGTGCAGGAGACCAGGGTATGATGTTTGGATATGCTTCAAATGAAACAGAAGAATATATGCCATATCCTATTGCACTTGCACATAAATTAGCACTTAAACTTACAGAAGTTCGTAAGAATGGAACATTAAGCTATCTTCGTCCTGATGGAAAAACACAGGTTACAGTAGAATATGATGAAAATGGCAAGCCAATTCACTTAAATGCAGTTGTACTTTCAACACAGCATGATGCAGAAGTAACACAGGAACAGATACATGAAGATATCAAGAAATATGTATTTGATCCGGTTCTTCCTAAAGAATTAGTTGACGAGAGAACAAAATTCTTCATTAACCCAACAGGAAGATTCGTTATCGGTGGACCAAACGGAGACAGTGGATTAACAGGTCGTAAGATTATCGTAGATACTTATGGCGGATACGCACGTCACGGCGGCGGTGCATTTTCCGGTAAAGACTGTACAAAGGTTGACCGTTCAGCAGCATACGCAGCAAGATATGTTGCTAAAAATATTGTTGCAGCAGGACTTGCTGATAAATGTGAAATACAGCTTTCATATGCAATCGGTGTAGCACAGCCAACATCTATAATGGTAGACACATATGGAACAGGTAAAATATCGGATGCAAAATTAGTTGAGATAATCAGAGAGAACTTTGATTTACGTCCGGCAGGAATAATCAAGATGTTAGACTTAAGACGTCCAATCTACAAACAGACAGCAGCTTATGGACATTTTGGCAGAAACGACCTTGATTTACCATGGGAGAAATTAGACAGAGTAGATACACTTAAGAAATATTTATAATGAGATAAAACTTTTATATAAATATCTCAGAATATTAAAGTAGTATTTAAAATGATATTAATTAAGAATTAGACAAATATTTTAATTAATAAAAATATGAATATACAGACAGCTATTTGCTTAGAGCTGTTCATATTAGTCAGTATTTAGAATGAATAATATGAATTTACGCAGAGCAGATAGCTGTTTTATAATATATAGAATTAGGTGTATAAGAGATTCTTTGAAAATTAACTGACAGATAATATGGTTGGTGCAATCCGCCATTTTGATGCTTTAATCTGTATATAAAATGCTTCTTTTTATAAAAAATTAATAAATATGCACAATTGTTTATTAGTAAGCATACTAATTCTATGATACAATACCTAGTAGTGAATAATAGAAATGTGATAAAGAATTAAGGTGGAATCAGATAGTATGAAGTTAAAGAGTAAAATAAAACTATCTTTTGCGGTGATTACGATTATTCCTATTTTATTTATGATAGGAGTAATTTTTTGCATAAGCAGCTTTCAGATAAGGAGTATTGAGAATAAATATAATATTGATAATGTAGAATTTGAGAGTCTTATTAATCCTACAAGGTTGTATAGTAAATTTACACAGGACGTATATGAAAATATTGTCGCTAAAATTCATGATGATAAAGATAAAATAGCTGATGAAGCATATTTAAGAAGACTTAATACTGAACTTAGTGAGAAATACTCATTTTTAATAGTGAAGAAGCAGGGAAATGTTATATTCAATGGCCAGCCGGCCAGCGATAAGGACTTGATTGAACAATTACCTGATTATAGAGGAAGTCTTGAAGGCAATGCAACATATGTTGGTACGTCATTTATATATGGAGATTATAAATATCTTGTTAAGCAGTTAGCATTTTCATTTAATGATGGCACAAGCGGAAGTGCCTACATTGTGACAGGACTTAACAGGATAATGCCACAGGTTAAATTAATGATTATTGAAGTATTTGTGGCAATATTTATAATTATAATATTGACAGGAATCCTGCTTGCATTATGGATTAACCGAAGTGTTATGACACCGCTTAATAAATTAGGCGAGGCAACGAAGAAGATTGCCGAGGGTGACTTAGACTTCACGTTAGAGTCTGAAAGTAAAGATGAATTTGGTGCATTGTGTGATGACTTTGAGAATATGAGAAAACGTCTCAAAGAATCGGCGGAAGATAAGATAAGAGATGATGAGGAAAGCAAGGAATTAATAAGTAATATTTCCCATGATTTAAAGACACCGATAACAGCCATAAAAGGTTATGTTGAGGGAATTATGGACGGAGTAGCGGATACTCCTGAGAAAATGGACAAATATATTAAAACTATTTATAATAAAGCTAATGATATGGACAGACTTATTGGTGAGCTGACAATGTATTCTAAGATTGATACGAACAGAATACCTTATAATTTCAAAAAGGTAAATGTAGATGAGTATTTTTCTGACTGTGCAGAGGAGATATCAATAGAGCTTGAGGCGAAAAATATTACCCTTAATTATTTTAATTATGTAGATAAAGATACGGTAATAATTGCGGATCCTGAACAGTTGAAGCGAGTTATTAATAATATTATCAGTAATTCGGTAAAATATATAGGTAATAAAAAAGGTGCTTTGAATATCAGAATTAATGATGACAATGATTTTATACACGTTGAAATCGAAGACAATGGTAAAGGAATTGCAACTAAAGATTTGCCGTATATATTTGACAGATTTTACAGAACTGATGTTTCAAGAAATTCTAATCAGGGAGGAAGTGGTATCGGTCTTGCGATAGTTAAGAAGATTATCGAAGTTCATGGCGGTAAAATCTGGGCAACCAGTAAGATTGACACAGGAACAATAATGCATTTTATAATAAGAAAATATGTAGAACCGGAGGTAGAAACGAATGAGCAGTAAGATACTTATAATAGAAGATGAAGAAAGCATTGCAGAATTAGAAAAGGATTATTTAGAATTAAGTGGTTTTGAAGTACAGATTGAAAATTCAGGAGATACAGGACTTAAAGTTGCGTTAGAGAAAGATTTCAACTTGATTTTACTTGACCTTATGTTGCCTGAAGTTGATGGATTTGAAATATGTAAGCAGGTAAGAGAGAAGAAGAATACACCGATTCTTATGGTATCTGCTAAGAAAGATGACATTGATAAAATCAGAGGATTAGGATTAGGCGCAGATGATTATATAACGAAACCATTCAGCCCAAGCGAAATGGTTGCCAGGGTAAAAGCACATTTAGCAAGATATGAAAGATTAATCGGCTCAGGCGTTCAGGAAAATGAGATTATAGAAATTCGTGGTCTTAAGATTGATAAGACAGCAAGAAGGGTATATCTGAACGGAGAAGAGAAGATATTTACAACTAAGGAATTTGATTTGCTTACATTTCTTGCGCAGAACCCAAATCGTGTATTTTCGAAAGAAGAGTTATTTAAAAAGATTTGGGATATGGACTCTGTAGGCGAAATTGCAACAGTAACAGTTCATATCAAAAAGATAAGAGAGAAGATAGAATTCTCTACTGCGAAACCACAGTATATTGAGACTATATGGGGCGTAGGCTACCGCTTTAAGGTATAAGAATAAAAGATGCCCCATATAGTCTGCTTCGCAGGGGATGCGCAGACTACGTCGCGCCCATATCAGCAAAGCTGATATGTCAATGGGGCGTGGGCTACCGCTTTAAGGTATAAAATGTTAAGAATATTTTTCACGAACTTCAGGATTATGAGAATAAAATGCACTAATCCGTACAACATACTAACAGTAGTATAATGGAGGTAGTGAGAAGATGGAGGTATCTGATAAGGGAAAATATTATTTGAAATTAGTATTGGTTACGGCAATAGCATACTTTTCATTTAAGTATCTGTTGCCGCTTTTTTTTCCATTTTTATTAGCATATTTACTTACGTATTTAATAAGACCGATGGTTAAATATGTTAATGAAAGATTTAGAATTAACAGACGGGTTGCTATAATAATTCTGCTTACAATTGTGGTGAGCATCATCGGAATAGGTCTTGCAATTATAGTTATTAAGACTACAGGGCAGATTAAGAATCTGGTTACTAATTATGACAAATACGAGAAAAAAATGGATATAGTAATGGATAAAACCTGTTGTATGGCAGAAAAATATTCGGGGATTGATAAAGATAAAATCGAGGGTGTTATAAATAAAGGAATTGATGGAATTACGGATATGAGCAAGTCACACGATGTCAGATATGCAATAATGAATAAATCATTAAGTACGGTGGTAATGTTTGGTGAATGGTTTGTTATTGTTCTGACAGCCATAGTTACTTCGTATTTTATGTTAATGAATGAGGGAAAAAAATCAGATAATTCAAATATGGAAAGCAAACGCCTTATAACAGATTTAAAACGTATTTCAGGAAGCGTTGGTAAAGTATGCATTGCCTATATTAAAACGCAGCTTGTGATAATGCTTATAACGTCAGTAATATGCTTTATTGGTTTTATGATTATGAAGAACAACTATGCATTATTCATAGCGATACTTGTGGGCGTTTTAGATGCTTTGCCGATAATTGGAGTTGGTATCTTATTAATTCCGTTTGTAATCATTTACATTATTCTGGGTAATTATTTTAAGGCTGGAGTGACATTTATAGTTTTTGTGATTTGTTATCTGGTAAGGGAATTTGCAGAGCCGAAGCTTATGGGCGACCAGATTGGAATTTCTCCTATAATGAGCCTGATATCAATGTATGTAGGATATAAACTATTTGGTATAGTTGGAATTGTGACAGGACCAATTGCTTATGTGCTTATAGATACATTGATGAAACAGGAGAATTAGAAAAGAAATCTTTGCATTGAAAAATCTACCTATTATTAGTAAAATAAACCATATATCATATAAAATAACAATCAGTTTAATCGTAACAATGTGTTTTAATACACGATTATATAAATATATAAACTAATGTATGAAAGTATCATATAAACTAATGTACGCAAGTAACTTATAAACTAAAGTTTATACACATTATTGTAAATTAGTAAGAAAGGCGAGAATAATTTGACTAAGATAAACGTACCCAAAAGTGTAAAGATAATAATTAAAATTTTAGAAGATAATGGTTATGAAGCATTTGCGGTCGGGGGCTGCGTAAGAGATGCGATTATCGGGAGAGAACCTAACGACTGGGATATAACGACATCAGCGATGCCGGGTGATGTGAAGAGGTTGTTTCATAAGACAATTGATACGGGAATAGCTCATGGAACGGTGACAGTAATGATAGAGCGTGTCGGCTATGAGGTCACAACATACAGAATAGATGGAGAATACGAAGATGGCAGACATCCTAAGAGTGTCGAATTTACAGGAAACCTTATAGAAGATTTGAAGAGAAGAGATTTCACTATAAATGCAATGGCGTATAATGACCGTCAGGGAATCGTAGATGAGTTCGACGGAGTGGGCGATTTAGAAAGAGGTCTTATAAGATGCGTAGGTAATCCGATTGACAGATTTAATGAAGATGCACTTAGAATATTAAGAGCTGTCAGATTTGCTGCAGCACTTAACTTTGATATAGAAGAAGAGACGAAGAATGCAATTGTAACATTGGCAGAGAATCTTAATAAAATCAGTAAAGAAAGAATACAGGCAGAACTAGAGAAATTACTCATATCAAAGCATCCTGAGAAACTTAAAATTGCTTACGAGACAGGCATAACAAATGTTATATTTAAAGAGATAGACAGGCTTGAGAAAATGGATGAGCTTGATAATACTATTGGTAAATTATGTGAAATGCCACCAAATCATTATTACAGATGGGCTACTGTGCTGATACACACTGACAGGGAGGAATGTCGAAACATATTAAGAGGTTTTAAGTTCGACAATAAAACAGTGAATAATGTTTCGGCACTCGTAACAGCCATGAAGAGAGAAATTCCGTCAAATCGTGGTGAGATAAGACGAGATATATATGAAATTGGTGAAGAAATATATCCTATGTATTTAGAATTCAGAAGAATATATGATGATGAAAATAGTGATAGAATCAGAGAGATTCAGGCTGAACGGGAAGATATCTATGATAAAGGAGATTGTGTTTCACTAAGAGGTTTAGCTGTAAATGGAAGAGACTTAATGGAATTAGGAGCGAGCAGAGGCGCAGAGGTAGGCGCAGGATTAGAAATGCTTTTATACAAAGTGCTTGAGGATAACGAGTTAAATGATAAAGAAACACTTATTAACATATTTAAGAAATCTGTTTCATAAGATAGCATATGAGGCTGTATTAGGAATGGAGGATTGTGTGTGAGTGAAAAGGGGAATGGAATCATATGCAGATATGATTTTATAGTTAATAAGACAGGTAGAGCTAAAGGGGCTACATTATTGGATACCGATAAGGGATATTATCTGCTTCGTGAATTCAAAGGGACAAAGAAGCATTTGGAATTTGAAGAAGATTTATTAAACAGATTAAGTGAAAATGAATCGATAAAAGTAGAACAAATCGTCAGAGACTCTGATGGTAACCTTATTAATGAAAGTGATGATGGCAGAAAATATGTAATGCATAAATGGTGTGCCTCTAAAGATTTAGAACAGAAAGACACTATGCTTTTAATAAAAGCAGCAGGTGTTCTTGGTAAACTTCATTTGCTCATGAATGAAATGGCTTATGATATGAAATATCTGAATGAATGTTTTAATATTCAGGAATCGTACAGACAGTTGAAGCCCGAATTTGATAAGCATAATAAAGAAATGAAGAGAACTAGAACATTTATAAGGGATAAACGAAGAAAGAACGAGTTCGAATTATTGATTTTATCTAGTTTTGATAAATTTTATCAAGATGGCATCGAGGTTGAAGAGCAGATGCATAATGAGAGAATACATGAATTTATCGATGACAGCATGAGATTAGGCAGAATAATTCATGGAGCATATAACTATCATAATATTGTAGTTACGGGAAACAGGCTTATGGTTACTAATTTCGAGCATTGCAAATGCGGTATACAGATAAGGGATTTGTATGATTTTATGCGAAAAGTAATGGAGAAGCATAGTTGGAACAGGGATTTGGGAATGAAACTTCTGAATGAATACAGGAGAAACAGGGAGATAACTGCCGAAGAATTTAAGTATCTTATTCTTAAGTTTAAATATCCTGAGAAATACTGGAAGATTCTCAATCATTACAACAATAATAATAAGGCATGGATACCTGACAAGGACGTAATAAAGCTTAAATCTGTCATAGAACATCAGGATAGAAGAAGAGATTTTATTAACAGTTTATTAAATTTAAAATAATATTATTGTTTTTTTTGACTTTATTAGACGAATATTATATAATAAATAGGATTATGTAAGTTGATAACTAAGGAGATAACTGATGAACATCAAGGAAAAAACATTCAAATATATTATGGTTTTTCTGGGAACGATTTTTGTTGTAGTTATAATTATGATTGCAACAGGAGATAAAAGTGGTAAAAAAGCTACTATCTCTAATGGTGTGGATATTCCGGTTATGCCTACTGCTAAGACAGATAAAAGTGAAGATTCCAAATCGGATAAATTACTTCAGGCAGTTGTTATTGATGTAGATAAGGATAAACATACTATGATTCTACAACAGACTGGTACAGATTCTAAGATAACATATAGTTATACGGGAGGTACGGAAGTGTCTAACCGTTATGATGAGGCGATTTCCGTAAATCAATTAAAGATTGGAGAGGTAGTAGATATTGAATTTGCTGCTGACAGGAAATTATCTAAGATAAAAGTATCAGATGGTGACTGGGAATACCAGGGTGTGACAGATTTTAAAATCGATACACAGAAGAAGTTACTTACTGTAGGAAGTTCTGTATACAGTTATACAGACAACACAGTTATAATTGATGAGTACAGGGAGACAACACTTGATAAATTAGAAGGTATTGATGTAGTTACACTAAAGGGTAAGGATAAGCAGCTTGATTCGATAATAGTTACCACAGGACATGGTTATGTCAGACTTGACAGCACAACCTTCTTCGAGGGTGGTTTTGTCGAGATAGGCTCGAAGATAGTACAACTTATCACGGAGAATATGGTTATACCGGTACCCGTTGGAGATTATACATTAACAGTAACTAAGGATAAGACCTCTGGTTCTAAAGATATTTCAGTAGAAAGCAATGAGGAAATCAGAGTTAATCTTATAGAATTTCAATCAGATGCCGTAAGGCTTGGTACATTATCATTTAAGATAACACCGGCAGGAGCAAAACTTACGATAGACGGAGTAGTCAAGGACTATTCGGATATAATTGATGTGGCATATGGTACACATAAGATAGTGATATCAGCTAAGGGTTATGATACGTACAGTCAGATAATAAACGTTCAGGACATTTTTAAGGAATATAATATTTCCTTAACACAATCTACTGAGACATCTGTGGCTGATACTAAGTCGGAGAAAGACAGTACAGATGAAAGTGAGAGCCAGACTTCTAAAAATACATCGTCTAAAAATAATACGAATAGTAAATCAAATCAGAAGCAGACGACATCTTCTAAGAAGTCAGCTAATAGTACAGCACAGACAACTACATATCAGACGATTGATTATTCAAAACTGATAGGTTCGCTAATTGGCGATTAAATATATTGATGCGTTACAGGAGGTAAAAGATGAATTACAAAGAACTTTATGAAGAGTGGCTTAGCAACACTTGTTTTGATGATGAGACAAAGGCAGAATTAAAAGCCATCAGTGATGATGAAAATGAGATTAAAGAAAGATTTTACCAGGAATTAGAATTTGGTACTGCAGGACTTAGAGGAATAATTGGTGCTGGTGTTAACAGAATGAATGTATACACAGTTCGTAAAGCTACACAGGGACTTGCTAATTATATTTTAAAAGTCGGCGGCGCAGATAAAGGTGTTGCAATTGCTTATGATTCAAGAAGAATGTCTCCTGAATTTGCAGATGTGGCAGCATTATGTTTAAATGCAAACGGAATTAAGGCATATGTTTTTGAAAGCCTCCGTCCAACTCCTGAATTATCATTTGCAGTAAGAGAATTAAAATGTATAGCAGGTATTAATGTAACTGCCAGTCACAATCCACCAGAATATAATGGATATAAAGTATATTGGGAAGATGGTGCACAGATTACACCTCCACATGACACAGGAATTATGGCAGAGGTTAAGGCTGTTACAGATTTTGCTACACTTAAAACAATGGATAAAGACGAAGCTGTAAAAGCAGGATTATATAATGTTATTGGTGCAGATATTGATGATAAATATATTGCTGCACTTAAGAAACAGGTCAAACATCAGGATTGCATAGATGCAGTTCAGAAAGATTTAAAGATTGTATATACACCACTTCATGGAACAGGTAACATTCCTGCAAGAAGAATTCTTAGAGAATTAGGCTTTGAAAATGTATATGTTGTTCCTGAACAGGAACTTCCTGATGGCGAATTCCCAACAGTAAGCTATCCTAATCCTGAAGCAGCAGAAGCATTTGAACTTGCTTTAAAGCTTGCTAAAGAGAAAGACGCAGACCTTGTTCTTGCAACTGACCCTGATGCAGATAGATTAGGTGTATATGTTAAAGATGATAAAACAGGTGAATATATTACGCTTACGGGTAATATGTCAGGATGCCTTTTAGCCGATTATGAGATAAGCCAGATTAAGGAATTAAATGGTCTTCCAGAAGATGGTGCATTAATTAAGACAATCGTTACAACTAATATGGCAGATGCAATTGCTGAATATTATGGTGTTAAGTTAATTGAAGTGTTAACAGGCTTTAAATATATCGGACAGCAGATATTAAGATTCGAACAGAGTGGTAAAGGTGAATATTTATTCGGTTTCGAAGAAAGCTATGGATGCTTAATCGGTACTCATGCAAGAGATAAAGATGCAATTGTAGCTACAATGGCACTTTGTGAAGCAGCAGCATATTACAAGACAAAGAATATGACTTTATGGGATGCAATGATTGCAATGTATGAGAAATACGGTTATTATAAAGATGGCATACAGTCAATTACATTAAAGGGAATCGAGGGACTTGCAAAGATTCAGGAGATTCTTGATACTCTTAGAAATAATACACCTGAGAAATTCGGTAAATACAAGGTATTGTCAGCAAGAGATTATAAGAAAGATACAATTAAAGATATGGTTACAGGTGAAGTAAAACCTACAGGACTTCCTTCATCAAATGTATTATATTATGATTTAGAGGATAATGCATGGCTTTGCGTAAGACCATCAGGAACAGAACCAAAGGTTAAATTCTACTATGGTGTTAAAGGAACATCTCTTGAAGATGCTACCAAATTATCTGATGAACTTGGTAAAGAAGTAGTAGATATGATAAATGAAATGTTAAAATAGTAAACAATGTGATAAAGGAGGATATGAAAATGGCAGAGAAGATAGTATGGCAGGACAGAAAAAGAATAATTTTCGGATTACCATGGACATTTACAAAGTATAAGTTATATGAAGACAAGCTGATTATTTGTACAGGTTTTCTTAATAAGAAAGAGGAAGAAGTCAGATTGTATAGAATTATGGATAATACTCTAGAGAAACCATTAAGCCAGAGAATATTCGGATTAGGCAGTATTAAAGTTAATTCTGCTGATAAATCAACTCCGGTATTCTACATTGAAAAAGTTAAAAATGCCGATGAAGTTCGAAATAAACTTTCGGGCTTAGTTGAAAAAGAGAGAACTAAGAAGAGAGTTTCAGGTCGTGAATATATGTCAGCAGATATAGATGATGATGACGATGATGACAATATGAATTAAGAAGGCGAAAGGTTAAAGAGAGATATGAGAAAAAGAATGAAATTACTTGCTACAATGTTAGTATTGTCAATGGTAATGTTTTTGATGGCAGGTTGTGGCAGAAGTGTTAAAGTAGGAACAAGTGCTAATAGTGATAAACAGGATAAGAAGTCAGATAAGAATTCATCAAAGGATAAAATATTTGACATAACAGATGATGACATAGATGATGATTCGGATTATGATTTAGATGATGAAGAAGAGACAACAAAGAAGAGCAGTTCCTCAAAGAACAATTCCTCAAAAAATAACTCTTCGAAGGATAATTCTTCAAAAGATAATTCATCAAAGAAAAATAATTCAACATCTAATACATCATCATGGAAATCATATTCAGGAGATGGATATTCTGTTAAATTAAGTTCTGACTGGTCTAAGACAAAGGGTTCATCAGTAGTAGATATAGCATTCACATATAATGGTACAGGTCTGAATGGTGATTTTGCTGAAAACATAAATGTTGTTGTACAGGATTTAAAAGGTTATGACTTAGACTTAGAGTCTTATAAAGATTTATCAATGGATCAGTATGCAGAATTAGACTACAATGTTGATGATATCTATAAGAAAACAATAGATGGTGCAAAAGGATATTTCTGTAAAGTTTCAGGTGAGGAGTCAGGAATTAATTGCAGTATTCTTCAGTATTTTACAGTAATAGGGAATAATGCATATGTATTTACATTTGCCGCTGATGAAGATGATTTTGATAATCTGGAAGATGAGGTAATGGAAATATACGAAACTATAGAATTTGACAATGTAAAAGGTGCTTGATGTCGCCTTTGTAGATATAATGCCACCTTAATAGGGTGGCATTAATACATATGAAATGTTTTGAGTTAGTTATTGTATCAGTTGATTTAACAGGTATAGTGTATACCCGTAATACAGTATAAAATGAAAGGAAACGATTATCAATGAATTCAAGAATAACAGTTAAAGATGTTGTGTCAATGCTGTTAATTATAATTTCATTTACAGCGACAGGAATTATGATAAAAAATGAGGATTACAAATATGCAATGTTGTCACTGACATTTGCGGCACTTTGTGTATTAATAGGCTTTGGCGTGATGATTTTAGAAGATGCTGACAGAATCCTTGATTTAAGTAATCCGAGCTTGCGTAATCCGAGGAAAAGCGGTTCAAATAAGCGTGTAAAATACATTTCGAGACTGACACCGGATATGGCAGCGGGCAGAAAGAATTCTAAGGCAAAAGATGACGTATATAATGATGATTTATATTTAGAAGAAGCAGATACTTCAGACTTCCACGAGTCAGTAGGCAATATGAGAGTCTACAAACGTGGCGAAGAAATAGAATATCATGATGATGAAGATTAAATGAAATGAGGTTAGTGTAAAAAATCAAAATGATAATTTGATTTTTTACACAGCAATTTGTTCGCAGAGCGAAATTAAATTGCGCTTATGGCAGACGAAAATCAGTGATTTTCGTCGCCACTTCGCGATAGGTCGCTCAGAAATGAGGTTAATATGAGTAAAAAGAGTTTTATATTAATGGCATTAGTAGTCAATCTGACAATATGTCTTACTTTATGCATTGTATTATTAACAGATAATGATAAAACAAATACTAATAACAAAACTAAGGCTGAAAGTTCAATGAGTCAGGAGATAAAGAAAGATGAGACTCCTATAGATAATGAAACTACATCAGACTATAACATGGATTCTGAAAACATTATGGAAGAAACATCAGTTACAAAAGAGACTTCAACGAAGGTTATAGAGTCACAGGTATCAACAGAAACACAGCCATACATATATAATAAACCATCAGGTGCTGCGACTACGGGTAAGTCATCATCGAATCAGGAGACTACGACTCCACAGCAGGCAGCAGGAAATACAGTTAATGGGACAATAGCAGTTATCAGCAGCAGTTGTAATGTCAGACTCAGCGCAGATGTCGGTGCCAATGTGGTAGGCACAGCAAAAGCAGGAGCGACATATACAATTGCACCTGATAAATGTAATTCAAACTGGATTGCTATATATCTTGATGCAAATACAATAGGGTATATTTCAAGCTCATATTGTACAATCCAATAGGACTAATAGATTCTATTTTAGATAATACAGTTGAGATTTAGATTATATAACCCAGTTGCACATACAAATATATTTTACAGTCGTCTGCTCAGGTAAATTTAGCATATATAAATATTGAAAATTATTGTAAGAATTGCATAAATTTGTCAGGTGTTGTTATTTTTGCTCAAATTTTGTGTATATTCACCAGACAGACAATTAGGCAGAGATGTCCGACTATGACACACGCTCTCATATTCCTTAACCTAGTGGGAGTAAAATGCCGCCATTAACAAAGTTTATTACGGTACAGTATATCAAACGCGCTTCGCTTGAACGGTGATTTACTGTACCGCCCTTCTGTTAATGCCGGCATTAACTCCCACACGGTTCGTCATAAATCGAGTGTGTGTCAAAGACGGACATCTCTGTTTAATTGTCTGAATGTTGAATGAATACAAATAATCATAAGAGCAAAAATACAACACCGACAAATTAGCAATTTGAAACACAATTTTCAATATTTATATATGCTGATTTACCATACAGACGATTTTCTTATAATTGTATGTGCAAAACCGGGTTATAAATCTATATTCACTTTATATTATCTAAAATAGAATATATTAGTCTCAAAAGTAGGACTTCTTTCATAACATATATTATAGAAAGTATAGTTAATTATGAAGCTGCTATCGCAGTATAATATTACAGTATAATGAGCTTATTATTTAGTGATATGCATTGTAGAAGTACACTCATAATTGCTATAGATATTCACTATAAAATATGTTAAGAGGGGAGTTTTTTTATTGGAGTTGTTATTAAAGGAAATGTTATATGTTCTACTTTTAAGTGTAATAATTATCGTATTGTTTGTCCTGATAATCAGACGGTTTGTATATATTCGCAGAGGAAGAAAGTTTTATCCTGAATATAATTCTATGGCACAAGTGGAGAGTATTAATAAGGAGATTGCGGGTTCAGGTTTTGAATTCGAACCGAAACAGGAAATATTTATATCGAAGCACAATGCGTGGCAGAGAAAATTCGGCTACAGAAATATATATGATGAGATGGCGGAATCATTTGGAATGATAATAGACAGTGAGCCTGTGAAATTCGATTATGGTGGAAAGAAATGGCTTATAGAATTCTGGAAAGGTCAGTATGGAATTACAACAGGTGCGGAGATAGGTGTGTATACGTCAAAGGACGGCAGACATTATGACAGTGCGAGGGAAGATGAAGAATTGTTTATGAGTTTTATTCTTATTAAGAACAGAGACGTTCTGATAAGGCGGCACGATACCCATTGGTGGCTAACAGGTTTTATGCTTGGAGAGTATTCTAAGCCAGCTGAACTTACAATGATTGCAGAGATTGTATTCCCAGACGGTCAGATGTGTATACAATTTATTAATGCACTTCGGAAATTAGGATATAACAGGAGAAATATGTCGGTGTTTAGAAATACCGTAAGAATAAGATTTGAGAAACCATTTACGAGACAGTCTGATTCTAAGAAGAGTATAAGAAGCAGATTCAAAATGAAGATTAATAAGAAGAATTGTAAGATATTCAGACGATATACCAGAAGATACAAATACACATTAGATAAAATAGGTTATATTAAGTATAGAGCACCACATTTATATGGAATATGCGTACAGACACTTGGAATATGGAAGAAAATCAACGGATAGTTATGAAAGCTTTGCAATATTGGAAGATATAATTAATAAAATTATGTGTCGGATATCAAAAAAATATAGTCAGATTATAAATAAGGCTATATGAGAAATATAGCTGGTTTATGGGGAAATTTATGAGTACAAATAATTTTAGACCAAATGGAAGTTATGACAGGAAGATAAACCACATTTACAAGGAGTCTGAACGAATGAAATTAAATGTCACGTCTAAAATAGTGATTATGAGTGATTGTCATAGGGGAACAGGTAGATGGAATGATAATTTTGCGGGAAATGAACAGATAACATTTGCGGCTCTGGGATATTATTATAGAAAGGGTTTTACTTATATAGAATTGGGCGATGGTGACGAATTATGGGAGAATAAGAATTATGACAATATCATTAACCGTTATGGTGAGATTTTCTGGCTGATGTCTAAGTTCTATAAAGAGGGCAGGCTTAAAATGATATATGGAAATCACGATATTGTCAAAAGAAATAAGAAATTCACTGATAAACATTTAGATAAATATTATTGCATACGTGAGAAAAGATTTGTTCCGATGTTAGAAGATATTGAGGTCAAACAAAGTTACGTATTGGAAGATACAGTTAATGACAGGGATATATTTCTGTTGCATGGTCATCAGGGTTCATTTATTAATGATAAATGCTGGAGGTTGGGCAGGTGGCTTGTAAGAAATATCTGGTCACCATTAGAGCTTGTGGGTTTTAATAATCCGAACACTCCTCCGGCAGATAATTATAAGAAGGCACGTAAGAATGAGAAACTGGAGAAATGGGCAGATTATCACAGGATAAGCACAATAGCAGGGCATACGCACAGACCGTCTTATCCTGAAAATGGCAGTTACTATTATAATTCGGGAAGCCTGATTCACCCAAGATGTATAACCGCAATTGAAATAGAAAGAGGAAGGATAATGTTAGTTAAGTGGTGCGTAAGCCCTGATGAATGTAACAAACTTACGGTATGCAGAGAAATATTAGCGGGAAACTAGAAATATCTTATAAGATTTTGCAGACAGAGAAACTAGTATGTGATTAATAATATTTTACCAGACCATACAGACAGAGAAATATGACAGATAATTGTAAATATTAAAGGTATTTTCCATTAGTTTACAGCATACATTATTATAAGTATACGAGTGAGGCCGCAAATTATTATGTGCATGCATTTGCAAAGTAGTAATTAAGGCGTGGAGGAGTAAAAGTGAAGAAATGGAAAGGAGTACTTACAGGTATCCTGATATGTTTTGGGATATTTATGTGTGCTAATGTTCTGACCGGGTGTAGTATAGAATCAAATGATGAAAAGAAGTTAGGGGAGGTTGATTTTACGGTAGTGCCTGAGGAGAGTATTCCGGTTGAATTAAAGACTATTATCGATGAACGCAAGAAGGATATGTTTAAAACGACATTTATTGATAATGATAGTCTGTACATAATAATCGGATACGGAAGTCAGCCGACAGGGGGATATAGCATTGGTGTAAGCGAATTATATGAAACGAAGAACGGAATATATGTTAAGACAGAATTTCTTGGACCATCGAAGAATGAGGTGGTCAGCCAGATGGTAACCTATCCTTATATTGTAATAAAATTAGATTATATTGATAAATCTGTTGTATTTAAATAGAATAAAAACAGATAGAAATACTGAGTGTGTGGTATAAAGCAAAATCAAAAAAGAAAATTATGCTGGGAGGTAATGTAATGTCACTGATAAGGAAAAATATTCATATGAATAAAATGAAAGGGAAAATCGTAAGTCAGATTACGTTAGATGATGATGTAAATGTTGCTGACCGACTTCCCGATATTGGGAATAAAATTACAGAGACAGGAAATATCGTAGTAGATGGAATTAAGGTTTCACAGAACAAGATTTTAACTAAAGGAAAACTTAAATTCGTAATGATGTATAAGGCGATGAATCCATCAGTCGAGATACATAAGTTAGAGGGAAGTATGCCTTTTGATGAGGTTATAAATATGGACGGAATAGAAGAGGGAGATACGATAAGCGTTGATTTAGTTATCGATGATTTAAGTGTAAGTGTGATTAATTCCAGAAAAATTAGCGTGAAAGCAGTAATTACTGTAATTGCACTTGCAGAAAATATCTGTGATGAAGAGTTTGCTGTTGATATAGATGATGATAATATCGAATATATAAAGGATAGCATTGAACTTACCCAGATTGCTATAAGGAAGAGAGATTTGCTCAGAATCAGAGAGGAAATCAATCTTGGTACGGGTAAATTAAATATAAATGAGATAATATGGTGTACATCGAGTCTGTTTGGCCAGCAAGTTAAGGTTATGGAGGATAAGATAGGAGTCTCCGGTGAAATCGACATTTTCGTGTTGTATACAGCAGATGATGGACCACTGCAATGGGTAGATGCAAATGTGCCTTTTAATGGAATAATTGAAGTGCCGGGTTGTAGTGAAGATATGATACCAAATATCGAGCTAAAACTTGCAAATGCTGACATAGAAGCAAGACCAGATTATGATGGCGAGCAGAGAATGTTGCAGTTAGATGGAATAGTAAATATTGATATTAAGTTATATGAAGAGCAGCAGTTTGATATCGTTAAAGATGCTTATTCGCATAAGAAGGACGTTATTCTTAAGAAGAAATCTACAGATTATGAGAATCTTCTTATGAAAAATGTTTCTAAATGTAAGGTTGTCGACAAACTCAAAACAAGAAATATGGACGGTACACATATATTACAGATATGCAGTTGCATAGGGAATGTTAAAATCGATGACATATCCGTTGCGGAAGATGGTCTGCTTATAGAGGGTGTTATTGAAACGGATATATTGTATATTTGTTCGGACGATATGAACCCATTATGCTGTCTTAGAGACACCATTCCATTTAGCCAGAAAATAGAAGTAAATAACATTAATAACAATAGTATTTATAATATTAAGCCTGCAACAGAACAGATACAGGCGAATATGACAGGAACCGATGAAATCGAGGTAAAAGCAGTAATCCTATTAGATTGTATAGTATTTGATAAAATGACGAAAGATGTAATTATTGACTTAGAGGAAAAAGATTATGATATGGAAATGATAAGTGAACTTCCGGGAATTGTGGGTTATGTTGTGAAAAATGACGATACTTTGTGGAGCATAGCTAAGAAATTCTATACAACTGTGGATAGCTTAAGACAAATCAATGATTTGAAAACCGATGAACTAAAGAGCGGACAGATGCTTGTGATAGTCAAGAAAATTTGAAAATAAATAAGGAGTGCCAATGTTAGTGAGGCACTCCTTAAATTTTACCTTATAGGCGTTTAATCTTATTCAGTATCAGTCTTAGAGTTCTTGTAATCATCGAATTTATTGATTACCGCATCATAAGTCTGGCTTGAAATATCTGGAAGGTTTTTACCCCATGCTTTTGTAGCCTGTGAGAATCCTTTTTTGAATGCTTCGAGCATCTTATCCATTTTCTCAGAGTCACCACCTGAAAGTGATACTGCGAAATCAAAAATTCTCTGTGAAGTCTGGTTAACACCCCAGTAACCATCTTCGGAAATTGCATCTTTTGCATCTTTAGCAGTCTGTGCATCTACGGTATAATCACCGCTTGCAAGGAATTTCCACATACTGTCTGCATTAGTATAAGTCTGTCCCTGTTTAAGCATCATCTCCTTAACAAGATTCTGCATCTGACTAAGTCTGCTTTCGGTATCTGCCTTTAATTTCTTAATTAATGCTGAGTTAGAAGAAGCCTTTTTAGCTTCATCTGATTTCTCATATACAGCTGCGGCATCCGTACCATATGAGCTGCTCTTAGTAGATGTGGTTTTAGCAGAAGAACTGCCGGATGTGTAAGTTTCAACAGAATTTGTACTTACACTTGTAATTCCATTTACGTCCATATCAAACCTCATTTCTGCGTAATACGCTTAATCTATTTTAAATAATATCGGCAAAACGAGATAAAATATTAATACTTAACTTGTATTTTTAAGTTGTGTAAAGTATAATGTATACAAAGTGTTACGTGTAGAAAAAGGAGGATTTGGTTGTGGAACAAATGTATCTTAAAGCTTATGGAAAAATTAATTTAGCATTAGATGTACTTAGGAAACGTGAAGATGGATACCATGATGTAAGGATGATAATGCAGACTGTCGGTATCTTCGATGGAATAGAGATAACCAGGACTGATACGGGCAGAATTGAAATAGAGACAAACTTATTCTATCTTCCAACTGATGAGAATAATATCGTGTATAAGGCGGCAAAAATGCTTTTTGATGAATTTAATATTAAAGATGGCGTGAAAATAGTATTGAAGAAATTCATTCCTGTATCGGCAGGTATGGCTGGTGGAAGTACAGATGCCGCTACTGTAATGTTTGGAATAAATAAAATGTTTAATTTAAAACTTACTTTACAGCAGTTAATGGACAGAGGTGTAAAAATCGGTGCTGATGTCCCATATTGTCTTATGAGAGGAACGGCTTTATCGGAGGGTATCGGTGAGAAACTTACAAAATTACCTGATATGATTAAATGTCCGGTATTAATTGCCAAACCACCTATCAGCGTATCTACTAAATTTGTATATGAGAATCTTAGATTAGATGAGATTAATGAACACCCTGATATTGATGGAATGATAGAGGCACTTAAGCATAAGGACCTTGATGGAGTGGCAGCAAGACTTGGAAATGTATTAGAGACGGTAACAGCTAAGGAATATCCTGTAATTGAGGAATTAAAGCAGGTAATGATGGAAGAAAATGCAATAAATGCAATTATGAGTGGCAGTGGTCCGACAGTATTTGGTTTATTCAGAATTGAAGAAGATGCTTATAGAGCGAAAGAGAGAATTAAGGCATTGGGTTATACGAAACAGGCATATGTAACATATATGTATATACCGAATACAACGAGAAAGAAGAATGGAGGTTCTTATGAAAGAGTTAAGCATGGCAATTGATAACTATCTGCCACTAAGAGATGTTGTATTTAATACACTTAGAGAGGCGATATTAAAAGGTGATTTAGAGCCGGGAGAACGTCTTATGGAGATAGCGCTTGCCCAGAAATTAGGCGTAAGCAGAACACCTATAAGAGAGGCAATCAGAAAGTTAGAATTAGAGGGGCTGGTAGTTATGACACCGCGAAAAGGTGCTGTGGTGGCTGAGATTACTTTAGAGGATCTGACAGACGTTTTAGAGGTAAGAAAGAATTTAGAAGAATTAGCAGTTGTATTATCCTGCAAGAAATCTACGAGAGAAGATATAGAGGAAATGTGCAGATGCAATGAAGCATTTAAAAAGGCACTCTTATCAGATGACCTTACAGTAATGGCAGAGGCAGATGTGACATTTCATGATGTAATATATAAAACAACAGGTAATAAGAGACTCATACAGATACTTAATAATCTTCGTGAGCAGATGTACAGATATCGATTAGAATATATTAAGGACGAGAATAAACGAAAGATACTTGTAGCAGAACATGATACTTTAGTAAAGGCAATATCTGAGAGAAACCCTGATAAGGCAAAGAATGCAATCAAGCTTCATATTAATAATCAGGAGAAAACAATTATAGATAATCTGACAACAGAAAAGGCAGTGAAAAAAAGCTAATAAGATTTCTTATATGCGAAGTTTAAGTTAATTATGAATAAGTGATTATGAATTGCACACACTAATACCTATGTAGCAGATGTAACAGGGTAGGAGGGTGTGCAATGTTTTTGTCTAAATCATTTGAGAAAAACAAAAATATGCTTGATGATATATTCAAAAATTGTAATGATGTAAAATGTCTTGATGTAAATATGAAATATTTAGATGAGGTCAGGGGACGTATATATTTCTTAGAGGAAACGGTAAGCGACATTACGATAAAAAAAGTTCTGTATGGACTTACAGATGTAGAAAAAGTTGATACAATTGAAAATGCTATAAAGGGTGTAATGATAGGAAATGCAATCCTGATTCTAGAGGGTGAAGATAAGGCATTAAAGATAAGAGGAGACGGCTATCCCGGAATGGGAGTTCAGGAAGCAAAAAATGAACAGGTAATAAGAGGTTCACAGGAAGGTTTTTCGAGTTCATATAAAACTAATGAAATGCTTGTGAGAAAGAGAATAAGAAGTCATGAACTTAAAATCGAAGAGCAATTCGCAGGAGTCAGGACCAATACAGGAATTGCATTATTATATATGGATACAATTGTGGATAAAGGGTTATTAAAAGAGATTAAATCAAGGTTAGATGACTTTACGATTGATGGATTTATGGACAGCGGTGTAATCGAACAACTTACAAATGACAATGATTTGTCACCATTTCCACAATATATGACAACCGAAAGACCTGACAGGGCAGCACAATTTCTGTTAAACGGACACGTTGTAGTATTAGTCGATAATTCACCAATTGCACTGGTATTGCCTGTTAATTTTTCGTCATTTATGAAAACCTCAGATGATTATTTTGAACATTGGGGACTTGTTACATTTACAAGGATATTGAGATATATAGCTGTGTTTTTCGCAATTTCGCTTCCAGCATTATATATTTCAGTTGTTAATTTTCACCCGGAGATATTACCGGTAAATCTTGTGATGATATTCATAAATGCAAGACGGGGAATACCATATCCGGTATTTGTCGAAGTCATAATTATGGAGATTTCATTTGAATTAATCAGAGAGGCGGGAGTAAGAATACCGGGAGCTATGGGAAATGCAATCGGGATAGTAGGAGGTCTTATCGTTGGTTCGGCAGCAGTAGATGCTTCATTAGCAAGCCCGATAGTGGTAATTGTTGTGGCACTTACAGCATTGTGTTCATTCACTATTCCTAATAATGAATTCTCATCTTCATTTAGAATTATAAAATATTTTCTGATTCTCACATCGGCAATCTGGGGGATATACGGATATATATTAGGCATTATGTGTGTACTTATTCATCTTAGCGGTCTGATAAGCTATTCATTTCCATATCTCGGACCTGTCGCAGGCGGAGAAATTAACAGAGCTGAGAGGGGCAGGGATTTTATAATTCGTGCACCTTTTAAATATCTTACGAGCAGGCCGGTATTTGCAAGAAAAGACAATCGCAGAAAACAGAGAATTAAGTGAGGTAGTAGAATGTATGGGAATAACAAGATATCAGCACGACAGATAAAAAGGCTTATTATTGTAGAGGTATTGGCTGTCAGCAGTCTTATTTCTACAGATATTGCAGCAAAATACAGCGGACACGATGGAATATTTGCAATTTTAATCGCAGGAATATTGTCATACGCATATACAGCGGTAATACTCTGGATATGCAGGTATACTAAGTGGAATTTCTGGGATTATACGGAGAAATATTATGGCAAATTGTGCAGTAAAATAATTGCATTTTTATTTTTTATTAAATATTTCATTCTTGCTATAATGACAATAGCTTTTTTTACGAAGTTAATCAAAATCGAGGTCATAGATGAATTAAATTATGTATTTATATTTGTACCGGTTCTGTTGCTTGCGTTATATGGGGCTGCGAAGGGAATAGAAGCGAGAGGGCGGTTAGCAGAGTGTCTGTATATGGTATTTATGATACCTGTTATATTATTAATTATATTTGCAATAAGGGGAGTCGATATTTATTACATTTCACCATTATTTGTATCAGGTATAAGCCGAACGCTCAAAGGAGCAGTAATATTATTTCTGATTTTCGCACCTGCAGAGATATTGCTTTTAGAAAGCAGCCATTTCTCTATAGAAGATAGTGAGGATTATGTTATTTTTAGAAAATACGTGTTCAGTGGAATTACTGTTGCAATCGTAATAAACATAATTATATTTGCACTAAATGTAGGCAATCTGGGACTGAATACTGTATTGCAAAACGATGAGTCAACTGTGAAATTAATGGATACAGTTAAAATCTCAGGCTTGATTCTGGAAAAACAGGGGGGTTTGTATCTTGTATTCTTTATTATGGCGCTTATCGTTACCTTGACAGGCTTGTTTGGAAATATATTTAATCTGTTGGATGTGATGTGTGGGTTATGCCACATTGGTAATAAAAATGTTGAAAGCAGAAATAAAGAATGTAGTAAACAAAATGAAGAAAATGTGGAAAATAAGAATTACAGGAATCTTCCATATGAAAGTATGAAGTTAAAAAGAATAAACATTATAAAATATGTCATAACGGGTCTGGTAGTAACTTTTGGCATAGTTGCAGTTGTTAACGAAAACAATAAATTTAAAACAGTTATGGCATCAGGTGAAAAGCGGGTGGAAATTGATAGCAGGGAATATGTTGACAGTATATTTGTTGGTGTCAATGACGGAGAATATGAGGTTATATTATCATTTAATAATGGCGAAAAAGACAGTGATTTCAGAAACTTTAAAATGAAAAATATAGGTGGTCTGAACGAGGCATATCAAAAAAGTACGGACAAGAAAATAGATTTCTCAAATGTGCAGGCAATTATTCTGAATGTTGATGTATACAAAGACTATCAGAAATTCTATGAGATTGTGAAAATGCTTAATAATGAAGCAGAACTTTCAGACAATGTATATATATATGCGACAGATGAGCCGGTGGAAAGATTTAGTGACGTGGGAGGTGTTAATTTACCGGGGAAATATATAAGCGATATGACAGACAAGAATTTAGAATATGGCAAAACAACAATTGAAGATGTGCGAAAGGTAATAAATAAAACTGAAGAAACATGTATTATCAGTATATTTAATATTAAAAATGAAGAGATATACCAGGACGGAATGATAATAATGAATGATGAGGGAGTAAAGGGAGAGTTCAAAGAAGAAATGGCAGATTATATCTGGCTTGCGAATGGAAGTGAGGGGATGTATATTGTCCTTGGAAATGGAAATGGAAATGGAAATGGAAATGGAAATGGAAATGGAAATGGAAATGGAAATGGAAATGAAAATGAATTTCATATAGATAAAAATTCCTACCACATAAGTCTTAGCACATCAGATAATGACAACATAGAAGTTAGAATTATATATAGAGGCATGATTTCACCGATTAATGGTTCTACAATAGATGAAAATGAAGCAAATGAGTTAATAAAAGTAGTAATTTATAATAATCTACGGACGTTACTTGAGGAAAATAAATGTGATCTCATAAATGTCTATAAATATCTGAGTGCAGCAGACAGGCATATATATAAGAAATATAACGAAGACAGACATAAGTTATACGAGAAAATTAAGTTTGTAATACAGACGGAGTACAAACTTGTATAGAATAAGCTGAATTTTATGCTAACTGATGTACTTTAGAAATATTTGCAGTAGTGAATTTGAGTATATAAATTATGACATATTTTGTGGTATTGCATTAATTTGCCAAATATTATTTTTAGTTACATTGTAGTATTGGTTTTAATTCAATGCCTGTAACGTTTAAAGCAGAGTTATCTGTCTATGACACTCTCTTGATTTATGACGTATCGTGTGTGTGCGTTATATGCCATCAGATACAAAAGGTCGGTGCAGTAAATTACCGTTCAAGCGGAGCGCGTTTAATTTACTGTACCGTAATAAACGTTGCAGATGATGGCATTTAGGCACACCAGATTAAGAAATATGAAAGAGAGTGTCATAGACGGATACTCTGTTCAAAGAATTTGTTTATTGAATATATAAAGAATCTACAAGAACAAACAATATCGACAAATTAATGCAATTAACAAAAAATTCAAGAGTTTATTTGATAAAGTAATTCAGAAATGTCAGATATTTAAAACGATATTTTACTGTATATTCATCTGAAACTGCCTGAAATTCATCGGTTGTAAGTGTCTCTTTTAATAATTCTTCACTTTCCGGATTAACTGTGCCATGTGAAATGTCAATAAAGCAAAGTGGAGGATATAGAACACACCACCAGTTTTTACCTTTTGCCTCGCCGATTTTTATCTGGAAGGCTCTATATGTTCCGGGAGGAAATGTATAGCTGCCATATGATTTGGTTGGAAAATAAGTATCAGTAATCTCGGCAGTGACTGGATAATCATAATCATTTTCGGAGATAACGTTGTTGGCAATTGAGATTATGTCGTTGGTATGAGATGATAATAAATCTTCTGTTTCACTAATACTTTTGGAATTGCAAAGAAGTTCTGCAGTATAATTGACAACTGCTTCTTTGACCTTTAACTTGAGCGCCTGGTCAGCATCAGAATCACTATTGGCAATAACGTGAAAACGAATTATTTTATGAGAGATGCCCTGTTGTATTGTGGAGATATCGTTGTTCGGTTTAGAAGTTATGTAAGCATATGCAAGTCCTATAACAATTGAGACAATAAAAATTGGCAGAGAATATGTTCTTTTTCTTGATTTCATAACTAAATTCATTCCTTTCGATTGATGATAGGATTATTGACGGATTAATTAAAATTATACAATATTAATAAAAAATGACGTAAACATTGAATCAAAATTTAATTGATTAAATCGACAAAGTGAATTATACTTCTAGTGTGACATAGAGAATATAAAGAAAGGATTATTGCACTGCCTTGTGTCATCTGTTTTATGGGCAGTTTCGAGGAACTTATCCACGATAATGCATTGGTATAAGAATGAGAAAAACGAAAATTGTTTGCACACTTGGACCATCGACAGATAATGATGAAGTTTTAAAGGGAATAATGAAGAATGGTATGGACGTTGCCAGATTCAATTTCTCTCATGGAACACATGAAGAACATAAAGGAAGATTAGATAAAGTTAAGAAATTCAGAAAAGAGTTAGGCCTTCCGATAGCAGCCATGCTTGATACAAAAGGACCAGAAGTCAGAGTCAGAGATTTCGAAGATGGAAAGATTATGTTAGAGAATGGCGATAAATTCACTCTTACCACAAGAGAATTAATGGGTAATTCGGAGATTGCTTCAGTAACATATAAGGGACTTCCTAAGGATGTTGAAGTAGGAACAAGAATACTTATTGATGATGGATTAATTGAATTAAAAGTATTAGAAGTTACAGATACTGATGTTGTATGTGAAGTAATATGTGGTGGACCTGTATCTAACCATAAAGGTGTAAATATTCCTAACGTTGATTTGTCAATGCCATATATAAGTGATGTTGACAGAAGCGACATTATATTTGGTATTGAGCAGGGATTTGATTTTATCGCAGCATCATTTGTTAGATGTGCAGATGATATTCTTCAGATAAGAAAGATATTAGATGAGTATAATTGTAAGTCAATTAACATCATTTCTAAGATAGAGAATATGCAGGGTGTTAAAAATATTGATGAAATTATTGAAGTTTCAGATGGTATTATGGTAGCCAGAGGTGATATGGGCGTAGAGATTCCTAATGAAGATGTTCCTGTTATGCAGAAAATGATCATTAAGAAAGTTTACAATGCAGGTAAACAGGTTATAACAGCAACACAGATGCTTGATTCAATGATTAAGAATCCAAGACCTACAAGAGCTGAGACAACAGACGTTGCAAATGCTATTTATGATGGAACAAGTGCTGTAATGTTATCAGGTGAAAGTGCTGCTGGTAAATATCCGGTAGAAGCAGTTCAGACAATGGCAAGAATTGCTGAGAGAACAGAAGAAGATATTGATTACAGAAAGAGATTCTTCGCATTATCAAGAACAGGAAAGATTGAGATAACAGATGCTATTTCTCATGCTACATGTACTACAGCATATGATATCGGAGCTAAGGCAATCGTTACAGTTACTAAATCAGGAAGAACAGCCAGAATGGTATCTAAATACAGACCTGATTGTGCAATTATAGCATGTGCAATGAGCGATAATGTAGCAAGACAGCTTAATATGTCATGGGGTGTAACACCTATTATTATTAAAGAAGAAAAAGATACATTTGAATTATTTGAACATGCAGTTGAGGAGGTTAAAGCCAAAGGGTATCTTAAAGATGGCGATAATACTGTTATTACTGCCGGAGTACCTCTTGGAACTTCAGGAACAACAAATATGCTTAAGGTAGAGACTGTATAATCATAGATAAGTAAATTCAATTTATATAAAGTTGGAGACGGAAAGTATTCTGCCTCCGGCTTTTTTACTTACCAGGAAATTTTATTAAAATTGTCCTGGTAAGTAAAAAACGCTCCGCGAGGATCGCACTGCGGCGGAACGGAAAATGTTGCTATCGCAACCCGCCGCAGGCGGAGAATGTCGCAAGCGACATTCTTAATTCTATTATTTGACAAATAAAAACATTATGTATTATAATGCGAACGGACAAATACAACTTTAACATAAACGTGGAGGAACAAAATGATTGCTGTATTTTTAGCACCACTATATATATTGGTAAATGCATATTTATTTTGTAAGATTATGTGGTGGTTTAAATCGTGGTTTCCGGCATTTGAGAAGAAGAAATATTGGATACTGCCAACGATTCTATATGTATTTTTTGCATTATCATTTCTGATAGCATTTTTCCTGCCGGCAGGACACTTCAGAAGAATAATGAAATTGATAGGAAACTATTGGCTTGGAGTTTTACTATACATTGCACTAACGATAATTATAGTAGATCTGGCAAGAATAATCATTGTGCGTGTACTTAAGATAAAATTCACCTCAAAACGTTCAAACCAGATACATAGATTTGTGGGAATATTCTGCTCAGTAGTAATAATTGCAACTTCAATATTAGGTGTTATCAATGCAAGAATTATTAGGGTTACATCATACGACATTACTATAGACAAAGAGGCTGGAGATATGGATTCCATGAAAGTTGTTCTTGTAGCGGATTTACACTTAGGATATAACATTGGTGTATCGCAGATGCAGAGAATGGTGGATAAAATTAATAAACAGGATGCCGACCTTGTTGTAATTGCAGGAGATATCTTTGACAATGAATGGGAAGCAGTTGGAGAACCTGACAAACTCGCCGGAGTCTTACGTGGAATTAAGTCAAAATATGGTGTCTATGCCTGCTACGGCAATCATGATATAGAAGAACCCATTCTCGCAGGATTTACATTCGGCGGCAAAGATAAGAAGCAAAGCAGCATTGAGATGGACGAGTTCCTTGAAAATGCTGGAATTAAATTATTAAAAGATGAAGCAGTAATGATAGATGATGAAATATATCTTTATGGAAGACCGGATGCAAGACGCCCTGGAAGAGGTATTACTAAGCGAAAGACACCATCAGAAATTACAGCATCAATGGATAAAGATAAGCCTATAATAGTAATTGACCATGAACCAAGCCAGTTGAAAGCCCTTGCAAAAGCCGGTGTAGACGTGGATTTGTGCGGACATACACATGATGGTCAGTTATTTCCCGGCAATCTGACAATAAAATTAATGTGGGAAAATGCATATGGATATTTGAAAAAGGGAAAAATGCATAATATTGTTACATCAGGAGTTGGATTATTTGGTCCTAACATGAGAGTTGGTACAAAATCAGAGATAAGCGTGGTTAATATACATTTTAAAAGTTAATAAAAAATACTTCAAAATAAATTTGTAAACACTTCAAAATAAATTGAAAAATACTTTAAAATAAATTTGCAAATGCTTTAAAACAAAATAAAAAATACTTCAAAACAGATTGGAGAATCTATGGGTACAAGGAAAGAGATGAAAAAAAGAGCCAGAAGTACAGTGTTGCATCATTATGGAATACTGCTGGCGGTATGTCTTTTGGCAGCATTTTTTGGAACAGAATTCGCAGACAGTCTTGATTTTGTGAATCTGTCTACTAAGTCTAAGACAAAAACTCATGAAAAAATTCTGATAGACAATACAATAGAAAGTCAGGGCAATGAACTGTTACACGTTGTCAAGGAAGTTCTGAAAGGTAATTTAGAGCAGGGCGAACAGGAAGCAAATATAATTAAGAAAAATGCTGTGGAAAGTTCAAAAGAATCTGGTAATAAAGTACTTGGCAGGAGCAGAGGACATCTTGCAGAAATAGTAAATGGAGTTACGAGTGGTTCTATATTTGTAAAAATAGTCAGGATATTTTATCAGATAGGGCTGTCTAAAGATGCAATTATTGGTATAGTCGTGATTGTGATAATGACAATCATAGTCGGCTTCTGGTTTCTCATTAAGAATACTTACAAAGCTGTTGCCAGAAGAATTTTTCTGGAATGTCGTACTTATGAAAGAGTTACACCACAACGTTTTCTATTCTTTATCAAGGCAAGAAAATGGATAAATGTGTGCGTCAATATGCTTATGCAGTATATATTTTATTTTCTGTGGTCATTAACGATTGTGGGTGCAGTGGTTAAGAGATATTCATATTATATGGTGCCTTATATTGTAGCCGAGAATCCTGATATACATTGGAAAGATTGCATAAATTTATCAAGAAAAATGATGAATGGACATAAATTCGAATGTTTTGTCTATGAACTTACATTTCTGTGGTGGGACATATTAGGTATCGTCACACTTGGATTAACTGATTTGTTCTATGCAAATGCATACAAAACAGCATTTTTTTCCGAATATTATACGAAAATCAGAAGTCTCGCAATAGAGAATAATATCGAAAATACATCAATATTTAATGATATTTATCTATTTGAAAAAGCTGATACAAATCTCTTAAAAGAGAAATATGCAGATGTAATCAAGATAAGAGAAGAGGTTGAAATTGAGCCACAGTACAAGGGATTACGTGGCTTTATAGAGAAGAATTTCGGAATTACTTTGCATAACAGACCTGATGAGGAAAGATTCCAGACTGAGAAAGAACGTGAATTGGCGGTTATTGCAGCAGAAGCAGCGGTAGAAGGAAAGGCATATCCTGATAGATTATCGCCTAATATGATAACACAGAAGAAGGAAAGACCATTAAAAATACATTATCTCAGACGTTATTCGGTAGCATCTTTAATATTTATGTTTTTCATTTTCTCATTCCTCGGCTGGACATGGGAAGTCAGCATACATTTATTCAAGCGTGGAATCTTTATTAACCGAGGTGTTCTGCATGGACCATGGCTTCCGATATATGGTTCGGGAGGAATACTAATTCTTGTATTGCTCTACAGGTTAAGGAAATGGCCTATATTAGAATTCTTAGCAACGATTCTTATATGTGGAGTGGTGGAATATTTCACTTCATATTACCTAGAATTAACCAAAGGAATGAGATGGTGGGATTACAGCGGATATTTTCTTAACCTTAACGGACGTATATGCGCTGAAGGATTATTCGTATTCGGTGTGGGAGGAATGGCACTTGTCTATATCGTTGCTCCTATTATAGATAGTCTGTTCAGAAGAGTTAATGCAAAATTCACCATAATCATATGCATAGTGCTTTTGACTTTATTCATAAGCGACCAGATATATTCAAGTAAATATCCTAATTCCGGAAAGGGAATTGCTAAAAAAGTGAATACTTCGGTACAGTTAAATATGAAGAGTTGATGATATATTAAAGTTTGTATATGTAAATGTTTCTAGTCTAATTTAATATTAGTTAAACCAATTTCTTCCGGACTTACGGTTGTATCACTTATTATCTGAATTTCATCACTTGCAAGCTTCTGGTATATTGAATCATATATTTTAGAATCAAATTTTGTAAATGATGATGTATTGTAAATGAGAGATACAGCCTCTTCAGATGTTGAATATTCGATAACTTTACCTGCTTCAAAATTATTCTTATAGAATTTAGTAAGATAATCATATATAGGCAGATAATAATTCTTAAATGTATTGGCAATTATATTTTCACTGTCTTTAGGATAGCTGTCATCGCAGGCTATTACCTTCACATCATTTTCGGTAGCAAAATCAAGTGATTTATTAACTAGTTCTTCATCACATATTATCATTACATCAGGCTTAGTTGCGTAAGCTTTATTTAATGATATATCGTAGTCTTCGATAGCAGTAAAAGTTGAAGAAATATGTATATCTTTGAGATTAGTATCTTTAGCTGCATAATCTGCACCCTGCAGAAAACCATAATAATAATGAAGCGACTTAATATCATTATCAACTCCAACAAATGACAACTTCGAATATCCCTCATATACAGCAGCATAACCGGCAAGAAAACCTAATTCAGCCTCACTGAAAGTTAGCGATATCGAATTAAAATTAAGTGTTGCATCCGATGCATTACTATTATGTGGTATACCATCAATAATCAGGAAGTATACACCGATATATGAATTCTGGATATCATAAACAGTTTCCTCAAATGTCGAGTCAGGACAGATAATAAGTGTTGCACCAGACTTAATGGCACTATCAATTGTTTTTTCGTAAGAACCATTGTAGTCATCAGTCTTGAAAACTGAATATTTCTTATCATATTTATCAGAGCAATCAGCTACACTTTGCTTCAACTGGGAGATTTCTTCCTTATGAAGTTCAGAATCTATAATTAATGCTGTATTTATGGATTGATTGTCTGAACCTGATGAAGTTTTCTTGTCAGACTTAAATATAGTAATATCAGATTTAAATAAAATAATCAGAATAAAAACTAAGAGAACTATACTTAATATGCCTATATATTTATAGTGTTTTATTAATTTCATACGTTCACCTATTCGTTATGTAATAATTTTGTAATATATTTTACTATCTTTTTAAACAAATGACAACAAAAAACTTATAATGGATAGTAGTTTATGCGTTCTAAATCAATGTTATTCGAATTATAGAAATCTATGGAGCATTCAATTTGAGTGGAATGTGGATGACTTTATGCAGGTTCAATGATATACTTATATACAAGGAATGCTTTCAGAAACTGTCGGTTTTCGATGTTTCTTGAAAGTAAATTATTTGGTATTTACTTTATACAAGTAAGTGGATTATTTGGTACTTACTTGACACAAGTGCAAAGTGCGGGTTTGAGAGTCGCTATTTGTTATATAGTTTATGTAAGAAATGAGGTTAATTATGAAGTATGAAAAGTTATCCGAAGAAATGGTAAAAAGAATTACTAATGATAGAGAAAATAATTATAAGAACCCATATGCATGTAAAAATACAGATATTATAAGAAGAAACCCTGATATGGATAAGGAGAATCTATGGAGACCTGCATTTGTAAGAGATATTGAGAAGATTATACATAGTCCATATTATAATCGATATGCAGATAAGACGCAGGTATTTTCATTTTATAAAAATGATGATATTACAAGGCGAGCCTTACACGTTCAGTTAGTATCAAGAATTGCAAGAAATATAGGAAACATTCTGGGATTGAATATCGACTTAATAGAAGCGATTGCATTAGGACATGACATAGGACATACACCATTTGGCCACGCAGGAGAGAGAATACTTAATAAAATATACAATGGCAGAACAGGACGATACTTTAATCATAATGTTCATAGTGTACGTGTGCTTGACAATTTATTTGCGAGGAATATAAGCTTACAGACCTTAGACGGAATAATATGTCATAACGGTGAATTTGAGATGCAGGAATACAGACCTAAGAAAGGACTTACATTTGATAAGTACGATGAAATGGTCGAGCGATGTTATACGGATAAAGATGAAATTGATAAACTTATTCCGATGACACTTGAGGGCTGTGTGGTAAGAATCTGCGATATGATTGCTTATCTGGGTAAAGACCGACAGGATGCAAGAAAAGCCGGCTTCATAGACAGCAGTGTTAAGTTCGAGGATAATGGAATCGGTGTGGAAAATGCGGATATGACTAATAATCTGGTGGTAAATATTATCGAGAACAGTTATGGCAAAGATTATCTATATATGGACGAGAAATATTATCAGGCAATCAAGATAGCTAAAAGGGAAAATTATGAGAAAATCTATTTAAACGAGAAGTTAGACAGATTATATTCTGAAAATATTGAGCCGATGTTCTATGAAATATATGATAAGATGATTAAAGATTTAGAAGAGGAAAATAAAAAGTCAGTCATCTATACACATCACATTGATTTTGTTAATTTGAACAGAGGATATTATAAAGATGGAAGAGATTATGCAAATGAGAATAAAGATGATATTGTGGTAGATTATCTGGCAAGTATGACAGATGATTATTTTATAGATTTGTATAAATATCTGTTTCCGAAAGGAAAGTATTCGATTAAATATGTTCCGTATTTTGAAATATAATAATTCTGATTGTGAAATTGTATAGAAATTGCTTGAACATAATTTTTTGAAAATCAATAATTGACATTTACAAACAGCATTAGTATAATAATTTTCAAATGAGTAAAGGCTATGAAAGAGACAGTAAGTCTATGCAGAAAGTTTTAGAGAGTCCCGTATGGTGGAAAGGGATATGAGTAAGCATTGACCGAATATCACTCCGGAGCTGCAGTCCGAAATTATCGTATCTGATTTATATTATTAATTAATAGATACGAATCAGAAGAAGAGTAGAGACTGACGTATTTCCAACGTTAAAGGGAACGCATATAAACATCAGATTATATCTGATATAGTATGTCTGTAACAGGTGGTATAACGTTAGAGAGCTTTCGTCCTATTACAGGATAAGCTCTCTTTTTAGTGTATAGGATTAGGGCATCAAAAGCTCCTTTGAAACTCTAATCGGTATAGGAAATAAATTAAGAAAGGAATTTTAGAATGTACAAGAAAGTATCTACGAATCTCAATTTTGTTGAGAGAGAAAAAGAAATTGGAAAATTCTGGAAAGACAATGACATTTTTAAGAAAAGTATGGAAAACCGTAAAGAGGGAGAGACATATACTTTCTATGACGGACCTCCAACAGCAAACGGTAAACCACATATCGGTCATGTTCTTACAAGAGTTATAAAGGATATGATTCCAAGATACAGAACAATGAAAGGTTATATGGTTCCAAGAAAAGCAGGCTGGGATACACATGGTCTCCCTGTAGAGCTTGAAGTAGAGAAATTATTAGGCTTAGATGGTAAGGAACAGATTGAAGAGTATGGTCTTGATCCATTTATTAAGAAATGTAAGGAAAGCGTATGGAAATACAAAGGAATGTGGGAAGATTTCTCAGGTACTGTTGGTTTCTGGGCTGATATGGATAATCCATATGTAACATATGATGACAATTTCATCGAATCTGAATGGTGGGCATTAAAACAGATTTGGGATAAGAAGTTATTATACAAAGGCTTTAAGATTGTACCTTATTGTCCTCGTTGTGGAACACCTTTATCAAGCCATGAGGTAGCACAGGGATATAAAGCAGTTAAAGAACGTTCAGCAGTAGTACGTTTTAAGGTTGTAGGTGAAGATGCATATTTCCTTGCATGGACAACAACTCCTTGGACATTGCCATCTAACGTTGCACTTTGTGTAAACCCTGATGAGACATATTGTAAAGTTAAAGCAGCAGACGGATATGTTTATTATATGGCAGAAGCTTTATTAGATAAAGTTTTAGGCGGTCTTGCTGAAAAGAAAGGTGTAGAGGGTAAGGATTACGAAGTTCTTGAAACATATAAAGGAAAAGACCTCGAATATAAAGAATACGAACCATTATATAAATGTGCAGGAGATGCAGCAAAGAAACAGAATAAGAAAGCTCATTTCGTAACATGCGACACTTATGTAACAATGTCAGATGGTACTGGTATCGTTCATATTGCACCTGCATTTGGTGAAGATGATGCTAAGGTAGGACGTAATTATGACTTACCATTTGTTCAGTTTGTAGATGGTAAAGGTGATTTGACAGAAGAAACTCCTTATGCCGGATTATTTGTTAAGAAAGCAGATCCAGAGGTATTAAAAGACCTTGATGCAGAGGGAAAATTATTTGATGCTCCAAAATTCGAACATGATTATCCGTTCTGCTGGAGATGTGATACCCCACTTATTTACTATGCAAGAGAATCATGGTTCATCAAGATGACAGCCGTTAAAGATGACCTTGTAAGAAATAATAACACAGTAAACTGGATTCCTGAATCTATCGGTAAAGGACGTTTTGGCGACTGGCTTGAGAATATCCAGGACTGGGGCGTTTCACGTAACAGATATTGGGGAACACCACTTAACATCTGGGAATGTGAATGTGGATGCCAGCATGCTATTGGAAGTCGTGATGAGCTTGAGAAAATGAGTGGTAATCCTAAGGCTCAGACAGTTGAACTTCACAGACCATACATTGATGAGATAACAATTAAGTGTCCAAAATGTGGTAAAGATATGCACAGAGTTCCTGAAGTTATTGACTGCTGGTTTGACTCAGGTGCAATGCCATTTGCACAACATCATTATCCATTTGAGAATAAAGATTTATTTGAGCAGCAGTTCCCAGCACAGTTTATTTCAGAGGCTGTTGACCAGACAAGAGGCTGGTTCTATTCATTAATGGCAGAGTCAACATTATTATTTAACAAAGCACCATATGAAAATGTAATCGTTCTTGGACACGTACAGGACGAAAATGGTCAGAAGATGTCTAAATCAAAGGGAAATGCAGTTGATCCATTTGATGCATTACAGACACATGGAGCAGATGCAATTCGTTGGTATTTCTATACAAACAGTGCACCATGGCTTCCAAACAGATTCCATGATAAAGCCGTTACTGAGGGACAGCGTAAATTCATGGGTACACTTTGGAACACATATGCATTCTATGTACTTTATGCAAATATTGATGAATTCAATCCAATGAATTACACACTTGATTATGATAAATTAAGTGTAATGGATAAATGGTTATTATCTAAGTTGAATTCAACTGTTAAAGCAGTTGATGATAACCTTGATAAATATAGAATACCTGAAGCTGCAAGAGCATTAGATGAATTTGTAGATGAAATGAGTAACTGGTATGTAAGACGTTCAAGAGAACGTTTCTGGGCAAAAGGAATGGAGCAGGATAAGATAAATGCTTATATGACACTTTACACAGCATTAGTAACAATCTGTAAAGCCGCTGCACCAATGATTCCATTTATGACAGAAGACATTTACCAGAACTTAGTAAGAAGTATTGATAAAGATGCTAAGGAAAGTATCCATCTTTGCGACTTCCCTGTAGTAAATGAGAAACATATCGATAAGAAGTTAGAAGAAGATATGGAAGATTTATTAGAGGTGGTTGTTATGGGACGTGCATGCAGAAATGCTTCTAATATTAAGAACAGACAGCCAATTGGCAAGATGTATGTTAAAGCTGACTTCAATTTATCAGAATTCTATACAGATATTATCGCTGATGAGCTTAACGTTAAAAATGTTGAATTTACAGATGATGTAAGAGCATTTTCTTCATACAGCTTTAAACCACAGCTTAAGACTGTCGGACCAAAATTCGGTAAACAGTTAGGAGAAATCAGACAGGCACTTTCGGCATTAGACGGAAATGCAGCAATGGACGAAGTTAATGCAAATGGTTCGTTGAAACTTGATTTACCAAGTGGAGAAGTTGTTCTTGAAAAAGATGATTTACTTATCGACATCGCCCAGACTGAGGGTTATGTATCACAGAGCGACAACAAGATAACAGTTGTTCTTGATACAAATCTTACACCTGAACTTCTTGAAGAGGGCTTTGTAAGAGAAATCATTAGTAAGATTCAGACAATGAGAAAAGAAGCCGGCTTTGAAGTTATGGATAAGATTACAATCTATGCTAAAGGCAATGATAAGGTTACAGACATAATGACAAAGAATAAAGATGGCATTATTTCAGAAGTTATGGCGACTGACTTAGTTATTGGTTCAGTTGAGGGCTATGAGAAAGAATGGAACATCAATGGCGAAGACGTTGTAATGGGCGTTAAGAAAAATTAATTATAAAAACATTATGATGCCGGGGCTTTTGTCCCCGACATCATTTCGTTGAGTTTCGTTGATTTATCATTGAATTATAATTAAGTTAAATAAAAACTGCTGTGTGGCAAAATTCTTGCACATAGCAGTTTTTTTCGTTATTATATACTTAATAATATTATTTATCCTGAACGTTATTATTTATTTAAACAGCATTTTAAGGAAGACTTCTGAATGAAATTATTAATAGCGAAGAATAATGAGAAAGGCGTTTAGAAAGGAGGAATTAGATGAAGATAGAGTATTATTTATTACCGGAAGCTGATTATAAAGGACAATATGACAGAAAAGAGGGACACTTTATAATTAAGACAGGGACTATCGCAGATATGATACACGATAGTAAAATGCTTTGGGACCTCGATTTTGATAAATGTATTCCGGATTATGAGAGATTGAACGACATATTGAGAGAGGGATATTTTCAAAGATTAGCTGAATGGGAACCAATGGAGATTGATAGGGAAGAATATAATGCAATTGTTAAAATGTTATTGGATATACAGATGGACAGACCATATAGAGTTGAAATGTGAAGTTAAAAGTGTGGATTAAGTTGAAATTGATATTGAGTTCTGGGAAGAATGGATAATTAATCTATGTTAAAAGGGAAAAATGTATATTATATGTATTAAAAAGGTGTATTTACGGGATGGGTAAATAAATTACATTTAATTGGAAAAGAATGGTTTATAATGCGATAAAGCTTTGTTAAAGCAATATTAAAAAAAGAAATTTTATTTGTAGATACAAAACAATTGTATGAGCAATAATGCTTGTATGTTGATAATAGTTATGATATATTGTATATATGTAGTGACAAAATAGTTTAAAAATTGTGCATAATTTACAATTTTAGACAGCTCTATTTGAGGTGAGCGAGGCAAATAGGGTAGAGAGGTAAATGGGAAGTATTGTAGCATATGAATTACCATTTATATAGGTAATCGCTCAGAAAAGAGGTTTATATGAATAAAAAAATTAAGAGAGTAGTAAGTAGTGTTTTAGTTGTTAGTGTAGTGTTTTTACTTTTGTTTGGGGAAGCAGCTTATGTTCAGGCAACAGAGGTAAATGAGGAAGCTTATACGATAGAAGATGAAATTGGGGATGTGGTTGAAGAGTTTTATGATGATTTGGAATGGAAAATATCAAATATAACACCGATTTATAATAATATTGGGGAAATTATACAATATGCTATTAACATATCAGCAAATGATATAAATTATGGATATTTTATATATGATATTTCAAATCAGAAATTGATAAAATTTATGGTAGAACGTTATCATGGAGGCTTTGTAGAAACATATTTTCCAGAAGAGAATTTAGAAAATAAGAAAGTTATATTTAAGGATGAATTTACATATGACTTGGTTGATTATGAAAATTCTACAGATGAAGTTGGTGCGTTTTATGATAAATCAATAAATAAAACAAATGAATTATTTAGTATTTTTTTAGATAATTATCAATACATATTAAATGATTATAAATTAGCATTATCAAGATATATACCTAGAGTATACAAATTTGGTCAGGATTATTGTGATGAAATAAATAAAGAATATTGTTGTGCGGCTGTTGCTATACTAAATGTATTAGCACATTATAATTGTTTTAAGACATGGGATAAAGATTCTATATTGTGGGCATATTATACAATTTATTCAATGGGAGGTGTAAAAAAATATGGGCAAGAATATGTAATGAATCAAAATAATATAGGATATGTTGTAAGTACATTTGCTAAATGGTATGGAAAAATTAATAATATGCCATATTCTGCACAGAATAATCCATCAAGTGCATTTTTTGTAGATGCAGTAAATAATAAATATCCATCTATATTGGGAATATCTACAAAATGTTATAGTGATGATAATAAAAGATGGGAAATTTGTGGACATGCAGTAACAGTATATGGATATTTGCGGTTTAAGTCAAAAAAGAATAATTCTTCGAAATATTTCCTATGTGTTGCTAATAGTTGGGATACAGGTGTAATTGAATATATAGCATATGATGATATAAGACTTCATTCGTCTTATGGAATAAAATTTATGCATGTTTATAAATAATTATTTATTAACGGAGGTGCGGTATGAGAATTAAGTTAAAAGAATATAAAGAACTTATATGCGTGATAGGTGTCGTAATCTTAGTGGCAGCCATTATTTTCGTGAGAAAATATAATGGTAATAAGACGGATAAAGTGGAAGATATACATATAGATGTTGATACCGGGGATATACAATATGCAACAGTATCAGGCAGAGGACACAAATATACAATTTATAATAAAGAAACAATACAAGAGATAATAGACAAAATTAATGCTGAAACTATAGTAAAGAATGGTAAGAAACATCAATTTTCAACAAGTGACTATGGAATAGGCATTTATACTGCCGGTGGTGAACATATTGGGCTGGTTATAGGAAGAGAATCGGCAGGATATAATGGCAGGAAATATTATTTTCAAGATGAGGGAAAACTACAAGATGAAATAAGGGATATGCTAAAGTATTGCGGAAAAGCTTTGCCAATAATAAAAGCAGATGAAGATGTTGAATTCAGTGCAAAAGGAATAGAATTTACACAAAACGAAGCAATTGGTGAATATAATACATTATTAACGGCGAAACCTATAGAAAAGGAACAGTTTAAAGATAGTGAGCAGTATTATTGTATAAAAACTGCATATTCCCAGGAAATATATGTCTATTATGTTGAAAATGAGATATACATAAAATATACAGATTATCATGCCGGAGTGTCAGATGTCGATGAAAATGGAAATGAGGTACCGATTGTAAAGCAGTGGTATTATGTGATTGATAAGATATAACAATAAACATTTACTTTAAAATCATCTTAAATATATGTTTTTGGAAAATCAAATATCAGTGAAAAACTGACCAATTGTATAATTTATCTCCTAATATGATTGAAAATAATAAAAAATCACGATATAATATACCTTATATTGGGAATTAGCAAAATATTATGTATTAAGAGAAGGATTTTGCGAATTATATATTACAGTTGCAACAAGGAGTGGTTGCAGAATGGAGGATTATAATGGATACTTTTTCCAAAGCAGAATTCAAAAAAGAAGTAAATGATTATGTGAAGATTACTTCACGTAAGACATTAGATGAAGCATCACAGTTAGAGAAATATCAGGGTGTTGCTTATGCACTGAAAGATTTTATCATTGACCAATGGATTGCAACTCATAAAGAATATGAGAAACAGGACGCTAAGACAGTATACTATTTGTCAATGGAATTTCTTATGGGTAGAGCATTAGGAAATATTATTATAAATCTTGCAGCAAGAAAAGAGATTAAAGAAGCTATTGAAGAATTAGGACTTGACTTAAATGCTATTGAAGATCAGGAACCTGATGCAGCACTTGGTAATGGTGGTCTGGGACGACTTGCAGCATGCTTTTTGGATTCGCTTGCAACTTTAGGCTATCCTGCATATGGTTGCGGAATTAGATATAAGTACGGAATGTTTGAACAGAAGATAGAGGATGGTTATCAGGTTGAGGTGCCTGACAATTGGTTAAAGAATGGTAATCCATTTGAAGTAAGACGTGAAGAATATGCCTGTGAAGTTAAATTTGGTGGATATATCAGAGTAGAACGTGGAGAAGATGGAAGAGAGCATTTCATTCAGGAGAATTATAGCTCTGTAAAGGCTATTCCATATGATTTACCAATCGTAGGATATGGCAATAACGTGGTAAATACACTTAGAATCTGGGATGCTGAACCAATGCAGCATTTTATGCTTGATTCATTTAACAAAGGTGATTATCAGAAAGCAACAGAGCAGGAAACTCTTGCTAAAAACATTGTTGAAGTATTATATCCTTGTGATGACCATTATGCAGGTAAGGAATTAAGACTTAAACAGCAGTATTTCTTCGTATCAGCAAGTGTACAGACAGCTATTAAGAAATATATGGATAATCATGATGATGTCAAGAAGTTATATGAGAAAGTTGTATTCCAGATGAATGATACTCATCCAACTATAGCAGTTGCGGAGATAATGAGATTATTAATGGACGAATACGAACTTAACTGGGATGAGGCATGGGACGTAACAACTAAATGTTGTGCATACACAAACCACACAATTATGAGTGAAGCACTTGAGAAATGGCCTATAGAATTATTCTCAAGATTATTACCAAGATGTTATCAGATTGTTGAAGAGATTAACAGAAGATTTGTACTTGAGATTCAGAATAAATATCCTGGTAATCAGGAGAAGATTGCTAAGATGGCAATTATATATGACGGACAGGTTAAGATGGCTAATCTTGCAATCTGTGCAGGATTTTCTGTAAATGGTGTTGCAAAACTCCATACAGAGATACTTGAGAAACAGGAATTAAAAGATTTCTATGAAATGATGCCACAGAAATTCAATAATAAGACAAATGGTATCACACAGAGAAGATTCTTATTACATGCTAATCCATTATTAGCTGACTGGGTAACAAGTAAGATAGGTGATGACTGGGTAACAAATCTTGCACATATTAAGAATTTAGAGATATATGCAGATGATAAGAAGTGCCAGAAAGAATTTATGAATATCAAATACCAGAATAAGGTAAGACTTGCAAAATATATTAAAGAGCACAATGGAATAGATGTAGATCCACGTTCGATATTTGATGTTCAGGTTAAACGTTTACATGAATATAAACGTCAGCTTCTCAACATTCTTCATGTAATGTATTTATACAATGAGATTAAAGAACATCCTGATATGAAATTTTATCCAAGAACATTTATATTTGGTGCAAAAGCAGCAGCAGGTTACAGAATTGCGAAACTTACAATTAAGCTTATTAACAGCGTAGCAGATGTAATTAATAATGATAAATCAATTGATGGTAAAATCAAGGTTGTATTTATAGAGAATTACAGAGTATCAAATGCTGAGATTATATTTGCGGCAGCAGATGTAAGTGAACAGATTTCAACAGCAAGTAAGGAAGCATCAGGAACAGGTAATATGAAATTTATGTTAAATGGTGCGCTTACACTTGGTACAATGGATGGTGCAAACGTAGAAATCGTAGAAGAAGTTGGCAAGGAAAATGCATTTATCTTCGGTATGAGTTCTGATGAAGTTATCAATTACGAGAACAATGGCGGATACAATCCAATGGATATCTTTAATAACGATATGGACATCAGAAAAGTGCTTATGCAGTTAATCAATGGTTTCTATTCACCACAGGATCCTGACAGATTCAGACCTATTTATGATTCATTATTAAATACTAATTACACAGACAGAGCAGACAGATACTTTATTCTTAAAGATTTCAAGTCATATGATGAAGCACAGAAGAAAGTAGAAGCAGCTTACAGAGATGAAGCAGGCTGGGCTAAGTCAGCAATTATCAATGTAAGTAATGTTGGTAAATTCTCATCAGACAGAACAATTGAGGAATATGTTCAGGATATCTGGAAACTTGATAAAGTAAAAGTTGAGGTTTAGTTGTAAGAAATATATAATGTTATTTTTAAGACAATTTAAAATATATGACTTAAGATTTTTAGGTATATCGTCATAAATATATAAAATGAGCTATACACAATTCAATTAATGAAAAGTATATGGCTCATTTTTTACTTACTAGGAAATTTCGTTGAAATTGTCTTAGTAAGCAAAAACGCTCCGCAAGGAGCGCACTGCGCGGAACAGAAAATGTTGCTATCGCAACCTGCAATCAAAAATATTACTATGAGAGAAGCTATCGTTAACTGTAATTTTGATGAAGATTTCTTTGAAGGAATTGATCATCCGGAGGGATATATTCAGGATGCCTGGTTTCTATACAACATGAGAAAAGGTTTTGAGCTCTTTAATGAGATGCTGGGAATTCTCGGGGACGAAAAAGAAGAGTTTGTCCTGATTATAAGCGGAAAAAAGAAGATTGATGACGAGAACTATGGTTACAGTGAGGAATACGAGGACGATGATGTGGGTTTCATCGCTGATGATGAGGACAACGAACCCGTATAACAAAGAACAGGCATAATGCCTGGGGTAGTCTTCGGATTGCCTTTACATAGTCTCCACTTTCGAAAAATAAAATATTTTGTGTTTTTGAAATCAACCTCTTGCATATACTATTAGTAGACAGTATAATAAGTACATCGAAGCAGTTTCAAGAAATGAAAAATCTTCGAATTTTGAAAGCGAGTGACGATATGAAAATAATTACAAGAGCAAAGTATCTCGACAGAATCATTGAACTGAATGGTACTCCTGACATCAAGATCATCACGGGCATTCGTCGATCTGGTAAGTCCAAGCTGATGCAGGCGTATATTGAGTATCTGAAAAGCCATTTTGAAAATATCAATATCATCTTCATTGACTTCATGGATTTGGCGTATGAAGAAATCAAGGAATACCATGCCTTACACGCCTATGTGGAAGAACATTATCAGGAAGGTAAAACGAACTACCTGTTTGTAGACGAGGTTCAGATGTGTCCAAAGTTTGAGTTGGCAATCAACAGCCTGTACTCTAAGGGAAAATACGACATCTATGTAACTGGCTCCAATGCTTTTCTGTTGAGTGCGGATCTAGCAACTCTGTTTACCGGACGCTATACTGAAATTCATGTGTTTCCTTTCAGCTTCCAAGAATATAGCCAATATTATGATGATGTTAGTGACAAAGATAAACTCTTTGATGATTACGCTATCAAGGGCGGTTTAGCAGGTTCTTACGCTTACAGAACCGAAAAAGACAGAACAAACTATATCAAAGAGGTATACGAAACGATTGTTACAAGGGATTTGGTGCAGAAATATGCACTCCCGGACACTTTAGTTTTACAACATCTGAGCGAGTTCCTTATGGATAATATCAGCAACCTGACTTCTCCTAATAAGGTCAGTCAGCTGCTGACAGCAAATGAGACTCCAACCAATCATGTAACCGTCGGCAAGTACATTAAGTATTTGTGTAATGCTTTTGTATTTTATGATATTAAGAGATACGACATCCGAGGCAAGAAATACCTTGAAAGCTCTGAAAAGTTCTATCTTTGTGACAGTGGTATTCGATATGCAATACTGGGAAGCAGAAATATGGATTACGGCAGAGTATATGAAAACATCGTTTGCATCGAGCTTCTTCGCCGTGGATACGATGTCTATGTCGGCAAGCTCTATCAAAAGGAGATCGACTTTGTTGCTCAGAGAGGCAATGAGAAGATTTATATTCAGGTCAGCGACAACATTTCTGGACAGGAAACATTTGAGAGAGAATGCTCTCCTCTGCTTCAGATCCGAGATGCTTATCCGAAAATGATTATTGCCAGAACCAAACATCCAAAATATAGCTATGAAGGAATCGAAATTCATGATATAGCTGATTGGTTGCTACAAGAATAAACAAGGCGAAATATCTTCGTCATTCTCTTTTGAAATGATGGAGATATTTTTATGTTGATGGAGATTAAGGGACAGGAAACTGTGTCAGGTTGCAAAAATCCTTTCCGAACTTTTCACATAGCAGTTATGCACTATGGTGTGTGGCTGCTTATTTTTTACTTTATAGGATTAGGGTGTCAAAAGCACCTTTTAATATTTGATTTTGCTTGTACTTTGAAAATTTAACACGAATTTGTGAAAGATATGATTTTTATGCCTACAATTCATTGATATTTTGAAACCGTGGTTCATTGATTTTATGCTGTTTTCTTATTTGAAGTATACGAATCTAAGCTATTGGTATAATCTAATAGCTTTTGAAAATCTAATGCTGCTATTTTAAATCCAAAGAATAGCCGGGTACGTTTTTTAACATGTACAGGTATCTTATCCACATGATATCTTCGGCGCATCTTTGGCAACTACGGTTTTAGAATCACATTTATTAGGTTTGGCATAAACATAGAAACAATGTTTGTACTTTAAATAACATAAGGCTTTGATTTTCTTGAAAGAGGGGTCAAGCCGGCTTTCCATTTCATTAAGTAAAGCGGTACGGAAAGCATTTCGGAGGTATGTATAATTAAAATGCGTGATATTGTGCCAACCCCCATTATCGCTGTAGCCACCTTCGGAAATCAGACAGTGAATGTGAGGATTCCATTTGAGATCTCTTCCAAAAGTATGGAGAACCATGATATATCCTGGAGTGAAGTTCATGGATTTATTGATTTTAAAGAACATATGTGAAACAACGTTGGCAACAGAATGAAAAAGACAATTAAGCAGAGTTCTGTATTGAAGGAAAAATCACGAAGATTTTCATCAATCGTGAAGACACAGTGTCTGTGGTGGACATTATTTAAAAGACATAGATGTAGTGCGTTCCATAGAATACTTGTTACCGCAAGTGGGGCAGAAACGGCTATGGCAACGAAAAGGAACGAACTTAAGTTTTCCGCATTGTGGGCAGCCATACATAGTACCGCCAAAAGAAGGATTACCACAGTTGATCATTTTTTCGATATTTTCCATCTCATAAAATCTGGGATGAAGAGTATATTTAATTTCTTCATAATAGTCTGTAAAGATTCTTTGTAATATATTCATATGTCTATTATGCAGGAAAATGAAGAAAAAGCCCCCTTAAGATTGAGGGCAGGGGAGTTGAATAGGCGAAGCCTATTTTTTATATAAAAAATTGCAGTTCAGGGCATGAGAATTGCAGTTCAGGGCAGATTGCTTCTGAAATATTGTAAAATAAAAACAATAATTGTATTTTCTACAGTTTTGATATTATTATCCTCTTGTAGTAATAAATCTGAAACTGAATCAAAAGAGAATGAGAGTAAATCAGAAAATACAAGTTATGTCTTTGAATCAGTAGATACAGAAGATACAAGTACAGAAGAAATCAGCACAGATGAGGCAGGTAACATTATTCAGGAAGAAGAAAGTAAATTTCCAAGACCAGAATATAAAATTAATAAATCCAATATTTATAAAATGAATGATGAAGTATCTATAAATTGTATGGATATTTATGGAGTTACTTGGATAAAGAAATTTAAAATAAATAACGTAACAATTTCATCGGAATTGCCAGAAGGAATTACGAAAGAACAAGTGAATTATTTTGATGAAAAAACAAATGAGAATGGTACACTACTAAATAAACAATACATATTTATGAATATATCAGTAAAAAATGAAAGTCAAAATGAAGTGGTATAGTATTTAAACTCAGGAAACTTTATTGAATTAAATGATGAAATGAAAGTTATAGATTCAACAAACGAAGCGAGATACCAGAGTCTTTACGATACATCAAAACAGGGCATTAAAGATTATTTTAGAATAATATTAAAACCAGAAGAAGAAATAGAAGTAACAATAGCTTATATATGTAACAAATCAATGGCAGAATCAGATAGTATATATTATATGCTGGATGGAACAGATATAAATTCTGAAGATATAAAAGCATTCAAGATTGATATACAGAAATAAATAAGAGAAATGAGGAATGTTTAGACGTGAAAGATATGAAAGGCATTTTTAAAAATGAGATGAAGAGAGCATTTATAAATAGGAATATGTTTATAGCTGTCTTTATAGGCTGCGTAATTGCAGTAATGCAGGTGATTAAATGTAGTATACCGGCAATAGAATCTCTTAAATTATATGAGTTATATGGAAAGGCGGAATATCCGGACTCGTTGTTTAATACGTGGATAGGCGGGGTTGGATATACATATCATGCTGTATTATATACCATATTAATTCCGCTTATTGCAATATTTCCGTATGCGGGAAGTTTATATCAGGATATAAAAAGTGGATATGTGAAAATCATATTTACAAAAGTTAGTAAGAAGAAGTATTTTGTATCAAAGATTATTGCTGCTTTTCTGAGCGGTGGAACAGCCGTTGTAATTCCACTAATTTTAAATTTGTTTTTGACAGCATTATTTGTACCGGCATTACGACCGGATGCATCTACTATGATGTTCTCAATTAATGATGGTTCAATGTTTAGTGATATTTATTATAGTAAACCATTTGTATATATATTGTTGAAAATTATATTTGCCTGTATTTTTGGAAAACTATATATTCATTTGAACAGTTTTTCAGAATCGACCAGCCGGCAGCAGGCATTTCAATAGGCTTTGTCCTTGGCAAATGTATGCTATTCTTTATAGTTTCATTGGGAATGTTAGTAGTGGAGGCAAAACGTGAAGAAATATATTAGCAGAATTAAGTTGTTTATGAATCTCAATCTGAAGATATATATAATTACTTTTGTTGCACTTATGATGTCAGATTATTCATTTATGTATAACGAGAAAAATATATCGTTTATGTCATTTGAGTTTTCTAAGGCTGACGTATTTATGTTATCAGTCAATGGTTACTATAGTCTGGCATTGGCGGTATTCGTGTATCTGATATTTATTAATTATAATCGTAACAATATAGAAAGAAGTGCGATGCTTAAATTTAGGAATTTTAATAATATCTGGATATGTAAATGTGTTGCATTAATGGTGAAAACATTATGCTTTACATTAATATTTATGTTATCTGAATTCATTATTGCAATAAATTTATCAGACGGGAATAATTGTAACTTCAATAGTACAAGAAGTATATTCTATTATATAAATGAGGGTAAAATGCCCGACAGAAATATAAAATTATCATATATTATATGTGTAAGTAGTATATACATATTTATATTGTTTATGGCAATTGGAATGATTAATTTATTAATGAACTGGTTAGAAATAAATAAGCATATATCCTTGATTGTAACAATATTTCTGGTAATTATCGTACAGGTCACAGGAATAATTAATACATATAATCTGTCCTATGATAAATTGCTTATGAGAACGGAATGGATATTTATGTATCTGGCAATTGTAGTGATATTAAGCATATTTATTGGAAGTCTGTATTGCAGAAAAAAGGAGTGCATAAATGCGTAACAGGATATTTCTAAGGCTGATTAGAAGAGATACAAAAGAAGTATTCAGAAAGAATTTAATATTTATCGTATTTCTTATAATATTCTTATTTATGGAAAATATGAATCTGAGAAATACATTTACGGATATGGGTTATTCAGTAAAAGACATAGGTATATTCGACTTTTATGTATATTTATTCAGAGGAATGAAAGTTTATACTCCTGAAATTGGTGGAAGATTTGAAATAGAAATGGATTGGCTTATATTACAGATATTTCCGGTTCTGATTGTAATTTCATATCTAAAGAGAGATTTATATCAGATGGGATATCAGACACTTATTAAATCAGGAAGTAGAAAATTATGGTGGAATGAAAAGTGTCTGTGGATATGTGAATTTGTCTTAATGATTTACGGAATTATATATGCGTTTGGTTTCATAAATTATTACGGCTGCAGAAACACTATAAATAAATCATTGTGGGAAGAGTCATATGGAATAATATTTAAAAATTGTAGTCATATGGATTTTATAATGATGTTTGTAATATCCCAGATATTAAATGCAATGTTTATGACATTGTTTATTTCATTGATTAGCATAACGGTTAATGAGATTATTGCAATAGTGGTCTGTGTATTTATAAATGTCATTACACTTTATTATACTACACCATATTTGCTTGGTAACAATACAATGATTTTAAGAAATTTCATATGTATTATGGGCGAAATTAATATTAATCATTGTTATATTACATATTGTATATTGGTGCTTTTAGTTATTGTTATAGGGAATATTTATATAGAAAAATGTGATTTCAGAAATGCTGAAACACGCACAAGAGAATAGGTTAAAAATATAGATAAGAATGTTAAGAAAGGCAGATGGGTGAATTAAATGATAAAAATAGAGAATTACTCAAAGAAAATTAAGGATACAGTAGTTTTGGAAAATATAAATATGGTATTAAATGATGGAATGATATATGGTATTCAGGGCGAAAATGGCTCGGGCAAGACTATGTTAATGAGAGGCATATGTGGTCTTATAAAGGGAAGCGAGGGCTGTATAACCATTGATGGTAAAGTTATTGGTAAAGATATTTCATTTCCGGAAGACATAGGTGTATTGATTGAGAACCCGTCTTTTATTCCTAAATATACAGGTTATAAAAATCTGAAATTAGTTGCAGATATCCAGGGAAAAGTTGATAAAGAAGAGATAAAAAAAACATTACAAAAAGTAGGGTTAAAGCCTGATGACAAAAGAACTTACAAGAAATATTCTCTTGGAATGAAGCAGAGGCTTGGTATTGCATGTGCAATTATGGGTACACCTAAGCTTATTATTTTAGATGAGCCATTTAATGGACTTGATGAAAAAGGTGTGCTGCAGATACGTGATGTTATCAAGGGACTTAAGCAAAAGAATTGCATAGTGATAGTTGCGTGTCATGATAAAGAGCAATTAGAGTATTTGTCAGATGAGATATATGTAATAAAAGAAGGAAAATTGCAATAGATATAAGATGTCTGAAAGCAGGTTTTATACATAATGAGAAATATAAAGATATAGAGGTTGAAAAATATAAGTGCCAGAAAAGAGGTTGAAGTAATGAATAAACGATTGAAGAAAATATTAATTATATTAGGAAGTCTGATAGGGATTGTGGTTGTGGTTCTATCAGTAAAGCGTATCACATATATTAATAATAAATATCCTAATCCCCCAATAGTAGTATTTAAGCAGGGAGAAGATATTCAGGGGAGTAATCTGAAGATAAAAGTTGTGGATAGCGATATAATGGACAAGGAAGTTTTTGAAAAAAACTATGCTGAATTTGATGAAAATCCTGATAATGAACAATTAATGAATCAGGAAATGAAAGTGATGGTTGTAAAATTTAATGTTGAAAATAACGGTGATAAAATCAGCAGATTTGTATTTACTAATTTCATTGCACAGTCAGGAGGCTGGTCAAATGGCTGGAATCTTGAGATGTATCGAAAAATAAATGATTATAATGAAAATTCGATTGAAGTAAAACCTGGCGAAAGTAAGGAATTAAAGCTGGTATATTGTATGTATAAGAGCCAGTTTAAGAAAAGCCATTGGAACAATCTTGAATCAAGAAAATTCTACATTATTATGAGCAGCTATCCGGTGAATAACAGAATTGAATTGAGTATTAAGCGATAGGATAATATTAGGGCGTCAAAATGGTGCGTTGTACCAAATATGCACAATATAAATTTTTTGATACTCTAATCAGGCATAATAAATTAACGTGACATTAATTGGAGGGATTATGAGAAAATATTTAATAAGAAATCGAAGAAAGATAGGCATTATATTTATAATAGCCTTCTTTTTTATTATGTTTCCATATACTGTAACAATGATAAATTTTGGCAAAACCAGAGGTGTAGTATATGAACCTGAAACATATGGTAAAAGCGTGGTAATTAAAAATAATAATAAAACTATGGAAATAGATGTAGAAATGTTTGTGCCGCTTGTAGTCTATTCAATGATGCCTGTCCAATATGAAAAAGAAGCTTTGAAAGCCCAGATGGTAATAATAAGGACATTTATTCTGTACAAAATGGGAGATAATAATTCAATAGATGTGGACGAACTTACACTACCATATACTACATACAGTGAATTAGAAAAAAAATGGGGCAAAAAGTATGAGAAAAATTACAATTATACAATGAAGTTGTTAGTAGAAACTAATCGTGAAACTATCTATTATGATGGAAAAAATATTTGTCCATATTATCACGAATTAAGTGCAGGTATAACGAATACAGGTGAAGAACCATATTTAAAAAGTGTTGATTCATCAGCAGATAAGGAGAATAAGAATTTCAATAAAATCGCATATTTTACAATGGACGAAATAAGAGAAAAATTAAAGAATATCATTAATCCGGATATAAGTGATGAAGATTTATCAGGCTCAATCAAAGTTAATTACGAGGAAAATGGCGAATATGTAAGAACTGTAAGCATTGGAGATAATATAATTCTTGCTAAAGACTGGTCAGAAATCTTTAATCTGCCATCATATGCATTTGCAGTGGAGAACTTCTCGGGTGGCTTTAAGATGAGTTCTAAGGGAATAGGTGACGGCAAAGGTTTAAGTGTAAATGGTGCATTAAAAATGGCAAAAGATGGAAAAGGGTATAGGGACATTTTGAAATATTATTATTCAGAGGTTGAAATCAGATAGAGAAAGGTATTATATATGCTACAACAAATTTATATTACATCAAAATGAAAAATGCAAAGAATAAATAGCCTCAATGTGGGAACAATACCATTATACAAATATCTTAAAAACAAACATATAGAATATTTGAAAGGATTGGTGTAATGGTGAGAGATAATTATAAAAAGAATCAGAAACGCAAAGAATTTATCATTGTGACATTTGCATGTTGTATTTGTCTTTCGGCAATTGCAATAGGAACAAGTGTTATTAATAAGAAATCTGATAAAACCGAGAAAGACACAAGTAATATTGTAAATCTGAATGAGACAACGAACAGATTAGAAGGAGACAGCGAAGAAGAAACAACGGAAAATATTGCAGTTGATGGTTCGGTAAATAAAGAAACGCTTGAAGACAATAATACATCGGGAATAAAGACAGATTCATCTTCATATTCAGGCAAACATTCACAAAATGATGAAAAAAATAGTGGAGAAAATAATCAGTGTAATACTCAAAATGGAAATGACGGCACTTCACAGACAGGCTCTGATGACGAAGTAAAAGATGTGGCAGGAATGGTTTCTAAATTATCATTTGGCACAGACAGTAAATTAGGGTGGCCGGTTGAAGGAAGTATAATATTAGATTACAGTATGGATAGTACAATCTATTTTCCTACACTTGATTCTTACAAATGCAATCCTGCAATAGTTATCCAGAGTGAGGCAGGAACAAATGTCTTAGCAGGCGTTAAAGGTGTAGTTAAAGAAGTTTCTTCTAACGACGAAATAGGTAATTATGTCGTCTTAGCCCTTGGAAATGATTATGAATTAACTTTAGGACAGTTAGAAAATGTGGAACTTAAAGAGGGCGATATGGTAAATGAAGATACATGTATAGGAGTTGTGGCTAATCCTACAAGATATTATTCAAATGAGGGAAGTAATTTATACTATGAGCTGACTAAAGCAGAAGAACCATGTGACCCATTGGATTATTTGTCATAATGAAAATGTAATATCATAAAAAATGTAATCATAAAAATATAATCATTGAAAATGCATATTTAAAAACAAAATATTATCAAACATTTGACTTAAGAATCAATATAATTATAAAACACCTAAATATTGAGTAACTATTTAAAGCTACGTGAATAAAATATATCATAAAAAGATTAATAAAATTCGCATTTATCCATTATACAGTTTCAAAAGTGGGTAGTGCTTTAAATAGATAGCAGGCCATTGGCCTGCGATTACATATGTTGATGGAGTGAGAGTAATCGTTAATTGAGTCGTTACAAAGCATTTGTAAATATAGGGTGGATTTGCTATAATAAAATTAATATTTTACACAGGGATTTGCGGAGGTAAGTAAAGATGGCAGAATCAGATAACGGCAAAGATTTAATTAGCGTATTATGGAATGGAGCAGATATTTTGCGCTCTAAAATGGATGCAAATGAGTATAAGGATTACTTATTAGGAATAGTATTTTATAAGTATTTATCAGATTCTTTTCTGATTGAAGTATATGATTTAATATATGATGAAAGACCTGAAAATCTAAAAGAAGCATTAGAGGCATATAAAGAGGCATTAGAATATGAGAGTGCAGAAGTATTAAAAGGACAGATAAAGTCAAGATGTCATTATATAATAGAACCCGAATTGACATATACAAGTTTTGCAGAGGCGGCAAAAAATAATGCATTTAATCGTGAACAGCTACAAAAAGGATTTAACAATATTGAGCAGAGTGATCCTTTATTTGCAGATTTATTTACGGATATTGATTTATATTCTAACAGACTTGGGACAGGCGATCAGAAACAGAGTGATACAATATCTAACCTGATTAAGGAGATTGATAAAGCAGATTTACTTAATTCTGATACAGAAGTGCTTGGAAATGCATATGAGTATTTGATTGGACAATTTGCTTCTGAAACAGGAAAAAAAGCAGGAGAATTCTATACACCTCAGGCGGTATCAAAGATTTTAACGAAAATAGCAATTGCAGGTCAGGAATCAAAGAGAGGTCTGTCTATATACGACCCATGTATGGGTTCAGGCTCACTTTTATTAAATGCTAAGAAATACTCGACAGAGCCACAGTATATCAGATATTACGGACAGGAATTAAATGTGTCTACATACAATCTGGCGAGAATGAATATGTTTTTGCATGGAGTTGATCCACAGAACCAGACTCTTCGTAATGGTGATACACTTGATGGAGATTGGCCTACAGGAGAAGAGACAGATTTCAATATGGTACTTATGAATCCACCATATTCTGCTAAATGGAGTGCAGCACCAGGCTTCCTACAAGATGAAAGATTTAGTGATTACGGAGTACTTGCACCTAAATCAAAAGCAGATTATGCATTTTTACTTCATGGATTATATCATCTTAAGAATAACGGAACTATGGCTATTGTTTTACCACATGGAGTGTTGTTCAGAGGTGCAGCCGAGGGCAAAATAAGAGAAAAATTACTTAGAGCAGGGAATATATATGCTGTTATCGGACTTCCTGCAAATTTATTCTATAATACTTCTATTCCAACCTGTATTGTCGTATTAAAGAAACATAGGGATGGACGAGATGTGTTATTCATAGATGCATCAAAAAAGTTTGACAAGGGCAAGAAACAGAATTCAATGACAGATGAACACATAGAAGAAGTCATTAATTTATATAACAACAGAGAAACAGTCGAGAAAGAAGCTTATCTGGCAAGCTTTGAAGATATAGAAAAGAATGATTTTAATCTCAATATTCCACGATATGTTGATAATTTCGAAAAGGAAGAAGAAATAGATATAAATGCATTACTTGATGAAATGAAGCAGACCGATGAAGAAATTGTACAGACAGAGACGGAGTTTGTGTCACTTCTTAAGGAACTCACAACTTCGGATGAAAATATTATGGCTTCTTTGGAACGCTATATTAGTATGATGGAGAGGTGATGAGTATGAAAAAACCAAAGATTAGATTTAAAGGTTATACGGAAGATTGGGAACAGCGTAAGTTGGGGGATATAGCTGATGTAACAAAACTTGCGGGGTTTGAATTTACTGAACATGTTGTCTATTCAGATGAGGGCAATATTATCGCATTGCGAGGATTGAACATAAAAAATGGTCAGTTGATTTTAGATGATGTTAAGTATATAGATGGAAGTAATTTTTCTAAACTAAGTCGTAGTAAGTTATTTATAGATGACATCATGTTTACCTATGTCGGTACTGTTGGTGAAGTAGCTATAATCAAGGAAAATGATAGATTTTATCTTGCACCGAATGTTTCGAGAATTAGAGTTAAAAGTGATGATTCACCCAAATTCATTAGCCATTATATGAGGACAGATAATTTTAAAAACAAGGTGATTTTTCCGTTAATTGCAACTTCATCACAGCCAGCACTAAGCATGGAAAATATTAGAAAATTTACTATTAATATTCCTATAAGCAGAGAAGAACAAGACTGTTTAGCAAAATATTTTGATAACCTCGACCAACTCATCACTCTTCACCAGCGAAAGTGTAATCAAGCTAAAAAATTAAAAAAATATATGCTACAAAAAATGTTTCCACAAAATGGTGAAAAGATTCCGGAGATTAGATTTGATGGATTTACTGACGATTGGGAACAGCGTAAGTTGGGGGATATATGTCAAGTTATAATGGGACAATCTCCTGATGGTTCAACATATAGTGAAGAACCAAGTGATTATATTTTAGTTCAAGGGAATGCTGATTTAAAAGATGGATGGGTAGAACCAAGAATTTGGACTACACAAAAGACAAAAACTGCACAGGCAGGAGATTTGATTATGAGTGTTCGCGCACCAGCAGGAACAATGGGTAAAACTGCCTATGATGTAGTACTTGGCAGGGGCGTGGCAGGGATTAAAGGCAACGAGTTTGTATATCAATCACTTGTAAAAATGGATTCCGATGGTTATTGGAAAAAGATGGCTGCTGGATCAACTTTCGAATCTATAAATTCAGATGTTGTAAAAAATGCAGAAATGCCTATACCGCAAGATATAGAGGAACAAGGTAAAAACGGTTTATGTTTTATGACCCTCGACCACCTCATCACTCTTCACCAAAGAAAGTGCGATGAAATGAAAAAAATCAAGAAATTTATGTTGCAAAATATGTTTGTATAGGAGGAAATGTGCAAAATGAACAAAATTATTTTATATCATGGTACTCCTAACAAGGTTGTTGAACCAATATTTGGTGGTGGCGATGATAAACATGATTATGGAAAAGGATTTTATTTGACTGAAAATATAGAGCTCGCTAAGGAATGGGCGGTATGCAGACCAAATGAAACTAATGGATGGGTTCACAAGTATGAATTAGATTGCGAAGGTTTAAAAATATTAGATTTTCAGGAAAAAGATGTTTTGTCATGGCTTGCAGAATTGATGAAACATCGTGATGCGGCAGATACGAAACGATATAGAATGTTGGCAAAAAAATTTATTGAAAAATATGGAATAGACACCAACGAATATGATGTTATAAAGGGATGGCGTGCTAATGCATCATATTTCTATATTGCTAAAGAATTTGTTAGAGATAACATAGATATGGATATACTTGAAGAATTACTTTCTCTTGGTGGATTGGGAATTCAGTATTGTATAAAATCAGAATTAGCATATTCAAAATTGCATGAAATTTGTGAAGATTTGCTTTTGGTAAATTACAATGAGTTCAATAATAGATATAATCTGAGAGATGTTGAAGCTAGAAAGAATATGCGAAATTTAGTGAATTCTGATGCTAATAAAGTAACTAAAGTATTTAGTACACTGTTCGAGAGGTGATGAAAATGAGAGCATACTCAGATGTATATTTAGGAGATGTTGTAGAGAATCAAGGAAAATTATTTGATTATGTGGCACAGGAATATCCTGATAAAGATACTGAGGATTTCATACAAACATATATGGCAAGTAAAACCAGAAGAAGCATAGATGAAGCGAAAGCATATGTTAATACCATGGATTCTATGGAATTATGGAAATATTTTCAAGAAAATGAACAATATAAATTAAAACCCGGAAAAGCACTTGATGGTTTTTTGCCAGACTGGGTAGGCGAATTTTATGCATACTATCAATGGTATTATAATAAGCCTAGTGATGAAATTGTAAAAAAAATACCAATTGATTTTTTGAAGAAAGCATATTACGGACTTCATGACCTTGATTTAGATTTGGCGGTTCAGAAAGTTGGTGAGGTATAGTGAACATAATATGTTTTCATAACCCTGATGAAGAAAATGGATTTTTAAGTAATTGGTATCTTTCTAAATTTGTAGTAAACGAAATAGAATACACATCAATGGAACAGTATATGATGTATCAAAAGGCAATTTATTTCAATGATAATGATATTGCAGAACAGATTTTAGAAACACAAGATGTAGCACAAATTAAAGGTTTAGGTCGTCTTGTATCAAACTACAATGATAATATTTGGAATGGTATTAGACAAATCATTGTTTATGAAGGATTAATTGCTAAATTTACACAGAATGAAAATCTTTATAAAAATTTAAAAGATACAAAAAATGCAATATTAGCAGAATGTGCAGTAAGGGATTGCATTTGGGGAATCGGATTATCTATGACTGACCCTAAAAGATTAGATATAAACGAATGGAAAGGGCAAAATTTACTGGGATATTCACTAATGTTGGTTAGAAATAAGCTAAAATAATGGCTATAGATTGGGAACAGCGTAAGTTGGGGGAGGTTGCAGCTTCTTTTGAATACGGATTGAATGCAGCAGCAAAAGAATATGATGACGAAAATAAATATATTAGAATTACAGATATTGACGATAACACACATGAGTTTTTAACAGATAGTCTTACTTCTCCAGATATTGATTTAACTGGTGCAGATAATTACAAACTAACTGAAGGAGATATTCTGTTTGCAAGAACAGGTGCAAGTGTCGGAAAATCTTATATTTACAGGAATTCTGATGGATTAGTTTACTATGCAGGATTCTTGATTCGAGCAAGAATTAAAGAAGAATATGATGCGGAATTTGTATTTCAGAATACTTTGACAGACAGATATAACAAGTATATTGCTGTAACTTCTCAACGTTCTGGACAACCAGGAGTAAATGCACAGGAATATGCAGAATTTGAAATTAAAGTTCCTAAAAAGGAAGAACAGACCAAAATCGGAGCGTATTTTAAACAATTAGACCACCTCATCACTCTTCACCAGCATAAGTAATTTTGGTAATAAAAATAAAATTAATATAAAAAATGTCGTGGAAGGAGGCACTTTATGAAAAAAGAAAGTATAGAATTGTATCATGGAAGTGGAGAAATTATTTATTTTCCTGAAGTAAGAAAAACAAAATACACAAAAGATTTTTCATGGGGCTTTTACTGTACTAAAAATTATGAACAAGCTAGTAGATGGGCGGAAAGAAAACATAGTAATGGTGTGGTTAATGTATATAGATATACTGAAAATGAAGAATTAAATATTAAAAAGTTTGAAAAAATGACGGACGAATGGCTTGATTTTATAGCTGATTGTCGTGCGGGAAAAGTTCATGAATATGATATAGTTGAGGGACCTATGGCTGATGATACAATTTGGAATTTTGTTAATGATTTTCTTAATGGAAATATAAGCAGAAGTGTTTTTTGGGAATATGCTAAATTTAAACATCCAACACACCAGATAAGTTTTCATAGTTTGCGTGCATTGGAGTGTTTAGAATTTGAAAGGAGCGTAAAACTATATGAAGAATGAAGATGATTTATTTTTTGTATGTACAATGATAGAATGTGTTGCCAGAACGACTCATAATAAACCTAAGGATATTGTAGCGAAAATATCAGATAGTGAATTGATACATGAATTAAAAGTTGCGAGTGTTAATCATTGTTTGTCATTTGAACAGATATGCGATGAGTGGATTGAAAAATTCCATATACAAAATGGTAAATTTGAAAATATATCAGAGTGTAAATATAATGTTCCGACCGAAACATCAATTGGCAGAGTCTATCAGACATTAATATCAAATGTTTGTGAGTCAGATGAAGAACTTATTTCTACAATTAGAAGAGTATATAATTCGTTTATTAGTGATGAAATATCAAATTTTAATTCAAATGTATACTATTCAAATCCTGATTATATAAAATGTTCCTATGAGGCTGGAGAATTATTAGCATAATTGACAAATGTTTGGGAACAGCGTAAGTTGGGGGAGGTTTTAAAAGAACGTTCAGAAAGAGCAATTGGTGATGAAGAATTATTATCTGTAACGATTGGTAATGGCGTTATTAAGCAAGTAGATTCAGATAAAAGAAATACAGCTTCTGAAGATAAAAGTAATTATAAAAAGGTAAGAAAAGGAGATTTACCATATAACTCTATGAGAATGTGGCAAGGTGCTGTCGGAAACTCAGAATATGAAGGAATAGTAAGTCCTGCATACACTGTATTAGTTCCAACGGATGAATCAAATAGTAAGTTTTTCGAGGAGTTATTTAAAAAGAAATCCACTTTGCAAATATTCCAAAGATGGTCTCAAGGGTTAACCTCTGACACATGGAATTTAAAATATCCAGCATTATCTACTATTCGGTTTTTTATTCCATCAGTGGAAGAACAAACAAAAATTGCGGAGTATTTTAGTTCCCTCGACCAACTCATCACTCTTCACCAGCATAAGTAATTTTTTAACCACATTTTCACACGAAAAACAACGAGTTTTAAATGAATTTTATAATTAATAAACGATAGAAAAGGAGATATTTATAATGGAATTAGAGTCAATGATAGAAAAGAAACTTATTGAGCAATTGATTTATGGCGATTCTCAATGGACATACAGGGAAGATTTGAAAACAGAAGAAGATTTATGGAAGAATTTTAAGTATATTCTTGAGCAGAATAATAAGGATAGATTAAATGGTGAAAAATTATCCGACGCCGAGTTTGAACAGGTAAAGAACCAGTTACAATTTTCTTCGTTTTATAAAGCAGGCGAGTGGCTTGTGGGAGAGAATGGAAAAGTCCAGGTTCATGTGCAGCGTGATACAGAGAGATTACATCTCGTAGTAATGAATCATGAACATATTGCAGGAGGAAGCAGCGTATATGAAGTCATTAATCAATATAATGCATTAAAAACAGATGAAGATATTAATGCACATGATAGAGACAGACGATTTGATGTGACACTTATGATTAATGGACTGCCTATGATACATATTGAGTTGAAGAATAAGCAACATTCGTATATGGACGGTTTCCGGCAGATAAAGAAATATATTGGTGAGGGGAAATTTACGGGTATATTTTCGGCTGTCCAGATGTTTGTTATAAGTAATGGTGTCGATACTAAATACTTTTCAGCAGCAAGTGATACGGAATTAAATCCAGAGTTCATCAGTGGCTGGCTGGATAAAGAGAATAATCCTATTTCAGATTATATTGATTTTGCGAAAGGTGTACTTAGTATTCCACAGGCACATGAGATGATTGCAAGATACACAGTTCTTGATGAAAAAGCTAAAAGACTTATTTTACTTCGCCCTTATCAGATTCATGCAATTGAGTCTATAAGAGAAGCCTCAAGAACTGGTAAATCGGGGTTTGTATGGCATACTACAGGTTCGGGTAAAACATTAACTTCATATAAGGCGACAAGAAATCTGTTGATGGACATTCCGGCAATTGATAAAACTATATTTCTGATAGACAGAAAAGATTTAGATACACAGACAACTGTTGCATTTAAGGCATATGCGAATAACGATTTGATAGATGTTGATGAAACAGATAATGTAAATGATTTGAAAAATAAATTGAAATCAGATGATAGACAGGTAATTGTTACAACAATTCAGAAGTTACAGAGACTTATTACTAAGAGATTACAGGAAAATACTCCTGAATACAATAAGATAAGAAACTTGAAAATTGCATTTGTGGTAGATGAATGTCATAGAGCTGTAACACCTAATACGAAGAGGGATATAGAAAGATTTTTTGGTAATTCATTATGGTATGGATTTACGGGGACACCAAGATTTGCAGAGAATCCATATCCTCAGATGGGGGATTTGCCACGTACAACAGAAGAGTTATATGGTAAATGCTTACATAGATATACTATTCAGAATGCAATACATGATAATGCTGTATTAGGATTTCAGGTAGAACATAATGGACCGAAGAATATTAAAGATGAAACAGATAGCAGTATATATGACAATGAAACTCATATGCTAAAAGTTTTAGATATTATTTTAAATAAATCATATCATAAGCTTGGATTCCAAAATGGCAAAGGAAAAACATATGAGGGAATGCTTACCACAAGCTCGATTCAGATAGCACAGAAATATTACGAGTTATTGAAAAAGGTAAAAAATGGCGAGACATCTTTGAAAATAGACGATAAGATAAAACAGGTATTACCGGATTTTCCTAAATTCGCCATAACATATTCTGTATCTGAAAATGAAGAAAGTTCACAGGTAAATCAAAATAAAATGTTAGAATCACTAGATGATTATTATGAAATGTTTGGTAAGAAATACGAACTTTCTCAAATACAGACATACAATGAGAATCTTAATAACAGGCTTGCGAGAAAAGATTCAAGGTATAAGAGTAGAAATGAGCAGTTGGATTTAGTTATTGTTGTTGACAGATTACTTACTGGATTCGATGCACCATGTTTATCGACTATATATATAGACAGACAGCCAATGGGACCACATGATCTTATTCAGGCATTTTCAAGAACAAATAGAATTTATGAAAAGAATAAAAAATATGGACAGATTGTCACATTTCAGGCACCTCATTTATTTAAGGAAAGTGTTGATAAAGCGGTAAAACTTTACTCAGCAGGAAGTACTGAAACTGCACTTGTAGCAGAATGGGACGAAGTTGAACCGGCATTTAGAAAGGCTCTTTCGGCACTTAGAATATCGGCAGAGAAACCAGAAGATGTTCCGGGACTGTCACATAAGGAGAAAGAGATATTTGTTAAAACGTTTCAGAATTTTGACAAATTATTTGCACAATTGAAGTCATTTAGTCAATATGAGGATAATATGCTTGAAGAATATGAAATCACAGAGCAGGAGTACATAGATTATGCAGGACATTATCTGAATGCCAGAGAAGAGATTATGTCAGACAGGGATAAGCTGTCAGAAGTAGAAGATGATATTGCTATGGATATGGATTATGAATTGATGGCATATAGTAATACAAAAATTGATTACGAGTATATTATTAATCTTATCCAGAATATCGTAACATCAGATGATGGGGAGGAACTTACACCTGAGCAGAGGCAGAAACAGATTGATGAAGTTAAACAATATGTTGATGAGCTTAGAAAAGATAACCCGAAGGTTGCAGATATTATGTCTAATCTTATATATGAAATTGAATCAGATAGTAACAAATATAGAGGTAAATCAATTCTGAATATTGTAGACAATATGAAACAGGAATGCATAGATAAGGTAATAACGGATTTCTGTATTACATGGTATGCTTCAAAGTCAGATGTTATGTATGCTGCTACACATTATAGAAATGGCATAATTCCGAATGAGACTGTGATAACGACAACAATAGATTATAAAAGCTACAGGGCATCGCAGGAGAATGCTTTGCACAAATTTCAATATTACAATAAGGTAATGGAAGAACTTAGAAAGACTTTAGATGAAGAGATAAAACCACTTCTTAATAATTAAACTGACTTTAATAACTGCCAACATTTATAAAATTACATTTAAAAACGTTTATATCAGCGTAAGCATTACAGAGAAATGGAGGTAGTTAATGCTAAATGATATGAACGGAAATTCACTATTTTGTGATTATTATAAACAATGGGTTGATGTATATAAGAAAGATGCAATAAGAGAAGCTACGATGTCAAAGTACAAGATGACACAGAAATGGGTGGAAAGACTTGCACCGGAATTAAAGGTTTGTGAGATGTCAAGGACAGCATATCAACAGATTTTGAATGAATATGCAAAAGAACACGAAAGGCAGACGACGCTTGACTTTCATCATCAGCTAAAAGGGGCTATATTAGATGCTGTGGACGAAGGTCTTATAGAAAGGGATCCCACTAGAAAAGCAATTATAAAAGGCAAAACACCAAGAGAAAAGAAGATAAAATATCTGAATCAGTTTGAACTTCATACATTAATAGCGAATCTTGATATAAAAGAAGAAGCGAATTGGGATTGGTTTATAATGCTGGTTGCCAAAACAGGAATGCGCTTTTCGGAGGCACTTGCCATTACACCTAAGGATTTTGATTTCTCAAGGCAGACACTCTCGATAAGTAAAACATGGGATTACAAAGGAGATGGAGGCTTTTTGCCAACTAAGAATAGTTCGTCAGTTAGAAAGATTCAGATTGACTGGCAGATAGTTGTTAAATTCTCTGAATTAGTAAAAGGTATGCCGGAAGATAAACCTATATTTGTGGGTAAATCCAAAATCTATAATTCAACAGTTAATGATGTTCTTTCAAGACATTGCAGAGAATGTGGAATATCAGAGATTTCCATACATGGACTTAGACATACTCATGCATCATTACTTTTATTTGCGGGTGTATCTATTGCAAGTGTTGCGAGGAGACTTGGACATGCCAGTATGACAACTACTCAGAAAACATATCTTCATATTATTCAGGAATTAGAGAATAAAGATGTGGATTTGGTAATGAGAACGTTATCAGGACTATAATGTAATATAAGATATATGCAAATAAAAATATATAAATATAATTTTAAATTCTAATGTAAAATGTAATTGTAAATGCTTACGCTGATTTTTAGAAAATGAAAGTTTAGTATTTAAAACAGGTGTGAAAATTATGTTGAACTTCCACACCTGTTTTATTGCTCTAAAAATGAATCATTTAGTTAAATTATATTCTAGATTAGCCAAAGTATCTCTTTAATAATCCTTCGAATGCTTTTCCGTGTCTTGCTTCGTCTCTAGCCATCTCATGAACTGTATCGTGGATTGCATCAAGGTTAGCAGCTTTAGCACGTTTAGCAAGGTCAACTTTACCGGCTGTAGCACCATTTTCAGCTTCTACACGTAATTCAAGATTTCTCTTTGTGCTGTCTGTTACAACTTCTCCAAGTAATTCGGCGAATTTTGCTGCGTGTTCTGCTTCTTCGTAAGCAGCTTTCTCATAATACATACCGATTTCAGGATAACCCTCTCTATGAGCTACTCTTGCCATTGCAAGGTACATACCAACTTCTGAACATTCACCCTCGAAGTTAGCTCTTAAATCAGCGATGATATCCTCGCTTACGCCTTTAGCAACACCTACAACGTGTTCTGCTGCCCAAGTTTTCTCACCCTCAGATACCTTTGTGAACTTATCGGAACCAACGCCACATACTGGACATTTTTCTGGAGCTGCATCTCCCTCATAAACATAACCACATACTGAACATACGAATTTTGACATAATTTCAATCTCCTTTTCTAAAATATTTTTTTATTTAATAACATGCTGTTATTGTATTATATTTTCAAATTAATATACGTAAATTACATTTTATCAATTTGAATTAAAATCAATAATGATTACTGCTTTAGTATAACATATAATTTCTGTTTGTCAAGAAGAAAATGATAATTATTTTCAATTATTTAATTAACTTCTTCTTTAAGGCAGTTAGGACATTTACCATAGAAGTAAATATTGTGACCGCTTATTTTGCCGTTAAAATTAGTAGCGGCAAGGGTATCAATAAAATCAATATTCTCCATCTCTAAATCAATTACACTATAACATTCAGAGCATATAAAATGGTTGTGAGGCTTTGGATTGCCATCAAAATGTTCTGAATCATCACCACATGATATCTTCTGGATTATGCCGAGTTCAGCCAACAGAGAAAGGTTACGGTAGACTGTTCCAAGGCTTATATTAGGAAAATCTTCCTTTACAGCATTGTAAATTGTATCAGCAGTAGGATGGTCCTTTCGTGGTAATAAATAATTAAGAATCGCATCACGTTGTCTGCTTTTATTTAAAGTTCGTGTTATTGCCATAATAATCTCCTTTCTGCAGACACAAAGTACCAAAGGAATCATGAGCCAAATGTTAAATTTGGCTCTGCGATAGATGCGATTTGTGGTGCCTGCGACACAAATCGTAGTGTGAAAAATAAGTGTATCAACATCATTTTTATACTAATCATATATTTTATGAAATTAATAATCAATCCTATTTTATTTTAGAATATTATTATATTAATGTCAATGAAAATATGTTGTATACAAATAAAAAATAAAATTTTAAATTCCATCGTACTTCCAGGTAGTGAAATTTAGTAATGTGTATGTAAATAGTGAGATTGCTTATAAGAATTGTATTCGTTTTTTTAACTTCTTTAATAGAATGATTTGACATAATCAATAAAAAATCTTACTAAAATTATACATTTCGACGAATAAAGTGAAGGTTGTAGAAAAATAACGAAAATTTAATAAGAAAAAATGTAAAATCAGTTCAATATTTTTCTGATATATGTTATAATAATTGCATAAAACTACAGCGAGGTGATAGCGTGATTAAGAAAGAAATGATAGCCATGTTACTGGCAGGCGGACAGGGAAGCAGACTTGGGGTTCTTACATCAAAGGTAGCAAAACCAGCAGTAGCCTTTGGTGGTAAGTATAGAATTATTGACTTTCCATTAAGTAACTGTATTAACTCGGGTGTGGATACAGTGGGGGTTTTAACGCAATATCAACCACTGCGACTTAACGCTCATATAGGTATAGGTATACCTTGGGATTTGGATAGAAATATTGGTGGTGTTACAGTATTACCACCATACGAGAGAAGTGGTAATAGTGAATGGTACACTGGTACAGCTAATGCTATTTACCAGAACCTGGATTACATAGATTCATATAATCCTGACTACGTTCTTATATTATCCGGAGACCACATATATAAGATGGATTATGAAGTTATGCTTGATTATCATAAGGCTAATAAAGCAGATGTAACTATTGCTACTATGCCGGTACCTTATGAAGAGGCAAGCAGATTTGGTATTGTTCTGACAGATGAGGATAACAGAATAACAGAATTTGAAGAGAAACCTGAGAATCCAAGAGGTAATCTTGCTTCAATGGGTATCTACATATTTAGCTGGCCTGTTTTAAGGGAAGCACTTATTACAATGTCGAACCAGAGCAATTGTGACTTTGGTAAGCATATTATTCCTTATGTTCATGGTAATAAGCAGAGGTTATTTGCATATGAATACAATGGATATTGGAAAGACGTTGGAACACTTTCTTCTTATTGGGAAGCTAATATGGAATTGATAAATATAATTCCTGTATTTAATCTTTATGAGGAATTCTGGAGAATTTATACTAAGAGTGATACACTTCCACCACAGTACATTTCAGAATATGCTAAGGTAGAAAGAAGTATTATCAGTGAAGGTACAGACATTTATGGTGAAGTATATAATTCAGTTATTGGCGCAGGAGTTACCATTGAAGAGGGTGCAGTAGTAAGAGATTCAATTATTATGAAGAATACTGTAATTGGAAAAGGCAGTAAGGTAACGAGAAGCATCATAGCAGAGAATGTTAAAGTTGGACATGATGTAGAGATAGGTATCGGAGAAGAAGCACCAAGTAAGCTTGATCCTAAGATATATAATAGTGGTCTTACAACAATTGGTGAGAATACAGTGATACCTAACGGCGTTAAGATAGGTAAGAATATTGCGATTTCAGGTATTACAACAGCCGAAGATTATCCGGATGGAGTTCTTCAAAGTGGCGAATTTATTATTAAGGCAGGTGACGTGAGATGAGAGCGATAGGAATTATACTAGCTGGTGGTAATAATAACAAGATGAAGGAGCTATCATATAAACGTGCCATAGCAGCCATGCCGATAGCAGGAAGTTACAGAAGTATTGACTTTGCACTTAGTAATATGTCTAACTCACATATTCAGAAAGTTGCTGTACTTACACAGTATAATGCATTGTCACTTAATGAACATTTAAGCTCATCAAAATGGTGGGATTTTGGTAGAAAACAAGGTGGTTTGTATGTATTTACACCATCTATTACAGCAGAGAATGGTTTCTGGTATCAGGGAACAGCAGATGCTATTTACCAGAATATCAGCTTTTTGAAGAATAGTCATGAGCCATATGTAGTAATTGCTTCAGGTGATGGAATCTATAAGCTAGATTATAATAAGGTGCTTGAGTACCACATTGCTAAGAAAGCAGATATTACAGTTGTTTGTAAAGATTTTCCGGAAGGAACAGACGTAACAAGATTCGGTTGCGTTAAGATGAACGAAGACAGCAGAATTATTGAATTCGAAGAGAAACCTCTTGTATGCAATTCTAATACAGTTTCAACGGGTGTTTATGTAATCAGGAGAAGGTTACTTATAGAGCTGATTGAGAAGAGCGCATCAGAGGATAGATATGATTTCGTTAATGACATTCTCGTAAGATATAAGAATGTTAAGAGAATATATGGGTACAAGCTTAGTACATATTGGAGCAATATAGCTACAGTTGATTCGTATTTTAAGACAAATATGGACTTCTTAAAACCAAGTGTAAGAGACTATTTCTTCAAACAATATCCTGATGTATATTCAAAGGTTGATGATTTACCACCTGCGAAATACAATCCTGGTGCGATAGTTAAGAACAGTCTTATAAGTAGTGGCTGTATCATAAATGGTGTTGTAGAGAATTCTATTTTATTTAAGAAAGCATATATAGGAAATAATTGTACAATCAAGAATTCAATTATTCTTAATAATGTTTATATTGGCGACAATACATATATCGAGAACTGTATTGTAGAAAGCCGCGATACAATCAGAGCAAACGCAACATATATAGGAAATAATGGCGATATTAAGATAGTAGTTGAGAAAAACGAAAGATATAGCCTATAGAAAACTATAATAATGCGTTGGGAAGGGGACACAGAATGCAGATTACAGATGTCAGAGTGAGAAAAGTTTCAAAAGATGGTAAAATGAAAGCGATTGCATCTATTACATTGGATAATGAATTCGTTATCCATGATATAAAAGTAATAGAGGGCGAGAAAGGTTTATTCATAGCGATGCCTAGCAGAAAAGCATCAGATGGTGAATACAGAGATATCGCTCATCCTATTAATTCGGATACAAGAGCCAGAATACAGAGTGTAGTTCTTAAGAAATATGATGAAACGGAACTTGAAGAGATTGAAGCATAGTAAGAATTAGGAAATGATATTGGACTGCCGCAGCGCGGCAGTCCTTTGTTTGAATAGTATGGACAGCTATTATTTTGATAAATTAAAAAGGTAAGACAGTTTGTGACAGGTAATATACATTTAAAATGTATTAGAAAATATTTTAATAAATCTTATAGAGAGGTAGGTTATAACAATGATATTTACTAATGAAAATTGTGTAGATTGTAATAAATGCATTAGGAGTTGTCCGGTATTAATTGCAAATATTTCTAAGGAGAATTCAATTAGTGTAAACGATGAGGCTTGTATCAAGTGCGGAGCCTGTTTTAAGGAGTGTCAGCATAGTGCCAGAGAGTATGAGGATGATACGGAGAAATTTCTAAAGGATCTGAAAGCAGGTAAGAAGATAAGTGTGTTAGTAGCTCCTGCATTTGTTGCTAATTATCCAAATGATTATAAAAAGATATATGGTTATCTCAAGTCTTTAGGGGTAGTTGATATTTATTCTGTTTCCCATGGTGCTGATATTTGTACATGGTCATACATTAAGTATATCAAGAAAACGGGTAAAAAGGGCCTTATATCTCAGCCATGTCCTGCAATAGTTAATTATATTGAGAAATACAGACCTGAACTTATTAAAAATTTGATGCCTTTACAAAGTCCTATGATGTGTGAGGCAATATATCTTAAAAAATATAAGCAGGTAGCAGAGAGTTTAGCTTTTATCAGTCCATGTATTGCTAAGGGTGATGAGATAAAGGATAAAAATACTAAGGGATTTGTGAAGTATAATGTAACATTTAAGAAATTATTAGCTGCTATTAAAGAAAGTTACTATTCGTCCAAGGAATATGATGAGGTTATTGATTATGGCTTGGGTAGTATTTATCCGCATCCAGGTGGACTTAAGGAAAACGTAAACTTCTTTCTTGGCAATGTACCGGTATTACAGGTAGAAGGTACGTCAGAAGCATATAAATTTCTTGATTCTTATACGGATATGAAGGGAGATAAACCATTTCTTGTAGATATATTAAATTGTAGTAAAGGTTGCCTGAGAGGTACTGCTGTAGATGAGAATATTGATGATGTATCTGTTGAACTTGCTGTTTATAAATCAAAGGATTTAGTTGTTAATAAACTGGAAAAAAGAGGCATTTTCCATAAATCGGGGACGGTTAATCCTTGGAACGAATCTCTTACTTATGAGGAAAGATGGCAAGCTTTAGACCAGCAGTTTTCGGATTTAAAACTTGAAGATTTTAGTAGAAACTACAAGGATAAGTCTGTGCATATGAAAGTGCCTGGTGAAGCTGAGAAAAATGAAATCTTTAATAGTTTGCTTAAAGAAAATATTGAAGATAGAAGTATTAATTGCGGCTGTTGTGGTTACAGCACTTGTAGTATGATGGCACAGGCAATTCACAATGGTGTAAATAATAAAGATAATTGTATATATTATAACAAAAAGGTAGCCGATTTAGAAAGACAGAAGGTAGCGGAGCTACATCAGAAAAATCTTAAGGAACAGGATATACATAACCAAAAACTATCTAAAGTAGTTGAAAGGTTCAATCTTCTTAATTATAGTATAGTAGATTTAGCTAAGGCTAATGAAATTACAGCGGAGGATGCTACTGAAATTACTCAGGCAGTAGCTGATATTTCAGAAAAATGCGAAATAATCAGAGGTGGATTAGAGGTCTTTTCTGAATTTATAAAAGAATATAATTGTAGTAATGAAAAAATTTCAGATATAGCCAGTCAGACTAATTTATTAAGTCTAAACGCTTCAATAGAGGCGGCAAGGGCTGGAGATGCCGGTAGAGGTTTCACGGTAGTAGCAAGTAATATCAGGGATTTATCTGATAATACAAAGAGATTAATTGAACAAAATAAAACACAGTCAGTGAATACAATTCCTAAGATAGAAGACAGTGTAAGGTCGATTACAGAGTTACTTGAGAGTATTGAAAAAATGAATGGTAAAGTTACAAATATCGCAGCTACCACAGAGGAAATTTCAGCTCAAAGCGAAAGTATACAATCTATGAGTGAGGAAATTCAAGTGGCTGTAGAGGATATATAGGAGGCTGAAAATATATATGATACTTATAGCAGGTTTAGGTAATCCAACTGATAAATATAGAGGAACAAGGCATAATGTTGGTTTTGATGCGATTGACAGAATTGCTGAAGATAATGATATACTAGTTGAGACGTACAGACATAAGGCATTGTGTGGAAAAGGAATAATAGGTGGTCAGAAAGTGCTTATTATGAAGCCACAGACATTTATGAATAATAGTGGTGAAGCAATTAGGGAAGCTATGGACTTTTATAAGATTAACCCTGAAGATGATCTTATAATTATCTATGATGATATAAGTCTTGCTGAGGGCAAATTAAGAATAAGAGCCAAGGGAAGTGCCGGAGGACATAATGGAATTAAAAGCATAATTGCACATACAGGTACTGATAAATTCAAGCGTATTAGAATCGGAATTGGTGAGAAACCTGATAAAATGGACTTAGCAGATTATGTATTAGGACATTTCAGTGTAGCAGATAGAAAATTAGTCGATGATGGCATAAAAAATGCATCAGAAGCAATTAATATAATTATAGAAAAAGATATTAATGCAGCAATGAATAAATTTAATTAATATAATAGGATTATAATAGTAATGATGAATTTATTAATGCATTAATTGAATTGTGAAAAATATTAACGTAGTAATGAAGCAATACAATTTATTTAATTAATATATGAGAGGATTCAAGAATGAAAACTTTTGAAGAACCCTTGTTAGAATATAGTGAATATATTCAGCTGATGGATAGACTTGATAAAGATAAGAAAGGTAATATTGCATTAGGTGTAACCGGTTGTGTTGATTCACAGCAGGTCAATTTTATGAATGGAATTACCTCTAAATACAAATACAGTGTCGTCGTAACTCACAACGAAAAACGTGCCAGAGAGATTTATGAGGACTATTTGTTGTACAACAAGAACACTATCCTGTATCCTGCGAAAGATTTTATATTTTTTAATGCTGACATTCATGGCAATTTGACACTTACTGAAAGACTTAGTGCAATCAGGAGAATTATCGAGAATAAGGACACTGTTATTGTAACAACGATTGATGGACTTATGGATAAACTTATTCCGATAGATATTATCAAGGAAAATCTTATTCATATTAATATGGAGGAAAAAATTGATTTAGACAAAGTCCAGGCTAAACTTGTTAATATGTCTTATGAAAAAGTCAGTCAGGTGGAAATGAGTGGACAGTTTGCTGTCAGAGGCGAGATTCTTGATATATTTCCGATGACAGAGGATACACCAGTCAGAATTGATTTATGGGACGATGAGATAGATTCTATAAAATATTTCGACGTTGATAGTCAGCGTTCGATTGAAAATATTAATGAGATAACGATTTATCCAGCAACAGAATATATTCTTGACAAGGAAATGATTAACAACGGAGTAAAAGCCATCAATAAAGAGATGGTGAAAGTCGAAAAAAAATTTCGCGAAGCTATGAAAACTGAAGAGGCACACAGGATTAAAACGATTGTTAAAGAATTCACAGAACAGCTAGAACTCGGTAATATCAATGTTGCAATTGACAGCTTTATTAATTATTTCTATAGTGAAATGTCATCACTCATAGAATATTTAGAAGATAAAGATGTAATATATATATTTGATGAACCATCAAGGCTTACAGACAGAAGTGAGACTATAGAGAAAGAATTCAGGGAGAGTATGTCTAACCGATTAGAGAAAGGTTACATACTTCCAGGACAGGCTGATGTTATGCATACCTATGGACAACTTATTGCAATGACAAGCGATAAGCAGAGAATTGTATTCACGACCTTAAGCCAGAAGATTAGGAATATCGATATTAAGGAAACATTTCATATAGAAGCGAAAAATATTGTGTCATATAACAGTAGTTTTGAACTTCTTATTAAAGATTTGAAGGATTATAGAAAAAAGGGCTACAAGATTCTGATACTCACTAATTCGAGAACCAAAGCTGAACGTCTTGCGGATAATATAAGGGATTATGAAATGGAAGCATTTTATTCGGAGAATCCCGAAAGAATATTAAAACCTAAAGAGATAATGGTTACTTATGGTAATCTACATCAGGGTTTTGAGTATCCACTTATTAAATTTATCGTAATTACACAATCGGATATATTTGGCAAAGAGAAAGCCAGAAAGAAACGTGCCAAAAAGCAGTATTCGGGCAGCAAGATACAAGATTTCTCACAGCTTAATATTGGCGATTATGTAGTACATGAGAATCATGGATTAGGAGTCTATCGTGGTATTGAGAAGATAGAAGTCGATAAGGTTATCAAGGATTATATTAAGATAGAATATGCAGGAAACAGTAATCTCTATATTCTTGCGACACAGTTAGATTTAATACAGAAATATTCGGGTGCTGATGCCAAAGTTCCTAAGTTAAATAAACTTGGTACACAGGACTGGGTTAAGACTAAGACTAAGGTTAAGGGTGCAGTTAAAGACATTGCCAAAGATTTAGTAGAAATATATTCAGCCAGACAGAATCAGAAAGGATATGAATTCAGCCCTGATAATATATGGCAGAAAGAATTCGAGGAAATGTTTCCATATGAAGAAACGAATGACCAGTTAGCTGCGATTGAAGATACTAAAAAAGATATGGAAAGCAGCAGGATAATGGACAGACTTGTATGCGGAGATGTCGGATATGGTAAGACAGAGATTGCCATAAGAGCAGCATTTAAGGCAGTTCAGGACGGTAAGCAGGTAGCGGTATTAGTTCCAACTACTATTCTTGCACAACAGCATTACAACACATTTAGCCAGAGAATGAAGGATTATCCTGTAAGAGTAGATATGCTGTCAAGATTTAGGACAGCATCAGGTGCTAAGGATACAATTAATGGTCTTAAGACAGGTGAAGTAGATATTGTAATCGGAACACATCGTCTGTTATCTAAGAATATTGTATTTAAAGATTTGGGTTTATTAATTGTAGATGAAGAGCAGAGGTTTGGAGTTACGCATAAAGAAAAAATCAAGGCAATGAAGAAAGAGGTAGATGTTCTGACTCTTACAGCAACGCCAATTCCTAGAACTCTTCATATGAGTCTTGTGGGAATAAGAGATATGAGTGTATTAGAGGAACCACCTGTAGACCGTCTTCCGATTCAGACCTATGTTATGGAATATGATGACGAGATGATTCGTGAAGCAATCAACAGGGAAATGAGTCGTGGCGGACAGGTGTATTATGTATATAACCGGGTTAATGACATTGATGAAGTAGCTAGTCGAATTGCTAGGCTCGTTCCTGATGCAAATGTTGTATTTGCACATGGACAGATGAATGAAAGACAGTTAGAGCAGATAATGTACGACTTTATCGAAGGTGAAATAGATGTGCTTGTATCGACTACAATTATAGAAACAGGATTAGACATTTCTAATGTTAATACGATAATTATTCATGATGCTGATAAGTTCGGGTTGTCGCAGTTATACCAGCTTCGAGGAAGAGTTGGACGTTCTAATCGTACATCTTATGCATTTCTTATGTACAAGAGAGATAAGATGTTAAAAGAAGTGGCAGAAAAACGTTTGCAGGCAATCAGGGAATTTACGGAGCTTGGAAGTGGCTTTAAGATAGCCATGCGTGACTTAGAGATTCGTGGTGCAGGTAATGTTTTGGGCGCAGAACAACATGGACATATGGCAGCAGTCGGATATGACCTGTATTGCAAATTACTTAATGAAGCGGTATCTGTAGAGAAAGGTGAGCAGGTGCGTGATGACTTCGAAACTAAGATTGACTTGAATGTTGATGCATTTATTCCGCCATCATATATAAGAAATGAGATGCAGAAGCTTAATACCTATAAGAAGATTGCAAGTATTACTTTAGAAGAAGAATATAGTGATATGCAGGACGAATTAATTGACAGATTCGGTGAAATGCCTAAAAATGTTATGAATCTTCTTGCAATTGCCCTTATAAAAGGAATGGCACATAAGGCATGGATAACAGAGATAACAAATGATGATGGAAATATTAAGATTATTATGTATCGCAATGCCGATATTGACACTACTAAGATTCCAGAGATAGTGGATAAATATGCAGGAAAATTGAAATTTATTCCTGAAGCAAATCCATATTTCATCTATTATAATGATAAAAAGATAAATGATATGGAAGTATATAGAAAAGTATTGCAGGAAATAATAGAAGATATAAGCAGTTTGGATAATTCGTTGGCAGATAACTGATATGTCAAGATAAAGGATGCAGTTCATAGGCTGGACTTTTAATTAGTTAGCAGGATATTTATATATGAACTGCAACCAGATGTTTTGACGTTAATTAATGAATGAAAATTAATAGGGAGTGGTAGATATTAAGGTCAGATATGTTTTAGGTTATATATTTGGTGCAGTGGTGTTAGCTATATTAGTGATACTAATAATTGAGAAATATTTTATGTGAATGGAAGATGTGGTTAAATGGGTAAATAAGTAAAATAAGATATATTATTGAGTGATGGAATAATAACAAAATAAGAATAACAACGAAATAATGCAGAGATGTATAGTTGCTTATGACTATATATCTCTGCATTGTAATTTAATTATCTAATTATTTTGATTATTTTAATCATCTGAATCATCCGAAGTTGAATTATCATTACTATTATTTGTTGGTGGGTATACACCTGTTTCATCAATAAGATAATCATTTATCTTCGTTACCATTCTTGATGGTGTATATGATTTATCAGGGAATAAGAACTGATGTAATCGTATAACATTCTGTTCAAGCCCCATTGGAACTACATAACCATAATATGCTTCCCCTCTTTCAGGAGTATAGGTGTCATATGGGAAACCGACTGTATCCTTAAGATTACAATCCACAGCAACTGTAAGAAGATCAACGATTCTGTTCCAAGGTATGTTAGTTGATAAAATCTTTGAACCATTAATATCATTTTCCTTAATAATAGTGTCTGCCACCTTAAGCAATTGGTTAACACCTGCTGACTGGGCTTTCTCTAATATCTTAGTGAGGATAAGTCTCTGTCTGGCTGTTCTACCGTAATCATTATGATAAACAGTTCCATCTGCTGCAGTAAATGGTGAGTATCTTATACGACAATATGCTGTTGCCTGAAGTCCTGAAAGATGAACATTACCTGATTCCTCTACATCAGGAGCATCCATACCTGTAATTATTCTTGTTTCTGTAAGGTAGCCACTGATATAGAAAGCTTCTTCATCGGTTATGGTTATATCAACGCCACCAAGTGCATCGATTATTTTAGCAAGTCCCTGGAAGTTAACAAGTGCGTATTCTGTAATATCAAGGTCAAAGTTGTTATTAAGCATATTCAATGCACCCTCAACACCATTTCTAAAGAATGCAGAATTTGCCTTTTCGTAATCAATATCTCCGTCAGATGTAGTCATACGTAGTAATGAATCGCGATATACAGAGACTAAATTCACATCATGTGTCTTATTATTAATACTTACAATCATAATAGTATCAGTATGTGTACCATTTTCGAATTCTCCATCACGTGGGTCAATACCGAATAATGCGATATTAGTGTATCCGTCACCTAGGTCAACTGTTTTGATTTTGTCCTTATCTGTTGTAGTATCTAATACATTTTTATCATAATCATCTTTGTAAAGAGATTTTAGCAGGCTCTGTCCAGCCGGGCATTTTGTAAATGTCTTGACTATAAATGATTTGGAGTTAGGCATAAGATAAATTGAAACACAGACAATTACAAGTAATAGTACTATTGCTTCGATTGTAAGAAGTGCTATTCTTCTTCTCTTTTTTCTTTTTTTTCTTTTAAGTCTTTCGGCTTTTGATGTTGAAGTTGCCATTATTTACCTCGTTTCTAAATAAAAATTTCTATGTTTATTTTGTAAAATTCTAGTTGTTATGAATATTATCTGCAATAATAAAAATAAGATGAAGGCAGAAAATATTGTCTGCTAATTGATACAGATATTTAATAATCATTTATCAATAAGCAAAGCTAAGTATACTTTATTACAATTATAATGTAAATATATTTATAAATATCTTTTGTAAAAATAATGTAAAGATTAATACTATTCTGACAAATTAAAACCATTAAAGACATGCAGCAGAGGATCATAATGGAATACTATATTGGAGTCAGAAAGAATCAGCAAGAATTCATTTTTGGTTTTAACAATCTGATATGAGTTCTGGTCATCATTTGTTAAATCAGAATCTTTGTATTTGGAATATTTAGTATAATAATCTTCGTGCTCTTTTTCAAACTCATCTATGTCATATGAACTGTCATCCTGTAAATATTTCTCATAATAATCATTTGTATAATTAATTGTAATGTCAAGATTGGTTTCAGTATTTTCTTCTAAATTAACACTGATATCAGAAGATGAAGAGATATTCAGGTAATAATTCTTCAGAAAATCATTTAGAAATATAATGTCATTTACTAATAGAAGCAGAGTATCTCTGTTACGTTCTGACACCAGACTACTAAGAATCTTGTTACCGTTTTCCATAACTTCATCAGTGTATTTATCTGAACTGTTAATCCTTTGGCATTGAAATGAGTACAGAAAACCAGAACCATCAAATGAAAAATCAAGGTCAAATGAATGGTTGTCTATATTTATCCGGCCTTTGTAGAAGAAATAAGTAGTACTTCCTGAATATACTGTCACATAATTACCGAGATTAGTAAAGTCCATAACTGTGGATAAAGAGATATCATTTACTGCCATGTATTTTCGTAAATCTGGTGGAATTGTACGATAGAAAAAGTATCTCAGATAATCATAAAGATTGCCGGTATCTACTATGGAAGAAAGCGTTATATCATAAGTAAATGCATCGACGTTATTCAGGTAAAAATCTGCGTAGGTCATGACATCTACTGAATTGTTTGCATAATTCCATGGAAATAAAGTCACGTCACTGTCGGTTTGAGAATAGAATACGTATGAATCATTTTTTTCTATAGCAACAGGTGTTATCTTATTATCATATCTGATAATATATCTGCTCGCTTTTGCAAGAATTGTATAACCTGCAATGATTATGACAGAGGCAAAAATAATTGTTTTAATAAATGAAAAAATACTATTTTTTAGCTTCATCAATTTCAAGTCCTTTCATTACAATAGTAACAGTTGTTCCAACACCCGTTTCGCTTTCAATAATTAGTCTGGCATTATGAATTTCGCTTATACGTTTGCATAATGCAAGCCCGAGACCTGCTCCGCCCGCCTTACGGCTTCTGGCTTTATCTATCATATAGAATGGTTCAGTTATTTTATTTAATTCTTTCTTATCAATACCAATTCCCTCATCACGTACAGATATATTAATAATTCCGTTTGTAAATCTTTCATTGATATAGATTGTATTATCTTTAGAAGATGCTTTGACAGCATTATCTACTATATTAAACAGCATGGATTTAAAAAGTTCTAAATCTATACAAAGTATACATTCATCATAAGAGATTGAAAAATTCATATTATTCTTTTCGAAAATTGGTTTAAATACCAGCTCTAACTGTGAAAATAATGAGCTCGCAGTAACTTCTGTAAATTCTAAATTAGTCTCACCAACAGTAATTATCTCCATAAGTTTACCTGATAGACTCTTAAGGCGTTTTGCCTCTTCGAATATTATTCCACTATATTCTGCAAGTTCTTCAGGTGTAATATTTCTTTTAATTCTCATAATGTCAGCAAAGCCTAATATCGATGTAAGAGGCGTCTTCATTTCATGCGATAAATTATTAATGAATTGTTTTCTGTTTTCAGCTGTTTCCTGTAATAATGTAACATTTTCTTCGATGGAGTCTGCCATTATATTCATATTATGTGCCAATTCGCCAAGTTCGTCATTAGTTTTTATATTAAGACGTTTTGAATAATCACCATTTGCAATAAGATGTGTTGAATTATTAAGATTTGACAATGGTCTAAGTAATAGTTTAACAAGAATGAGCAGGATAAATGCACACAATAATGAAAGACATATACTAAGCAATTTCGCATAATCTAATTGTGCAGAATATAAATCATAGATTTCTGTAATATCAGTCGATGAAACGAAGATGAATTCCTGTCGCTCTAATGATATATATGATGCAATTATAAGGTAATGAGAACGACCATTTTTAACTACCTGCTTAGCTGTTTGATTATTAGGTGAAACAGCTTTTAACAGGTCATTACTTATATCAATATTTATATTATTATACAGAAAATCATAGGAAGTATTAAAAAGCGCAACGGAAGTAGTCTCCTTAGAAGATGAGTTGTCAAATATTGATTTCATCACATTTGCAATGTCTTTTGTAGGAAGTAAAACAGAGCCGCTTCTAAGTCGCTCGGCTATAATTCGGTTATTGATATTAGAAATAAGATATTCATGCACGGATAATGTACTTTCTGTCTGTCGTATCATCGACGATTTAAAATTATTTTTAAGTAGCAGGACACCAAGTGTGCTTACAGCAAGCATTGCAGTAAGCAAAGCCCATAGGAAAATTTTCTGCCAGAGTTTCATAGTTTCTCCAATTCTGTCAAAATTTTATATTAGTTTACATAATGTGTATTAATCTGTTATAAATTAAATATTATATGCATTAGTAATATCACGCATTAGTGGTATTAAGCATCGGTTTCTTTATTTAAACGGTAACCGAGTTTAGGCAGTGTGACTAATTTAGTCTTAAGATTAAGCTTCTTTCTTAACTGCTGTATGTGAATATCGACAGTTCTGGATTCGCCCTCAAATTCATAGCCCCATATGGTGGAAAGAAGCTGCATTCTGGTGATTGCCACATCAACATGCCTAATAAAGAATACTAAGAGTTCAAATTCCTTTGGAGTAAGATTAACATTAACACCATTCTGCTGACAGCTATGTACTGAGGTATCAACTACTATATCTCCGTATGTAAGAAGGTGTCCCTCTTTATTATATCTTCTGAGTACGACTTCAATTCTGGCTAAAAGCTCCATCGCTTCAAACGGTTTAACAATATAATCTTCAGCACCAAGCTTAAGACCAGTGACCTTATCCATTACGTCCTGTTTAGCTGTAATGAATATAACAGGAGTATCATTTGTTTTCCTGGAAATTATCTGGAAACCATCCATTCCAGGCAACATTACATCAAGAAGTATAAGGTCAAAAGCATTGGAGTTAATAAGTTCTAATGCCTTAATACCGTCCTGGCAGGACACAGAACTGTAACCGCCTATTTCAATAGTAGTCTGAATCATTTTTGCAATATTTATATCATCTTCGACAACGAGTATTCTAATCATATGTTTTCTCCCTGTAAATTTTGTATAATCATTATTGATTATGTTATAATAAGTATATTTTAAGTTCATTTTGCAAAAAAGTATACTGATTTTTGTAAATAAAATGCAAAATTAACAAATTAGCATTAATAAGCAATTGTATCTGTTCGTGTACTTGAATTTTTGTCAAGTAAGTGCTATATTATCCATATTAGTGTGAATATGCAGGCGATATTGTGTAATCACAAATAAAATTAACGTAAGAGGTGTCATAATGGCTAAAGGATTTGATGAATTAATTTCTAAAGTAAATAGTTGTAGTGTTAAAACTGTTTCAGTTGCGGTTGCACAAGATGCACCAGTTCTTGAAGCTGTAAAAGCAGCAAAAGAGAGAAACATTGCTAATGCAATTCTTGTTGGTGATGCTGATAAGATTAAAGAGATTGCAGCAACAATTGATATGGATTTATCTGATTACCAGGTAATTGATGAGAAAGATACAGAGCAGGCAGCACTTAAGGCTGTTGAACTTGTACATAATGGTACAGCAGATATGTATATGAAAGGATTGATTGATACTAAGTCATTCTTAAAGAGCGTACTTAATAAAGAAGTAGGACTTAGAAATAATCGTCCATTATCACATGTATGTGTATTTGAGATTGAAGGAATTAATAAGTTATTATTCCTTACAGATGTTGCATTTATGACATATCCAACACTTGAGGATAAAGTACACATTATTGAAAATACAGTTGAAATCTGTAACGCATGTGGAATTGATATGCCTAAGGTAGCTCCACTTGCAGCAGTTGAGGTAGTTAACCCTAAGATGCCTGTAACTGTTGAAGCAGCAGAACTTACAAAGATGTGTGAAGAAGGCAAGATTAAAGGTTGTATAGTTGATGGACCATTATCTATGGACCTTGCTATATGTCCTGAAGCAGCAGCTCATAAGGGCGCTGAGGGCAGAAAAATCGTTGGTGATGCTGATATCTTATTATTCCCAGACATTCATGCAGGAAATCTTGTATACAAGACACTTGTACATACAGCTAAGGTTAAGAATGGTAACATCATAACAGGTACAAAAGCACCGGTTATCCTTACATCACGTTCAGATGATTTCGAGACAAAAGTTAATTCAATAGCACTTGGTTCAGTTGTAGCAGAGGCTATGAAGAATAAATAAGATTAAATACAATTCAATTTTAAATATTTCAAAAAGGAAGGTAAAGATATGTCTGTAAAAAGTTTAATTATTAATCCAGGCTCAACATCAACAAAGATTGGTGTATTCGAAGATGAAACATTATTATTCGAAGAAACATTGAGACATTCTACAGAAGAAATAGGTCAGTTTGCAACAATAGTTGACCAGAAAGATTTCCGTAAAAATATTATTCTCAATTTATTAAAAGAGAAGAATTTCGATATTAAATCAATAAATGTAGTAGTAGGTCGTGGTGGACTGCTTAAACCAATTCCAGGTGGTACTTATGAAGTAAGCGACGAATTATTAGAAGATTTAAAGATTGGTAAACAGGGACAGCACGCTTCTAACTTAGGCGGTATTTTAGCAAGAGAAATCGGAGACGAAATCGGAGTTCCATCTTATATAGTTGACCCGGTTGTTGTTGATGAATTAAGCCCGGAAGCAAGAATTTCAGGTGTACCTGAGATTCCTCGTATAAGCATTTTCCATGCACTAAACCAGAAAGCTGTAGCTAAGAGATATGCTAAGGAAAATGATAAGAAATATGAGGACTTAAATCTTATCGTTGTACATATGGGCGGCGGTGTATCAGTTGGCGCTCATAAGAACGGTAAAGTTATAGATGTATTCAATGCACTTGACGGAGATGGCGCATTTTCACCTGAAAGAGCAGGTGGTGTTCCGGTTGGTGGACTTATCAGCCTTTGCTTCTCAGGTAAATACACAGAGAAAGAAGTATATAAGAAATTAGTTGGTAACGGCGGACTTAATGCATATCTTAATACAAATGATATGAGAGATGTAATGAAGATGGCTGAGACAGACGATAATGCTAAATTAGTTCGTGATGCATTCATCTATCAGGTAAGCAAAGATATAGGTTCAATGGCCTGCGTATTAAAAGGTAAAGTTGACCAGATAATCGTTACAGGCGGAATTGCTTATAATGACTTCATTGTTGAGAAATTAAAAGAAGCTTCAGAATGGATTGCACCATTTACAGTATATGGTGGAGAAGATGAACTTCTTGCATTAGCTCAGGGTGGTTTACGTGTAGTAAATGGCGAAGAGAAAGCAATGGAATATTAATCAGAAATTGTAAAAGAGAAGAATATAAATGGGTATGGCTGTCACTGGATTGTGGCAGCCATACTTGTAAATTAATATTGTAGAAATGTATATTTATATACAGAAAAATTGCATTTATCAGTGCAATTTATTTGTGAAAGTATTCGCCCGGGCAAATACAATTTGTAAGTGTTTGAATAGGCAAATGCAATTTAAGACAATTAGTATTATGGAAAGGTTTATATATGAAATATATCTTATTTGATTTAGATGGAACGATAACTGATCCTAAAGAGGGAATCACTAAATCTGTTGCGTATTCACTTAAGAAATTCGGCATTGAGGTCGAAGATTTAGATACACTTTGTCCATTTATCGGTCCACCGCTTAGCGATTCTTATGAGCAGTTTTATGGTTTTACGCATGAGAAAGCTATGGAGGCTGTTGATGAATACAGAGTATATTATAGAAAACAGGGAATATTTGAATGTAAATTATATGATGGAATTAAGGAATTACTTGAACATCTTCATAATGAGGGTAAGAAAGTAATCTTAGCCACTTCTAAACCTGAAGAGTTCGCGGTGCAGTTATTAGAACATTTTGATATTATTAAATATTTTGATGTGGTAGCAGGAAGTACGATGGACGGAAGCCGCGTGGAAAAGGCTGACGTAATAAGATATGCGATGAGTAGAATTAAGGAATTCGATGTAAATGATGCAGTTATGATAGGCGACAGAAAGTTCGATTACATCGGCTCTAAAGAATGTGGTATTCCTTGTATTCTGATAGGATACGGCTATGGCGAAATGGAGGAATTAGAAAATTGTAAGCCATTTGCCATAAAAGAAAGTGTTTTTGAGCTGCAAAAATTTCTTGACAGTATCTAAAAGCGGGGGTAAACTTATTTGAAAAAGAATAACGTAAATAGCAATCATAAAAGTATGCTACTGACAGATGAAAGGAAGTAATTGTCATGGAAAAGAAGAATATTGATTGGTCAAATATTGGATTTGGATACCAGCAGACAGATAAGAGATATGTGTCTAATTACAAAGATGGAAAATGGGACGATGGCGAATTGACAAGCGATGCAAACGTTGTAATAAATGAATGTGCAGGTGTATTACAGTACGCTCAGACATGTTTCGAAGGCTTAAAGGCATATACAACAGAAGATGGACATATTGTATGTTTCCGTCCTGACCTGAATGCAGCTCGTATGGAAGATTCAGCTAAGAGACTTGAGATGCCTGTATTTCCACAGGATAGATTTGTTGATGCAGTAGTTCAGGTAGTTAAAGCTAATGCAGCATATGTTCCACCATATGGTTCAGGTGCTACATTATATATCAGACCATATATGTTCGCAAGTTCACCGGTTATCGGAGTTAAACCTGCTGATGAATATCAGTTCAGAATCTTATGTACTCCTGTTGGACCATATTTCAAAGGTGGTGCAAAACCAATTACTATTAAGGTAAGTGATTTCGATAGAGCAGCTCCACATGGTACAGGCCATATCAAAGCAGGTCTTAACTATGCAATGAGTTTACACGCAATCGTAACAGCTCATGAAGAGGGATTCGCAGAGAATATGTACTTAGATGCTGCTACAAGAACTAAAGTTGAAGAGACAGGCGGAGCAAACTTCATATTTGTTACAAAAGACAATAAGGTTGTTACTCCTAAGTCAAATAGTATTTTACCATCAATCACACGCCGTTCATTAGTATATGTTGCTAAAGAATATTTAGGACTTGAAGTTGAAGAACGTGAGGTATTCTTTGATGAAGTTAAAGATTTCGCTGAATGTGGACTTTGTGGTACAGCAGCAGTTATCTCACCAGTAGGTAAGATTGTAAACCATGGTGAAGAAATCTGTTTCCCAAGTGGAATGGACGAAATGGGACCTGTTACTAAGAAACTCTATGAGACATTAACAGGTATCCAGATGGGTAGAATTGAAGCTCCTGAAGGATGGGTTAAAGTAATCGAATAATATTCTTTTGAAATTTAATATTATCTGATAAGATAAGTTGAAAATTTATAACTTAATAAGACGTAGGATAGGATTAGTAGTCTGCCTGCGTCTTATTGTTTACTAAGCGTATTAAGAGAGAAATGGAGGTTTTCTATGGATAAAATTAAAGCATTTAAAGTTGAGAATATCTTAACAGCATTATTATATGTAGCATTAGGAGTAGTTCTTATAATGTTTCCGGAATCAATTGCAAAAACTTTGATATATACAATAGCTACAATAGTCATAGCAGTTGGTGTAATTAAAATTATTAGTTATTTCTTAAAGAGAGAGCAGGCAGGTTATTCAAATGCAGGGATTGTATCAGGATTGATTTTCATTGTAATCGGTCTGTTTATACTTACCTCTACGAAGATAATTATTTCAGTGATACCATTTGTGATGGGAGTATGTATTCTTATCAGTGCTTATTCTAAATTACAGTATGTATTACAATTAAGCAAATATACAAATGAGAAGAATAGAGGTATGCTTTTAGCTGCAATAGTTACATTTATTCTAGGAATTGTGTTAATCTTTAATCCGTTCAGAGCAGCTAAATGGATGATTAGATTAGTTGGAATATGTATTGCCTTTACGGGTGCGTCAGATCTTATAACAGGAATATATTTTTATCGCAAGATGAGAGATTATATAAAAGATATGGAAGCATTAGAACAGGATTATGTAGAAAAATAAATTTGCGTTCTTGTATTTTCAGACAACATTAGAGACACCTTTGTACCTCATAAGAGGAAGTAGTGCGAAAAATATTCTGATGTGATTATTTTTCGCATGGCTATTTGTTTCGGAGCGAAAGCAGATAGTTTTTATAGCAGATGAGAAATCGCCTATGTGAATTTATCATCGCCTCTTCGCAATAAGTCGCTCAGAATTGGAGATTAGTAAGAGATGAATAAACATATTGAAAAAGCTATGGGACTTAGAAATGAAGTGCCTATGATAAATAACTGTTCACAGACTATAATGAGAACATATGCTAAAGAACTGGGACTCGATGAAAATGTAGCTTCTAATATCGCCTGTAATTTCGGTGGAGGTATGAAGTGTGGCAGTACGTGTGGTGTTATAACGGCAGGGCTTATGATACTCGGTGCTAAAGGAATAGATTCTCCGGCAGTAATAGGAGAATTTAGAAGGCGAATCGCAGAAAATCATAATGGAATGACAGACTGCGCAGAGCTTCTCAGGGAAAATGTGAAAAACGGTGGAACTAAAAAAGTCCATTGTGATAATATGATTAAAGAAGCAATAGATCTGATAGATGAATTAGTTGAACGTGAGGAAAATAAATAGGGATAATATTGAATAATATGAAATGGGTGCAAGGGTGTAAGATAAGGGTATTCAGGTAGGACTAATTAGTTTTGATGAATCAGGATATTCATTCAATTGCAGCTATTTTAGTTCTACCTTTTTAATTTTAATTTGATTCTGTTCAAAGCAAGGGCATATCTTGATTTGAAACAGAGAAAAGATAATGGTGAAACAGTAGATTCTAATGATATAAAAAAACACAAAAAAGATGTATTGAGAATTGCCTCTGAACTTATGCTTGAGAAAGTTACAAATCTTCCAAACACTGTAAAAAAAGATATTGATACTTTTATTGATTCCTTGGAAAAAGAACAATTTGATGATAATTCATTAAGAAATTATGGACTTAAGAATGAGGAAGTTATGGAAGTATTAAAAAGAACATTTTCTTAAAGAAATGTCCAATATTAAAACTATACAGATTTCCACACAAATGGAATGAAAGACAAGAATAATTTCATATTATTTACCACATACTAACTCCAAAGCTAATATGTAACAAAAAAGGATATTATTATCCTTATCAACAATGGCAATGGAGGAATTATATCTTATGAAGGCAACAGGAATTATTCGTAGAATTGATGATTTGGGAAGAGTAGTTGTTCCGAAAGAAATAAGAAGAACATTGAAGATAAGAGAGGGCGATCCTCTTGAGATTTTTACCGACAGAGAGGGTGAAATCGTACTTAAGAAATATTCTCCAATAGGTGAAATTCGTGAATTTGCGGTGCAATATACAGAAAGCCTTGGAACATATATAAATCATGCAGTCATTATGTCAGATAGAGATATTGTGGTGGCAGCGACTTCATTTGGCAGGGAACTTATAGATAAGAATCTTTCTAAAGAGTTTGAGGATATACTTGAAAACCGAATGTTAGTCAGGGAGAACACTAAAGGAATCAGAATTACAGACAATGATGAGAAACGATGCAATAAAGTTATAAAGCCTATAATATGTGAGGGTGATGTCATAGGTGGAATAGCTCTGATGGCAGGTGGAGAAGATATTAGAATTAGTGATGAAGATGTTAAACTTATTGAGGTAGCTGCTCATTTTATAGGCCGTCAAATGGAGGCTTAACAGTATTTTTTAAAATGTAAATACTGTAATATTAACAAAATTTCAATATAAACATTGTTACATTTAAACAATAATGCGTTAACCCCCTAATAAAATGGCGAAAATTTCTTGACAAAACAACATTAAGAGTTTATAAATAGACGTGAGGCTTAGGCATAGAGATGCCTGTCCACAATTAAAAAGAAACTTGAATATATCAAGTAAAAGAATACTAAGAATAACAGAGGAGGAGTCTATCCATGAACAAAGCTGAATTAGTAGCAGCAATTGCTGAAAAATCTGAATTATCAAAGAAAGATGCTGAAAAAGCATTAAAAGCTTTTACAGAAGTAGTAACTGAAGAATTAAAGAAAGGTAACAAGATTCAGTTAGTTGGCTTTGGTACATTCGAAGTAGCTAAGAGAGCAGCTAGAGAAGGAAGAAACCCACAGACAGGTGAGACAATGAAGATTGCAGCTTCAGTAGCACCTAAATTTAAAGCTGGAGCAGCTTTAAAGAACGAAATCAACAAGTAATTTGAATTTGTGATTTTGAGAGCTTTCCCCTCACTTATTAACGTAAGTGAGGGGATTTTTTACTTACCAGGAAATTTCGTTGAAATTGTCCCGGCGTATAGTATTTTGAAAGGAGTAATTATGAGATTAGATAAATATTTGAAAGTATCGAGAATTATTAAGAGAAGAACAGTAGCGAATGAAGCCTGCGATGCAGGAAGGGTTCTGGTTAATGACAAGCCTGCCAAAGCATCTGTAAATGTTAAGGTAGGAGACATTATTGAAATATTATTTGGTACTAAATCGCTTAAGGTTGAAGTTTTAGATATTTCTGAAACAGTTAAGAAAGATGAAGCCAAAGAAATGTATAGAGAGTTGTAATAATTCCTATTAGTGCAAAATATACTAGCAACATAGAGGTCGAAAGGGTGATATGTTGTGGGGTATTCAGAAAGCAGAAATGAATTTGCAAGGACGGGCACAAGAGGTCAGAAAGATATAGTAAGCCATAAAATTATTATAACAGGTCGGACACAGGGAATAATATCAGGCGTATTAGATGTTATTGAATTCGATAATAATATGGTTAATTTAGATACATCTATGGGCAGGCTTATTATTAAGGGCAGGGAAATGAAGGTAAAGGGGATTAATCTGGAGAAGTCAGAGGCAGAAATAGAGGGCAATATCGATAGCATTGTTTATACTCAGAAGCAGTCTGACGAATCACTTATCAAACGATTGTTTAAATAGGTGGAAGCATGAGTGGTGAGATAATTAATGAAGTCGATATTTTCTTCAGGGCCATAATATTAGGAGCGTTATTCGCCTTAATATATGATTTTATCAGGATAATACGAAGAATTGTTTTCAAGTCATTTATAATAATGGGCTTAGAGGACATTCTCTACTGGTTAATAATGTCTGTTATGACATGCGTATTCTTGTACAAGGTTAATGGTGGAGTCATAAGGTTATATATAATTACAGGGATAGCTGCCGGAATGATATTATATGAATTAAGCATTGGCCGGTTTGCTGTGAAATATTTAACAATTGTTCTTAGATTTATATTAAGAAAAATATGTGAAATTTTAAAAAAAATACAGAAAATACTAGATTTGGGATTGAAAAAAGTTTTTAAACCTATTAAAATATTATGTAATAAGTTCAATGTGAAGATATTAAGAGGCAGTAAAAGAGGTGCCGGAATTGAAGAAGAATTTAAAAGGAAAATCAAAAAAAAGAAAAAATGTACTTAATTCAATAGCTGTCATAGTTATTATGATAATATTTGTAGGGATAATATCATACCAGACGAATAGTCTGAAAGCTAAGAGAGATGAATTGAATGCGAAAGAACAGAAGCTTCAGCAGAGCTATGAAGAAGAGAGTGAGAGAACTTCAGAACTTGAGAAACAGAGAGTGTATGTGCAGACTAAAGAGTACATAGAAGAAGCTGCGAGAAAGCTTGGTTTTGTATATCCTGATGAGATAATATTAAAGCCTAAGAAAGATTAGTGTGAAAATCAAATTGATAGGTTGATTTTTCGCACAGCTATTTGCTTTTAACTGAAAGCAAATAGCTTTTATGGCAGGTCAGAAATCGCTTGTGCGAATTTCTGACCGCCTCTTTGCGGTAAGCCGCGAAGAAGTTAAGATTAGTCTACAGTTTCTTAAAATAGTCTAGGTACATAAAATCGCCTCAAAAATGTTTTTGAAAGGGAAAATGTCTAAAACTTTATTAGAAATGCTACATTGCTTTGACAAAAAAAACACAAAGACCTATATATAATGACCTCCATAAAAGGCAGATGCCTAAAAAATGGAGGTTTATTTTATGAATAACAAAACAAACAGAATTAAATTAATTGCATTGAATCTGATAGGAATTGTACTTGCGGGCAGTAATATGTATGGACTGAATCCTGTAGGAATGGGATATTCATCAGCATTATACGCAAGCGGTTCACCAGGGATAACTACTATAATAGTAATGTTACTTGGAATGGCAAATAATTTTCAGACGATAGATATAGTAAAATACATATCTGCGATAAGTGTAATCATCATTATATCCAAACTGACTGCCGTTAATAAATTGCGTGTAAATGAATATGCAAGCGCAATAATATGCTTTATTTCAGTATTTACACTTGAAGTTACCGATTTATTAATTAATGAGAAATACACGACATTTGCAATGAATATGGAGACAGTTATGACATTAGCGATGCCTGTGATTATGTCAGTATTTTCAGCGGCATTAAATATCACATTCAGGAAAGCTATTCAGGCACTCATAAGTGGAAAAGCGGTCTATGATAATGAAGAAATGTTTAGTATGGCACTTATTACCGGGTTGGTTATCTATAATATAGGTGAGCGAATGACGATTCCGGCATCGGGAATAGAGATAATATTGTTCTTTTCAATTTTGTATGGCGCATATAAATATGGTGCGGGAATGGGTGCCATAATTGGTTCGGCATGTGGAATATCCTTGTGTTTATGGTATGATGATGCGAAATACTTAGGAATAATGTGTATGCTTGGAATTGCGATAGGAATATTCAGGGAATTAGGACGAGTTATCAGTGTGTTATCAATGATTTGTGCGTGCCTGACAGTCGGCTATGCGGCATATCCGTTATTCATCAGTGACAATATTGTCAAGGGGCTGCTTGGTGCGGGTATAATATTTATGATGCTTCCTAAAAATATTATCTACAGATTCGAAGAGAATATTAATAATAATGAAGAAAATGATATGCAGAAGATACTTGAGGAAAAGTTGACAAATGCGGCAAAGGCGATAGAAAAACTGTCTAAGAGCATATTAAAAAATGATATGGAGACAGGTAATATTGACAGTATTGAGACGAATACAGACATTAACCAGATATGGAAGAATAAATTTGATGAGAGCAGAAATATTATGTCAGGGCAGCTTAACCAGATTTCTAAAATCATAGAAGAATATTCGCATGAAATGTATGATTTTGTGAAGATTACCGGGGAAGAGGAGGAATATATAAGACATAAATTAAAGGGCAGAAAAGTATATATGGATAAAATAATGGGTATAGAGAACCGCAGACATAAAAAAGAATATTTAATAACAGCAAAATGCGAGAAAGGTGTGACGATTGGAACAAGGGAGATAGCAGAGGCGGTAAGTGAGGCATTTGGAAAGGCATATATGCCATCTAGAAATTGCAGAAAGGTAATCAGTAATGAATTCACGACAACGACATATGTGGAGGAGGCAAATTTCTATGTACTACATGGTGCAGCGAGAAAGGCAAGAGGTGAAGGTGGAATATCGGGAGATAATTATTCGCTTAAAGAATTAGAGAATGGACAGGTTCTTATGGGAATTTCAGATGGTATGGGTTATGGAACAAGTGCATGCCTTGAAAGTGAAACAGTAATTGAATTGTTAGAACAGCTTTTAGACAGTGGTTTTGATGGTGATACAGCACTTAAAATGATTAATTCAGTTATGATAATGAACTCAGAGGAGGAACACCCTGCAACACTAGATTATGGTGTAATTGATTTACATTCAGGCATGTGCGATTTAGTGAAAATCGGAGCAGCTACGACATTTGTTAAGAGGGGCAACTGGGTTGAAACGATTAAATCTACATCAATGCCGCTTGGTATGTTTGCCGAAGTCGATTATGACAGCACAAGTAAGAAATTATATGATGGAGATTTGGTGATTATGGTGTCTGACGGTGTAATCGATGCACTTAATACAGAAGACAATGATGGTAAATTGGTTGAAATCATAAGGGATATCGATGGTGGTTCGCCCAAAGAGATTGCAGATTGCATCTTAGAAAAGGCAGTTTCAGATAAATCAAGACTGACTGACGATATGACTGTATTAGTAACCGGGATATGGGAAAATAATAAAAAGATAGCATAATAAATACTTGCTAATAAATTTAGAATAAAGTAACATATATTATAAATACTGGTAATTTATAAAGTCAGAGTTATAAAATATTGAAAAGAACAGAAATAATAAAAAACCGGTGTATATAGGAGCCGGATTAATATAAACGAATATATAGAGAAATAATAAAAAGCAAAATTGATAAAGGTAGATTATGAACGAATTAATTAAAGTCAGAAAATATATGGAACAATTTAATATGGCAGAAAAGGGAGAAAGCGTCATTGTGGGTGTATCAGGTGGCGCTGATTCCGTATGCCTGTATAAAATACTTCTGGAACTTAAGAATTATTTTGATATAGATATTATTGCAGTTCATATACATCATGGAATACGTGGAGAAGAAGCAGACAGGGATATGAATTTTGTGGAAAATATGTGTAAGAATGATGGTGTTAAGTTTAGATGCTATAAATATGATGTCCCTGGATATGCTAAGACTAACGGATTATCAGAGGAAGAAGCGGGCAGAACGTTAAGATATAAGGCATTTGATGAAGTGGCGAAAGAACTTATAAGTAATGGAAGAAGTGTAAAGATTGCGGTGGCACATAACAGGAATGACAGTGCCGAGACATTTATCCATAATCTGTGCCGGGGAAGCGGACTTAAAGGATTAGCGGGAATTCCATATAAGAATGGCAGTATAATAAGACCGGTATTGTGTCTTACACGCGAAGAGATAGAGATGTACCTATCAGAACATAATATAACACATATAGATGATTCAACTAACTTTACAGAGGATTATACAAGGAATAAGATAAGACACAGAGTGTTGCCATATCTTAGTGAGAACATTAATGATAACAGTATAAGCCACATTTGTCAGGCGGCAGATGAGTTAAGGGAGATAGAAGATTATCTTTCGGAAGTTACGAATTATATGTATGAAAATATTGTCTCAGAGCATAATAATTGTATTTACATTAACAGAAAGGCTCTTGCATGTGAAAAAGAAATAATACAGAAGCGTATTGTGAGAGCATGCATTGAAAAGGCAGCAGAAAAGCTTAAGGATATTACAAGGAAGCATATAGAAGATGTGATAGATTTATGTGGCAGGCAGACGGGACGATATATAATGCTGCCATATGGAATTATAGCCAGAGTCCAATATGATAATATAATTATTGAGAGAGAAAATGTAAGTAAAGCTGGAGATGAAAAAAATATAGAAAAAGATATCAGGAAAGATATCAGGAAAGATATCGGGAAAGACGGTGTATATACACTGGGAGAAGAAGAGTTTGATGTAAGGATAATCGATGTCGAAAAAGAGGGAATAAATATAAAATTTTTAATAAATCAACTAAAAAATTACCAAAACTTGTATACTAAATGCTTTGATTATGATAAAATACAATTTACTGTGCAATTAAGATATCGTGAATCAGAGGATTATGTAGTTATAAATGCAAAGGGACAGAGAAAGAAACTGAAGAGTTTTTTTGTGGACAATAAGATTCCGGCAGAAAAAAGAGGTTTGATTCCGGTATTTGCAGATGGTTCACATATTATATGGATTGTAGGTCATAGAATTAGTGAAGAATATAAGGTGACAGAAGATACGAAACATTTATTAATAATTTCTAGACTAGAAAGGAAAGAAAATCAAAATGCAGGACAAAATCAGAGTGTTGATTAAAGAAGAAGATGTGTGTGCTAAGATTAAAGAGATTGGTGATCTAATCAGCAAGAAGTATGCAGGAAAAACAGTACATCTCATCTGTGTATTAAAAGGTGGTGTGTTCTTTATGTGCGAACTTGCTAAGAGAATCACAACAGATGTATCTATGGACTTTATGGCAGTTTCAAGCTATGGTTCAGGTACAGAGAGCAGTGGAAAAGTAAAAATTGTAAAAGACCTTGATGAATCAATTGAAGGTAAGAATGTTCTGATTGTAGAAGATATTATCGATTCAGGACGTACATTAAAGGCATTAACGGATATGTTATGGCAGAGAAATCCTAACAGTATTGAGATATGCACATTACTTGATAAACCTGACAGGAGAGTTGTTGATGTAAACGTGCAATATACATGTTTTAATATACCTGACGAATTTGTGGTAGGTTTCGGTTTGGATTATGACCAGAAATACAGGAATCTTCCATATATTGGTGTGGTAGATACAGAATAGATTGTAAAATGCTCAAAAAGTGAGAGGAGGATTCAAAAAGTGAAGAAACAAATGAAAGGCTTTGGTATTTATATAATTGTACTCTTATTAGTTATGTCTGCTTTTTATTACATTGCAATATATAATAAGGATACAGATCATTATAAATATAGCGACTTCTTAGAAGATATTAAAAATGATGAAGTTAAGAGTGTAACATTATATCAGAATAAAGAGGTGCCGACAGGTAAGATAGTTGTCCGTTTAAAAGATGGCGATAAACATAAACTTAATGTTGCAAGTGCTGCTGAAGAAGAAAAGAGACTCATAGATAAAAATATAGAATTTACTACGAAGGATGTTGAGAAAGAGAATGTGTTATGGCAGATTCTTCCATACGTCGTAATGATAGTAATTGCTATTATATTTATATCAATACTTACCGCACAGACAGGCGGCGGTGGCGGAGCTAACCGAATGATGAGCTTTGGAAAGAGCCGTGCTAAAATGGTTAATGACCCTAAGAAGAGAGTTAAGTTTGACCAGGTAGCTGGCTTACAGGAAGAAAAAGAAGAGTTAGAGGAAATTGTGGATTTCTTAAAATATCCTAAGAAATATCTTGAGGTAGGCGCAAGAATTCCTAAAGGTGTAATTCTTACAGGACCTCCGGGAACAGGTAAGACATTACTTGCTAAAGCTGTAGCAGGTGAAGCAGGAGTACCATTCTTCAGTATTTCAGGTTCAGATTTTGTAGAAATGTTCGTTGGTGTCGGTGCATCAAGAGTAAGAGATTTATTTGAAGAGGCTAAGAAGAATTCGCCATGTATCATATTTATCGATGAGATAGATGCTGTTGCAAGAAGAAGAGGAACAGGTATGGGTGGCGGACATGATGAAAGAGAACAGACACTCAACCAGTTATTAGTAGAGATGGACGGCTTTGGTGTAAATGAGGGAATAATAGTAATGGCTGCTACTAACAGAGTAGACATACTTGATCCTGCAATATTACGTCCGGGACGTTTCGATAGAAAAGTAGTGGTAGGCAGACCGGATGTTAAAGGAAGAAGAGAAATTCTTGATGTTCATATCAGAGATAAACAGGTTGGTGATGATGTTGACCTTGATAATGTAGCACAGACTACAGCAGGTTTTACAGGTGCAGACCTTGAGAATCTCTTAAATGAAGCGGCAATCTATGCAGCAAGACAGAATAGAAAATATATTACTCAGGAAGATATTAACCGTTCATTTATTAAAGTTGGTATCGGTACAGAGAAGAAGAGTAAAATTATATCAGAGAAAGAGAAGAGAATTACAGCATTTCACGAATCAGGTCATGCGATTTTATTCCATGTTCTTCCTGATGTCGGACCTGTACACACAGTTTCAGTTATTCCTACAGGAACAGGAGCAGCAGGATATACAATGCCATTACCTGAGAAAGACGAGATGTTTAATACTAAGGGCAAGATGCTTCAGGACATAATGGTATCATTAGGCGGAAGAATTGCAGAAGAAATGGTATTAGACGATATTACGACAGGTGCATCGCAGGATATTAAGCAGGCAACAGCAATAGCTAAGGCTATGGTTACTAAATATGGTATGTCTGACAAATTAGGTCTTATCTGTTATGGAGATGATGAAGACGAAGTATTTATTGGAAGAGATTTAGCACATACAAGAGGTTATGCGGATGGAACTGCAAGTGCCATTGACAATGAAGTTAAGAGAATTGTTGATGAATGTTATGCTAAAGCTAAACATATAATCGAAGAACACAAAGATGTATTATATAAGAGTGCTGAACTTCTTATGAAGAAAGAGAAGATTGGACAGAAGGAATTCGAAGCTTTATTTGACGATAAAGAAGTTAAAGAATCAGAAACATCGGATACAGAAGTGACAGAATAATTTATATATAAATGAAATGTTGAAAATGTATAAAAACAAATGATGAAAAATAAGATATTTTGTTGAAATGGAAAATAATGTGTCAATTTGCACAAAAAGTAAAATGATTTTTTGTAAAGTTTATGCACACTTTTGCATAGACGGATGTTATAATCTACATCGTAAAAACCCCCCAATACATTATATAGTTTTTGCTACACCCCATAAGAAACGAAATACCTTCTCCAAAAAGGACAGCATGTGAGCTGTCCTTTTTACATATAGAAGTGTAGAAGTGTAAAATATTAAAAAATTATAAAACATTATTGCATTTGAATGTGAATTATAATAAAATTGTGAAAGTTACATATCATATAATAAGAGGAAAAAACAATGAATATAGATTTGAATCATATGAATAAAAATGAAAAGAAAATATTGTATATGCAGAATATGCGCCCAATGCTTAATAAAGAAGCATTGTTTTGCGATGAGAATTCTGAATACAGACTTCCACCTGAACCAGATAAGAATTCGGAAGTAAGGATTCGCTTCAGAACCGCTGTGGGTAATGTAGACAGAGTATATCTGTGCATAGGAGACGAAGGACACCTTATGGAGCATATAGAAACTGATATGTTATTTGATTATTATGAATATATGATTAAGATTGAAGAGACACAGATAAAATACTATTTTAAGATAGTTTCAGGATTCGAGGAGTGCTTCTATGATAAATCTGGTGTATGTGACAAGAGACTTGGATGGTATGACTTCGTAATTACTCCGGGCTTTAAGACACCTGACTGGGCTAAGGGTGCAGTAATGTACCAGATATATACAGACAGATTCTTTAATGGTGATAAGAGTAATGATGTAGAGACAAGAGAATACAGCTATATTGGTGATTACTCTGTTAAAGTTGATGACTGGTATAAGTATCCTGCTACAATGGGCGTAAGAGAGTTCTACGGCGGAGATATTCAGGGCGTATGGGATAAATTAGATTATTTAGAGAAATTAGGCGTAGAAGTAATATATTTCAATCCTATGTTCGTTTCCCCTTCTAACCATAAATATGATATTCAGGATTATGATTATATTGACCCACATTTCGGAAAGATTGTTAAAGACGAGGGAGAATTGCTTAGTGAAGGCAATTACCTTAACAGAGAGGCAAGCAGATATATAACAAGAGTTACCGATAAGGCTAACTTAGAGGCATCTAACGAATTATTTGCCAGATTTGTTGAAGAAGTCCATAGAAGAGGAATGAAAGTAATCTTAGATGGTGTATTTAACCACTGTGGTTCATTTAATAAATGGCTTGATAGAGAACAGATTTACGAGAACCAGGAGGGTTATGAAAAAGGGGCATATGTATCAGGTGACAGCCCATACAGAAGCTTCTTTAAATTCTTTGAAGATGCATGGCCTTATAATTACCATTATAATGGCTGGTGGGGTCACGATACATTACCTAAGCTTAATTATGAAGAATCTCCAAAATTATATGAGTATATAATGAAAATTGCAAGAAAATGGGTTTCACCACCTTATAATGTAGATGGATGGAGACTTGATGTTGCAGCAGATTTAGGACATAGTGGTGAATTTAACCATAAGTTCTGGAAGGACTTCAGAAAGAATGTTAAAGAAGCTAATCCTGAAGCTATTATATTAGCTGAACATTATGGAGATCCAGGCTCATGGTTACAGGGTGATGAATGGGATACTGTAATGAACTACGATGCATTTATGGAGCCTATTACATGGTTTCTTACAGGCATGGAGAAACATAGTGATGAGAAGAGAGATGATTTAAGAGGTGACTCGTATTCGTTCTTCGCATCTATGCGACATCATATGTCAAGGTTTCAGGGAAATTCATTACTAGTTGCCATGAACGAATTATCTAACCATGATCATTCACGTTTTATGACCAGAACTAATGGAAATGTCGGCAGAGTTGCATCGGTAGGACCTCAGGCAGCAGAAATGTATACTAATAAAGGTATTATGAAAGAAGCTGTAATAATGCAGATGACATGGCCTGGTGCACCTACTATCTACTATGGAGATGAGGCAGGAGTATGTGGCTGGACTGACCCAGATAACAGAAGAACTTATCCATGGGGCAGAGAAGATATGGAATTGATTGAATTTCATATAGATGCAATAAGAATTCATAAGAATAACATAGCACTAAGAAAAGGTTCGTTTAAGGCATTATTAGGAGAATACAATATAATTGCTTATGGACGTTTCCTGAATGATAATATACTTGCAATTGCGATAAATAACAATGATTCAGAGAGAGAAATTCATATTCCGGTATGGCAGTTAGGTGTCAGGGATAACAGCATTATGGAAAGTCTTATGGTATCATCAAGAGACACATATAATGTAGGCAAGGTAGTGTATGTTGTTGTAAATGGCGAGATAATAGTAAGATTACCAGGTTTTTCAGCTGCAATATACAGAAAAAGAGTACAGTAGAAAAGCAAATGAAAAATAAAATTCATTGTTTATTATAAAAGATGAACAAGGTAAATTTCAAATGATTAATGATAGAATAAACTTCGTTAGTAATAAAAAAATACTTGCACTTTAATGTTTTATATGGTATAAATATATAGCATTAAAAAATCGGATGGATTCCCGAGTGGCCAAAGGGGACAGACTGTAAATCTGCTGCAAATTGCTTCGGTGGTTCGAATCCACCTCCATCCATTAAGCTGAAATGCTTATGCCGGCGTGGCGGAACTGGCAGACGCACAGGACTTAAAATCCTGCGGGACTAACCTCCCGTACCGGTTCGATTCCGGTCGCCGGCATTTTTGTAAAACGATAATAAATAACCCAAGGCTATACAAGATAGTCTTGGGTTATTTATTATTCAGATAATCTATTATATCATCACCGATTATTTTAGCATATGTATCAAGATTGTTATCAAAAGCCCTGTTATCATATGGACTTGTTATAAAACCCATTTCAAGAATCATACTTGTCATACTCACTTTATTAATTGCATAGTTATCATATGCATCGGAACTTGTTCCGCATTTTACCCCACGATTATCAAAGGTTGGATTATCAAAATTATTAGAAGAACAGATATCATTTAGAATTGAAGAAGCAAGCGAATGGGCGTTTACAGGGTCAGAACTGTGAATCCATGCTTCTGCTCCGTTTATCTTTGAATTGCCTTCGTACAGATTTCTGTGTATAGAGATAAATAACGTACAATTAGAATCTTCAGCGAAATCTTTTCTCTCCTGAAGTGAAAGATAAGTATCATTAGTTCGTGAAATGGCAACAGATATGCCCTTATCTGATAAATATTTAAAAATTTTCATTGACAAATCAAGAGTATCATCTTTCTCTAAACGTTTTCCTTTGCTACTGCCTATATCTTGACCACCATGTCCGGCATCAATACACACCTCACAGTCAGAAAGTGGTAATCTGACAGTTGAAGAAAGTTCTTCAGCCTCAGAAATTGTAGAAGATGATAATAGCATAGAATGGCCGGCGTTAGCAGTTTCAGAACGTGAATCTGGTAACAACATATATACAAATAAAATAATAGCGGAACATAATAATATTCCAATAACAAAGCGGATTAATTGAATATTTTTGGCTTTACGTGATGATTGCATATATGAACGACCTTTCTGCGTTATTAAATATTGTCATGAAGAATCAGCCAGATATGACATTTTTACATAGAAACCGATAAAAGAGAGGGAATATGCGATTTATATGTATCCATCATGACTATAATTATAATAAATTATGTATATGCAAGAAATCATCATAAAAATGTAAAAAAATGTCTAAAATTATGTAAGTAAATGTCGTTAAATATGAGAAAATGCAAGTTACATAAAAATAAATTGTTATAGTATATAGTAAAATAAGCCTTTTTTGTAATTATTACAAAAAATTTTCTTGATAAAAGGTGGTGAAACGAGTATACTTATGCATTGTATAGTAGTGGAAAGGATATAAAAATGTTTGAAAAAAACGAAAAAAGCGATTTCCTGTGGAATATGATAGGCAGTCTGGTCTATGCGATGTCAACAGTGTTTATGTCATATCTTACAATAAGAATCGTTGGAGAAGAAAAGGGTGGAATATTTGCAATAGCACTGACTATAAGTCAGATGTTAGTATATTTTGGATATTTTGAAATGAGAAATTATCAGGTTACTGATTCGAAAGATAGGTATACCTTTGGACAATATTTTACTACGAAGATATATACATGTGCAATTATGCTGCTGGTATCAATTGGCTATATTTTATTAAAAGGATATGACAGGGAAAAGGCTGGAATTGTTCTTTTAGTATGTATTTTAAAATTAATTGATGCATTTGCGGATGTGTATGAATCACAATTCCACAAAGATGGTTATCTGTATCTGGCAGGAAAATCAATGTGTCATAGAACACTTATTATGATGGCTATATATTTTATAATGCTTATTATGACGCATAATCTTGTGATTACGATGATAATTTCGGATGTAGTGGCAGTTATATGTGTATACATTTTTGATATAAAAGTTTATAATAAATTTGAAGATAAATTTAATCTATGTAATATTAAGAGTGTACTTGAGATTATGAAAAATTGCTTTCCATTGTTCCTTGGTGTATTTTTGTGGGCATATATACTTAGTGCACCAAGACTTGCTGTGGATAAATATATGTCAAGCGAGTATCAGTCTTATTATCAGGCTATTTTTCTGCCTGTATCAGTTATAAATCTTTTTGCGGGATTCTTATTCAGACCTATGCTTATTACACTGACAGATTTAAATGAGAAGAAAGAATTTAGAAAGTTCTTTGCAATTATTTTTAAAATGCTATCTTGTCTGCTAGGAATAACTGTAGTGTGTTTAATAGGAGCATATTTGTTAGGAATACCTGTTTTGTCAATTGCAACAGGGTGCGAGTTATCTGCATACAGAAGCCTGCTTGTGTTCACTATAGCGGCAGGAGGAATTAATTCTGTTGCGTTTGTCCTATATTATATACTTACAATATTTAGAACAAAGAAGTTGATAATGACAGGATATATATTATCAGCGATAAGCGTCTACATTTTATCGGATAGATTAGTACAGCAATCAGAACTTTTTGGGGCATCAATGAGCTTTTTTGTGGCGGTATGTGTTCTGGGACTGTTTTTCGCAGGAAGTATCATAGTTTATGTGCTTAAGGTAAAGAAAACGATAAAACAGAATATAAAGTAGAAAATTATAGGCGGACTGATAGATAAACGTCTGCGGAATGGAGATAATTATGCAACATACTTTTGCTATTTGTGCGTATAAAGAAAGTCCATATTTGGAAGAGTGTATAGAGTCATTGATGGCTCAGGAGATGAAATCAGAGATTATTATATGTACATCCACACCTAATGATTATATAAAAAATATGGCAGAAAAATATAATATAAAATTGTATATAAATACAGGAAAAAGTGGTATTACGGAAGATTGGAATTTTGCATATTCCAAAACAACAACTAAATATGTAACGATAGCACACCAGGATGATGTTTATCTTCCGCTGTATTCTAAGACAATGTCAGATATGATGGAGAAAGCAAAGAATCCAATAATATTTTTTACAGATTATTATGAACTTAGAAATGGTAAAAAAGTTCATAATACAGGACTTTTGAAGATTAAGAGACTTATGCTTGCACCATTAAAAATAAAAATATTTCAGAGAAGTAAGTTTATAAGAAGAAGAATCCTTTCAATGGGTTCACCAATATGTTGTCCTTCGGTAACATTTAATAAAGAAAGATTCAGGGAACCTTTATTTAAGAACCATTTCAGAACAAATGAGGACTGGGAATGCTGGGAAATACTGTCAAGACACAAAGGAACATTTGTATATAGCAGTACTCCACTTACATGTCACAGAATCCATGAAGGTTCAGAGACATCAGCAGCTATTGCGGAAACAGGAAGAAGCTCAGAGGATTATGAGATGTTCAGAAAATTCTGGCCAAAATTCATAGCCAAATTACTGGTAAAACAGTATGGAAAGAGCGAGAAGTATAATGAATTATAACAGATTATTATGTATGGAGGATTGAAAAATGGAGAGTATTCAAAGTACAAACGAGAGCATTAAACTAAGAAAATTAGTTATAATACCGGCATATAATGAGTCGGCAAGTATAGTAAATACAGTAAATGATATAAAGAAAAATGCACCTGATTTTGATTATGTAGTTATTAATGACCATTCTAAGGATAATACTTTACAGATATGTAAGGATGCAGGACTTAACGTGATTGATTTACCACTTAACCTTGGTATAGGCGGAGCAGTACAGACAGGTTATCTCTATGCATGTCAGAATGGATATGATATAGCAGTGCAGTTCGATGGAGATGGCCAGCATGATGCAAAATATCTTAATGAAATGGCAGAGACACTTGTGAAAGAACAGGCTGATATGGTAATTGGTTCAAGATTTATTGAAAAAGAAGGATTTCAGTCATCATTTACAAGAAGATTAGGTATAAGATATTTTACATTCCTTATAAAAATTCTGACAGGTCAGAAGATTACGGATCCTACATCGGGTTACAGAATGTGTAACAGAAAGATAATAGAATTGTTTGCAGGAAATTACCCTAAGGATTATCCGGAACCTGAGACAACGACCTGGATATTAAGAAAGAAATTAAAAGTATTAGAAATTCCGGTAATTATGAGGGCAAGAGAAGAAGGAGTTTCATCAATATCGCTTAAGAAATCATTTTATTATATGTTTAAGGTTACTATGGCTATTATCATAGAAAGGACAAGGAGGTAAGGGAAATGTTATTGAGATTACAGATAATTGTTGCAGTTATATTAGTTCTGGGTCTTTTATATGTTATTTCGCTTGTAAGAAATAACAGACTTGAACTCAGACATGCAATTTCGTGGATTTTAGTTGGAATAACTGTATTAATTCTGGATTGTTTTCCAGTATTGATGGAGAAATTATCGGAACTTTTAGGAATAGCATCTCCTGTAAATATGATGTTCTTTCTGGCATTTTTATTTTCACTGGTGATAATACTTGTTATGTCAGTAGCACTATCAATAGCATCTTCAAGTATAAAAAAACTGGTTCAGGAAATTGGTATCTTAAAGGCAAGAGTTGATGAATTGGAAAATAAGACAAGAGATTAGGAAAACGGGCAGCTTAGGAATGGAGAATGATATGAAGAATAAGAATATATGGAAAAAATTACCAGCACTCGCATTAATTTTAATTATATATATAACTTTATGTCTGAGAGTATATACAAGGTTTATCATACATAATGATAGTTATAATCTGAATGAGAGTGAAAATGGAAAAGTAAGTGAAGAGCTTAAAAAAGGTGACGTTCTGGTACAAGATGAAAAAGGTATAACAGGCAACATTAAGAAAATTATTATTCAATGTAGAGAATATAAAGCTGAAAATAATAATCTGGGAATACTTAAGCTTACTGTGACTGATAAAGACACAAATGAAGTGTTAGCAGAGACTAAATGTGATACAGGTTATATAAATTCCAGAAAGCTGATAGCATTTGAATTAGAAAATCCACTTAAGCTTAAGGAAGAAAAGAACCTGAGTTTTAAAGTAGAAGTAGAAGAGTTAAACCCAAATGACAAGCTTACATTGACTTATTGTAATCCGGATGATGAAAAATTGACCGTTAATGGAAAAGCTTCGGATAGCGTATTAAAGGTTTCTCTTATAATGGCTTCGGGATTTGATTTGTTCTCATGGGTTACAATGTTATCATTTACAATACTAGGTATACTGATAGTTGTATTTTATTATCTGTTATTTATCAGACAGAAGGATATAAAGACAGAATTCGCATATCTTATCTTTGCTATTGTAGTAGGATTTATTTTCCTTTTATATTTACCGGATTATTCGACACCAGATGAAGAAAAGCATATTGCTACTGCTTATGGAATATCTAATATGGTATGTGGTGGAGAATATAAAGATTCTGTCTCTGTCAGAAAAAATGATGCTGAACAGAACGTATTACGTGCTTATCTGACAAGAGATGTATATAATAATTATTATAACAGCCTTTTGCATAATACAGGTGCAGATAATACAATGGTTAAAATGAAATCAGATTGGAAAATGCTAGATACACAAAAGTATCTGTATTTTGCTCCGGCACTTGGAATTACTATTGGAAGAATTCTTCATTTTGGAACGGTTCAGACATTAATTTTAGGCTCTATGTTTAATTATATATTGTTTGTTCTGCTGGCATTCTATGCAATCAGAAAGATTCCGTTCGGTAAGATGGGAATGGCTATCTTATGTTTGATGCCATTGACGTTGCAACAGGCCTCTTCATACTCTTATGACTGTCCGATTCTTGCAATGGCTTTGGTAGTAGTTGCACTTTCACTTAAATTAACAGTAGATGAGAAAATTAATAAGAAGGATTTAGCAGTTCTTATTGCAGTAAGTATTTTGTTCCTTCCTGTTAAGGGATTTGCATATGCACCAATTCTTTTGATGACATTATTGCCTCTTAAGAGATTGTTTAGAGAAAATAAGAAGTTATTCAAAATACTGTTATCAGGTCTTGTGGCGGCAGTTATAATTGCATTGATAGTGAAAATGTTAACACCACAACAGGGCGGTTCAGGTTCTATGAATGGATTTGTGGAATGGGCAAATTCACCGGGTTACACTATAGGATATTTAATTAAGAATCCTGCTTTCTGTATTGTACTTTTCTGGGACACACTTGCGAATCTCGGAACATTTTACTTCGGAAGCATGATAGGAAGCAACCTTGGCTGGATAGATATCGGCATACCAATGGTAGTAATTGTTCCGATATTTATTGTTATGTTCTTGGGATTTATGAAGTCTGAAGATGATAATTATGATTTTAGCGGTAAGGCTAAATTAATGATGAGCATAATGACTATTCTTAGCGTTGGTTGTATTATGGGGGCTATGCTCCTCGATTGGACACCATTAGGCAGTACAGAGATACAGGGTGTGCAGGGAAGATATTTTGTTCCACTTCTGGTGATTGTACTTTTAGCAATGAGAAGTAATAAGATAAAAGTAAATAAGAATTTATATAGAGATTGTCTGTACACAATGGTACTCCTACAGCCATTAGTATTATTCTTCATTGTTGCAGCAGCATAGTAAGTTACCTAAAAAGAGGTTGATTTAGAAATGAACGCATTTAAGTTAATAATATCAAAATCAAAAGTTAAATATTTATATGATACAGACGAATTTGAACAGGGAATGGAGATTTTAAAGCAGAGTGGATATACAGCAATTCCTGTAATACGTGTAGATGGTACATATGCGGGAACGGTCTGTGATAAAGATTTTCTGTTGAAATATACAGATGAAGATATGAAGAACTATGATGGTCTGTTAATTAAGGACATTATAAGACAAGGCTGGAATCCGGCAATAAACATTTCGAGTGATATAAATGATTTGCTGCTTTTGTCAATGGAGCAGAATTTTGTACCAGTTGTAGACGATATGAATGTATTTATCGGAATTATTACCAGAAGAGATATAATTAAATTCTTAACGGAGAATGGTAATTCATTACAGAATTTTAATGCTAAAGTCGGTGATGCAAGAAAGATGGAAGTGGCAATTCACCAGTTAGAGCAGAATGTTGCACCATATGAGATGTTTTCTAAGATGTATGAGGCTGCGATGAAAGAAATATGCATAAGAATTGAAACCATTAATGAAATGCTTAAATTCAAATATAACAGAGAACCACTTCATCAGCTTGAGAAGAGAATTAAGAGTGCCAGAAGTGTAATGGGGAAATTAGCAAAGAAACAGCTAGAGGCAACAGTTGATAATATGCAGGATAATCTGTTTGATATTGCTGGTGTCAGAGTTGTGTGTGCTTATATAAGTGATGCGTATGAATTTGCACAATATCTTGAGAATCAGCCTGATTTGCATCTTATTAAGAGAAAGGATTATATTGCTAATCCAAAGCCTAACGGATATAGAAGTCTGCATCTTATATTAGAAGTGCCTATCAATTATATCGGTGCGATGAAGATGATTCCTGTTGAGATTCAGTTCAGAACAGAGCCTATGGATTATTGGGCAAGCCTTGAACATGATTTAAAATATAAGCCAATCTATAATAATGCAGGACTTGATATTTCAGCAGAGTTATTAGAATGTAGCAATGAACTTGCCAGGACAGAGGAGAAGATGCAGGGGCTTGCTAAATTGATAACCGGAATGGAAGGTAATGAAAGATATTTTGGTGGAGGCAATGTTAATATTAAATAGAATGTTGAAGTGGAAATAAATGAAAGACTAAAATCTACTTTGCCTACTTCGAAGTGAAAATAAACTTTTCACTTCAGTAAAATAAAAATGAATAGAAAATAAATAAAATTTTGCTTGACAATAATTAGAAGTCATTGTAAAATGTTCAATGCGTGTTAATTGTGATGTTTCTTAAAGAAACTGCCCAGATAGCTCAGTTGGTAGAGCAAGGGACTGAAAATCCCTGTGTCACTGGTTCGATTCCAGTTCTGGGCATTACGCAGGAGGCACTTAGTGCCGAATGCTTTACATACAATATGCGGGTGTAGTTCAATGGTAGAACACTAGCCTTCCAAGCTAGATACGTGGGTTCGATTCCCATCACCCGCTTTGATACAGAGTATCATATGGATATACTTATATATATCTGCATTGCGCGAGTGGCTCAGTTGGTGGAGCACGACCTTGCCAAGGTCGGGGTCGCGGGTTCGAGTCCCGTCTCGCGCTTTTCTTATTTACTCAAACCATTTAATATATAAAGAAACCTGAAGAAATTCAGGTTTCTTTTTGCGTGTAAAATAATTAAGAGAATTATTATTGAAAAAAATAGTCAGAATTATGATAAGAAGAAGCGGTTAAAATAGGTAGCATAGGAATATTTGCTATGCTATAATTAGGTTGTGCAACAAGACGCGCAAGAATGGAGATAATATGATAAAGATAGATTTAATTACAGGTTTTCTTGGTTCAGGAAAGACAACATTTTTATTAAAATATGCAAGATATCTTATGCAAAAGGGACTGAAAATCGGAATTCTCGAATATGACTATGGCGCTGTTAATATAGATATGATGTTATTATCAGAACTTCGTGGTACGCAGTGTGAGGTTGAAATGTTAGCGGCAGCGTGTGATTCGGATTGCCTGCAAAGAAGATTTAAGACGAAACTTATAGCAATGGCAATGAGTGGTTACGACAGGATAATCGTAGAGCCATCAGGAATATTTGATATGGATATGTTTTTCGATTCGCTTCGTGAAGAACCTCTGGAGAATTGGTATGAGATAGGAAGTGTCATCACTATTGTAAATGCTAACCTTGTAGAGAAAATGACTAAGGAAGCTGATTATATATTAGCTTCACAGGCTTCGTGTGCAGGGTGTGTGGTTCTTAGCAGAACTCAGTTATCTACTCCTGAAAATATCGAGAATACCAAGAAGCATATTGCAAATGCAGCAGAGAAAATTCATTGTAAAAAGCTTCTGACAACATATATGGAGAAATCGTGGGAAGATTTTACGGATAAAGACTACGAATATCTGATGAATTCAGGATATCACATCGGTGATTATATGAAAGTTATTACAGAGGGCAAGGGCGAATTCTCGTCAGTAAATTTCCTTGATATCAAAGATGAAGTACCTGTATTAAAAGAGAAAATAAAGACACTTTTTGAGTCGGAGGAATATGGCAAGGTATTACGTGTAAAAGGTTTTGCAAGTGAAAATGGCAAAAATTACGAGATAAGTGCAACTGAAAATGAATTAGTTGTGAAACCAATGAATGTTGGCAGAGGCGTGGTCATTGTAATTGGTTCAGGACTAGACAGTAAGAAGATAAAAGAGTTGCTAGATAGATAAAAATCGGGTTGATAAATTTAAAAAAATTTATTTAATAAAAATGTGTATTGACAGTTATAAAGTATAATGTTATCATTTCACATAGTAATCAATACTACATAAAACAAATAGTGAATACTATGAAATGTTAATGAAAAAACTATATAAAACAAAATATTGCTTACTATATTATGAAATCAGGATGGAAAATGAAATGAATAACAGTAAAACAGCACTATTAGTAGATTCAGGTTGCGATGTGGGAAAAGAGTTCGCAACAGAATATGACATAAGAATATTAGGACTTAAAGTTGTATATGGAATGGAAGTATTTTCCGATGGAATTGATATTGATCCGATGACGGTATATGAAAGATTTCCAGGAGAGATTCCAACGACATCAACTCCAAATGTTATGGAAATCAGAGATTTATTAGATAAAATTAAAGAAGACGGATATGAGAATGTAATCGCAGTATGTATATCAAGTAAATTAAGTGGAACATATAATACCGTTAAATCTGTTCTTGAAGAATATGACGGACTTAACGGCTATGCATTAGATACAAAGAATATTTCAGCAGGTGCAGGACTCTTAGCAATGTGGGCAGCAGTACAACTTAAAAACGGAATGTCATACGAAGAATTAGTAGAAAAACTACCTGCAAAAGTTCCAGATTCACACGTATTTTTCTATATGGATACACTTGATTATCTTAAAGCTGGCGGAAGAATCGGGAATGTTACAGGCTTCATAGGAAAAGCACTTGATTTAAAACCAGTAATAACCTGTAACCCTGAGGGAATATATAATACAGTAACAATGTTAAGGGGCAGAAAGAATAGTGTTAAGAGACTTGTGAATATTGTGGAGAAACAAGTGGGCGATGATGCTGATAAGTGGATAAGTATTATGAATGGCAAGGCAGCAGATAAAGTGCCTGAAGTAGAGGCTCAGCTTTCAGAGAAATTCTCTAAGATGGAGATTGTAGAGAAAAAACAGATAGTTGCTTCACTTGCAGTTCATACAGGTCCCGGACTTGTTGGAATAGGAGTGTTGAAACTTTAGGGAGATAGTGCGAAAAATAATGCTGATGCGATTATTTTTTGTAAAAACATTGATAAATTTACTAAATAGGATATAATAAAAGTAGGAGAAATCCTACTTTTCCTATTTAAAGAAATGGAGGTGATTTGAATGGTTGCGAATACATTTATTGATAATGCAAAGGTTATGTCAAAGGGGCAGGTAACAATACCTAAAGATGTACGTGATATTCTTGGAATTTCAAGTGGAGACAGAGTGACATTCGTTGTTGAAAATGGAAATGTGCGTATAATTAATTCAGCAGTATACGCAATGCAAATGCTTCAAAAACAGATGGAGGGTGAAGCTGAGCGAAATGGACTTACTTCTGATGATTTGGTTATGGATATGGTAAAAGAGGTTAGAGCAGAAAGTGAGGATTAATGAAACCAAGAATTATGACGGCAACTGAATTTATTAAAAAAATGCAAGGTATCACGTAAATAATAGTGATAATATATTTAATTAATACGAAAAGATAAAATTAAAGGCTGAGTATCAGACACAATAATAGTGCGAGATATTCAGCCTGTTTTGTTGCAATGGTAGTGAAGCCATAGCACAAAGCTATGGGAATAGATATTTCTGACATTTTAATTAATTTTCGCTGTTGGTGTAATGAATACAGATACCACTACTATAAGAACGTGGGTCGAAACGAGATGAAATGGAACCCCACCAAAATGAGTTTTCTTCGTTTCCTAAACCACAGAATTTCATAAGCCATTCATCACAATATCGTTTTTCGTTCTTCATTATTTCTGTAGGTGTCTGATTTTTCAGGTGCAAAATGGCATTTGAGTCTATATTTTGTGGGAATAATTCGATAAATTCAAGATTTCCCTGCGGATTAAAACACAAATCAACAGGAATTTTGGTGTCATAAACTTTTTCACTGATATCATACCATATATATCCATTTTTCATATCTCTGACTCGTAGAATTTTATCTTTTGGAAAATCAGAAATAAAATCAGTAGAATGTAATAATGGTGATAACGTTATATTCAATTCAGGAAAAGTAATTTTACCTGTATTAAGCTCAATCAAATAAACTTCCTCCTTTAAGATTTATTCGTGTTCATATTTGCTTTCATTATACCACAATTCTATATTTTATTACAAACTGGGAAAACGTTTTCTAAATAAATTTTTACAAACAAAAAAATATATGATATTATGTTGTAAGATTAAAATTGCGATAACGCTTAGAATAGAGGAATAGTGTGAAAAATACAGATTGATATCTGATTTTTCACACGGCTATTTGTGCCACAGGCGCCACAAATAGCATATATCGCAGAGCCAAATCTGACATTTGGCTCGCGATTCCTCCGGCACTTTGTGCCTGCGGAATGGAGATTAGTATGAAATATATTCGTAAAATAAAGACAGATGATGGTAAAGAACACGAAGTATACATAACTCGTAAAGTTAATAAGCCGGTTAGTGGAACTGTTGTTGTACCAGGTTCTAAGAGTATGACAAACAGAGCATTATTATTAGCAGCACTTTCTAAGGAAAAGTCAACTTTAAGAGGTGTGTTATTTAGTGATGATTCAAGACATTTTCTTATGTGTCTGGAACAATTAGGTTTTGCACTTGAAATAGATGAAGAAAATAAGATTGTAAAAGTACAGGGCTGTGGTGGAAAGATTCCAAATAAAGAAGCTGTAATCGATGTTGGAAGTGCGGGAACAGCCGCAAGATTTATTACAGCAATGCTTGCTCTATCGGACGGAAAATATGTTATCAACTGTTCAGAACAGATGAAGAAGCGGCCTATGTCAGAGCTTTTCAGAATATTGACGGAAATGGGTGCAAGCTTCAGGTATCTTGGAGAAGAGGGATACCTTCCGGTAGAAGTGTCAGGCAATGGAGGAAAATGTCACAACATTGATATGGACATAAGCAAGAGTACGCAGTTTCTAAGTGCGATGCTTATGGTAATTCCAGTTACCAGTACGGGAATCGATATACATATAGTAAGTGAGAAAAAAGATGGTTCATATATAAGGATAACCAGAAATATGCTAAAAGAATTTGGCGTAAAGACTGAATTTGATGGAGAAACATATCATATAGACGGAAATCAGAATATACATATTGGTGATTATTATATTGAGCCTGATGTTTCGGCTGCGTGTTATTTTTATGCAATTGCAATGATTACAGGCGGAAGTGTGACAGTAGAAAATGTACACAGTAACTCGACACAGGGAGATATGAAGTTCATAAAACTTCTTGAGAAAATGGATGGAAAGGTAACAGATACCAGTAAGGGAATCAATGTTACCGGAAATGCCGATGGTACATTTAGTGGAATAGATGTTAATATGAATGATTTCTCGGACCAGGCGCTTACATTGGCGGCGATGGCACCATTTGCAAATAGCGAGACAATAATCAGAAATGTCGGACACATAAGAGGTCAGGAATGTAATCGTATGAGTGCAATTGTTAATGAACTTACGAAATGTGGAATCAGATGTGAAGAAAATGGCGATGATATTCATATTTATCCGGGAAATGTTAAACCTGCGTTAATTGAAACATATGATGACCACAGGGTTGCTATGGCATTTACAATGATGGGATTACGTGCGGACGGAATAATTATTGATAATCCTATGTGCTGCCGTAAAACATTTGAGAACTACTATGATGTATTAGAGAAATTTATGAATGAAGTATAGAAGAAGGGTAGAAAATGAAGATTAAAGTTGAGAAAAAAGCTAATAAAGGTTCCAAAGAGAAAATTAATATTAAAATCGGAAAATATGATAGTATCAGCGATATATTTAAAAGCATACCGGATAACTTCTGGAATATTGGTGGCTTCATATTTATGATGCTTATGCTTTTAATATTATGTGCTGAAGAAGTGTACAGATTATTTTCAATGACACAGAAATATGGAATATTCAATATATCATTCTTTTTCATAGGGTCTATTGCGGAAATATTTGCGACATTGTATATTTTCTCACAGTTTTATAAAGAAGAGAAATTCAGTTTAAAGAAGATTCTTAAAAACAATGTATGGGATATTCTTCTGTTTGCAATGCTTATCTGGAGTGCAGTTTCAACATATACAGCAGATAACCTCTACGTGGCTACCAAAGGTACCTGGTATAGAAAAGATGGCTTCTATACATATCTTATATATGCGGCAATGTATGTCTGTGGTAAGGCAGTGACCTCTGACCGATTCAGAAGATATATTTTAAGAACATTTAGTACGGTCTGTACATTATTATCATTATGGGTGCTGTTTCAATATAATGGACATATATATAATATGTTTGGCAGATATGCGCATAATATGGATATATGGACGAAATATGCAAGTATATTCTATAATACAAATCACTATGCTTATTTTATGACATTAGCCATAATGGCAATGGTAGGACTTATAATTATAGAAGAAAAGCTGATTTATAAAGTTATATTCTTAGCAATGTTTGTATTTAATCTATGGGCATTAATTATAAATGATACATTTGGCGGTTATATAGCAGTTATGGCAGGAATAATATTTGTCTCCATAATATTTATAATCAAAGACAGAAAGAAACTTGTTCCGATAATTTTAATATGCCTGACATTTATAATAACGAGCGTATGTGTAGATGCGAAAACACATATACTTTCAAATGATTTTGGCGTAACTTATGGTGATGCTAAGGCTGGAATATCGAATGATGCAGGTGGTACAAGCAGAATTGGCCTCTGGAAGCAGGCATTCAGATTTATGAAAGACAGACCGGTATTCGGATATGGCCCTGATGGATTATGGTCGCTATATTATGAGAAGGGCTTTAGCAGCGACAGACCACATAATGAATTTATACAGCATGCGGTATACCTGGGAATTCCGGCGGCACTTATGTATATTGGTGCAATACTCAGCCTGTTTATATATTGTATAAAGAGGATTAAGAAATTAAATGTGCTTATGCTGACAATTGGTGGAATGGTATGTGCATATCTTGTGTCGTCATTCTTTGGAAATACAATGTATTACACAGCACCGTATTATTTTATGACACTTGGAATGTTATCGGCGTGCCACAGAAAAGATGCCCTATAAGGCTTTTTTCTTGACAAACAAAGACTATGTGATAAAATAAATCCATATGTAAAAATGACAGTTATTCTTATCAGAAAGGATATACAGAAATGGAAAATGGTATGAACAAGGTGTACGCACCTAAGAGAATTGAGAAAAAATGGCAGGATATATGGGATAATGAAAAGGCATTTGCAGCAACAAATGATTACAGCAAGCCTAAATATTATGCTTTAGTAGAGTTCCCATATCCATCAGGACAGGGATTGCATGTAGGTCATCCAAGACCATATACAGCACTTGATATTGTTGCAAGAAAGAGAAGAATGCAGGGATATAACGTATTATATCCAATGGGATGGGATGCATTCGGACTTCCAACAGAAAACTATGCTATCAAGAATAAAATACATCCAAAGATTGTTACAGCTAATAATGTTAAGAGATTTAAGGAACAGTTACATTCATTAGGATATTCATTTGACTGGGATAGAGAGATTAATACTACAGATCCTAACTATTATAAATGGACACAGTGGATATTCCTTAAATTATTCAAAGCAGGACTTGCATATAAGAAAGAGATGCCAATTAACTGGTGTACATCATGTAAAGTCGGACTTGCCAATGAAGAAGTAGTAAATGGCGTATGTGAACGTTGTGGAAGTGAAGTAGTCCGCAAGGTTAAGAGTGAATGGATGCTCAAGATTACAGATTATGCAGACAAGTTAATTGAGGGACTTGATAGTGTTGATTATATTGAGAGAGTTAAAGTATCACAGAAGAACTGGATTGGACGTTCTGAAGGTGCTGAAGTAGATTTCCAGTTAAAAGATAAAGAAGATAAATTAAGAGTATACACAACTCGTCCGGATACATTATTTGGAGCAACTTATATGGTAGTTTCACCTGAACATCCATATATTGACAAATACAAAAGCAGCATTACAAATTGGGACGAAATCGCTGCGTATCGTGAAGAAGCAGCTAAGAAGTCTGATTTCGAGAGAACAGAGTTAGCTAAGGATAAGACAGGTGTTGTATTAGGTGGAATTACAGCAATAAATCCTGTAAATGGTAAAGAGATTCCAATCTGGATATCAGATTATGTACTTATGACATATGGTACAGGTGCAATTATGGCAGTTCCGGCTCATGATGACAGAGACTGGGAATTTGCTAAGAAGTTCGGACTTCCTATGATTCAGGTTGTTGAGGGAACAAATGGAGCAGTTGATATTGATGCAGCAGCATTTACAGATGTTGCTACAGGTAAATTAATTAATTCCGATTTCTTAAATGGACTTGAAGTTAAAGACGCTAAAGAGAAGATGAAAGATTTCCTTGAAGAAAAAGGAATTGGTAATAGAAAAGTTAACTTTAAATTAAGAGACTGGGTATTCTCAAGACAGCGTTACTGGGGTGAGCCTATTCCAATTATTCATTGTGATAAATGCGGATATGTTCCGATTGATGAAAGCGAACTTCCATTAGAATTACCTGAAGTTGAAAGTTATATGCCAACAGATAACGGTGAATCACCACTTGCAGCCATGACGGACTGGGTAAATGTTAAGTGTCCTTGCTGTGGTGGACCTGCTAAGAGAGAGACAGACACAATGCCACAATGGGCAGGCTCTTCATGGTATTTCTTAAGATATACAGACCCTGATAATAATGAAGCATTAGCAAGTAAAGAAGCACTTAAATACTGGTTGCCTGTTGACTGGTATAATGGTGGTATGGAACATACAACATTACATTTATTATATTCACGTTTCTGGCATAAATTCTTATATGACCAGGGTGTTGTTCCTACTCCTGAACCATATCAGAAACGTACATCGCATGGTATGATTCTTGGTGAAAATGGCGAGAAGATGTCCAAATCCAGAGGAAATGTCGTTAACCCTGATGATATCGTAGAAGCATATGGTGCAGATACACTTAGAACATATGAGATGTTTATTGGTGCATTTGATTTAAGTGCATCATGGTCAGAAGATGGTGTTAAAGGCTGTAGAAGATTCTTAGACAGAGTATGGAAACTTCAGGAATTAGTTAATGATGATATGTCATATTCTAAGGATATGGAGACAAAGATGCATCAAACAATTAAGAAAGTAAGCCTTGACTTTGAGAATCTTAAATATAACACAGCTATTGCAGCAATGATGTCACTTATAAATGATTTCTATAAGAAGAATTCAGTTACAAAAGGCGAATTCAAGACATTAATCACATTACTTAATCCGGTAGCGCCTCATATAACAGAGGAATTATGGGAAGTTATGGGATTTGATGGAAGATTATATCAGACAGAATGGCCAACATATGATGAGGCTAAGACTGTTGAAACTACTGTAGAAATCGCTGTACAGATAAATGGTAAGACAAAAGCTACAATTACAATTGGCAAAGATGATGCTAAAGATGATGTTATTGCAAAAGCTAAGGAAGCACTTGGAGACAGACTTAATGGAAATATCATTAAAGAAATCTATGTTCCAGGCAGAATTGTAAATATCGTTCAGAAATAATATAACTTAAAGTAATGCACTTGTATTTCCAGTATTATTGAGCCTTACATTCAAGACCTCACATACCGGTAAATAGGAGTGCATTTTGGGTGATATGAACATCCTGATCATATGTACAAAGAAATGTGAGACACCAATAAGTGTTTTAAGAACGGAGAAAATTGTGGAAAGTATTATAAAAAACGGCACACATAAAGGTGAAAAAAATATAAGAAAATATAATGTAGTTATATATATAATTTCTCTTTTGGCGATTATATTTTCTAAATATGCAGTTAAACCATTTGTACCAATGTTAGATTTCGCAGGATATGGCGCAATGAGACCTTTTTTCGAATCACTGCTCACATGTATATTATGGGTAATTGAAATTGTTGTTATGTGTAATGTATTTAAGAAAAAATTAAATATAAGCATTATATCAAATAAAGAGACAAAAGGACAGGAACTTCCGGTTAAACGTATATTTATCATTGCAGCAGTAATGGTTGCGTGTATAGTTGTAATAAGTGCCCAGATTGGCTTCCAGGTGAAACCTTTTTATGATTTGGGTGAAAAATTTAATGGTTATGAACTGACTAATAATGCAGGCGTCTTTTTACGAAATATTGTTAAATGTGTATGGATAGTAATTATGATAAAAGCTGCACAGGAATTTGTAGAAGATATCAGAGGTAAAGGCAGAAGTATTAATATCTATGCAGGAATTGTGCTTATGCTTACACTAGGTGTATATGACCTGATAGCAGGAAACAATAATCTTGGCATTACTTATTTTGTGCTTAATGTCGTATATGGCTGGATATATCTTTTGGCAGATAGAAGTATGCTTAAATCATATTTACTTATTATGTTTATATATTTATTTTAAGAAAGAGTAGGCCATTATGGAAAAAGAAATAACCAATAAGAATAATGATAAAAATGTAGTAATGAATAATATAAAGAAATGGTTAGATATTAATAAGATAGTAGTTGTGTACTTTTTGTGTGCAATTCTCATAGAGATGATTTCAGTATTAGCGGTCGAGGGTAATCCTATAATAAGAAACCCATTAATTGAACTGGGAATTCTTGTATTGATTTGTGGTATTGCATTAGTTATAAGAAGTAACAAAGCACGTTTTATATTCTGTTCCATATTTCTGGTATTACAGGCTGTGCTTGATTTAGCATTTGCAGTTATATACGATATGACAGGACAGTATTTCGATTTTGGTATGCTTAATCTTAGAAATGATGCATTTGGTATTCTTGAAAGTATCCCGATGAATTTTCTGGCATTCTATGCAGCTATGTTCTTCTGCATCTTCTTCGTTATATTCGCAATGCGTTCGGTAAGACGAAGAAAGAAAATCGAATATGGAAAGAAAGAAAAGAGAACTTATATAGCAGTACTTGTTATCGGAATAATAATTTCTTCAATAAGTCTTTATGCAGATAATTCGGAAAAAGTTGATAAATATGATAAGTTACTTAGAAATAGACAGTCAAGTAATTATTCTAATTATGGAATTGTCGGTAACCTTGTAAATGAATTTGCGAAAGGTATGTTGTTTACAGAGACGGGTAAAATGAGTTCGAAGAAAATAGAATCATTTATTTATGATAATGTTTCTGAACCTACGGAGCATTTCGGTATATCTAAAGATAAAAATGTAATAGTGGTCTTGGTGGAATCGTTTGAATGGTTCTCGTTTAGAAATAGCGAGGAATATCCAAATGGCTTAGGACTTACAGACAAAGAACTAGAGTATCTGTTCCCAAACCTTACGAAATTCTATAATGAAAGTGTAATTATGAATAATTTCCATTCGCGTGAGAAGACGGATATATCTGAGACGTTTAGTATTTTAGGAAGTTATCCTACAGATAAATATGTTGATTATGATTATGAATATAATACATTACCATATACGGTACCAAATATTTTAAAGGCGGAAACTAATGGTAAGATACAGACACGTTCATTCCATAATGGCTTCAAATCTTTCTATAACAGGGAGAAAACACATAAGATATTTGGATTTGAGAGTCTTACGGATTCTTATGATATGTATGATATTTCAGATGAACTTGTTAAATCGGGTAAAGCCAAAAGTACAACAATGCATGATTATATGAATAATGGTGAAAGAAACCTTGATTCAGAGATGATAAATACATGCAAAGACTTAATGTTTCCTACTGATAAACGGTTCTACACTTATATTACTTCAATCACGATGCATGGCGTATATTATGAAAGAGAAAACCTTGCTGAACACAGAAGGAAATTATATGAGGTATATAAGAATAAAAATAAAGAGAATGAAATGTCAGAAACTCTTGTTAATTATGTAACTGCAGTAATGGAATTTGATGATGCATTAGGCATTATGATGAATGATCTAGAGAAAAAAGGATTATTAGATAATACGACAATAGTTCTGTTCGGCGACCATAACAGTTATTATCAGCAGCTGAGCAATTATGTAAAAGACATAGAGGGATACGATACGGATAACTACTTCACTAATCTTTATAAAGTGCCACTTATGATACATGACAGTGATTTAGGACATCGGGTTGTAGATAAGTTCACATGTACATCAGACATTGTTCCTACATTATTAGATTTACTTGGAATCAGATATTATACAAATATGTATTATGGCAATTCGGTATTTACTGATAAGGAATCAATACTTTATTCAAGAGCATATGGAACATTCATCGGCGAGGGTATTGTCGGCAGAAGTATGAACAGTATTCTTTATAAAGCACCATCCGTAGATAGTAAATACATGAAGTATTTTGAAAGCGAATCGGCTAAATTAGTTAAGAAAATTAAATATTGTGACCAGTTATTCTATCAGGACTATTTCGCGGATAAAGAACACTATGAGAAGTTCGAAGAAATGATGGAAGAAATTAATAAATAAGTAAATATGCAGTATAATATTACATGATTATAGTAAAATAGGCATAAGAAAGATTTGAGTTATTTTTCTTATGCTTATTTTTTACTTACCAGGAAATTTCGTTGAAATTGTCCAGGTAAGTAAAAAATGCTCCGCAAGGATCACACTGCGGCGGAGCAGAAAATGTTGCTATAGCAACCCGCCGCAGGCGGAGAATGTCGCAAGCGACATTCTTTATTCTAGAGTTTCAGTACATATAAGCCAAGATTGTCCGTATATAACATATACTCGATTTATGACGTATCGTGTTTGTGAGTAAATGCCGTCCGATGCAGAAGGCGGTACAGTAAATCACCGTTCAAGCGAAGCACGTTTGATTTACTGTATCGTAATAAACTTTGCAGAGGACGGCATTTACTCACAACCGATAAAGGAATATGAGAGTATATGTTATAGATGGACAACTTGGTTTTATTGTCTGAACGATGTGTAATTTGCTAGTAATTTTGCGAAAAATAAATTGCAAATATTGAGCGAATGTTATACAATATTAACAAGTGATTACGTGGCATTTTATATGCAGAATGGAGGCACGAATGAAAAAGATAGGTGCAAGTATAGTTGCGGCAATTACTGCTTGTGTTATTGCTGCTACAACAATCGTTGGCTCTATTATGGTTTATAAGTCAACTGGTATTATAAAAGAAGAGGCAACAGGCAAGTTAGAGTCGATGTCTTTACAATATGCGAATCAGATGAATACGGAATTTGAGAAGTATGAAAGTATTGCAAAAGGCATTGGTGATTACATACAGGCAACAGGTAATTTTGACAAATTAGGTGATGCAAAGTACTTACAGGATTATGTAGATGGAATCGATTCATATGTTAAACAGGTAAGTATAAGTGATGAGAATATCTTAAGCCTATGTGTATATATGGGACCTGATAAGGTTAAGACTATGATTGGTTCATGGTATCATGGAGATGAGAAGCAGACATATGATCCGGAAGAATGGTATGTAACATTGTTTAATGACCAGCCTGCATTCCAATGGTACATTCAGGCTGAAGATGCCGGAGAACCAAGGTGGCTGAAATCATATTATGACCAGGATTTGCAGAAGAATGTAATGACATATGGCTATCCTGTATTTATGCACGATGATGCTAAAGACAAGGATGTTGTATTTGCAATGATAGGAATTAGCATTTCGTTTGATAAGTTCTCAGACTTAGTTGGCAGTGTTAAATTCTATGATACAGGTCATGCGAGTCTTGTAGATATAGATCAGTGTTTTGCGGTTGATAGTGTATACAATGTTAATGAGACACTTAAAACTGTTAAGTATACAAAGATTATAGATGCACTTAATAAGAAAGATTCAGGAATCGAGGAATTAACTACCAGAAAAGGTATTAAGTCATATGTGGCATTTGCGAAGATGAACAACGGATATGTTGTATTAATGGAAGCACCGGTTGACGAAGTTAATGCAAGTACTAAGACAGTTATAGTGATTGCCCTTGTAATTATTGTAATTATTTCAGTTATAGCCATAATAATAGCTGTACTTATAGGTATGAAGATATCTAAACCAATTAAGAAAGTGGCTGAAGATCTTGACCTTATGAAGGATGGAAACTTTACTGGTAACAAATATAAGCCATATCTTAAGAATAAGAATGAAACAGGAAGGCTTGCCAAGGCTTTAGATGCTGTGGAAGAAAGCATGAAAGAAACTGTAGGCTTAGTTACAGACAGTGGAGATGATATTACAGAAGCAGTTACAAAACTTGAAAATGTAATTGGCAACCTTGTAGACCAGGTGGCAAATATTTCGGCTATATCAGAAGAATTAGCTGCAAGTATGGAAGAGACAGCAGCAACCGCTGAGAACCTAAGTACATCATCTGATAATATGGTTTATCATATTGGTAAGATGAATTCTAAGAACATTGAAGGAATGGAAGCTGTTGAGGGAATTAGTGAACGAGCTAATATGCTTAAAGTAGAAGCAGCTAAGTCATTTGAAGAGACAGAAGAGATAACTAAGGAAACAGAGAAGAAGTTAAAAGCAGCAATTGAAGATTCTAAACAGGTTGAAGAAATTAATCAGTTAACAAATGCAATTCTTAATATTGCAGACCAGACATCATTACTTTCACTTAATGCATCTATCGAGGCAGCAAGAGCAGGTGAGTCAGGTAAAGGATTTGCGGTAGTTGCAGATGAGATTCGTAAGCTCGCTGAGAACTGTGAAGAGACAGCTATCCAGATTCAGAATATTACATTGAATGTAACTGATGCAGTTGATAATTTGTGTAACAATGCAATTGATGTATTAGGCTTTATTGAACACCATGTTAAAGATACTAACAGAAAACTTATTGATACAAGCGAACAGTATAATGATGATGCACAGAATATGAAAGGTATTCTTGAGGAATTTGGACATGTTGCAGAAAATATTTCTAATGAGATATCAATAGTTGTTAAGTCATTCAGCGACCTTAAAGATGCAACAGTAGACGGAGCTAAGGGAACAACAGAAGTAGCTATGAATGCTGAACAGGTATCGCTTAATACAGGTTATGTTCGAGAAGAAGCAGAAAGGCTTAAAGAAGTTTCACTTAAATTAGAGGAGACAATGAAGAAATTCGTAGTTTAATCGCCAGAAAATGATATAAAATAATAACAAAATTTAATATTTATGTGGAAGAGCCGCTTACAAGCGGCTCTTTGTGATAGAGTTGGCATAAAATGCCTGCGTGGAAAGAGGTTAGTGTGAAAAATAATGCCGATGCGATTATTTTTCACACAGATATTTGTAGTGCAGGCACAACTAATTGTGTAAAAGAGCAACACAATTAGTAGAGATGGCAGCCGAGAAATTGCCTGCGCGAATTTCTCGGCGCCTTTTCGCAATGAATTGCTCAAAGAAAGAGGTAGAAATGAAGATTTTATTAGTAGCAATTAATGCCAAATATATACATTCTAACCTTGCAGTATACTGTCTTAAGAAATATTCTAAAGAATATGATAATAATATTGAGATAGCAGAATATACGATTAATCAGCAGATGGAATTTATATTGCAGGACATTTATAAGAGAAATGCAGATGTAGTAGCATTTTCTTGTTATATATGGAATATAGAATATGTTACGGCAATTATAAAAGATTTGAAGAAGATAATGAAGAATAATGATATCTGGGTTGGTGGACCGGAGGTGTCATACAGAGCCACATCGTTCCTTGAAGAATATAAAGAAGTTAAAGGCGTGATGATAGGCGAGGGTGAGAAAAGCTTTAACTGGCTTACTAAGGAATATGTAGAGGATACTAAAGACTTTTCTAATATTAAGGGAGTTGTATACAGAGACGGTGAAGAACTGAAGGCAACACCTTGTGAAGAATTGTTAGACCTTAGTGATGTGCCATTTCCATATGATGATTTAGATAAATTCAAAAATAAAATCATATACTATGAGAGCAGCCGCGGTTGTCCGTATTCGTGCAGTTATTGTCTGTCATCTATTGATAAGAAGTTGAGATTCAGAAATCTTGAGCTGGTTAAATCTGAACTGAAAATATTTATAGACCATAAGATTCCACAGGTTAAGTTCGTGGACAGAACATTTAATTGTAATAAGAAGCACGCAATGGAAATATGGAGATTTATCAATGAAAATGATAATGGAGTAACGAATTTCCATTTTGAAATATCGGCTGATATTATCGATGAAGAAGAACTTGCATTATTTAAGACTATGAGACCGGGACTTATACAGTTAGAAATCGGAGTGCAGACTACTAATCCGGTTACAATAAAAGAAATTGATAGAATTATGAATCTGGACAAATTACGATATGTAGTTGAGAAAATTAATAGCTTTAATAATATACACCAGCATCTTGATCTGATTGCCGGATTACCATATGAGGATTATAACAGCTTTGTTAAATCATTTAATGATGTGTATGCGATGCGGCCTGAACAGCTTCAACTTGGCTTCTTAAAGGTATTAAGCGGAGCAAAGATGGAGAGAAAGTCAGAAGAATATGGTCTTGTATACACGACACTTCCACCTTATGAAGTTCTTACAACAAAATGGCTTGATTACGACAGAGTATTGGAACTAAAAACCATAGAAAATATGGTCGAAATATATTATAATAGCAGACAGTTTACGAATGCACTTGCATGGCTTGAGAATCAATTTGAAACACCTTTTAAAATGTTTGAAGGTATTGGAAAATATTATGAGCTTCATAAATTAAATGAAGTGAAGCATAATAGAATTCAGATGTATGAGATTTTGCTTGAATATGTTAAGAGTGTTTGTGAAGATTATAAGGTATTTGAGGAACTTCTTAAACTGGATGTATATCTTAGAGAAAATATTAAGAGCCGTCCTGCATTTGCAGGGGACAACCATAAGGAAGAATTAAGAGATTACTATCATGAATATAGAAGTGAAGGCAAAAATATCCATATTGAACTATTTAACATTAATATCAGAAAATGGATTAATAATAGAACTATTGAGCAGACAGAGCAGGTAGTTATGTTTGATTATAGAGAGAAGGATCCGATTACATTGTGGTGCAGACTAAATTATCTTACAGACAAAACTATTTGACAGCACATTTTATGACAGGGAGGAAAAAATGGTATCTAAGAAAAAAGTAAATGAGATAATGAGACTTTTAGATGAAGAATATGGTACAGAATACAGATGTTATCTTAATCATGATAATGCATGGCAGTTACTTATAGCTACTATATTGAGTGCACAATGTACGGATGCCAGAGTCAATATTGTTACTAAAGATTTGTTTACTAAATACGATACGCTTGAGAAATTCGCAAAGGCAGACCAGAAAGAATTAGAAAGAGATATTTATGCAACAGGCTTCTATAAGAATAAGGCAAAGAATATCATTGCGTGTGCAAATAGGATAATAGATGTGTATAGTGGGGAAGTACCGTTTGAACTTGATGATTTATTAACACTTGCGGGTGTTGGAAGAAAGACTGCGAATGTCATAAGAGGAAATATTTATAATATACCAAGTATCGTTGTAGATACGCATGTCAAACGCATTTCGAAGAAATTAGGACTTACGAATGAGACAGACCCGGAGAAGATAGAATTCGAATTGATGAAGGTGTTACCGAAAGACCACTGGATACTTTATAATATTCACATAATTACTTTGGGAAGAACAATATGTACTGCGAGAAACCCTAAATGTGAAGAGTGTTTCTTGAAAGATTGTTGTGAGGAAAAGAAAAATAATGGTTAACAAATACGTTGTAATAGACTTAGAAACGACAGGTTTGTCGCCTGAAAGAGACAAAATAATCGAAATAGGTGCGGTTAAAATTGAAAATGGAATTTTGACGGGAACTTATTCAAAACTGGTAAATCCCAATGTAGAAATAAGCGACAGGATTGTAGAAATTACGGGAATCACATCAGATATGATAAAAAAATGTCCGTTTATAGGAGAGGTTTTGCAGGAATTTATGCAGTTCGTTGGTGACAGCATAATTATAGGACATAGTATTAAGTTCGATATATCGTTTCTTGTAAATGCATTGTATAAAGAGGGATTAAGTGAGTATGTCAAGGGCTACGAGACTATCGATACACTTAATATAGCCAGGAAATGTATACCGGGGGGCGTAAGTAAGCGTTTAGCAGACTTATGTGTTATGTATGGTATCGAAGATAAAGAACATCATCGGGCATTAAATGATGCATTTGTGACACACAAGTTATATGAAAAATTGTGTGAAATATATGAAAATGAGGGAGAGGGAATTATTTTCAAACCGGAGATGTTAGTATGTAAGCCTTATAAAGACAAAGAAGCTCCAAAAGGACAGATTAAATTCCTAAAGGAGCTTCTGAGATATCATAATCTTACATCAGAATATGATATAGATAAAATGAGCCAGAGGGAAGTAAGCAGATACGTTGATAAAATTATATTAAACTACGGAAGAATGAAGAAAATTTAATATAGGTTTTTTGGTGATTGAATCTAACGCATCAGCATATTCTAAAAGTGCATTTATCTTATCTGGCTGATTATTCTTAATATATAATTCTGTCAGGAGTCTGTAGCTTGATATCATATCGCATCCGATTCTGACAGAGTATTCCAGTGCTTCAATAGCTTCATTATCAAACCCAAGTTCGTTGAGTCTTTTGGCATATTTCTGGATAGAACTGATTAGTGTTATGAAGTTATCACTATATTCGCTAAGTACAGTTAAGTTAGCCGGTCCATATTCTGCTTTTAATTCAGTATTTGACTTATTTGACAGGTTAACAATTTTTTTATCCCTTAAATCTACAAAATTCTTCTGTATTTTTTTAATATTATCATCATTAATTTCAAGAAATAGTATTGATTTTTCAGAAACTGTGATATAATTGAGTGAACTAAGAGGCTTTTTGCGGGTTAAGTTTGCCCTTGCCTCATTTTCAAAAAGAGTATTCTTACTGTCGGTGGTTTTAGTTTTGCTCTTTCGAAGCTCATATCTGACCCAGAAACAGAATACAAGGAAACAGTATAGAAAAGGTAACTTTGGCAACATTGTTTATCAACTCCATTTATTATTATTTGGCACAACGTATATAGAAAGAGGTATATTTATATGATTAATTTTAACTCAAACAAATCAAAAAAATTATTTTCGAAAATAATAATCGGTATATTAGTGCTCGCTATGATACTTTCGGTAATTGTACCATTTATGTAAGTATATACTACCATTTAAGAATCTAAAAAACAACATATTATAATACAATAAGTTACAAATATTACAGGTTGAAAGAAATATTTTGAAAGAAAGGAATATGTGCTGCCCCGGCTTTCAACCAGGTTAATGGGCAATATCAGAGAAGAGTCTGATATGCATGGGTATTAAGATGGAAATTGAGATTAACAAAAATAAAGCTTTATTTGGAGTAGCTGCTATATTATGCATTTTACTTATTGCTTTATTTGGAGTTAATGTATATGCCGATGATACACCTATAACCAAGGGAATAACTAAAGGAATAACTATTGGTGATATTGATGTAAGTGGTATGACAGAAGAAGAAGCCATGAATAAGGCAAATGAGTACATTAACGGTTTTACATCTAAGGTAATAACATTAGATGTAGATGGCAATAAAGTTCAGGTTACAGCAGGAGAATTAGGATATTACTGGAAGAATACAGATATCGTTAAAGATGCTGCTTCACATTGCCTGGAAGGAAATGTAATCAAAAGATATGAAGAGGCAAAAGATATTGAACATAATGGCCTCAAGTATGAATTCGAGGTAGATGTAAATGATGAGGTTATGACTAATACAATTAATGAAAAATGTGGACAGTATAACATTCCTCATGTGAATGCACAGTTGATAAGAACAGATTCATCATTTTCAATTTCACAGGAATCTACCGGACGAATGATTGATATGGATACATCAATCAGTGCATTACATAAATTCCTTTTAGATGAATGGAATAAGAGTGATACTGATTTTACTCTTATAGTTGTAGATGATAAACCGGTAGCTACAGTAGCAGATTGCGAAAGAGTTAAGGATGTACTTGGAACTTTCTCAACTAAGTTCTCAACAGGAAGTAGTAATTACAACAGAAATGAGAATATGAGAAATGGTATAAAACTTCTTAATGGAATAACATTATGTCAGGGTGAGACAATGTCAGTCAACTCTTTCTTAGAACCATGGACAGCAGGTAATGGCTGGAAAGCAGCAGGTACATATGTAAATGGTAAGGTTGAAGACAGCCTTGGAGGAGGAATATGCCAGGTTTCAACAACACTTTATAATGCAGTGCTTTTAGCAGAGTTAGAAGTAGTTGAGAGATATAACCATTCAATGAGTGTAGGTTATGTTCCATTATCTATGGATGCAGCATTAGCAGGAACATGGAAAGATTTAAAGATTAAGAATAATACAGATACACCTATATATATTGAGGGAATCTATGATGCCTCAGGAAAATTGACATTTAATATCTATGGTGAGGAAACCAGACCATCTAACAGAAAGGTGGAATATGTAAGTGAAACTCTTTCAACTATTCCATCATCACAGGTAGTTAAACAGGATGCTTCTAAGCCGGCAGGATACAGAGCAGTAACAAGCAGAGGACACACAGGATATACAGCAAGACTCTGGAAGAAAGTATATGTAGATGGTGTGCTTCAGAGTGAAGAAGTAGTTAACAAGAGTTCATATTCAGCTTCACCAACATATGTAACAGTAGGTACTGGCGCAGCAGCACAGCCAGAGACACCTGCAGCTACACCAGAGACCCCAGCACAGGCACCATCCCCAGACCAGACACCGGCAGTACCCGATCAGACACCTGTACAGGATAATACATCAGGTGGTCAGACAAATGGACAGAATAATTCATCAAATACAGGTTCAGGTCAACCGGCAGGTGGTAATCAGAATTCAGGTGATAATTCTAATGCTAATGCAGGAGGAACAGATGCACCGGCAGCATCAGATACAGCAACACAGTAGGTAATTAGAGAATGCATTACACAAAATACTAATCAGATTAAGATTAATTCGGGTGTTTTTTACACCCGAATTAAATTATACACATAATAAATTAAAGGTACAGGTATATCATATGAAAGCAGGAAAGCTATCTGAATCTGTTCTGAAACGTTCAGTATTAAAGACAATTAAATACAAAAGTGATGATATGTATACATTTGCAAATGTTGGAAATGATGCAGCAGTTTCTAAAGATGGAACTGTTATGTCATCATGTGTGGCAGGTTTAATGCTGAGTGAAGATAATCTTTATTTTGATTGCAAGAGAGCCATATATGCAGCTATGGCTAATGTATGTGCTGAGGGTGGAGTGCCTGCGACAATGAACGTAGATGTAATTATACCTGAGAAGAGATTAGAATCAGAATTAAAAGAATTAACAAGATATATTGCGAAGATTGCATTAGAAGCCAATATTCATATTACAGGAGGCAATACTGAGGTTACAAGAGCAGTTAAAAGCCCTGTTGTGACATTTACGGTGCTCGGACATTATATCTATGATACATATATTGATGCAAGTGAATGGGTTAAAGAGGACTATGACATTGTATTAACCAAACAGATTGGTATGTCCGGAACAGTTGCACTTGCGAAAGAAAAATATAATGAGCTAAAAGAGAAATTTCAGGTAAGCTATCTTAAGAAAGCACTTGATATGGAGAAATATTTAGACGTACGAAGTGAGGCAGCAGTCGCGGGAAGCCTTGGTGTCAGAGTTATGCACGATTTAAGTCGTGGTGGAATCTACTTAGGACTATGGCAGCTTGCCACAAAGACTCAAAAAGGCGTTGAAGTAATGATGGACGATATTGATATACGTCAGGAAACGATAGAAATATGCGAACCATACGGAATTAATCCATACAAGCTTATGTCTAATGGCGCAATGCTGATGGTTACGGAAGATGGAGAAACACTGGTAAGGGAACTCAGACACCAAGGAACAGATGCCCGAATTATTGGAAGGCTCACGAACGATAATGATAAAGTAATCATTAAAAATGAGGATAGAAGATATATTGAGCCTCCTAAGAGAGATGAATTAGAGATATTTTTAACGAAATAATGAATAACCTGTTATTGGAAACTGAGAATAAAGGAGTGTCCTGAAATGAGAGAAAAAATATTAGAGGCAATCGAGAAAAATGCCAGAATTGATTTGAAAGATTTAGCAGTGATGTTAGATATCAGCGAAATAGAGTTAGCAAATGAAATTGCAGAAATGGAGAAAGAGAAAATCATCTGTGGTTATCACACACTTATTAACTGGGATTCTACAAGTGAAGAAAAGGTTACAGCACTTATAGAAGTGCAGGTTACACCACAGAGAGGTTTGGGCTTTGATAAGATAGCTGAAAGAATGTATAATTACAGCGAAGTAAGAGCTGTATATCTTATGTCGGGCGGTTTTGATTTTACCGTAATAATCGAAGAAAAGACTATGAAAGAGGTAGCACAGTTCGTTACTGAGAGACTTGCACCGCTTGAGGCAATTCGTGGAACAGCCACACATTTTATCCTTAAGAAATATAAAGACCATGGAACAGTATTGGTTAGCAATAATAAAGATGAAAGGATGTTGGTTACACCATGAGAAATCCATTATCAGACGTTGTAGTAGATATCCAGCCATCAGGAATAAGAAAATTCTTTGATATAGTAAGTGAAATGAAAGATGCAATATCCCTTGGTGTCGGAGAACCTGACTTCGATACACCATGGCATATAAGAGAAGAAGGAATCTATTCTCTTGAGAAAGGCAGGACTTTTTACACTTCTAATGCAGGATTAAAAGAATTAAAGATAGAGATTTGTAATTATCTTAAACGTAAATTAGATTTAGACTATGATTATAATAAAGATGTAATAGTAACAGTTGGCGGAAGTGAAGCAATTGACCTTGCAATTCGTGCAATGATTAATCCAGGTGACGAAGTGTTAATTCCACAGCCAAGTTATGTATCATATGTTCCGTGCGTAACACTTGCATATGGTAAGCCTGTTATTATTGAATTAAAAGAAGAGAACCAATTCAGACTTACTAAGGACGAATTGTTAGAGAGAATCACAGACAAGACTAAGATTCTCATACTCCCATTTCCTAATAATCCGACAGGTGCAATTATGGAGAAGAGAGATTTAGAAGAAATTGCTAAGGTATGTATCGAAAAGGATATATTTGTTGTTTCTGATGAAATATATTCTGAATTAACATATAATGGCGAAAAACATATCTCAATTGCATGTATACCGGGGATGAAAGAGAGAACAATTGTAATAAATGGTTTCTCTAAGGCATATGCAATGACGGGCTGGAGATTAGGCTATGCTGTAGGCCCGGCAGAAATACTTAAACAGATGATTAAGATACATCAGTTCGCAATTATGTGTGCACCTACAAACAGCCAGTATGCAGCAGTAGAAGCATTAAGAAATGGTGACAGGGATATTGATAAAATGCGTGAATCTTACAATCAGAGACGTAGATTTCTATTAAATGCATTTAAGGAGATGGGCTTAGATTGTTTCGAGCCATTTGGTGCATTTTATATGTTCCCAAGTATCAAGAGATTCGGTATGACTTCAGATGAATTTGCAAACCGTCTTCTTCAGGAGGAGAAAGTTGCAGTAGTTCCGGGAACAGCATTCGGTGATTGTGGTGAGGGCTTCCTTAGAATCTCGTATGCATATTCGTTAGAAGACCTGAAAGAGGCATTAGGAAGATTAAAAGACTTCATAAGCCGGCTTGATGCAGAGAAGAAATAGCAAGCAAAGAAATGGCATTAAGAAAAGAGGAATTATGTTAAATATAGTATTATTTGAGCCGGAAATTCCACAGAATACCGGAAATATAGGAAGAACATGTGTAGCTACAGGGACAAGACTTCATCTTATAGGTCCTATGGGATTTCAGATAACTGAGAAAGCTGTTAAAAGAGCAGGAATGGATTACTGGGATAAATTAGATGTAATAGAATATGACGGATATGATGATTTCCTTAACAGAAACCCGGGTGCGAAAATATATATGGCAACAACTAAGGCTAAACATAGATATACAGATGTGAATTATGAGGACGATTGTTATATTATGTTTGGTAAAGAAAGTGCAGGTATTCCGGAGGAGATTCTTGTAGATAATCCTGAAACCTGCGTAAGAATACCGATGAATCCTGATATACGTTCACTTAATCTTGCTAATTCAGTTGCAATTGTGTTATTTGAAGCATTAAGACAGCAGGACTTCAAAGGTATGCAGTCTGAGGGCGAATTACACCGATTAACGTGGAAATAGGTAAACTTTCGGAGGCTACCAGAATATCTACATTGAAACACATACTAATCTTTCAGTAGCCTTAAAGTTATATGAGAAGGCGGGTTTTAAGCAAATTAAAAAGTCTCAACAGGTAATTCACAGTACAATGAACAGTTTCTATCTGAAGAGACTTTAAATTATTTAGGGGCTTTTACTTTCTTTAATGTGAATATGAATTCTGTGCCAACGCCCTCTGTACTTATAACATTAATATTTTCATCATGTGCATTAATTATTTCTTTGGTTATCGATAATCCAAGTCCCGTACCTGTCTTATCTTTACCTCTTGAGAGGTCTGTTTTGTAGAAACGGTCCCATATCTTAGAAATACTTTCCTTTGGGATACCGATTCCGGTATCTTTAATCGATATGAAAATCTTATCATTTTTATCATGTATGTCTAACTGGATTGAGCTGTCATTGTGGCTGAACTTTATGGCATTATCTAAGAGATTATATATAACCTGTTCGATTTTGCTGCGGTCAGCATATACATAATAGTCTTTTGAGCCAAGGATTAAGTCAATAGTAATATGTTTCTTCTCGCATTTGCCCTCGAAACTGTTAATTATCGGTTTAATCATCTCGTACAGACTGAATTCTGTTAAGTCAAGACGATTAGATTTATTATCCCATGCGTTTAAGGTAAGCAGACTCTTGGTTAATTTAGTAAGTCGTTCCGTTTCAAATAATACAATATCAAGATATTTTCCCTGCATCTCAGGAGGAATCGTACCATCTTTCATTGCTTCAACATAACCTTTTATAGAGGTAAGAGGAGAACGGAAGTCGTGCGATACGTTACCAATGAATTTCTTCTGGTCCTCTTCGAGCGAATTGAGTTTCCTTGCCATATAATTAAGGGACATGCCGAGATTACCTATTTCGTCCTCATTTGTAAATGAAGCAAGTCCTTCATAGGTTAAATTGCCTTTTGCAAATTCTTTCGATGCGTGGCTGATTTTTCTAAGAGGAATATATACCACGAAAGTAAATATCAGAAGAATTATCAACGATAAATCATATATAATGAAGAAAGTCCAATAAATGGTTTTAAGTACTTCATTAGTACGTTCTTTAATCACATCAGTTCCACGATGAAATATCATATAGCCTTCAGTTTTGAAATTACCAACTATTGGAATTGCAACAGAAAGAGTTTCGTTATCAAAATTACCATAAAAATCACCGACCATATAATATCTATTACCGAAGTCGGTAATATCGAAGTCCGAAATAACTTCATTCAATTTGATGTTATTTGTATCATACACAATTCTGCCATTCGTATCAGTAATCCAGAGACGACAGTTTATAAGTGCTGATGCATTTTGTATATCTTTGACAATTTCCGGATTAGTCGTGAGGCTTGAAAAGTCGTTATTAAAATAGCGGTTTAAAATAACATTTCCTTTGTCGTATATACTCTGGGCAGCATCAGCCGTTACTGTCTGGGTGACGCGGCGTGTAGAAAGCATATTGATTACTAAAATGCTTATAAGTCCAAACAGGATATAGCCAAGAAGAAATTTGTAGTAAACTGAATGTTTCATCTAAGTTAAAAATCTCCATTCTATAAGTTGTATAATCAGTCTAAACCCAAATATCACAACATACTTTAATTGGTTTTAGTCTCGAATTTATAGCCAATACCCCATACTGTAGATAATGCCCAGGTATCGCTGTCGCTTATCTTTTCACGAATTCTCTTGATATGAACGTCAACAGTTCTTGTATCGCCGAGATATTCATAGCCCCAGATATGGTCTAAGAGCTGTTCTCTTGTAAATACCTGATTAGGTGATGAAGCTAAGAAATATAATAATTCTAATTCCTTAGGCGGCATATCAATATTTTTACCCTTGTATGTGACTGAATAATTTGTAAGATTGATAAGTAAATCAGGGTATTCTACATATTCTGACTGTGGTGCAATATTAGCAGGTGTAGCAGCTGGGACTTTATATCTTCTAAGAACCGCTTTAACACGCGCAACTAATTCCTTAGAATCAAATGGTTTAATCATATAATCATCTGCACCTAATTCAAGACCTAATACCTTATCAAATATCTCGCCTTTGGCAGATAACATAATAATCGGTGTAGAAGAAGTCTTTCTGATTTCACGACATACCTCATATCCATCAATTCCCGGTAACATCAGATCTAATAAGATAAGGTCAGGATTAAAAGTCTGAAATTCCTTAAGTGCTTCTTCACCATCTTCTACAATCTTAGTTTCAAAACATTCTTTTGTTAAATATAGAGAAATAAGTTCTGCTATATTTGCATCATCATCTACGATTAATATTTTCTGTTTATTAGCCATAACAATCCTCGTTTCTGAGCGACTTGTCGCGAAGAGGCGATGAGAAATCCGCGCAGGCGATTTCTCATCTGCCATAAAGTCTATTTGTTTTCGCTCCGAAACAAATAGCTGTGTGAAAAATTGCCATATCAATTCGATTTTTCACACTATCCTCGTTTCTTGGTTCTATTTCTTAAATGTAGCTATAGTGACTCCGGCATCGCCCTCGCCATATTCAGCTATATGAAATTCGCTTATATATTTACATTTCTTCAAATGCTGTTGAACTGCATTTCTTAAGGCTCCGGTGCCTTTACCATGTACAATTCGTACACTTGGGAGATGTGACAGATATGCATCATCTAAGTATTTATCAAGGGTAACAATTGCTTCATCAACTGTCATACCAAGTAACTTGATTTCAGTTGATATAGAATAAGATTTAGCCATCTTAATCTTTGAAGCACTTGTATGTGTGGTCTTATTACCGATAACAGGTGCATCTTCAAGGATAATCAGGTCTGAAATATTTACCTTTGAACAAAGTATACCCATTTGTACGGTTAAATCACCTTTGGCATTAGGAAGTGTGTGTACAGTTCCCTCGACATTCATACTCAGAACCTTTACGCGGTCACCGATTTTGAAATCTTTTGGTGAATATTTCTTATGAGGTGTACTGCTCTTCTTGATTGCAAGCTTTTCGCTTGTCTTATCAAGTCTTTCTCTTGCCTTTCTTCTGGAATTCTCTAAATCTTTTGTATTACCTGATTTAGATGCTTTATTGATATCTTTGATGGTCTGGTCTGCAAATTCTTTCGCTTCCCTAAGAATTTTAGCTGCTTCTTCGTTAGCATTTCGTAAAATGCTTTCCCGTCTGTCATCAAGATGTTCCTGTTTTTTCTCAAGCTGTTTCTTAAGAGCTTCAATTTCATTCTTATACTGTTCAATTTCTGAACGTTCATTTTCAATAACTAACTTACTGTTCTCTAAATCAGAGATGATATCTTCAAAGGCCACATTTTCTTCATCAATACGCTTCTTGGCATCATCGATAATATAATCAGGCAGTCCTAATTTAGATGAAATTGCAAATGCGTTACTCTTACCGGGAACTCCGATAAGTAAACGGTAAGTAGGCTGTAAAGTTTCAAGACTGAATTCACAGCTTGCATTCTCAACTCCCGGAGTAGTGAGCGCAAATACTTTAAGTTCGCTGTAATGCGTGGTAGCCATTGTTCTAACCTTCATATTGTGGAGAAAAGAAAGTACAGAGGTTGCAAGTGCAGCACCCTCGACCGGATCGGTTCCTGCTCCAAGTTCATCGAAGAGGACAAGCGACTCACTGTCAGCATCATTAAGTATCTGTACAATATTCTTCATATGCGATGAAAATGTACTCAGACTCTGTTCAATACTTTGTTCATCTCCAATATCGGCATATACCTCCTTAAATAGTGATAGACTGGAGCCATCATATGCAGGAATGTGAAGTCCTGCCTGCCCCATAAGAGTAAGCAGTCCGACTGTCTTAAGTGAAACTGTTTTACCACCTGTGTTAGGACCTGTTACAATCAGCAGGTCAAAATCTTTACCAAGATATATATTAATTGGAACAACTTTATCCTTATTTATAAGAGGATGGCGTCCCTCTTTTATATTAATATATCCGTCAGTATTAAATACCGGCTCACTGCCTTTTATAGATTTAGAATACAGAGCCTTTGCAAATATCATATCGAGTTTAACAAGCATACGGTAATTACATTCTAATTCTGAAATATGTTCTGCACAACTAACTGACAGGTTTGACAGAATAACTTCTATCTCGTCATTTTCCTTAAGACTTAATTCCTTAAGTTCATTATTCAATTTGACGACAGCCATAGGTTCGACAAATATTGTAGAACCGGTCTGTGACTGGTCGTGAATAAGTCCTGGCACCTGACTTCTGTATTCCTGCTTAACAGGGATACAATATCGTCCATTTCGCATAGTTATTACATTATCCTGCAAATATGTCCTGGTTGTCTGCGAATTAACCAGATTATTAAGCTGTGTGTGAATCTGCTCATTTGCCTGCTTCATATGTCTCCTGATACTTTTCAAAGCAGGACTTGCATCGTCACTTATCTCTTCTTCAGAAATAATACATCTGTTTATCTCAGTATTAAGAGGGGTAAGTGGCTCTAATGCCTCAAACATATAGTCAATCGAATCCTTTTTAGCAGATTCCTCACGCCTTGAAAATGATTTGGCACGCGAAGTAACCTTTAGTACGCTGCTTATATTTAGAAGTTCGCCAATGCCTAAAGTGCCACCAATCTCTAAGCGTTTAAGAGATTCTAAAATGTTTCTTGTGCCTGAAAATGAAAGATTGCCTGAGCGAAGAACTCTTACTAATGCATCTGATGTCTCAGTCTGCGCTGTTCTTATATCGTCAATGTTATCCATTGGAACAATATTTCTGCACAACTCTAATCCACCCTCACAGGTTGCAAATTCTGAAAGTGTTGCAATTATCTTATCAAATTCAAGCGTTTTTAATGCTTTTTTATTCATCTATCTATAAATAATATCCGTTAAAAATACGAATAAACTCCTTTCTGGGTAATATAAAATCCGGCTGAGTTATGTTTACATTTACATGGCCTGATGTTTATTTACATTCTCTTAGTATATAATTTTACTCCAAAACAGCTAATATATCAATGAAAAGAATATTTATAGCTTTGTCATAAATTGTTCATATTATTTTCTTATTATAAAGTATATGACTTGTGATGTGATTTGAAAGATTCGGGTGACAGAATAGCCAAATCAGGATAAAAATCAGGATAAATATAATATACTGATAAGACATAGAGGTATCAATGAGCGAGAAAGACTTAAAAAATTTTGAGAAAAATGAAATTGCAAGAAATACTGACAAGGTAAACCGTAAATCCAGCATTAATTATAGAGACAGTATACATAAACCAGGAGATAATAATGCACATATGGGTAATGACAACGAAGGCGAATTTAAGTTTGTAAATGAAAAAGTAGTAAATAATAAGAGACTTACATTGGGAAAATTGTTACTTTTTCTTGTTATGTGTGGAATTATTATGGGAGCTGTTGCGTGTATGGTGTTCGTGTTTATGAAACCATATCTTAATAAAATGAGTGATGATAAAAAAAGTACAGAAGAAATAAATGATTCAAAGGTGACAGAGAGTAATTCTACGACAGAAGAGACTAGTCCTGTAGAGACCACCAAGACGATAGAAGAAAGACTTAAGAATATGGGTAATTCTGTCGTAACACTCTGTGTAAATGAAGAAGATGAATGGGAAAACGTAGAGCAGAATAATGTCAATTACGGAAGTGGACTTATTACTGTGTTAAATGATAAGATAAGAATACTTACAACATATGATTTCATTAAGGATAACAGGGAAGTAACGGTATACTTAGGAAACAGAGGATATAAAGGAATGGTAGACCATGTGAGTGAGAAATATGGTCTTGCAACGGTAATTATTAATACGGCTGATGTTAAAGATGAAGATAAAGAGACACTTTCGGCAGCAGAGTATAATCCGGATAATGAGATAGAAGCAGGAGAAGAGATTACATTTATGGGAAATCCATATGGAAAAGAAAAATTTATTGTCAAGGGTTCATTGACTTCTGTTGGAAATACATATAATATAGTGGATACGGAACTTGAAATTATGGCAACAGATATTTCTACGACCGGTTTTATGAATGGTTTCGCATTTGACAACTATGGCAATGTTATCGGAATGGTAAATAATGAATTAAATGGCAACAGTATCGGTGAAAATGTTGTCTCTGTTATATCATTTAAAAGAATTGCAATATACGTTAATAAAATTATGTCTAATAAGACAATTACATACCTGGGTATTCATGGCAAACAGGTAACAGATGATGTTATCGAGAATATTGACAAGGATATGCCTTATGGAATATATATATCAAATACTGAAGAAAAATCACCGGCTTATACAGCAGGTGTGATGAATGGTGATATATTAACAGAATTCAATGGTACGAAAGTGTCAGATTTCAAGACATTTACATCAATTCTGCAGAAATGCCAGGTTGGAGATGAGGTTACCATTAAGGTAATGAGAAAAGGCAAAGACGGTTATAAGGAGATAAGATATACAGTTCAAATTGATAGTATATAAGTTGATTTTAGAAAGAGGTAAAATATGAAATATATAGAGACATTAAGAGATGGAGAGTCAGTAAGAGGAATCTATTTATGTAAGCAGAGAAGCTCTGCAATGACTAAGAATGGCAAGCCTTATGATAATGTAATATTACAGGATAAAACAGGCACAATAGATGGAAAAATATGGGATCCACATTCAATGGGAATAAATGAATTTGAAGCACTAGATTATGTAGACATTAACGCAGATGTAACTACATTTAACGGGGCATTACAGTTGAATATAAAAGGTGCAAGAGTGGCAGATGAGGGAGAATATAAGCCTGCGGATTACCTTCCTTGCAGCACTAAAGATATAGATGCAATGTATGCAAATGTAATGGAATATGTTAATTCAGTTAAGAATCAGTATCTTAATGCATTACTTAATGCATTTTTCGTAGATGATAAGGAATTTATCGATGAATTCAAAGGTCATTCAGCAGCTAAAACTATTCATCATGGTTTTATCGGAGGCTTGTTAGAACATTCGTTATCTGTAACAAATATGTGTAACTATTTTGCAAAAGCATATCCTGTTTTAAACAGAGATTTACTTATTACAGCAGCATTACTTCATGACATTGGTAAAGTTAAGGAATTATCATCATTTCCAAAGAATGACTACACAGATTATGGACAGTTACTTGGTCATATCGTAATCGGATGTGAAATGGTTAGTGATAAAGTCAGAGAGATTCCGGGATTCCCAGAGAAATTAGCAAGAGAGGTTAAACATTGCATAGTTGCTCATCATGGCGAATTAGAATATGGTTCTCCAAAGAAACCTGCTTTACCTGAGGCATTTGCAATTAATTTAGCTGATAATGCAGATGCGAAGTTAGAAACAATATCTGAGATTTTACTTGGAGGCAGACCACAGGACGGCTCAGAGTGGTATGGCTTCAATAGAGCATTGGATTCAAATATAAGAAAAGCAGATTTGTAAGAAAAATAAATGTGTCGCAGGCATTGCATTCGGCTTTTTACATATATTTTTGCATAATATGTAGAAATAGTAGAAAGTGAAATTCAGCTTGCGATTCTTACGATATAGAAGCCTTAGGAATGGAGAATATGTGAAGATGTGTAATGAAAATAAAGTGCAGGAGACTTTGACTCCACATACATATAAGAAGAATGAAGAGTATACTGTTGAGATAGAAGATGTTGGAACAGGTGGCGAGGGAATTGCTAAAATTGATGGTTATACATTATTTGTAAAAGATGCAGTAAGAGGCGATGTATGTCGTGTAAGAATTACTAAAGCCCATGATAATTTCGCATTTACTAAATTAATGGAGGTAATCGAACCATCTCCACATCGTGTTACACCTGTCTGTCCAGTTGCCAGAAGATGTGGTGGTTGTAAGATAATGGCAGCAGATTACAGCGAGCAGCTCAGGTTCAAAGAGAATAAAGTAAAGACTAATATAGAGAAAATCGGCAAGGTTACAGATTTCACCATTTATCCTATTATTGGAATGGAGACACCATATCATTATCGTAATAAGGCGCAGTTTCCTATTGGTTTAAATGATAAAGGCGAGTTAGTATCTGGCTTTTATGCCGGAAGAACTCACGTTATCATTGAAAATGAAAAGTGTTACCTTGGTGTCGAAGAAAATGAAGAAATTCTTAGAATTATCAAGGAATTTATGGCAGAGAAAAATATTGCACCATATGACGAAGTGACACTAAAAGGTCTAATTCGTTATGTTATGATTCGAAAAGCTTTTGTAACGGGCGAAATAATGGTGTGCATTATCATTAATGGAAATAAGATTCCTGCCCAGGAGGAGTTAGCCGAAAGGTTATCGAAAGTCAAGGGAATGACAAGCATTTCACTAAGTATAAACCTATGTAATACGAATGTAATTATGGGCAAGGTTATGGAGAACATCTATGGACGAAAATATATAGTCGACTATATTAAAGATATCAAATTCAACATTTCGCCAAAGTCATTCTTCCAGGTCAATCCTGTCCAGACAGAAAAGTTATATGAAACAGCATTAGAATATGCCGGGCTTACCGGGAATGAAACAGTATGGGACTTATATTGTGGAATCGGAACAATCTCGCTATTCTTAGCACGTTCAGCTAAAAAGGTCTACGGTGTCGAAATTATCTCTGATGCTATTCGTGATGCAAGAAATAATGCAAAAATGAATAACATTACTAATGCAGAATTCTTTGTCGGCAAAGCTGAAGAGGTGCTTCCTGAATATTATGCAAAACATGGTGGTTACGCAGATGTTATCGTAGTAGACCCACCAAGAAAAGGCTGCGACACAGCATTGCTTGATACGGTCATAAAGATGCAGCCTGAGAAGATGGTGTATGTAAGTTGTGACAGCGCAACGCTTGCAAGAGATATAAGATATATGACAGAACACGGGTATGAACTTAAGAAAGTACAGCCGGTGGATATGTTTCCACACACGGAACATGTGGAGACGGTAGTTCTTTTGTCCAAACAAAAACTGGATGAATAGTTAATAAAGAGAGGTGCATATGCTATGCCAGGTATACTTGTGGTTGAAGATGATGAAAATTTAAACCGTGGAATTACATTCTCACTGAAAAAATCCGGATATGAGGTTTTTTCAGCAGAATCAGTGAAAAAAGCGAAAAGAATTGCAAGTGATAATAATGTGGATGTTACCATTTGTGATGTGAATCTTCCGGATGGGAATGGACTGGAATTTGTAAGGTGGATGAGATGCAATTATAATACATACATTATCTGCCTTACAGCACTAGATCAGGAGATGGATCAGGTTATGGGATATGAAGCAGGGGCAGATGATTATATTACAAAGCCGTTTAGTCTTTCGGTACTTCTTTTGAAAATAGAAGCACATTTCCGCCGCAGACAGGAGAAAACGGAAGCCGGAAAGATGATTTCGGGAGATATCGTATTTATCGCAGGAGAAATGAAAGTCCTGATAAAGAGTCGTGAAATCAGTCTGACAAAAACGGAGTTGAAAATGCTGACTTTTTTTCTTCAGAATCCGAAACAGATTCTTTCAAAAACACAAATATTGGAAAATGTGTTTGATCTGGAAGGGGATTTTGTGGATGAAAATACAATCGCTGTCAATATCAGAAGACTCCGTGAGAAAATCGAAGATAATCCGGCTGCACCGGTCTATATAAAGAATATCAGAGGTCTTGGGTATATATGGAATCAGGAGGTAAGGCAGTGACAAAGAGATATCGCAAGAAGATTACAGTAGTGCTCTCCTTGGTATTACCTGTCATATTATTGTTTGCAATATTAAATTGCTTTACCACGTATGTGTTTTATGAAGATTATAAATATAAAATGAATCTTATGACAGAGATTGCTGCAAAGGAAGAATTTTCCGGGCTGGATGCTGTTTCGGAATTGTTTAAGGATAAGGATATTGAAACTAACGAACAGGGAAGGCGATTATTGGAGCAATATGGATACTGGGGGAATAAAGGGAATGCATTTTATTCGCAATTCCGGCATCAGGTTATGGTGACCGGTGCTGTAAGCACTGTGATATGCGTGCTTCTTTTGACTTTTTTACTTTATTGGAAGAAAAAAGAAGATGCGTGTCATCAGAAAATTTTAGACCAGTTGGAAGAAATTCTAATCAGATTCCGTGAAAATAAATTTGATGATTTACTGAAAACGGAAAATCATGCAGAACTGGAAAAATTGAATGACCAGCTTGAAGCAATCGGACATCATATTCAGTTGATAAAGGAAGAAGCAAGGGCAGAAAAGGAGAACACGAAAGAAATGGTTTCTGATATTTCTCACCAGTTAAAGACACCGGTTGCAGCTTTGGATACATGTTTTAATGTGCTGATGCAGAATGACTTAAGTGCCACAGAACAGGAGGAGTTTTGTATCCGTTGTCGGAGTGCTCTGGATGGACTGGAGACATTATTGCAGTCGCTTCTTGAAATATCCAAGATGGAAACTGGACTGATTCAGATTAATAAGAAAAAACTTCCGCTTATGGATACTGTCATATCTGCTGTGAACCGCACTTATCCTAAAGCGGATGAGAAAGAAATTGAATTCGTTTTTGACTATGAAAAAGAGCTGGAAGCATGCACGATTATGCAGGATAAAAGGTGGCTTGGTGAAGCTGTGATCAACGTTCTGGATAATGCGGTCAAGTACAGTCCGGGTGGTTCAAAAATATTTATCCGGTTACAAAAAAGAAACGATCTTGTAAGAATGGAAATTGAGGATCAGGGAATTGGTATTCCGCAGAATGAGTATCACAAAATTTTTCAACGATTTTACCGAGGAAGTTCCAAGGAGGTTATGGAAAAGAGTGGTACAGGAATCGGACTTTTTCTATCGAGAGAAATTATCGAAAAACACGGAGGTACGATTACGGTAACCTCACGCAAAAAGAAAAAAGGAAGCATGTTTGTGATTCAATTACCATATGTTGGTTAAATTTTAAATGAGCAGAAATCTTACAATTCTGTAAGGCTTCTGCTCGTTTTTTGAAAGTGAAATGAAAGATTATCCTGATACAATTTGGATGTAGGTTGAAAAATGACCAAATATATAAACAGGCAAAGAAAGCGTGCTGAAAAGGTACGCTTTACAGAATTGAAAAGGAGGCAACACATGAGTGTGATATTAGAAACCAAACAGCTTTGTAAGTTTTATGGCGCAGGTGAGAATCAGGTCAAAGCGGTCAATCAGGTGGACATTCAGATTGAGCAGGGAGAATTTGTCGCAATTGTTGGAAAGTCAGGATCCGGTAAAAGTACATTACTTCATATGCTTGGAGGGCTTGATACCCCGACAAAAGGCAGTGTTACTTTAGCAGGGAAAGATTTATACAGGATGAAGGAAGATGCCCTTGCTGTTTTCCGCAGAAGAAAAATCGGATTTGTTTTTCAGGCATTTAATCTGGTTTCATCTATTAATGTCTGGGAAAATATTGTACTGCCACTGGGGCTGGATGGAAGAAAAGTGGATGAAGCATATGTAAATGATATTATTGCAACTCTGGGAATTGAAAAGAGGATTTACAATCTGCCAAATCAGTTATCCGGAGGACAGCAGCAGAGAGTAGCGATTGCAAGAGCACTGGTGAATCGTCCGGAAATTATATTTGCGGATGAGCCGACAGGCAATCTTGATTCTAAGACCAGTGATGAGGTGATTGCCCTGTTTAAGATGACAGCAAAAAAATATGGACAGACAATTGTAATGATTACCCATGATGACGAAATTGCACAGGTTGCTGACCGTATTCTGGTGATTGAGGACGGACAGGTGGTGGATTTCAGATGAAGACAATAAGCAGGATTGCATATAGCAATGACAAAAAGAACAAGACAAGAAGTATACTGATTATGATGTCCATATGTCTGACCACGATGTTGCTTGTGATTATCAGTACTGTGGGAAATGGAATGATACGTTTGCAGAAAAGTCAGGCGGCAGGCTCATATGGAAACAATTATGGTCTGTTTGTCGCAGCAGATGCCTCGCAGATAAAGGAAGTAAGCCGCCGTGCAGAAATAGATGCAATAGGAATTATGTGTACAGAAGGCATCATAAAAGGCAATGAAAACGGCGGGTTTGTCTGCATGGATGAGACTGCAAGAAAAATGCTTCCCTATAATAAGGAATATGAGTTAAAGGAAGGAAAGTATCCGAAAAAAATGCAGGAAATTGCCGCCGGAAGAGCTTTTTTTCGTGCAATGGGATATGATGATGTAAAGGTCGGAGATACGGTTACACTGGATTACCGTGCAGGGATGCGGTCAGAATATAAGCCGGAAGAGTTTGTTGTCAGCGGAATCTTATATGACCGGGATGAGTATACCATCGAGGCATCTTATGTTGCTTTCGGGTCACAGGAGTTTTATGATGAGCACGTTGCAGAGAATGACAGACAGTATAATATTTATTTTACTTTAAATGATTCTGCAAATGTATCTATGAATAATATTGAACCGGTTATAAAGCAGATTGCAGCAGCTTGTGGGATTGAAGAAAAAAACGTTATAGTCAATGATCTCTATCTGCGATGGGTATTGCAGCCGAGTTATGAAACGATTGCGGTATGCGGGGTTTTGATTCTTGCAATTGTACTTTTCTCTGTTGTGGTCATTTATAATATTTTTCAGGTCGGTATTGCCAACAAGATACAGGAGTATGGAAAAATCAAGGCTCTGGGAGCGACAAAAAAGCAGATGAAACAACTGATCTTCAGAGAGGGTATGTTTTTGACAATTTTTTCAATACCGGTTGGATTGCTTCTTGGTTTTCTGATTGCAAAATGCGGTTTTAACTGGCTGGTAGAACAGGGAAACCTTGTATCAACCCAAACTGGCTCTATGGGAGACCAAAATCAGCAGGTGCCACTGTTTTCCCTGCCTGTTATACTTCTATGTATTTTCGTATCATTTCTTACCGTTGCTTTGGCACTGCGCAAACCAATGAAAATTGTTTCACGGATTTCACCTATCGAAGCAACACGGTATTTAGAAAATGCAGAAACACACAAAAAAGGAAAACGAAATGGCAGAAAAAATGTCACCGTGTTTTCTATGGCAATGGCAAATATAACGGGTAATCCAAAAAGAACCATTGGTACCATCCTCACACTGGGGCTTTCCTGCGCATTGTTTGTGATTATCTCTAATTATGTAGGAAATATTGATACGGAGCATGAAGCACGTCTTTCCGTTAATCATGGACAATTTGAACTGCAGCTTGACTATTCTGCTGAGTACGATGAAAGATATCCGGAGAATAATCTGGATACGATTCTGACGGATAATCCATTGAATGATTCGCTGATTGAAGAAATCAAAAGCATTCCGGGAGTGACAGATGTCATGACGAGAGAGATTGTCTCTGTAAATCTGAACGGAACAAGATTTCCGGCTGATATTGTGAGTAAAAATGATTTTGATTTTATGCGCCAGGACGGGGACATTGGCTCTATGGACTATGATCAGGCGGTAAAGAATGGTGAAATTTTCTTTGGTTGGTCGATGTGGATGGAACAAGATGGATATGCTCCGGGTGAATCCATTGCATTTGACTTTGAGAATGGAAGTGAAACCTATACCTATCAGGGAAAGATTGCAGGATCCTTTGTAAGCGCGGACACTTATCTTGTCATTCCGGAAGGTGTATACCGTTCCATGAATCCGAGGGGAACAGCCTATGGATATCTGTGGGTGGACTGTGATAAAAAAGATATGGCATCTGTGGAACAGAGTCTGAATACTTTGATTTCTAATACTTCGCATATAAAAATGGATACCTATCATGCACAGTTACAATCTGCAGAATTCACAGCCCGCATGATGAAGCTTGGCTGTTATCTGTTTATGGCGGTTGTAGGACTCATCGGTTTTATGAATATGGCAAACACCATAATCATGAATATTACGACAAAAAAGCAGGAATATGGTGTATTACAGGCTGTGGGTATGACAAATAAACAATTAAATTTATGTCTGCAGTTACAGGGAATGATGTTTACGGTTGGTACCATATGCGTAGCTTTGATCATTGGTCTGCCGCTCGGCTATGCACTTTTTTCCTATGCAAAACATAATGGAATATTTGGAATGAATATCTATCATGTTCCAATCGTACCAATTTTTATTATGATTTTTTTGGTCGGTCTGTTGCAGATTGTACTTTCCTGCGTTTTAAGCAGTAATCTGAAAAAGGAAACGCTGGTAGAAAGAATAAGGTATCAGGGATAGCAAGTAATATGTAATGAACTAGGTCTTAACGAAGAGGAGAAATAGATAACTTGCAGATTTGTATGTATGGTAAATCTAAACTGTATTTTAGCAATATTTCCTGAGTGGGGGCAGAAAGTGCCCCCACTTTCACTATTTGGGGGCGAAAAGCACCACCAAAATGATAAAATGGGGGCAAAAGTGCCATCACATATAATAAACAAAGCCATCTTTGGATGTGTACATAATTATGCTTGAATTTCTTATACAATCAGTATAACATAATGGTCAGTGGCTGAAATCCATAGAATTTAAGTTGCCGATTATAGAAAAAAAGTTTATACTAAGTTTGGACAATGATACACAGAATGAGACGGTTGTCTTGCTTTCCCTCAAAAAAGATACACCTAAGATTGAGGTTACAATGGAGCCTGATGAAGAGAGTAATTATACACCACAAGAAAAGGCTACTTATTCAAAGATTAAGGAATATGTGAAGGACAAGTATAGTGTGAATGTGCATACTTATTATATGGCATCAACCAGAAGAAAGATTGAGAATAATCCTGCAAAACCGGAGTATATACTGACAGAAATCGGTATTGGTTACCGCATGAGGGAAAGAGACAAATAAAGAGAAGGCAGGGATTTTTATGCAATATACAGATAATTCATGTTTATTTGCTGTTATGAGCACAGCAGAGTTTCGGGAAAGAAAAGAGGAATTTGCTTATCAAAAGGAGATGCTGCACAGTCTTGGTTCTATTCGATACTGTAAGGCAGAGCTGTTTAAAGAGTGCATTCTCGGTACAATTCGGCTTCCACAAAAGAATGAACAGAAAAAAGCACAGCTTTCATTTGGATTCTATTTGACAGGCAGGAAAGTGTTTTTTGTCGAAGATGAAGGAAAAATGAAGGCATGGATAGAAAAGCAGACGAAGATGTTTCAGGAAGTTGATACACCGAAACAGTTGCTGTTACGGATTATGGAGCATATGATAGAAAAGGATACATTGTATTTTTCTCATATGGAGTCTGAGCTAGACAAACTGGAAGAGAAAATAAGTGGGGGAGCAGGAGGGAATAATAATTTTTTTACATCACTGACAAAGCATAGGCAAAAACTTTCTGAGTTTAATATTTATTATGAACAGTTGATAGACATTGCAGAATTGTTTAGTACCTGTGATTTTTATCAATCTGAACAGGATACACAAGGTTGGGATAGATTTATGCACCGTGTGGAACAATTGCAAAATCATGTACATCTTCTTCGTGAAAATGTGCTCCAGATACGTGAACTGTATCAATCAATGCAGGATGCACGTCAAAATAAAATTATGGCTGTAATTACCATTGTCACAACTATTTTTCTTCCACTTACATTGATTACAGGCTGGTATGGAATGAATTTTGTATACATGCCGGAGCTGCAATGGTGGTATGGATATTTCGCTGTGATAATGATATCACTCATCATTGTAATAGCAGAAATCATATATTTTAAAAATAAAAAATTCTTTTAATCAAAAAAAAGCAGATAACCTTAAGCTAATATGTTTTAAGGTTATCTGCTTTTTTCACATCATTTTTACGCATGGTTACCATTCTCACAGAATTCTCACATGGCATAAGGCAATTCCCACACTATTCTGACAAGGAAAAAATTATAATACAGGTAAAGCAAAGGAGGAATGCGAAATGAGTCATACATTGGAAGAAAGATGCAGGCAGTTGATGATACAAAGAAAATTTGAAAAATGTCAGAAAGAAATAGAAACAGCTATGGCAGAAAATCTTCATTGTGCAATTCCGCATAATTTGATGTGGATTTTATTGGAGAAGGAATCCAATCATGTATTTGCCATGAAGCATTTTCGTGCTGCTTATGCATTAGATCCTACTTATGTTCCTGCACGGTATAACATGGAACAGTATGCGCAGATGTATCCGACAGGAAAATGTGCCTTTACGGAAGAGGATTGTCTGGTTAAAAATGATCAGCAGTTCGAATTGGTCTATGATGAGTGTATAGGAAGTGGCGAGAGGAAAATAGAGAAAGTCTTGCTGCAAAAAAGCATGAGTATTATTTAAAACATAAGGAGGAAATCAAAGCATACCAAAAGAAGTACGCTGAGGAGAATAGCGATAAAGTAAAGCAACGAAAAAAGCAGTATTACGAAGATCATAAAGAGGAACAAGGTAAAAGAGGTCATTTCTGATATTTTGTTCTTAAAGAAGCGTGACCGTGTGATGGATTTGGAGCCGGACTGGGTGCATCTGTCAGAGGATGAGAACGGCATTGCCATGAATAGCTATTTTGCCGAACACCCAGAGATGATTGTGGGAAAAATGGAAATGGTCAGCGGACCGTATGGTATGGAAAGTACCTGTATGCCCGATACCACAAGACCATTTGCACAGCAGCTACAGGAAGCGGTCAGCCATATTGACGGAGAGATAGAAGCGGTGGAGCTGGATGAGCTGGCAGATGAGCTTGCGGATGCCACCATTCCGGCGGACCCGGATGTCAAGAATTACAGCTATACTCTTGTGGACGACAAGGTGTATTACCGTGAAAATTCCATTATGAAGCCTGTGGATATGTCAGCTTCCATGCAGGAACGTATCAAGGGCATGGTGGGTATCCGAAACTGTACGCAGGAGCTTATCAATCTGCAATTAGAGGAATATCCGGATACAGTAATCAAGGAAAAGCAGGCGGAGTTAAACAGTTTATATGAAGCTTTTTCCAAGAAACACGGTCTGATTAACTCGCAGACAAACAAAAGAGCATTTAATCAGGACAGCAGCTATTGTCTGTTATGTTCTCTTGAAAAATTGGACGATGAAGGCAATTTCAAAGGCAAAGCGGATATGTTCACGAAGCGTACCATTAAAAAGGCAGAGGTTGTCACAAGTGTGGATACGGCAAGTGAAGCATTGGCAGTGTTCTTATCGGAAAAAGCAAGAGTTGACCTCGATTATATGGCAGAGCTGACTGGAAAAGATGTGGATACGGTCAAGGAGGAGCTGACAGGTATTATATTCCAGAATCCATTGACGGATCAATGGGAAACAGCAGATGAGTATCTAAGTGGAAATGTCCGTGACAAGCTGGAAACAGCAAAGGTTTATGCAGAGAGTCGCCCGGAATACGCTGTGAATGTGCAGGCACTCACACAGGTACAGCCGAAGGAGCTGGATGCCAGCGAGATTGAGGTACGTATCGGTGCAACATGGATTGATCCGAAGTATATTGAGGATTTTATGAGGGAGACTTTTGGAACGCCGAAGCGTTTATTAGACAGGAATGTCGTAGGAGTACAGTATTCCAATGTGACAGGACAGTGGAACATAAAGGGAAAAAATGCGGACTACAGTAATTCCCTTGTAAATATGACCTACGGTACAAGCCGGAGAAATGCCTATACCATTCTGGAGGATTCCCTGAACTTAAAGGACAGCCGTGTTTACGATACCATAGAGGAGGACGGCAAGGAAAAGAGAGTCCTGAATAAAAAGGAAACCACCATTGCATCACAGAAGCAGGAAACCATAAGGGAAGCATTTAAGGACTGGGTGTTCCGTGATCCGGAACGCAGACAGGTACTTGTGGCAAAATATAATCAGCTTTTCAATTCCACAAGACCAAGGGAATATGACGGTTCACATCTGAAATTCCCCGGCATGACACCGGATATTGAGTTAAAGCATCACCAGAAAAATGCGGTGGCTCATGTACTTTATGGAGATAATACGCTGCTTGCCCATTGTGTGGGAGCCGGAAAGACTTTTGAAATGACAGCGGCAGCAATGGAGAGCAAACGTCTGGGATTATGTCAAAAGAGCTTATTTGTGGTTCCGAACCATTTGACGGAGCAGTGGGCAAGTGATTTTTTACGGTTATATCCCGGAGCAAATATCCTTGCTGCAACAAAGAAAGACTTTGAGCCTGCCAACCGTAAGAAATTTTGTTCCAGAATCGCCACGGGAGACTATGATGCGGTTATTATCGGGCATAGTCAGTTTGAGAAAATTCCGCTTTCACAGGAAAGACAGGTACGCCGATTTCAAACAGTATGACGGAGCTTTACACCAATATGCGTTACCTTCAGTATGGTACGCTTCAGAAACTGGGACTGGGACATTTTGACAGTTGGGCATCCTCTTTTGGAGAAACTCAGACAGCCATTGAGCTTGCACCGGAGGGCTATGCTTTAATAGGACGATAAAGTTAACTATCCTAAATTGAAAATACATAAGGAAGGAGGTTAAGAGAATGTCAAGGACTTCAAAGATTACAGCACTTTATGAGAGATTATCAAGAGATGATGACCTGAATGGCGAGAGTAATTCCATTACCAATCAGAAAAAATACCTCGAAGATTATGCCCGTAGGAATGGTTTTGAGAATATCCGCCATTTTACTGACGATGGTTTTTCGGGTGTAAATTTCAATCGCCCAGGCTTTCAGTCTTTGATAAAAGAAGTTGAAGCAGGCAATGTCGGAACATTGATTGTTAAGGATATGAGCCGATTAGGGCGAAACTATCTGCAAGTCGGATTTTATACGGAAATTCTGTTTCCGCAGAAAGATGTCCGTTTTCTTGCAATCAACAACAGCATTGACAGCAACAATGCTTCGGATAATGATTTTGCTCCGTTTTTGAATATTATGAACGAATTTTATGCCAAAGACACGAGCAATAAAATCAAGGCTGTATTTGATGCCCGAATGAAAGACGGAAAGCGTTGTAGCGGTTCAATCCCTTATGGATATAACCGATTGCCGAGCGATAAGCAGACGCTTGTTGTTGACCCTGTGGCTTCTGAGGTGGTAAAGCGTATCTTTCTGCTTGCCAATGAGGGCAAAAGTCCACGAGCCATAGCGGAAATACTGACCGAAGAAAAGGTTTTAATTCCTGCCGCATATGCAAAGGAATATCACCCAGAACAGTACAACGGGATTAAGTTTGCAGACCCTTATATTTGGGGCATATCTGCCATTAGAACGATTTTAAGCAGGCAGGAATATCTTGGACATACTGTTTTGAGAAAGTCGGTCAGCACCAATTTTAAATTGCATAAGAGAAAGACTACCGATGAAGATGAGCAGTATGTGTTTTATAACACCCACGAGCCTATCATATCGCAGGAACTTTGGGACAGCGTTCAGAAGCGAAAGAAACGAGTGAACAGAGCTGCGGCAAGAGGTACACATACCAACCGATTAAGCGGTTATCTGTACTGTGCCGACTGTGGCAGAAGATTGACCTTGCAGACACATTACAGCAAAAAAGACCGCTCCTTGCAGTATTCGTACCGTTGCGGTGGTTATGCGAGCAGGGTAAATTCCTGTACTGCTCATTCAATAAGTGCTGATAATGTTGAAGCCTTGATATTATCGGCAGTCAAACGCTTTTCAAGATTTGTTCTGAATGATGAAAAAGCCTTTGCTTTGGAACTGCAATCCCTTTGGAAAGATAAGCAAGAGGAAAAGCCGAAGCACAATCAATCGGAGTTGAAACGCTGTCAGAAACGCTATGACGAACTCTCTACGCTCATTCGTGGCTTGTATGAAAATCTTATATCGGGATTGCTACCCGAAAGACAATACAAGCAACTGATGAAGCAGTATGACGATGAACAGGCTGAATTGGAAGCGAAAATGGAAATGATGAAAAAGGAACTTTCTGAAGAAAAAGACAGCACTATGGATATTCAGCATTTTATATCGCTGATACGCAAGTACAAAAATCCTACGGAAGTTTCTGATTTGATGTTTACCGAACTCATTGACAAGATTGTGGTGTATGAAGCCGAGGGTGTGGGAAAAGCAAGAACGCAAAAGGTTGATATTTATTTCAATTATGTCGGGCAGGTCGATATTGCCTACACCGAGGAAGAACTTGCCGAGATAAAAGAGCAGGAAGAACAGGAAGAAATGGAACGATTGGCAAAACAGCGTAAGCGTGAAAAAGCCTACCGAGAGAAGCGAAAGGCAAAAAAACTTGCTGAAAACGGTGGCGAAATCGTCAAAACAAAGGTATGTCCTCATTGTGGGAAAGAGTTTCCCCCTACAAGCAACCGACAGATTTTCTGTTCAGAGGATTGCTGCTATCAGGCAAGGCAGGATAAGACAAAAGCCGATAGAGAAGCGGAAAAAGGAAGTCATTATTATCGTCAGCGTGTATGTGCTGTGTGTGGCAGTACTTACTGGCCTACACACAGTCAGCAGAAATTCTGTTCCGAGGAATGTAAAAAGGTAAATAACAATAAGAAAACCTTGGAGTTTTACTACAAGAAGCAAAAGGAGAAAGAACTATGCAAAGATTTATTACAGACGAAAGAACAGGTATCCGATACGAACTCATCGGAGATTACTATTATCCCTGCCTGACAGTAGAGAAAAGTCCTCCCCTTTCAAAATATGGTCGATTGCGGCAACGATATTTGAGGGAACATAAGCGTGTGCTATATTTTAATCTGCTGACAAGCGGAAAGTTATATGAACACCTTGCCGAAATTGATACTTCGGCTCGTGATATGGCGGAATATCTGATAAAGGAAATGGCAAAGAAGCAGCGTGTAACGGAAGAACTGAAAGCAACGGATATGATGAGATGGATAGGATTGATGAATAACATTCGCTCCTGTGTTGATGAGATTGTATTGAATGATATTGTGTATTCCTAACGGAGCACCAACCGAAGAAGAACTGCTGTCAAACCGATGGCAGTTTTTCTTTTTCGGCAAGTATTCAAGAAGTCATTAAGTTGTGAGTATAGTCGAAGTGGTAGAAAAGTTACCTATTATATCGGTTGTAACTTTTTTACGAACTCTGTTGACAAGAAAACTTGGTATGTGTATAATATAAAATATGCAAAGAAAACTTGGTATGGAGGTGTTTTTATGAAAAAGGACGAAATCTTAAATGCAAGCAGAAAAGAACATCGCAATAAGGACTTGGCTGAAATGGAAGTGGTATATCAATCCGGAAGTCACGCAAGCAGAGTTGGTGCTTTAGTGTGTTGTTTGCTTTCGCTGTTATCTTCTGTGCTTGCTCATACTATGATTTACAGTCCGTGGGTTATATACTTCAGCATTATTGCAACACAATGGTTAGTTCGTTTTATCAAAATGAAGCGAAAGAGTGATTTGGTCTTGACCGTTCTGTTTTTTGTGCTTTCCATTTTGGCATTTGTTGGATTTGTTAGCCACCTTTTAGAGGTGAGAATATGAAAGAACAATTACAACTGAAAAATCACTTAAAGGAAGTTCGCACAGAAGCAAATCTTTCTCAAGCTCAGCTTGCAGAAATGGTAGGGGTATCAAGAAATACCATTAGTTCTATTGAAACAGGACAGTTTAATCCAACTGCAAAATTGGCTCTAATTCTTTGTATTGCATTGGACAAAAAATTTGAGGAACTATTCTATTTTTAGGAGGTCATTATGGAAAATATTATAATGTTGATTTTGGGAGTGTTCATATCTGTTGTGGGAATTGTAAATATCAAAGGCAATATCAGCACAATTCACTCTTATAACAGGCGAAAAGTAAAGGAAGAAGATATACCAAAGTATGGAAAAACAGTCGGCACAGGAACGCTGATTATAGGAATATCTCTTGTATTAGGTTTTATTGTTTCGTTTTGGAGTGAAATAATTATGGATTATATCATTCTTCCAGCAGTTATTGTCGGATTAGGCTTTATATTGTATGGACAGTTCAAATACAATAAAGGAATTTTTTGAGAATCAGGGAGGTATAAAGATGGAATTGAACACAATATCAGGTCTGGCGATAGCGGGAGTTATCTGCTCCGTTGTCCTCTCGATGGGGGTACCGATTGCTTTGTTCATTGCAGGAAGGGTGAAGCTTAAGGCAAGGATTTCCTCGTTCTTTATCGGAGCAGGAACCTATCTGCTGTTTGCCATGCTGTTGGAGCAGCTGCTGCATGTTCTTGTCATTCAGTTCTGCGGACTGAACGCACAGAGCAGGCCATGGCTTTACTATGTGTACGCGGCTTTGGCTGCAGCGGTTTTTGAAGAGACCGGAAGACTGATTGCCATGAAGTTCTGGATGAAGAAATGGCTGGATTTTCCAAATGCACTGATGTATGGAATCGGGCATGGCGGTGTGGAGGCCATTCTGCTCGGAGGACTCTCCGGAATCAGCAATCTTGTGTCCATGCTGATGATCAACAGCGGAGCCATGCAGAATACGCTGGCGGCACTTCCTGCTGAGTCTGCAAACCAGACCGTGTCACAGCTGTCGGCCCTATGGACAACACCGGCACCACTCTTTTTTGTAAGCGGAATCGAAAGAATCAGTGCCATCATTCTGCATATCGGGTTGTCACTGCTGATTTACCGGGCGGTAAAGGCAGGCAAATGCAGGACAGCGTCTTTTACAGCGGTTCTTGCATATGGGATTCATTTTATCGTGGACTTCTTTGCCGTGGCAGGTCCGGCGCTTCTTCCCATCTATGTGATTGAAATTGGTGTCTTTGTGATGGCAGCCGGAACTCTTGTTATGGCGCTGAAGATGGGAAGGATGGAAGAACTGTGAATTCCAGTTTTCTGCTATCATAAAACAGAATATATCTGACAGAACGCACCGTAGAAATACGGTGTTTTTTGTTACCCCAAACCCATAATTTCATACACAACCACAGGTTAGTACAAATACCTTATGTGCGTTTTTGAAAGGCTTAGAAAGGGATATTTACCCCGATTTTCGCCCCGGTTAAGATATGATGAAACTCCGAAGGAGATTGAGACGTTTTAAGTGTTCATCTAATACTTTGTCAGCAATTCGTTAAGATATGATGAAACTCCGAAGGAGATTGAGACAATTATTAATAGTTTTTTTGTTTAATTTATTTTTCATGTGTTAAGATATGATGAAACTCCGAAGGAGATTGAGACGAGTCAGACACATACTGGTCGTGATTTCCTATAACAGTTAAGATATGATGAAACTCCGAAGGAGATTGAGACTTGTATTCGGCTACTTTTAATAAAATAACCGTGTTAAGATATGCTGAAACTCCGAAGGAGATTGAGACAAACGATAATTCTATTGTACTATCATCTATTGCTTGTTAAGATATGCTGAAACTCCGAAGGAGATTGAGACCAGTTGAAGATGAGGATTATGACGATTATGCAATGTTAAGATATGATGAAACTCCGAAGGAGATTGAGACATTTTAAAGCTGCATTATCTTCATCATAACAAGCGTTAAGATATGATGAAACTCCGAAGGAGATTGAGACATACGCTGTGACGAGATTTCTACGAATATTAATAATTTGTTAAGATATGATGAAACTCCGAAGGAGATTGAGACCTGGATAACAAAGTGCTATATTTTTATTCAACGTTAAGATATGATGAAACTCCGAAGGAGCTTAAACTAATATCGTAGTAGCTAAGTATTTTATATTTAAATATTAGGTAATTTGCTTGAAACAACCCAAAATACAAATAAAAGAATTATATTTTAATTATGAGATTTATAAATGATAGGAAATGGTATTATAATTTTAATGAAGAAAATGTTTGGTTAAAATCAATCAAATATTTAACAGTAATAAGATTGGAACGTAATATATGGAAGATATTGATTATTTTAAAATAGATGAGAAAATATCAGAAAATGAAGTGCTTGTTCTGGTTATTTATGATATTGCTAATGATAAAAAACGTAATAAATTGGCGAGATGTCTTAACAAATATGGATTTAGAGTTCAAAAATCGGCATTTGAAGGAACTATAAAGAGAAATCTTTATGGAAAATTATTAGATGAACTGAAGCAATTTGCAGAAGATAATGATAGTATAAGAATATATAAGCTTAATAATGATAGTGAAATTGTAACATATGGTGTAGATAATAATAGAAAATTAGATTCTGTTATAGTAATATAATAATATTTCGTATAATAATATAAAAAGCTGCTATTGAATCAATAACAGCTTTTTCACTTTTCGTAACTCATATTTATCGTTGTATTTTATAGCCTCATTTCCCCTAAAATCATTGCAACATTACATCAATTATAGTATATTATACTACATATAGAAAAAACGACAGAATATGACAATGCACGAAGATGAGCAGAGATGAGATATTTAGTTTTGATATAAACTTTATATCTTATTTTTTGCGCGACATTTTTAGAGAGAGTAATTGCATAAGAAGATTCGTTTACAGTATTGAGGAAGGATTACTATTAAGATGATAATAACGATTATTGAGAAGATTTATTCATTTCTTTGGGGTGATATTTTGAGGATACCACTGCCACAGGGAGGAAGTATTGGTATATCTTTACTTGTGCTTATTTTGATTCCAACGGGAATTTATTTCACGATAAGAACAAGGTTATTACCGATAAGATTATTTCCGGATATGCTCAGAGGACTTACGGAGAAAAAGAAACATAAGGACAGTTTAACGGCATTTCAGACCTTGATTGTATCGACTGCAACGAGAGTCGGAATGGGAAATCTAGTGGGCGTTGTAGCTGCGATTTCAGCAGGTGGCGCAGGCGCAGTATTCTGGATGTGGGTAACGGCGATTATTGGCTCGTCTACTGCATTTATAGAGGCAACATTGGCACAGATGTATAAGGAAAAAGACCCATTGTACGGAGGATATCGTGGAGGTCCGGCATATTATATCCATAGCTTTTTTGAAAATAAATTCAAAAAGAAGAGAAGATATGTGCTTATATCGATTTTATTTGCAATATCCGGACTTATCTGCTGGTGCGGAATCAGCCAGGTTATAAGTAACTCTGTTGCATCTGCATTTGATAACGCATTTAACATACCACCGCTATATACGACAATTGCGTTGGTGGTGATAGCAGCGATAATTGTCCTCAGGAAAAATGCAACTGTCAAGGTGTTAGACGTAGTTGTTCCAATTATGGCTGTATGTTATTTTATAATCACATTATTTATTATTATAAAAAATATTGGAAGTATTCCGGGCGTATTTGGAAGAATTTTCGAAGAGGCATTTGGAATCCGACAGGTCGCAGCAGGAGGTTTTGGTGCAGTTCTTATGAATGGTGTTAAGAGAGGATTGTTTTCAAATGAAGCGGGTTCTGGTTCGGCACCATGTGCGGCAGCGGCAGCAGAATGTGACCTTCCGGTCAAAGCAGGATTTACACAGGCACTAGGTGTATTTATCGATACGATAGTGATATGTAGTTGTACAGCAATGATTATGCTTACTGCACCAAGACATATTGTTGATGGTAAGGCAGGAATGGACTTATTACAATCGGCAATGCAATATCATCTTGGTAAATTCGGTGTAATATTTATTGCGATTACATTGTTTCTATTCAGCTTCTCGACATTTATCGGAATTCTGTTTTATGCCAGAAGCAATGTGGCATATCTGTTTGGTGACAGGTGGCTTTGGCAGACGTTATATAAAATAATTGCGTTAGTAATGTTATTTATCGGTGGAATTGCGACATATACATTTGTATGGGACTTAGGTGATGTCGGAATAGGACTTATGACTATATTTAATATCGGAATGTTATATCTGATGGGTGGACAGGCATTAAATGCTCTGAAAGATTATGAGAAATCTAAGAAAATATAAGATGAAAGTAGGTTAATTATGAAACGTGAATCTTTTAAGTCGAGGATTGGCTTTCTGCTTGTAAGTGCCGGTTGTGCGATAGGAATTGGAAATGTATGGAGATTTCCATATGTGACAGGTGAAAATGGTGGAGGCCTGTTTGTATTATTATATTTATTATTTCTAATTATAATGGGACTCCCTGTACTTACAATGGAACTTGCAGTTGGTCGTGCAAGCCGTAAAAGTGCAGTACTAGGCTATAAGGAATTAGAGAAAAAAGGTAGTAAATGGCATATACATGGCTGGATTGCTATACTTGGATGTTACGTTCTTATGATGTATTACACAACTGTTTCGGGCTGGATGGTATCATATTTCTTTAAGTTTCTTAAAGGAGATTTTACTAAAGGAATGAGTGCAGAGGATACAAAAGCAGCATTTGGTAATCTTCTTTCTGATCCAAAGCAGATGACATTCTGGATGATACTTACAGTTGTACTTGGTTTCTTCGTATGCAGCAGAGGATTACAGAATGGTCTTGAGAAAATAAGTAAATTTATGATGAGTGCATTACTCATTTTGATAGTTGTATTGGCAATACATAGTATTACACTTTCAGGTGCAGCAGAGGGAGTTAAATTTTATCTTGTACCAAATATGAAGAGTGTATCAAATGTAGGACTGAAGAATATAATTACTGCGGCCATGAATCAGGCATTTTTTACATTGAGTCTTGGCGTGGCAGCAATGGAAATATTCGGAAGTTATATGAGTAAGGATTTCACTCTTGCAGGAGAGGGCATTAAAATATGTGGACTTGATACATTTGTGGCAATAATGTCAGGACTTATTATTTTTCCGGCATGCTTTAGTTATGGCGTAGAAGTAGATGCCGGTCCAAGTCTTATATTTGTTACACTTCCTAATGTATTCGTAAATATGGCAGGTGGTCGTGTATGGGGCTGTTTGTTCTTCTTATTTATGACATTTGCAAGTTTCTCGACAGTCATTGCTGTATTTGAAAATATTATGTCATTCTGTATGGATATGTTTGGCTGGAGCAGAAATAAAGCCGCTGCCGTAAACGGAATTATTATTCTTGCAGCAAGTATGCCATGCGTATTAGGATATAATATATGGAAAAATCTTCATCTTATCGGAGGTCGTGATGTGCTAGACAGCGAGGACTTCATTGTAAGTAATTTGCTGTTGCCGATAGGTTCGCTTGTATATCTGATGTTCTGTGTTACTAAATGGGGCTGGGGCTTTGATAAATATATTGATGAAGCCAATACAGGTAAGGGTATTAAGATTTGTAAGAAACTTAAATTATATTTTCAATTCATATTACCGATATTAATTATATTTATTCTGATTCAGGGCTTGATATAAAAGTTGTCTAATATAAAAGTCGTCTAATGTAAAAGTCGTTCAATATAAAAGTCGAATTGATACTTAAATCAATTCGACAGTTTCAAAGAATGTGTCCCAATATTTTCTTCCAATAGGAATATTATTGCCACAGATGTTCAGGCATCGATTTAATCGGTCGGTATTTTCAATGTAAAAAGGATTAATAAGGTAGTGCTTATGACATTGAATCAGTCTCGAGTCCGTCATTCTTATAAAATCTTCTATAGTATACATACTTGTAATAATACGTGAATTAGTAAGCTGAAGGGTTTTTCGGCGGCCAGATGCTTCGATTAATATAATGTCATTAACGGAAATGTGGTGCTTGATTCGTTCAATATCACAGACAGTAATCATTGTTTCAAGAAAACCGGTTAATAACATGTGTGATATCTGGTTCAGGATAATGTCTGCATCGTAGGGCTTAGTAATATAATTATAGCAATGAAAATTAGACATTGCATAATGTCCATCACCTGAAACAGATGTTAAAAATAATATCGGTGTTTTAAAATAAACATTAATACTACGAAGATGTTTCGCAATAGCATATCCACTTTTATCATTTTCCATCTCAGTAAGATGAATATCTAAGAGAAATAAAGTGAAATTTATTGTATGTACCGAATCATCTATTATTTTAAGTGCCTGTTCAAGATTGTCTGTATGAGTTATAGTCCAGTCGGGATATTTCTGACTTATGGTAGTTGAAAGCATCCCGGCTTGTAAATTATCATCTTCTACAATAAGTACATTTTGCATTGCAATCCTCAATTCTATAGTTTAATTTTAAATATTATCCAATATCTGCCTTCATGCTCTAAGCAATCTACATAGAGATCGCTGTCGTTATATTTCAGTATTTCCTTTTTTAAATAATATAAGCCCATACCATGGGAAGCTGTAGTAGCAGTATTTTTTGATGAATAACCATATGTAAAAAATTTATTGGTTTCTTCGTGTGAATAATATTTTAAAACAGGGTTTCGTATTTCTATTTCCGTATATTTATTATCTGATTTAATATTAACATAAATATTGTCTTTTGGGTAGCTCGCATCAATAGCATTTTGAAGTAAAATACATGATAAATCAGTCAGCAGTACCTCTGATGCCTGACTTACTAATATTTCAGAGATTATATCAAAATTGATTATAATATCTTTAGCTTCTGCCTTAATTGACAGACTATATAATGCAGCAGCAAATAATGGCATATTTATGGAAAGCAATGGATAACTACGCAACGGTTTACCATATGTGTTAGTATAATCATGAAGCTTTTCTCTTATATCGTCCAGGTTATCGGTTGAATCACATAGAAGTTGCAAGGTCTGAATTCTGTTTGAGAATTCATGCTGACTTGAACGAATATCTTTAATTAACTCTTCATAAATAGGCTGGTTCTTCAGATAACTCTGGAGTTCATGTTCTTTGGCTAAAATAACACGCTCATAATATAATAATAAGAGGTTACATAGAATTAAGAACATTATGAAAATTATATATACATAAATGTGTCTATATAGAAATTGTATATTCATTTTGGCAATTATTATAACTGAAATTACAATGAAATATGAATAAATTAATGCAATTTTATATGAAAACCTGGTTGAAGTAATTATGTTGTAAATCTTGTATACAGGAGTAAAAACTAAGATGAGGGATAATGCTATGGTAACAAGATTGCCTGTTAATTCTAAGATTTCAGGATTCTGTATGGCTAAATGAATTATGGATACTATAATTGCACTCACAATTTCAAGAATCAGACTAGTTATGGTGGATATAAATAAAAGTAATATTTTCTTAAATAACCGGTCTTCAAATAATGAACATATAATCAGAAAGACTAATTGTCCGAATAGTGTCATGGCGATAAGCTTATCATGAATAAGATAATTGATGGTAACCATATCGATTAATACTATGATTGATAAAAAAATTATTTTATTTATATTTAGTTTTCTTCGGGTATATGCCTTCGAAATGAATATTATTATCATACATTCGAATAACGGGGATAAAAAATTCATAAAAACACCTCATTTTTTAATGAAATTATATCAAAAAAAGTGGCAAAAACCAACATTTTTCTGAAACTTTTCGAAAAAAATGTCGTTCGTTACGTGAAACGTGTCGTTCGTTACAAGTTGTCCCAAACGTATTGAAAAAGTTAATTTAGAATATAAAATATTATATATGAAGAAAAACAAATTAAGCTGGTTAAACCAGTGGGACATACTGAACAACAAAATTTCAAAAAAATTAGCTAATAATTTATGTAATAATGAAAGGTCTGCTAATATAGTAGCATATGGCATAAATGTACTTATTAATGACATTGAAAAAGGATTCATTCTGGTTATGACATTTACGACTATGGGATTAATAAGTATGTTTGTCAAATCATTTATAATTATAGCTATGTTACGAATGTGGATGGGAGGTAGCCACAGAAAGACCATGCTTACATGTATTCTTCAGTCATATGCCGAATTTATGTCTGTATATTTAATTAGTCGGATAATTGATTATACAATTCAGATTCAGATAGTTGTGACATTAATAATATGTCTGATAGATTTATTATATTGTCCGATAATTCTGAGTAAGAGAGGCAAATATAAAAAGAGAAAATTATATTTATTCAAATGTATTGCCTTAATTAACATTTTAATATTGTCGACAATCTGTTTCTATGTTGGCAATAATCTGAAAATATTGATATTATCCTGCGAAATAATTCAAATTATTGATGTAATTCTGGCGAAAATAACAAAATTGAAAGGAGAAAGATTATGAAATTGAAAGAAAAAGTTGCAAATTGGATTGAAGATTTAACAGAGGAAATTTTCCAGAATACTGCAAGCCAGTTACTCTGGGGTGAACCAGACGTTCCAGAAGAATTATTAAATATCGTTTCAGACGAAAACTAAAGCTATCAAGGTAGGTAATAATATGAAGCAATTTTATGAATGTAACATTGCGGGAAAAATATTAGCTGTTTTGATAACGGGAGACTTTGCCTAAGCAAAGAAAATTTGTTGTAATTGGTTATTGTAAAACGAGTTATGAAAAAGGTTATTGCAGAGTCGGGTGAAAATTAGGCTCTGAAACAATAAAGATGTATTCATAATATAAATGGGAATATAGATAAGAGAACGGGGTATAAAGAATATAGTAAATAATGATGGATAATAGAAGAATATCTTCTGTTATCCATCATTTATTTATTAAGGAAAATATATATTTAGGAGGAATTACAAATGTTATTTTTATAATATATGGGGCAATATGGTTGCTTTAATAAAAAATAGCATTTTATAGTTTACTAATCCTCAAGTCTTATAATCAGTTTGATAGTTTATTTATTCATTAAGTCAATAAGTGACTGCATTTTAGCAGATATAGTATCAAGAATTTCTGTATTATTGTCTTCGGATGACATTGTTTCAGTCGCATGTGCAGAAACCTCTTCGGAAATAGCAGAGATTGTCTGAATCGAATCAATAATTTCTAAGTTGGATACTTTTAATTCTTTAATACTATTTTCGAGTGTACCAATATTATTCTTAATTTCAACGGTGTTAGACTGAATAGATTTGAAACTTTCAGTAGCATTAATAGATGATTGTTTTTCTTCCTGAATACCATCAATCATCTGGTATATAACTTCAACAACCTGTGTAATAGCATCTGAAATATCTTTAACAAGTCCGGTTATATGTAATGTTGCCTCATCTGTCTGGGTTGCCATTTTAGAAATTTCTGAAGCGACAACAGCAAATCCTTTTCCAGCTTCTCCGGCCTGAGCTGCTTCAATACTTGCATTGAGTGATAAAAGGCTTGTCTGTGATGTTATATCACTGATGATTCCGATAATAGAATGCATTTCATTCACATATTTATTAAGAGTTTCAAGGCGTTTGGCTACATCTGAACTATTCTCAACAGAAGTATTAATCTTATCTACGAGACTGTTAAGGTTAGCATTTCCGGCGTTTAAAGCATGTAAAGTATGAAGCATATTTGAAGATATCTGTGAAGTTACTTCTGTGACCATATCAACTTTATTCTGAATAGCCTCTGTCTGCTGCATCTGTGTCTGTACTGCTTCAGCAGTATCAGTTGCGCCGGCGGATACTTCGTTCATTGCAAGCTGAGTTTGTTTAGTTGACTCATTAAGTTTCTCAAGCTGTATATTTATCTCTTCGACATTTGACTTGGTATTTTCTGATAAATCAGAAATATTATCAAGAAGTTTTTGCGTCTTATCCTGTGCTTCAGTTATTGTTTTAAGCTTCTGCTTAGAATTAAGATTCAAAGTCCTGGATGTAAGTATTGAATAGAATGAAATCAAGAGAACTACTGTAATCTGGACAACAGCTGAATACACACCTGCATAGCCGAATTTACCATTAGTTGCACCTGCTGTAACAATAATGATATTTTCAATAATTACACCAACATTGATAAGTGTAGAATATTTGATGTCATTATACACAGAGATTACTAAAATCAAAGGAATAACATATGCAAATGTCAGGTTATTAGTTGATGTAAATATTGTAAATGTGTAAAAAATTGCGAATCCGATAGCAAGAAAATGCTTAACCATCGTGGTATCCTTATTTTTATGCATGGATATAAATTCACCGATTATAGGTGCTAATCCAAGAACATAAGCAATTATGCAATAGATAATTGACTGGTCGCCTTTAAATGTCTTAAGTGTGGTAAATAAAATCATTAATACTACAGTAAGAGTATGTGTAAATGTTGCAAGCGTATTGTTTCTTGCCTGTTCTGAAAGTTCATATACTTTATTTTTCACGTTTTTATTCATTGGTAGGACTCCTTTCCACTGTATATAATCGGTATTACGTCTGAATTACGAATAGTATTGTATAATTTTTATAAAAAAATAATTAGATAATAAGATAATTTAGACAAAATACATAACTATTTATATTCTATTACAAATCCAGGTATTAATCAATCATTTTCAAGTGAGAAATCAAATTCATTTCGGGCATTCATTTCGGGCATTCATTTCGGGCATTTAGTTCGAGCGTTCATTCTAGCATTCATTTCGAGTGGAAAATCATATTCATTTCAATAAAGAAATTAATCTCAATTTTAGATGAAAAATTAAAATTTCGATTTATAATATTCGTTTACAAGATTTCTATAGCCAAGTTTTTTAAGAGTCTCATATTTAATACGGTAATTGCCTTTATAATGACGTCCGGTTATCGTATAGCGGATATATTCCTGCATATAATCATCAATGATTTTAAGTCCTTTTGTGGTCGTGATATTGGGAAAAAACCAACGGCTCCAGGTAAAATCAGAGAAATCATCTGATTTTACATTAGAATTATTTCTACCATACAATTTGTTGTTTATCGTATTAATAAAACCGATAGCAGCCTTCTCAACTGGCAATCCTTTCTTACGCTGCCATCGCCTTAGTGCCTCTGATTTCCTTTTAATCTTCTGTTTCATTTTACGAATGGAATTCGTTGATAAATCTATTTCGCCATTACAATAAGAGAAACCTAGAAATTCCCAGACTTCACCAGGTTTTGTAATGTATTCCTTTTCATGATTTATTTCTAATTTTAAATCATTTATCTTAGAATATAGTATAGTTTTGAGAGATATAAGCTCCTCATAAGTATCGGCAAAGAGAATTATATCATCGGAATATCTGTAGTATTCAATGTTATTCTCATAAAAATATGTATCAATATCTCCCATATAAATATTAGCGAAGAATGGTGATATCGGAATTCCAGCCATTCCACCATGAGCTTCAGTTATAATTTTTCCATTATAATAAATGTGGTTTTCCGATAAAATATTTTCGAATAAATTATATAGAACTAAATCGGTGGCTTTTATTACTTCAAGTTTTGATAATAAAATATCAATGTCCATAGAATTAAAGTAATTTTTAATATCTACTTTAAGACAGAACTGAGATTTGATGTGTTTATTATGCTTTATTTTGCGGATAGCATTTGAAACACCATAATTATGCCTGAATGAGTAACAGTTATCTGCGAATAAATAATCAAAATAATGGAGTTTATAAGCAATAAATTTAAGAGTGATATTTATATCAGAACTATAGGAGTAGACAACTCTCTTTTTAGATGATCCAGCCTTATTAATGATTAACTTCGTAGCAGGTTCACCTGGAAAAGTTCCATCTAAAAGTTTCATTTTCATAGCCTCATATGTGGAATTATCTATGTAATTCTTAATAGAAGCAATCTCACTTTTATCAAAATAAGAATTCATCATTTTAGATTCAAGAAAATTATTAAATTCTGTATGGTTAAAGCAATCTGTAATACTGACATAGGTATTCATATTATATATAGCCTCCAGGGTAGTATATGATGAAAAAAGAGTATAAAAAAAGAAAGAGAAAAAACTTTGAAGATATAAAGCTGTGCTTATATCACCAGACTGAACATATACTGATTACCCACAAAATCATCTAGGGTATATGCTTCGCCCGCCATGGGTGTAATATGAATTACATTTCTCTTTCTTTTACACATATTATAAAGCAGATTTTGGAAATGTCAAATAATTACTTTATGTTATCAGCAATTCTTTGCTTAATATATTCCTCTGTACTAGGAAGATAAGTCATTATATTAATGCAATGAACTCCAGCATTCTCACTTGCATTATGTGCAGCTACAACATCTGAACGTCTATAAGCATTCTTATCTGATAATACCATAATTGTTAAACGTACAGCATCAAATCTGCTTAAAGTATATGTGTATTTTGCTGCAAATTTTTCAGTATTAAATATATTAGAAGAAACATTCTTCTTAAGTTCATAATCGGGATAACATTCATGAACAACCTTTTCGATTCGTTCATTTACACTTAGATTTTTGCCATGTTTAGCTGAACTTGAAGCAGCAGTATTGTCATTTGCATAACTTTTTACATTATCTATTACTTCATTAGCCGGTTTATTTGCTGTTTTAGAAAATAAATTTTTAAATAGTCCCATTTCCACACACTCCTGTAAATATAAAATATCGTAATGCCGGATATACAACTCTAAGCATATGTCCATCGCATTATACAACTTAATTACCATAATTCTAGCATAGCATAGAAATATTTACAATTGCTAATTCAGTATTTGCAGCATTGACATCGATTCTTGCAAAAATCGGTATCAATGGAGTTAATTCAAATCTTGCGACCGCAATAAGAACATTGGTTGTACTTGCAATGGCCTGGGGAATGGTATTTATAACAAATACCCAGGCAGGAATTATGGAAATAAGTAAAAAGAGCTGGTTATTCCTGATACTATCGGGACTGGCAACAGGAGCATCATGGTTATGCTATTATAGGGCACTTCAGATGGGTAATGCATCAAAGGTTGTTCCGATTGATAAGCTTAGTGTTGTTATAACACTTATTATGGCGTTCGTATTCCTGCATGAGAAAGTAACACCTAAATCAATAGTTGGTTGTGTACTTATTGGTATAGGAACTTTATTAATGGTATTATAGAATTATGACAGATAATTGCATATTGAAGATGCAATTATCTGTCATAAAAGATATTTATCTGCGTTTCCAGGTGCTTATACTTAACGTACCAAGAAGTGGTAAAATCTCAAGTCGGCCTGCAAGCATATCAAAAATCAGAACTAATTTAGAGAATATGCTGAAACCGCCGAAGTTACAGGTTGGACCGACGGCATCAAGTCCGGGACCTACGTTATTAAAGCAGGCAACAACTGCTGAAAAGTTCGTTGTAATCGAAAAATTATCAATCGATATAAGCATAAAGCTGAAAATCAGAATTAATGAATAAGCAATAAGATAAAGGTCAGTTCCATCAAGAATCTTTTCACTTACTTTCTGTCCATTCATTCGGACCACCTGAACTTTATTAGGATATAAAGTACGGTGTATATGTCGTCTCAAATTCTTAAGAAGTAATAATAATCGTTGAAATTTAAGTCCTCCTGCGGTACTTCCTGCGCTCGCTCCGACAAACATAAGGCATAGCAGTAATTGCTTAGAAAAAACAGGCCATTTATCAAAGTCTGTTGTGGCAAAACCAGTTGTTGTCATAACTGTTGAGACTTGAAATGCTGCATGCCGGAGGCCTGTAGTTACGCTTGAGTAAATGTGATAGATATTAAGTGTAATTAATGCAGTAGATACCACGAATACACTAAGGTATGCACGCAATTCTTCATCTCTCCAGACACTTAATAAGTGTTTTGTAAGAATAAGATAATAGCAGCTAAAGTTAATACCGAATAACAACATAAATATTGTAGTAACATTTTGCAAATATGGACTATAACTTGCCATACTGTCACTCTTAATTCCAAAACCTCCAGTTCCAGCTGTTCCGAATGTTGTGCAAACAGAATCAAATAATGGCATACCTCCTATGAAGAGAAATAGGAAATTCAATATTGTCATAGCCATATATATGCCGTAGAGAACTAATGCGGTTTTCTTCATGCGTGGAACGAGCTTACCGACGTTAGGGCCGGGACTTTCAGCTCTTAACAAATGCATTGTAGATCCGCTATTATGGTCACTTTTAGGGACGAACACCATAAGTAGTACAAGAACCCCCATACCACCTAGCCAATGGCTGAAACTTCTCCAGTACAGAAGCCCTCTCGATAATGATTCAACATCAGATAGAATACTGGCACCTGTTGTAGTAAAACCTGATACAATCTCGAATAGAGCATCTATAAAAGAAGGTATCTGTCTTGATATAAAGAATGGCAGACAACCAACAAGACTTATGAGAATCCAACAGGCAGATGCACATACAAGTCCTTCTCTTTGATGGAAACCATTAGATGGATTTCGACTGAATAAATACAAAATACCTGCTAATACTATTGAGATTCCTATTGTAGCGAGAAAAGAAAGTGCAACCTTTGTTTCTTTATCATAGATACAGATAAGCATTGCAGGAATCATAAATACAGCTTCTAATATCAGAATACCTGAAAGAAATCGATTTATTTTCTTGTAATTCATATGCGTTCTCCCTTATTCAAAAATATCATTAAGTTGAAGAAGTACGTGGTCAGCTTTAGTAACTATAATTACCGTATCACCAGCTTCGAATGATGAATCACCACTAGGAATTTCTGTTTTACCATTATGAGTAATACAAACGATAAGAGTACCTTTTTTTAAATGAAGATTTCTTAGTGGAATACCACAGTTACGTGTGTTAGAATCTGCTACGAATTCTACAGCTTCGGCAAGACCATTTGCTATAGAATGGACAGATACCGCAGCACCGGATTGATTATGTATTGCACGGACATATCTGACAATTGTATTACAACATAAATCTTTAGGGCATATGACACTTCCGATTGGAAGAGGGTCTAAAATTTCAGTATTTTCGAAATGTCCGATTTTAGTAATAACCTGAGGAACACCGATATCATTTGCAAATAATGATATTATAATATTAATTTCATCAAGTCCGGTCATTGATACAAGTGCATCACAATTCGAAATGCCCTCGCTCTCTAAGATTGAGTGATTGCTTGCATCACCGCATATTATATCGGCTGACGGAAGAAGGTCGGCTAATTCTTCACATCGTTCACGGTCTTTCTCAATAATCTGCACATGAATGCCACTTCTTATTAATTTGCTTGCAAGATAGTAGCCGGCACGACCACCACCAGCAATCATTACGTGATTGACCTTATGTGTAATGATATCAAGATTTTTTAATAAAACTGCAAGTTCATTAGTAGGGGCAGTAACAAACACTCGGTCATCTTCCTGAAATACAAAATTACCATCAGGCATAATTGCCTGACCTTTTCTAAGAACGGCACATACTAAAACCTTACACTTAATAATGGAATCAAGATTTGATAATGCCACACCATTTAAACGACTTTTACCATTAATTCTTAATTCGACGATTTCGACTCTGTCCTTTGCAAATGACTCTCTTTTCAAAAAACCCGGAAGCTTAAGAAGTCGTTCTATCTGATGGGCAGCCTGTTTCTCAGGATTAACCACAAGTGAAAGTGCAAATGCATCACTCATCTTGAAAATCTGTTCAGAATATTCAGGGTTACGAATACGTGCAATCGTATGAATATGTGGATTAAGAGTATGAGCAGTTAAGCAGCATAACAGATTAATTTCATCGGCACTTGTAGCAGCGATAAGTAACTTGGCATCGGAAATGCCAGCTTCTTCAAGTACATTCATAGTTGCACAGTTACCAGTTACCGTCATAATATCATACTGGTCAAGCGTACTGTCTAAGACCTCCTGTTTAGAATCAATAAGTGTTAAATCATAGCCTTCAGAGGAGAGTTGTCGCACGATAGCGGCACCGACTTTTCCGTCTCCAGCAATTATTACTTTCATTATTTCCTCCATATCTACATATTTGTAGATTTAAATATATTATTAATAAGTGTTATCGCAAAATTATGATACTACCCCACGATAACTCTTATTATATAATTAAGTCAGAAAAAGGCAAGGGGTAAATGAAGAATTTTGTGTCCATTCAACAAGATTTATGGACAGGCAAAATTCCTTATGTTATGATAAATAGTCATAGCAGATATGTTGATATTCAGAGAAGGTATCCAGTAAAATATTCAGTAAAATATCCAGTAAAATATTCAGTAAAGTATTCAGCAAGAAATTTAGCAAGGTATCCGGCAGGATATTTAGCAAGATAATATTAAGATTTATATAAAAGAAAATAGAAAGTGATGATATAAATATGAATAAAACTACAAGAAAGGTTGCACATTACCATCTTCCAGGTTTATTTGAATTCTATGAATTGTATCGTGTATTTTTACAAATATACAGGGAACACAGAGAATTTTTTTATGATTGGTGTGATATAGGCTCTATATATGGTGCACCAGAGGATTGCATATGGGGTGGCGGACGGACTTCATTTGGAAATAAGAGTCCGGAGAAAGTCTTAGAATTAGTTCAGGAATATGATATTTCAGCAAGGCTTACGTTTAGTAATTCATTGCTTAGAACAGAACATCTTTCTGATAGAAAATGCAATGAACTTTGTGATTTATTCGGAAGAAATGAGGATAAGAAGAATGGTGTGATTATTCATTCGGAACTGTTGTTAGATTATCTGAAAAAGAATTATCAGGGGTTCTATTTTGTATCTTCAACCACTAAGGTTATAACTGATTTTGGAGAATTTCAAAATGAAGTGAATAGAGATGATTTCCTATATGTTGTACCTGATTTCCGATTAAATAAAGATTTTGATAATTTAAATAATCTGTCTGAAAATCAAAAGGATAAAGTGGAGTTCTTATGCAATGAATGTTGTTCGCCTGCTTGCAAGGTAAGAAAGCTGTGTTATGAAAATGTAAGCCGTAAGAATCTCGGAGAAGAATGTCCTGAACATCGCTGTACTTCATTAGATGATGGCGTTGGATACTCATTTTCAAGGGCAATGACCAATCCTACATTTATAAGTATAAATGATATTAAAAATATTTATTTGCCAATGGGATTTTCAAATTTCAAAATAGAAGGACGTGGACTTGGAAGTGCATTGATTCTTGAATTTTTGCTGTATTATATGATTAAACCGGAGTTCCAGATTAATTTAAGAGAGAAAATATATTTAGATAATATGTTAGATTTATTCTGATATACAAGGTGTTTGGAAATCGTATCAGGGACAGCTACAATTGATGTACTGATAACAGAGATTAAGAAAATAAGAAATTTTCAATATTCAAAAAATTAAAAGAAAGATTGAAAAATATAAGAACTACCCCTGACCTGCACTTGTCATATTATAATAAATATTTGAGTGCAGCCAAAAGGGTAGTTCTTTTTAGTATATAGGCAATTCTTTAGTATAAATTAACTTATATATGTATTATATAACTTTTTTGTCATTGCTTTCATCTGAACCATTTTTCTTAAATGAATTACCATTATCGAGCCAGAAACCGAACACACCGACTGCGAACACAATAACACAAAGTACGCCTACAAAAATATCCTGAATCATAGTTAACCTCCATTATGCAAAAGCATTAAAATTTGAAAATATTATTATAAGATTGTGTATGTGCTTCTGCCAAAGAGAAGCGTAACTAGATTCTTTTTTTGCCGTCCGTATTATGTATGTAACTTATAACCAGTTCTTTATTGGAGGTTTTAATAAAGGGAACCAGTTCATATTTGAATTTAAAACGTGTGCCATTAATACTTAATAGAAATGTATACATGAAGTCAGAGATTACTTCTTCCTTTACATTTCGAAGAAACTGCCTGCTTTCAATACGTTGATGATAAGCAGGTGAGTAGAAACCAAGCATTTCCGCAGTACAGATTGATGTATCTGAACTGGCATTATTTGTAATATTTATAGTGGGATTATGAACTTCAATTGGTGTACATAAATATGTAGGCTCTGTTTTGACATTTTCAAAACAAAAGCCGGATATGAGGATTATAATTGCAATTATGGAATATGCAAACCGGTATTTCTTAATATGTATAAAGCTCATAAATGTTCGTCCTTTCTAAATATTTAGCCTTTTAATAAATATTGTTTTAGTCATTAGGAATATTGTGAAATCTTCCTGACAATTCTTCGGTCTTAACAATATTGATAAATGCGTGAGGGTCAATTGAACGGATTAATGGAATTAACTGTCTTTTTGACTCGGCATTGATTACAGAATATATAAGTGTTTTTTCTTTTTCTTCATAGCAACCGATGCCTTTGAATAAAGTAGCATCGTGGTTAGTCAATTCTTTTATTGCATGGTATATTTTATCAGATTTATCAGAAATAATAAATAGTGTTTCTTTCTTATAACGTTTATAAAGCATTTGTATAATCTGTGTGCTGCAAAATTGATATATAATCGAGTAAAGTGCAATAGGCCAGCCAAATAATGCGCCTGCGATAATAAGCATAATTGCATTTCCGAGCAGGATATAATTCCAGGCATCAATGCCTTTTTGCTGTGACAGAAAAATGCTTATGAAATCTGTACCGCCAGTGGTAGCACCCACATTGAGGCAGAGAGAAATCGCAAAGCCATTAATAAGTCCGCCGAACACACTTACTAACAGGATGTCCTGCGTAAATATGTAATGTGGTAAAATATCTACAAAAATACTTGATAAAAATATGGTTAATATTGAGTAAAGAGTGAATTTCTTACCAATATACTTAAATGCAATATAAATCGGAAAGAGATTCAATACGATATTAAATATTGTATATGGAATTCTAATATGAAGAAAATTAAATATGATTTCCTGTAATAATAGTGATAATCCTGAAAAACCACCTGGGAAAAGATTTGCTGTTTTAGCAAAACAACACAGATTCCAGGCAAAAAGTATAGATGCAATCACTACTACAAATAATCGGAAAAATTGATAGAATTTAGGATATTTTGATTCGAGTGTCTGAAACATATCTACACCTCCAGTACAATTAAGATGTAGATATTATAACACATTATATGATAATAATATATTAGAAGTTTCAATAATTAATATAATTTACTCAAACCCCGCAGATACATATTTTAACCTGTATTCACTTAATATAGATGATTTAAGGCAACTATGTAAGTGAGAAGTTTGCGTAATTTATCAAATGGTTATTTAAGGAAGAAACGTATAAGTTTTTCATTAAATGATGTATATGGCTGGTATCTCATAGGGAGGTCAATCCAGGTCTTTTTATCCACGATACTTTTATAGTGTGAAAATGTATCAAAGCCTGTTTTACCATGATATGACCCCATACCACTTTCGCCAAAACCGCCAAAGCCCATTTCAGTTGTAGCAAGGTGGATTATTGTATCATTTACACACCCCCCGCCGAAACCTGTACGTGATATTACTTTGTCAGCGTTTTTATGGCTGGAAGTAAATATATAAAGTGCAAGTGGATGAGGCATTGAATTAATTTTAGTTGTGGCTTCATCAATATTTGTAAATGTAAGAACAGGCATAACAGGACCGAATATTTCCTCAAGCATTACATCATCAGTAAAAGTTACATTATCCATGACAGTTGGCTCGATTTTTAATGAGTCACTGTCAGAATTGCCACCGTAGATAACTTTATCTTTATTAATAAGAGAATTTATTCGGTTAAAATGCTTGAGATTAATAATTTTACCATAGTCAGGATTAGATAATGCATTTTCACTATACTGTCTTATGATTTCTTTCTTAATTTCAGCAAGCAGTTTATCTTTGATTTTCTCATCACAATATACATAGTCAGGTGCAACGCAGGTCTGACCACAATTAAGATATTTACCGAATACTATTCGTCTGGCTGCAAGTTTAAGGTTTGCATCATCTGTTACGATACAAGGACTTTTTCCACCAAGTTCAAGTGTTACGGGAGTAAGATATGCAGCAGCATTTTCCAGGACAGTTTTACCGACATTCTGACTTCCGGTAAAGAATATATAGTCAAAGTGTGACTTGAGAAGTGCGGCATTTTCGGCTCGACCTCCAGTTACTACAGCTACATATTTATTATCAAAACATTTGTTAATTAAAGAAGTAATGATGGCACTTGTATTAGGCGAATACGCACTTGGCTTAAGAATTACGGTATTGCCGGCAGCAATTGCATCGATTAAAGGGTCGATGGTAAGCAGAAAAGGATAATTCCATGGACTCATAATCAATACTACACCATATGGAGAAGGTTTCTTATAGCTTTTTGAATGGAACTGTGCAAGTGGAGTGTGAACGGTTTTGCTCTTTGCAAATCCTTTAGTATGTTTTAACATATATGTAAGTTCGCTTAATACAAGTCCGACTTCACACATATAGCTTTCATGTACTGATTTACCAAGGTCAGCTTTAATGGCAGACAATATGTCATTTTCGTATTTAAGAATTTCATTTTTAAGTCTTTTTAATGCGGCAATTCTGTAATCTATTGATAAGGTTTCACCTGATTTGAAGAATTCACGTTGTTTTGCAACAAGTGTTGCTATTTCATTTTCTGTCATTATGCAGTCTCCTTTTCCATTAACATATAGTAGAATTTCTCTAATTCTTCTGCATTCATAAGAACGGGAACAGGGTAAAGAGGATTAGCTTCTTTATCAGCATATTTTGATAATTCAGGAATGTCCTCTTTTCTTATTTCACTAAAAGTATCACCAATATTAAAATATTTTTTCATATCCTTAATAGCATCGATGAATTTATGTGCTGCAGTTTCGTAATCATCTGTTTCAGCAGCAATACCTGAATAAACTGCGAGTTCATAGAGCTTTTTATAAACGGAAGAACCATAATCTTCTAATACAAATGGAAGCAAGGTTGCATTTGCAAGACCATGCGGAATATTATATCTGCCACCTAGAGAATGAGCGACTGCGTGAACATAACCTACATATGATTTAGTAAATGCACAGCCGGCGTAGAAAGAGGCTTTAAGCATATTTTTTCGTGCTTCGATATCTGTACCATTATCATATGCCTTGTAAATATTTTCAAATATTAATTTAGTAGCACGAAGTGCATTTTTCCGGGTTGATTTAGTTGTTGAGCCACCGATATATGCTTCAACTGCGTGGGTAAGTGCATCCATACCTGTTGTGGCGGTAAGAGATGGTGGGAGACTTACCGTAACCTTAGGGTCTAATACGGCATAAGCGGGTATTAATGGAAAATCATTTATGGCGTATTTATGTCTTGTATTGGCATCGGTTATTACTGCGGCAAGCGTTGTTTCACTGCCTGTTCCTGCCGTTGTAGGAATTGCAATTAATAAAGGAAGCTTTTTATGAACTTTTAATATACCTTTCATTTTTGCAAGAGATTGTTTAGGTTTGGCAATTCTTGCCCCGACAGCTTTAGCACAGTCGATACTTGAGCCTCCACCAAAACCTATGATTGCACTGCAATTATTATCTATATAAAGCTGCCTTGCCTCTTCAACATTAGTAGTGGTTGGATTGGCAACGGTCTTATCATAGATGAAATAATTAATGTTATGATGTTCAAAATGCATAATCATTCTGTCTAAAAGTCCGAATTTACGGATGCCCTCGTCTGTAATAATTAGTATATTATTGATATTTTTCTTTTCAAATAAGCCTGTTAATTTAGATGTGCTATAAAAGATTTCCGGACATCTGTAAGGCATAAATGGAATGGCTATTTTAAAACATTTCTGAAAAATTCTGCAATATGCAGCTTTAAATTTATTCATTGTCAGAGTTCCTTTCTAATTCATAATAATATTTTTCTAAGTTTTCTGAAATGGTCGTAAGCACAGAGTAGAAAATAGTCCGGTTTTTATCGGAAATGTCTGAACCACCAAATGTAACTGCATTTACAATGGAAGTGTTGACTTTCTTAGCATAGGACAGACCTTTGTCCGTTAATGTTACCTTGGCACGATATTTACGTTTATCTGCAGCTTCTGTATCAGAAATATATTGTACAAAATCTTTTTCAAAAAGTTCGGAAAGGGCCCTTGAGATTCCAGCCTTATCCTCCTTGGCAAGCAGGCAGATTTCAGAAGCTGTAAGCCCCTCAGGGGTATTGTTAAGTAAATTCATACATGTAACGTGAGTTCCCTTAAGTCCTATTTTGTTCATTTCATATTTCTTGATTTTCTGTATGCTTTTGTATATAGATGCTATGTCTGTTGTAAATGTTTCGAATCTGTCAGTCATATATACCTCCATTCTGCATGTGTGGTGCTAAAAACTAGCTTAAAACAAGCAGCATGCACACAAAATAATTGTCTAAACATAATTCTGTTTGAGTTATAAAGTTTAAATTTAATTATATAAATATAGATGTTGAGTGGTCAACAAGTTGAAGTATAACAATAAAATGTTGAGTAGTCAACATCTAAAATAAATATTAATAGGTGTTTCTGATATGTCTTTTAGATTTTTTAAGAAACTGTTTATGAATAGTTTAGCTTTACCTGAGATAATGAATAATGTCGAATGGTGTAATTATCTATCATATCATTCGACATTGAAAATAGAAATATCATAGAACAAATTTATTCATAAAATTTATTTATGAGAGCTATCTATGAAATGGAGAACGAATTTAAGATGAATAATATTTTAGAAATACTAGAAGAAACTGTTAAGAATCATTCAGAGAAAATTGCAGTTGATGATGGAGAAGAAACTCTTAAATGGAGAGAGTTATTAGAATTATCCAGACGATATGGTACAACATTTGCAAGGAAAACGGATAGAAATAAGCCGGTTGCCATATTAATGGAGAAGAGTGCTAAGACGTTATCTGTAATGTTTGGTGTCGTATATGCGGGCTGCTTTTATGTGATGATAGACCCGTCACAGCCGGCAGAAAGGCTGCAGCAGATACTAAGTGTATTAAGCCCGGAACTTGTAATTACCAAGTCAGAATTTATGGGATTACTTAAAGAAGCAGATTACGAAAAAGAAATATATTTAGCAGATGAAGTTATACATACAGGAATTGATGAAGAATTACTTACAGGAATTAGAAAAGAAAGCAAAATTACGGATTTATTATATGGAATTTTCACTTCGGGTTCAACAGGTATACCAAAGGGAATTGTGGTAAGTCAGAAAGCAGTTGTAGATTTTATATCGCATTTCGTAGAAATATTCAGAATAAATGAAGAGGATAGAATAGGTAATCAGGCACCATTTGATTTCGATGTGTCGGTTAAAGATATCTATTCGGCAGTAATGACAGGGGCTGCTTTAGTGCTTGTTCCTAAGAAATTATTCTGCTCTCCAGCAATACTTCTTGATTATCTATGCGATAAGAAAGTTACGAATCTGACCTGGGCAGTATCAGCACTTACGCTTATTTCATCACTAAAAGGACTTAGTTATAAAGTACCAAAGGATGTTAAAAGAGTAATGTTTAGCGGAGAAGTAATGCCGGTAAAACAATTGAGATTATGGCAGGAGGCATTACCAGAAGCTAAATTCGTCAATTTATACGGACCATCAGAGATTACCTGCAACTGTACATATTTTAATATAGGAAGAATGTATGAAGACAATGAGAAGATACCTATTGGCAAGGCATTTCCGGGCAGAGAGGTATTTCTAATGGACGATAATAATTCAATAATTAATGAAAGAGATAAAGTTGGAGAAATATGTGTAACAGGCGAATCATTATCCGAGGGCTACTATAATAATCCTAAGGAGACAGAGAAACGCTTTATTATGTATCCTCTGCATAATGACGAGGTTGTGAGGTGCTATAGAACAGGTGACTTAGGTTACTATGGTGAAGATGGCGGGCTATATTTCTCAGGAAGATGTGATTTCCAGATAAAGCATATGGGACACAGAATTGAATTAGAAGAAATTGAAAGAGCGATTAACCGTATAGATGAAGTGGATAAAAGCGTATGCCTGATGGATTATAAGCACAATTATCTGGTGGCATTTTATCAGGGAAATGCTATGACAGAGGATATTCACAGGGAATTGAAGCGAAGTATTCCAGCATATATGATTCCTAGAAAATTAGTACAGACAGAAGTATTTCCACTTAATAAAAATGGCAAGACAGACAGAAAGTATTTTATGGATATTATAGATAAGAGAAAGAGAGCTTAAATGAATATAGATGAATTAGAAAATATTGCTGCAAATTGTAAAGCACCTATGTATATATTTGATTCTGATATAGTTACTGATACGGTAGAAATGTTTAGAAGAAATCTGAATACAGCTTCGAAAGCCGATATTAATCTGTGTTATGCGATGAAAGCTAATCCGTTCTTAGTAAGTATAATGAATGAATTAACAGACAGAATAGAAGTCTGTTCAATGGGTGAATTCAGAATATGCAGGAATAAGGAAATTACACCGGAGAAATTGTTGATTTCAGGTGTTATGAAAGACAGACAGGATATATATGAGATACTTGATTGTTATGGTGAAAGGTGCTTATATACAGCAGAATCGTTAATGCAGTATTCATATTTCAAAGAATGGTGCAAAGCTAATAAGAAAGCAGTTAATGTATATCTGAGGCTTACAAGCGGTAACCAGTTTGGAATGGATAAGCAGACAATCAGAAATATAATAATGGATCAAACAAATGAAAATTACAGACCCAATATTAGTGGTATACATTATTTCTCAGGAACGCAGAAAAAATCAATGAAGAAGATTAGAGATGAATTAACTTCATTACAGGAATTTATCTGTGAGTTAGAAGATACGACAGGTTACCATATTGATGAATTAGAATATGGACCTGGTATTCCGGCTGCTTACTTCGAGGGACAGGACAATGCCTTGGAACAGCACATAAAAGAGGTTGCCGATGTTATTAATGAGATACAACCGGATTATAAGATAACAATTGAGATGGGCAGGGCATTTGCAGCAGGCTGTGGATATTATATGACGGAAGTTAAAGATATAAAGCATAGCGGTGATAAGAATTATTGCATTGTTAATGGTGGTATGCACCAGCTTAATTATGACGGACAGATAAGAGGCATGTATATGCCCCATATCAGACATATAAGAAGTGCAAGCGTAGAATATAATGAAACAGACTTCGAAGAATCAGACACTAATAAGTTAGACCACAACGAATTAATGAACACTGAATCTGTGAATAACTGGACTATTTGTGGAGAACTATGTACAGGTAATGATGTTCTTGTGCAGAAAATTGCAATAGATGATTTGAAAGCAGGTGATAGGTTTGTATTTGAAAATACAGGTGCATATTCGATGACAGAGGGAATGGCATTATTCTTAAGTCACGTATTACCTGCGATTGCCATATACAATAAGAAAGATGGAATAAAAATCATAAGAAAAGAAATGGAAACTTATAAATTAAATATGTAGATTAAAGTGAAAAATGGAGGATTAAGAAATGAATGAATTACTTGAGATTTTAAATGATATTGATGACAGTATAGATTGGGAAAATGAGGAGGGATTAATAGACAGGCATCTCTTAGATTCATTTGGTGTAATTACACTTGTATCGGAATTAGAAGATACATTTTTAATAGAAGTGGAAGCATCTGAAATTGTACCTGATAATTTTAATTCAGTACAGGCAATGTGGAAAATGATTACTAGATTACAGGAAGAATAAAGGTGAAAATATGTCTTACAATTCAGCACTATATCTGTTTATGTTTTTACCGCTTGTATTATTAATGTATCAGATAGTACCGAGAAGAATCAGACCACTTGTGTTATTGGCCGCGGGCTACACATTTTTCTATATGATTAGCGGTAAATTACTTGTCTATCTGATTGGAACGACGATATTTGTACATTACATAGGCATATGGCTAGGATATCTCAAGAAGCAATGTCAGACAGAGCTTTTAAATGCATCTAAGGGTGAAAGTTCTAAGATTAAAAAGCTATATAAGAAAAGGGAAAAACACGTTTTAATTATTGGTATACTTGCTTTGCTTGCAGTATTAGTATATCTGAAATATTACAATTTTTTCGCCGGAAATATTAATATTCTTATTAAGAATATGGGTGGTCATTATGCATTTACCATTAGAAGGGTTTTACTTCCAATTGGAATATCATTCTACACATTACAGGCAATAAGTTATATGGCGGATGTGTATTGGGAGAAGATTAAACCAGAGGAAAATATATTAAAACTTGCATTGTTCTTAGGATTCTTTCCACAGATTATGGAGGGACCTATTAGTATGTATTCACAGACTTCAGATGACCTGTGGGCAGGCGAATCTCTTAAGATGAATAATCTGGCACAAGGTGGCATAAGGCTTGTGTGGGGATTATTTAAGAAGATGATTATAGCTGACAGACTTTTTATGCTGGTTACAGCATTATTTGATCATTATGAGAAATATAGTGGTGCTTTAATAATTGTTGCTGCGATTGCATATACAACACAGCTATATATGGAATTCTCAGGATGTATGGACATCATAATCGGCAGTGGTAAAATGTTTGGAGTGACTCTTCCAGAGAACTTTAATCAGCCATTTGCCTCTAAAAATGCAGCAGAATTCTGGCGAAGATGGCATATGACTCTTGGTGTATGGTTTAAGACATATGTGTTCTATCCGGTGTCAGTTTCAGGAGTTGTTAAGAAATGGAATAAATTCAGTAAGAAGCATTTTAGTAAATATATTACGAAATTAGGTGTATCTGCAATATGCTTATTTCCAGTATGGTTATTTAACGGTTTATGGCATGGTGCAGAATGGAATTACATATTCTATGGAATATATTATTTTACAATATTGCTTATGGGAATAGCTATAGAGCCTGTCAGGGATTATATAATTAAGAAATTACATCTTAATGTAAATGCATTGTATTATAAAGTGCCTCAGACATTAAAGGCCTGGGTTATAATTTTCACAGGTGAGTTGTTCTTCAGAGCAAATGGATTGCGTGCAGGGTTTCATATGTTTGCGAGCATTTTTAAGAATTTCAACATTCAAAATATATGGAATGGTACACTGTTGAAATTTGGTTTAGACAGAGCTGACTTTGCGGCAATTATATTTGGCTGTATTGTTGTGGCAGTAGTCGGATATATAAAGGAAAGGAACCTGTTAGGAGAGGGCGGACTCTGGAAAATGCGGCTGTCTGTGAGATGGGCAGTTTATTACGGACTGATTCTTTCAGTTATATTTTTAGGCGCATATGGAGTTGGTTATCAGCAGGTAGATTTGATTTATGCAGGATTTTAGAAATATAATAAAGGACAAAAGAATAAGAGACTTAGGAAAATGTATTCTATTTTTTACAATACTTATAGCAATGATTGTCGGATTATCTATCGGACTTAATATGCTGTCAAGAAAAAATGATAATCTTACACAGAGCAGAAATAAGAGCCTGGTCCAGATTCAGAATGAGAAAGAAGATACAGTTGACTTATTAGTATTAGGCGATAGCTTAAGTTTCTGCTCATTTGCACCGATGAGATTATGGAGTGAATATGGAATTACATCATTTGTGGGAGCACAGTCAGCACAGATGATTAATGAGTCATATTTTATGTTAAAGATTGCATTGAAAACACAGAAACCTAAAGTAGTTATAATGGAGACGAATACTTTCTTCAGAGCTCAGGACAAGTTAGACGGAGCAGTCAAATTAATAACTAACGAATTTAACTATTATTTACCAATATTCAGATTCCACAGCGTATGGAAACCACTTCTGTTTGGTATGGATTATGGCGAAGAAAACTATAAAGGCTTTATGATAAGAGATGCGATTAATCCATATACAGGCGGTCAATATATGAATGAAACTACGGATAAGTGGGAAATATCTGACGGTGTTAAATTATATGTGGACAGAATTAATGCTCTATGTAAGGAAAAAGGAATAAAGCTTATCTTAGTAAGTACACCATCGCCTAAGAACTGTAATTATCAGAAACATAATGCGATAATGGAATATGCTAAGGATAATTCACTTACATATATTGATATGAATCTTATGTTAGACGAGTTAGGAATAGACTGGAGTTTAGACAGTCTTGATAAAGGTGACCATCTTAACTTATCAGGTGCATATAAAGTTTCAGATTATATTGGAAAATATCTGAGAGACAATTATAATATATCTGACCACCGTACAGATGAGGCTTATAAAAAATGGGAAAAAACTTCGGAAAAATATGAAAGTGCAGCCTTAAATAAATTAAATGCAATGGAAGAACAGTGGAAACAAAGTAAGAGTTAAGAAAATATATACAGGCAGATACAGGAGGTGGTGCAGGATATGAGTAAAGAACATATTCTAATTATTGAAGATGATGAAGATATCAGAGAGGGTGTTCGCATTCTGTTAGAAAGTGAGAATTATATTGTAACAGAAGCAGAGAATGGGAGAAAAGGATTAGAAGCATTAAATGATACAATGGATTTAGTAATCCTTGATATTATGATGCCCGGAATATCGGGCTTACGAACCTGCGAGGAGATTCGTAAAATGTCTAATGTACCAGTTCTTTTTCTTACTGCCAAGGCACAGGAATCAGATAAACTTATCGGTTTAATGGCAGGTGGAGATGATTATCTTGCAAAACCTTTTTCATATGCAGAATTATTAGGAAGAGTAAAGGCGCTTCTACGCAGATATAAAGTATATATGGGTAAAAATTCCGTTAGTGAAGACAGAGAAGAGAATGCAGAATACATTGATATTGCTAACATAAGGATAAATCAGGAATTTAACGAAGTATATGTAAATGGTGTAGAAAAGGAAATGTCTGACATTGAATATAATATTCTATTGTTAATGATGCAACATCCAAGGAAGATTTTTTCGGCAAAAAATCTCTATGAAAGTGTATGGGATGAACCTTATTTCTATTCATGCAACAGTACCATTATGGTTCACATAAGAAAACTGCGTGTTAAGATAGAAGCTGACCCAAAGAATCCGCAGTATATAAAAACTGTATGGGGAAAGGGGTACAGATTCGATGCGTGCAACGAATAAGAGAGACTCAATTTATTTTCAACTGCTGATGTTATTAATAATTTCAGCAGTTTTGTCTGTTATATTATTTGTATTTCTAGAGAGTACAGGAACAAAGCTTGTGGACAGGTTCTATGATTCTGAATATGGTGACAGAAAGAACAGGGCATATGTTAAGGAATTACAGAAATATGTGAAAGAAGAATATCTTTCTTACAGAGATACAGATAAGATATCTTCTTGGGTAAAGAAACAGAAGATAATTTATGTCCAGATATACAAAGATGGCGTTAAAGTGTTCGATTCTTCTTATCCGGATCAGGAAGAATGGGGAGAAACCATTGATAATGCTGCATATCTGTTAGAAAAGTTCTATTATGTTGAATTCGCTGAGGGTGTAGCAAGTGTATCCATAACTGGCGCATATACTTATCAGTTATATCAATATGCTATGATGATGGAAGAATTAATTACATTTGTATTCTTTATTATGCTGGTATTATTAGGAATAAGAAGAAAGATGAAATACATCAGAAAATTAGGTGATGAAGTCGAGATATTAGAGGGTGGAAGCTTAGATTATGAAATAACTGTCAAAGGTAAAGATGAGTTAGCAAGACTTGCAGAGAGTGTTGAGAGTATGCGAAAAGCATTTAACAGGATGATAACCCAGGAAACAGAAATGATTCACGAAAACCAGAGGATAGTTACGGAGATGTCACATGATTTGCGAACACCTGTCACATCTATTATGCTATACACTGAGATTTTGAAAAAGGGCAAATATAAAGATGAAAAACAATTATTAGAATATATTGAGAAAATAGATAGAAAAGCCCATGCTATGAAGCAGCTTACAGAGAATCTGTTTGAATATTCCTTAGTAACGGGAGAAAATGAGATTGAATTAGAAAAGGCGGAACAGTATGAAGTAATATTCTATGATTTATTCTCAGAAACATGCAGTTATCTGGAAGAAAAAGACTTTAGGGTAGAATTTGAAGTGAAATGGTCAGAGAATAAAGTCCGCGTCTCATCAGATTACATTATAAGAATTATGGATAACATCACGTCAAATATCGTTAAATATGCAGATGCTTCATTTCCAGTGTGCATTACATCGATTAGCGATAATGCGATGGATGGTTTCGTGATTGAGAATAAGATAAAGGAAAATGATGAGAAAATAGAAAGTACAGGAATTGGCATCCAGAGTATTAAGAATATGATGATGAAAATGGGCGGCAAATGTCTTATAGAAGAAGAAAATGATATATTCAGGGTGATTTTGTTATTTACAAGTTACCATACTGTTTAATGCTATAGAGTTTTTTAAAAATAATAATATTTAGTATATAATATGTAAATTAAATATGCTAATTGGATTATGTATGATTTAATTAGGTAAATTGTAAATGACAAGATTTATCAATAAAATACGTAAAAATTGACATGTACTAATCATAGCATTATTATAGGAAAAGGATTAAATCAGGCAAGGAGGAACAGCCAATGTTAAAGACAACATTAGAAATTGATGGAATGATGTGTGGAATGTGCGAAAGCCATATGAATGATTTGATAAGACAGAAATTCAATGTTAAGAAGGTTTCATCTTCTCATAGCAAAGGAACAACGGAGATTATATCAGAAGAAAGTCTTGATGAAGATAAATTAAGAGAAGAGATAACAGGAATCGGATATACACTTAAGGCTGTTAATACAGAAGAGTATGTAAAAAAAGGTTTCTCGTTATTTGGAAGAAAGAAATAAATGGAATAAAGTTTTGTTGCAAATACAACAGAACTTTATTTTTTTATGAAGTAATATCACATTGTAAATGAAACAGGGATTTGCAAATGCCGGAATAAAAAATTATGCGGACACAGGGTGTCTGAGGAATGGAGAATATAACTATGTCAGATAATATGTTTTGTTTTCAGTGTGAGCAGACAGCTTCTCAAGCAGGCTGTACAGGTTGTGCAGGAGTATGTGGAAAATCTGCATCTACTTCGAAATTACAGGACGAATTAACAGGCGCTTTGATGGGGCTTGCTAAAAAATACAACGATAACAGAAATGAAGAAATCACAAAATTGCTTATCGAAGGATTATTTACTACGGTTACAAATGTGAATTTCAATGATGATACGTTGAAGAAAATGATAGCTGATATCAGAAGTTATGATATTGCAGATGAATATGATATGATAAATCTCTGGAGAGAGAATGAGGATATACGTTCATTAAAATCATTAATCCTGTTTGGACTGAGGGGTATGGCAGCGTATGCATATCACGCAATGGTGTTAGGCTATGAAGATGAAGAGGTAAATGCATTTATATATGAAGCACTTATAAGCGTGAGCGAGAATCTCAGTTTTGATAAATTACTTGAAAAAGTGTTAGAGGTAGGCAAGGTTAATTTAAAATGTATGGAATTATTAGACAGAGCCAATACAGAGAGTTATGGAATGCCTGAACCTACAAAAGTTTCATTAAAGATTGAAAAAGGTCCGTTCATTGTAATTACAGGACATGATTTAAAAGATATCAAGTTATTGTTAGAACAGACTAAAGATAAGGGAATAAATATATATACTCATGGAGAAATGCTGCCTGCACACGCATATCCTGAACTTAAGAAATATCCTCATCTTAAAGGAAATTTTGGAACAGCATGGCAGAATCAGCAGAAAGAATTTGACAATATACCGGGTGCAATTCTGTATACAACTAACTGTCTTATGCCTGTAAAGGAAAGCTATGCCGACAGAGTATTTACAACAGAAGTTGTGTCATATCCTGAAATGGTTCATATCGGTGATGAGAAAGATTTTACACCTGTAATTGAGAAAGCACTTGCTCTTGGTGGTTATAGTGAAGATGTCCAGATGACAGGTATAAATGGCGGAACAGAAGTAATGACAGGCTTTGCACATAATACTGTGCTTAGTAATGCAGAGAAAATCATAAGCGAGGTCAAGGCGGGAAATATCAGTCATTTCTTCTTGGTAGGTGGTTGTGATGGTGCGAGAACAGGAAGAAACTATTATACAGAATTCGTTAAACAGTCACCTAAAGACAGCATTATTCTGACTTTAGCCTGTGGTAAATATCGTTTCAACGATTTAGACCTGGGAGATATATCAGGTCTGCCACGAATTATGGATATGGGACAGTGTAACGATGCCTACAGTGCAATTAAAGTAGCTGTAGCATTATCAGAAGCCTTTGAATGTGGTGTAAATGAACTGCCACTTAGTATGGTATTATCGTGGTATGAGCAGAAGGCAGTATGTATCTTACTGACATTGTTATATCTTGGAATAAAAGACATCTATTTAGGGCCAACATTACCTGCATTTATATCTAAAAATGTCTTAGAATTTTTAGTTGAGAATTATGGAATTTCACCAATCAGTACACCTGAAAATGATTTGAAGAAAATTCTAAATAAGTAATTTAGAACTTAAAATCATACAAATTTATTGAATTTTCTTATGTTTTACGCCAGTTTATGTTTTACTTTATCACGATAATATGTTAAAATGCCAATGTGTCGAAAAATGCATTGGCATTTTTAGTATGAAAATAAAGTACATAATAAGTATAAAAATAATGTTAATGCGATTAATAAATTTAGGTTACAGACACCTGATAGTTAGTAATAAGAAAGGAAAAATGTAAAATGAAAAAGAATATTTTAAAGGGTGCAGCACTTTTAATGGCACTTGTAATGGTTATCGGAACTGTAGGCTGTGGCAGCAAGAGCAGTTCTAACGGAAGTTCAAAGAAGAAATTTATTGTTGGATTTGATGCAGCATTTCCACCATATGGATATATGGACGATAATGGAGAATATGTAGGTTTTGACTTAGACCTTGCAGCAGAAGTATGTAAGAGAAGAGGCTGGAAATTAGTAAAACAGCCAGTGGACTGGGATTCTAAAGATATGGAGCTTAATGCAGGTAACATCAGTTGTATATGGAACGGATTTACAATGAGTAGTGACAGAATTGATGATTATGCATGGTCAGACCCATATGTTGATAATAGCCAGGTATTCGTAGTAACAGCTAAATCAGGAATTAAAGAGTTCTCTGATCTTAAGGATAAGACAGTAGCAGTTCAGGCAGCATCTTCAGCACTTGAAGCATTAGAATCAGATGATTGTAAAGATTTAAAAGCATCATTTAAGGCATTAGAAGAGATACCTGATTATAACCAGGCATTTATGAATCTTGAAGCAGGTTCAGTAGATGCAATTGCAATGGATATCGGTGTTGCAAATTACCAGCTCGAGAGCAGAGGCAGTGATAAATATGTAATTTTAGAGCAGCCAATTATATCAGAACAGTATGGTATTGGTTTCGCAAAGAATAATGAGAAATTAAGAGATGAAGTCCAGGAAACATTAGATGAGATGAGAAAAGACGGAAAATTTGCTGAGATAGCAGATAAATGGGGACTTACTGATAATGTTATTCTTGATACAGCAGAATAGAATGAAAGAAATAAAATGAGGTTGACTGACAAATGAGTACCTATGAAATGATTAAACTAATGCAGGATGGAATGATAGAAACTATCAAGATTTTTGCATATACTCTGATATTTACATTACCACTTGGAATGATAGTTGCATTTGGGCGAATGTCTAGATTCTTTATTATAAGAAATATTACAAAACTTTATATTGCTGTAATGCGTGGAACACCATTAATGTTACAACTATTAGTGGTATATTTCGGACCATATTATATATTCCACAGAAGTCTTACTTTAGAGTATAGATTTTATGCGGTAATAATCGGTTTCGTATTGAATTATGCAGCATATTTCGCAGAAATCTATCGCTCAGGCATAGAAGCTATGCCGGTAGGACAGTATGAAGCGGCTAAAGTGTTAGGATATAATAAAGTACAGACATTTTTCAAGATTATACTTCCACAGGTTATTAAGAAGATATTGCCTCCTGTGACAAATGAAGTAATTACCTTGGTAAAAGATACATCACTTGCATTTGCAATTTCCTATGTAGAGATGTTTTCGGTTGCCAAGAAGATAGCAGCAGCACAGACGACCATGATGCCTTTTGTAATTGCAGGTGTATTCTATTTCATATTTAACTTCTTAGTTGCATTCGTTATGGGAAGAATAGAAAAACGTCTGGATTATTACAAGAATTAGGAGGTAGTTATGGCTTTATTAGAGATAAATAATATTAGAAAAAGTTTTGATGATTTAGAAGTCCTTAAAAATATTTCGCTGTCAGTAGATGAGGGCGAGATAGTATCCATAATAGGACCATCAGGCTCAGGAAAGTCAACCTTGTTAAGATGTGCCACAATGCTTGAGAAGATGGACGGTGGTGACCTGATATATTTAGGAGAGCATGCGGCAACTAATAATGAGAAAAATGTTTCTGTATATGCTAAGAAGAAAGATTTACGAAGAATACAGGGATATTTCGGATTAGTATTTCAGAATTTTAATTTATTTCCACATTATACCGTACTTAAAAATCTTATGGATGCACCGATTCATGTCCAGAAGAGAGATAAAGAAGAAGTTCGAAAAGAATGTATGGACTTATTGAAGAGAATGGGACTTGAGGATAAGGCTAAAGCATATCCATGTCAGTTATCAGGCGGACAGCAGCAGAGAGTGTCAATTGCGAGAGCACTTGCAATGAATCCTAAGATATTATTCTTTGATGAACCGACATCAGCACTTGACCCGGAGCTTACAGGTGAGATTCTTAAAGTAATCAAAGAACTGGCAAATGAACATATGACTATGGTAATCGTTACCCATGAGATGAGTTTTGCAAGAGATGTATCGAACAGAGTTATATTTATGGAGAATGGATATATTGTAGAGGACGGAACTCCGGAAGAAGTAATAGTTAATCCAAAGAATCCAAGGACTAAAGAATTCTTAAGTAATTTTAGCGATTAATTATATGAAAATGTATGGAAAGGATGAAAATTATGATTATTGATACGCATGTTCATATATGTAATATGCTTAATTTTGTGATGACTGAAGAAATGGTTATAGAAATGATGGATAAATATCATATAGATTATTGTGTTGTATCGAATATAGATTCGGCTGAGTATAATCATGATTTGACACCAATTCCTATGAATATACAGAAATCGCAGAAAGCATCATTTGAAAGAGCAATTAAGTTCGCAAGAGCAAATCCTGACAGAATAGGAATTATGCCATGTATTAAACCAGCTACAGAGTCGGCAGATGCGACATTTGAGAAAATGCTTGTGGATAATTTAGATATAGTGAAAGGCATAAAGGTTCATCCATATCATTCTAAGACATATTTTGATTCTGAGAAAGTTGAAGCATATATTAAGCTTGCAGATAAATATGATTTGCCAGTTGCATCACATACGGGTGGATGCGAAGAGGCTATGCCAATCCATGTATACAATATGGCGAAGAAATATCCTAATGTCAAATTTATTATGGTACATATGGGACTTGGAACTGATAATAAAGAGGCAGTAGAGCTAATGGCTAAAGCAGATAATCTGTATGCAGATACTACGTGGGTTCCTGTAAGTACGACTATGGAAGTCATAAGAAGATACGGCAGCGAAAGAGTGGTATTTGGAACGGACAGTCCGATTGATGGAATAGATACATATTATTACAACCGGACAGGCGAACCGTCATTGTATAGAGAATATTTTAATGGATTAGAAGAGAAGATAGGTAAAGAGGCCTATGCTGACCTCATGTATAGAAATGCAATGAGAATATTTAAAATACAAATTAAATAAAATAGAAAATTTAAATAAGAAGGAGAAACAATAAAAATGGAAGAGAATAAGAGAATAATGAATTTCAGACCTGAAATCAAAATTTTGGATGCAACGTTAAGAGATGGTGGATTAGTTAATAATTTCTACTTTACAGATGAATTTGTAAGAGATTTATATAAAGCGAATGTAAAAGCCGGTGTTGACTATATGGAATTCGGTTACAAGGCTTCAAAGGAAATATTCGATGTAGATAAATTTGGAAAATGGAAATTCTGTAATGAAGATGATATAAGAGATATCGTTGGTGACAATGTAAGTGATTTAAAGATTTCTATAATGGCAGATGTTGGAAGATGCGATTACAAGAATGACATTGTTAACAGAAGTGATAGTGCTGTTGATATGGTAAGAGTAGCAACATATATTAATACAATGCCAGCAGCAATTGAGATGATAGAAGATGCTAACAGAAAAGGTTACGAAACAACATGTAATATTATGGCTATATCTAATGCAAATGAAACAGATATTGATATCGCACTTGAGATGCTTGGTAAAAGCTGTGTTGACGGAATCTACATCGTAGACAGTTACGGCTCAATTTACCCTGAACAGATGAGAGTAATAGCTGATAAATATGTTGAAGTTGGTGAGAAATACGGCAAAGAGATAGGTATTCATGCACATAACAATCAGCAACTTGCATTTGCTAATACAATTGAGTCAGTATCAAGAGGAGTTAATTTCTTAGATGCTACAATGAGCAGTATGGGAAGAGGTGCAGGAAACTGTGCAATGGAATTATTATTAGGTTTTCTTAAAAATCCTAAATATAATTTATTCCCTGTATTACAGTTCATAGAGAAACATATTGCTAAATTACAGCAGGAGGGTGTTGTATGGGGATATGATATACCATACCTTCTTACAGGACGTTTAAATCAGCATCCATCAGCAGCAATTGATTTTACGAAAGAAAAGAGAAAAGACTATTCAGAGTTCTACCAATGGTTATTAGAAAGAGAATAGTGTAAAGAAAATAACAGGACATATATTATGCGAATTGTGACCTTAGACGAATATTTAACAGTATTTGTACAATGAAAGCGATTAAATACTGTTAAATGTTCTGATAATGGAGTGAGAGCAAAATATATGTCCTGTTATTTTTGTTACTTTGGAGTATCCTATTTATTTGAAGAATTTCTTAATCACATGAAGAATTCCATCATCATCGTTTGAGTAAGTGATGAAGTCAGCAGCCTGCTTAACTACGTCCTGCGCATTTTCCATGGCGACACCGAGCCCGGCAATCTCTATCATAGAAATGTCATTGAAACCGTCACCACAGCATACCATTTCTTCACTCGTAATACCGATGGTGTTAAGCAGTTTGATAAGGGAATGTGCTTTATCGATATTTTGAGGCATTATTTCTAAGAAAAATGGTTCGGAAAAATAGATGCTGAGTAATGATTTATATTTATTCTGTAACTTCTTCTGGACTTCTAAGAGAACCTCATGTTCACCAGTCATAAGACATTTATTAACCGGATAATCAATATATTCTGCGAAATTGTCAACTTTTTTAAGCGGAATATGATTAATTCGTGCCTCTAATTCTATATATTTATCTAATTCACGACCGACAACGACGCAATCATTATCATAACTTATAATGCCTACATTTGATTCAACGGCTGCATTATACAGTTCAGGGATAACCTCGCCGGGAAGAGTTTTCTGGTATATTACTTCATTAGTGCGGCAGTCAATTATCTTCGCACCATTGTATGAGAGAACATAGCCACCGAATTTATCTAGCTGTACTTCCTTAGCTAATGGAAGCACGCCGGGAGTGGGTCTGCCGGAAGCTAATACTACTTTATAGCCTCTTTCCTGAATATCAATAAGGGCATCAAGGGTAGGCTTTGAAATCTCTTTTTTGGAATTAGTTAATGTACCATCTAAATCTAAAACAATAATTTTGTAATTCATAAATTGTCTCCATTCTTGTATAAATAGTTTATATCTTAAATTGCAAAATAATATTTAGGTGGGAATAACCACGCTATATATTTTACAATAGGTATTATCTCTGATACATCCATGAATATCGGACAGAAAATTATGCTTCCTAATACCAACACAGGAATAAGTGCTGCAAATGCAAATGAATTAGGAATTATTTTATATAAAATATAGCAATACAGCGTACAGATTATAGAATATAATAAAATTCTAAAGATTTCAAGCCATATTCCATCAGATAATCCGCTTAAATATATTCCTGACATGCCAAATATCCCGGCTAATAAAGTTAAGGAAAATATTTCGCTCATTTTGCAAAACGGTCTTATTTTATTGTTAAATGCATTAAATATTCCGGTTTTAGAATCTTTATACAGATTGAAAGTTCCGATAAATGCTGCAAACATAATAAATAAAGTTATAATACCTCTTACAGACAGAAGCACGTAAGATGAAAGCAATGAGGAATTATCAATAGTTTCATTGTCAGCATTGATATATTCAAATGAAAACGTATCATTTCCTGCCATATAATAATCATATTCTGGTCTTAAAGTACTTCTTAAAGAATCTGTATCATTAATGGTGAAAATCTTCTGCGAGCTTATGAACTCGGCCAATTCGTTAAAGCCATACTCTGCAAAAACCTCTGAAAATACATATTCATCGGTTATGGCATCAGTAAGTGTACCTGGTGATTTATATACAGTTACAAGGTTATTAGTCTTATTTTCATAGACTTTTTCACTGAAATCTGAGTTAAATACATATCCACATTCATAATCACCGGAAGCGACTCTTGATGTAAGTTCATCAAGACTGCTGCACTTTTCAAAAGTAACACTTTCATAATTATTTTTTAGATTATTGCATATTTTGTTTGTAAGATTATCTTCACTTTCTATATATAGTCCTGTTTTTATTGAGATTTTAGTATCCTCGATATTAGTTTTAAAAACCATACATAAAATTGGAATTAACAGAAGTAATATTATAAATGATGTACGTTTAAGGCATCTTTTGATAAAAAGATAATTACATAGTATAAGTTTCTTCACTAGTCATTACCTCTCTTTCCGAAATGCTTAATTTCTAATAAATGTATCTTAATAAATATAGTCGTTAATAATGTAAAAATGCCAGTAAATATTAGCAATTTAATTATGTGTTCTGTAAAGATTTCACCTGTAAACATTGTTCCAATAATGTTAAGAATATAGGTCGTTGGCATATAATCAGCAATTTTCGATATTGGTTCAGGAAGCAGTATATCTGGAATAAATGCGCCTGAAATAAATGAACATATTATAACTAAGATGAAATGTAGCAGGATTGCACTGTATTTACCGGACATAAGATTACCTGTAAAGCACATAAATGCTGAACAACACAGACATATAAATAAGTTGTTAATTAAGATGTTCTTAAGGCTTAATTGAAAGCCAATATCTATCTTTGAATTTAAGGCATATAGTATAATCATAAATGTTGATGCAAGCACATATAAGACAGTAAAATTACTGATAAGATGTGCCAGGGTTTGTGAAAATGCACCAATTCCATTCTGGTGCAGTTTTAAAGATATAACCTCGTCAGTATCTTTACTCTTAAGAATAAATACGCAGCCAAGAAGTAGCAGGATAAGCATAATTCCTGAAGCAAAATAATAATTAGTCGTGCTTAAATTACCAGTCGCGGTTATTATATGTCTGTCAAAGAATTTGCCCCTATTAAAGGCTTTGCCAAGATAAATCATATTAAGTGACTTATTAGCTTTGTTTTCATATTCTAATACATCATTAGCCTTATAATAGTCGTGAAGGGTATAAACGCCTGCCTGGGCAGTCTGAAGTGTATACTGTGCAGCTTTTGTAAGCTCAGTTATAATCATAGTATAAATAGATTTTGTAGACGAATAACGTATGGATATAGGGTAGTTTTCGCCATTCATAAGGCTGTTCATAAAATCTTTAGGTATTATTACTGCAGCTATAGCATCTTCATTTTGAACCATTTTAATAGCGGTATCATAATCAGATTCAATTATATTACAAACAGAATTAATACTTTTAGAACTTCTGAGAGCAGAGACTATAAGTCCTGTCATTTCTGAATCGTCTTGTGACGTAAATACAATGGTTCTTTTTTCTTTTATAGAGACATCTGAATATAGTAATTTAGAAGCACAAAAAACAATTGCCCCTACCACGAGTGACAGGGCAATTGTTCCTATTAGTATCTGGGGAATTAATTTAAATTTTCTTTTTAATTCAAGTTTTAAATAAATTAACTTATTCATATTTTCACCAGCTTCAAATTTAATCCTCAATAGTTTTAGTGAAGAAATTACTAATACTGCCTATAAGGTTATATTTCTCTGAATCAGACAGTGAATTGATATCTACAGTTGAACCGGATGGCTTAGTAATCTTTGGCTTACCAGTATCAAGAGATAAATTGCCATTAAGTGTTATCAGCTTATTATATCCTTGTGCAACCTGAAAGCTTGTCATGTCAAAATCAAAAGATTTTCCTTTTTTGATATTGTTAAATTTACCCTGTAACACAATAATTGTATCAGTATTAAGTGTTGCTTCAACATTGTAGTCGTTAGAATCTGCGTTAAAATCTTCAGCTACATTTAATTCTAATAAGGAGTCATAGCCAGATAGGACTGAAATATCATGGCTTAAATAAGTAGTATTATCTTCGACTTCTTTAGTTCTGTCATATATTATTGAAAAATTATTATCTGAATCCGTAATCGTTAATGTAAATATCATACTATCGGCAGGATTGATTTCGTCATATGATTCGATTGAGAAATCAATATTGAATTCCTCACCAGATATTTCGATGGAATTGTTAGAATTAAAATTAGTTAACTGACCTTTCTTGTTCTTCCATACTGTAAATGCAATATCGCCCGAATATGCTTTTGCAGAATTATGTGCAACGTATTCAGCTTGTTTTTTGAGGTCACTTATTTCATCTTTGTCATATAATGATTCAATACTTGCGAATAACTCTTTGTTATCAAATGTTACAGTAATTAGTTTAGAAATAAACAGCTTCACACTATCTTCGCTGATTGTGTAGGTAGTACCTTTATTACCATATGAATCAGCATCAGTATCATTACTTGATATTCCTGAAAGGATAGTCTTGAAATCATCAGGATATGTTTCTTTAATCGCATATACATAGAGACTTATTATATCAGTATTATTGAATGAATCAAATGCATTTTTAAATAATTTATCGCTATATGTATACACTGACTCATTAAAAGTAGGTATCTTAAACATTATCTTCTTATCATTGAAAAAGGATAAGAGAGAATATAATTTCATTCCTCTATAAGAAATGTCTGCATCAAGTGATGCTTGCTTTGAAGCTGTATTATGATTAAATGTAGCATTTAAAGTTGCACCACTAATATCTGTATCGGCATATATGTTATCAACAGTAATTGTTGAGCTGAGACTTCCACATTTATTGTAGTTTGCAATAAGTTCTGAACTTCCAATAGCTGAATCAACAGGTGATGTAAAGTCGAACAATCCTTCAAATAAAGATGGCTTATTGGCAAGGGAATCTTTCTTAGAAGATTTACCGTTGTTAAGGATATATGCGATACCACCAACTACGACAGCAAGAATAAGACAGGCTATAACCACAGGGAATATTGGCTTACGTGTCTTAGCAGGCTTAGGTGCAATATTTCTTCGCTCATTAATGTTATTGTCAATTTTGTTACTAACATTATCATTAGTGTCGTTGTTACTATTATCTTCGATAGAAGCATCGGTTTTTGAATCAGTTACTTTATCTTCAACAGGAGCTTCAGATTTTACATCTGTTGAATTATCTTCGACTTTATCAATTTGTGCATTAGTTTTATTATTACTATTATCTTCAATAGAAGTTTCAACTTTTATATCAGTTGTCTTATCTTCAGATTTTACATTAGTTGTGTTGTCTTCAGCTTCCTCAGAAACATTTGTAAAGAAAAGATTACTGATTGCTGCGTCAGTTGCGACATTTTGATTAGAGTCATTATTAATATTTACAGGCTCTTTTTTATTATTTCTCATTGTATTCTCCATTCCACAGGTGTATATGTCGGAAAATCTGCAAACTGAATATCAGATTCAATATGCGGTAAAAGTTAAATGTGACACCTGTGACGCATTTAACTGAATATGAATTAAAGTAATTTAACAAGTTCATCATCTGTAAGGTTCGTGGAAATCTCTGATAAACAGCCATCTTTAAGTAAGAATAATCGGTTGCATACAGACAGCTCATTCTGGTCGTGCGATACGACAATTATAGAATCATTTAATTTAGAAGTATAATACTTCATATAATTTCTGATGTCGTGTTTGGCAGCGATGTCAAGTGCAGCACTTGGCTCGTCCAGGATTAAAAGAGATGGATTATTAAGTAATGCGATTCCAATACTTAGACGTTTCTTCATTCCACCAGACATTTTCATAACTTTTTTTTCTGCAAACTCATTTATGCCGAGTTCTTTTAATATACCTGATTCTAATTGCTTTACCAAATCTTTTTTCTTACCGTTGTACCAGAGACTTAGATTGTCTATTGCACTAAGTTCTGAAATCAATGGGTTCTCCTGTGGAACATAGCTGATATTATCTCTGGCTTTCTTAGATGAGCCAAGAATATTATTGCCATCTAGAAGAATTTCACCACTATCGGGTTTGCTAAGTCCACTTATTATAGAAAGTAAAGTTGTCTTACCCGTTCCATTTGCACCTACGATGCCGATACAATCCCCGGGTTTAACAGAAAATGATACATTATTAAGAACCTTGTGTCTGCCGTAGCTTTTACTAATTCCTTTTATTTCTATCATATAGACCTCACTTAGTTCTCACTTATATAAAGTTTATGTGAGCCTTTCTAAAATGTAATTCGTAGAAAATATAACATAATAGGGGAATTTATGCAATAATAATGGTGTCAAAATAAAAATCTTCTAAAAAGTGCTTGACATATTATTCAGAGGGTGTATAATACACAACATAAACGGCGAAGGCGTCTGAGATTAATTTCTTAGACGTCTTTTTTTGTTTCGCGAACTAGCCTGGTGCATCGCAAGATGCAAAATATTTGAAAAGAGAAAAGAAATGTGAATGGAGGTAGTGTTTATGGAATTTAGTGCTGTTAACACGATATGGGTACTTCTTGGTGCCGCTTTAGTATTCTTTATGCAAGCTGGTTTTGCGATGGTTGAGACTGGATTTACCAGAGCAAAGAACGCCGGTAATATTATAATGAAAAACCTGATGGACTTCTGTATTGGTACTCCGGTATTCTGGTTAGTTGGTTTTGGATTGATGTTTGGTAAAGGAAATGGTTTCGTAGGTTCTATTAAAGGTATTGCAACCGCATCTAATTACGGAACAGGAATGTTACCTGATGGAGTTCCATTTTATGCATACTTAATCTTCCAGACAGTGTTCTGTGCAACAGCAGCAACAATTGTTTCGGGAGCAATGGCAGAGAGAACAAAATTTATTTCTTATTGCGTATATAGTTTTATTATTAGTTTAGTTATCTATCCTATTGAAGCACACTGGATATGGGGCGGTGGCTGGTTAGCTACCAGAGGCTTCCACGACTTTGCTGGTTCAACAGCAGTACATATGTGTGGCGGTGCAGCAGCTCTTATCGGTGCCTGGATATTAGGACCTCGTATTGGTAAATATGGTAAAGACGGAAAGCCAAAAGCTATTCCGGGACACAGTTTAACACTTGGTGCACTCGGTGTATTTATCCTTTGGTTCTGCTGGTTCGGTTTCAATGGTTGTTCAACAGTTTCGATGGAAGGCGATTCAATTGCATTAGCAGGAAAGATTTTCGTAACAACTAACCTTGCAGCAGCAGTTGCAACATGTACAGTAATGATTATTACATGGATAAGATATAAGAAACCTGATGTTTCAATGACACTTAATGGTTCGCTTGCAGGACTTGTAGCTATTACAGCAGGCTGTGATACAGTTTCACCAATAAGTGCAGCAATCATTGGTATAATTTCAGGCTTCGTAGTAGTATTTGGTATTGAATTTGTAGATAAAGTATTAAAAGTAGATGATCCTGTTGGTGCAGTTGGTGTACATTTCTTAAATGGTTTAGCAGGTACAATCTGTGTAGGACTTTTCTCAGATGGTGCTACAACAGCAATTGATGGTGAATCTGTAAAAGGTTTATTCACAGGCGGTGGTGCCAAATTACTTGGTGTTCAGGCACTTGGTGTTGTGTCAGTATGTGCCTGGGTATTCATAACAATGGGACTTGTATTCTTAGCAATTAAACATACAATTGGTTTACGTGCTTCAAGAGAAGAAGAAATTCTTGGTCTTGATATTACAGAACATAATCTTGAATCATCATATGCAGACTTTATGCCGGCATCAGTTCCTACTATATTAGGTTCATCTTCTAAGAAAGATAAAGAAGAAACAAAAGTTCCAGTATCAGAAGCAGTTCCGGTACAGTTAGTATCAGATGATAAACCAGTTGCAAGTGATGTTAAACTTTCTAAGGTTGATATTATTTGTAAACAGAGTAAATTTGAAGAATTAAAAGATGCATTAAATGCAATTGGCGTAATGGGAATTACCGTAACACAGGTACTTGGCTGTGGCGCACAGAAAGGTAATGTTAAATACTATCGTGGTGTTGAATTAGATATGGTATTACTTCCAAAAGTTAAAGTAGAAGTAGTAGTAAGTAAAGTTCCAGTATTGGATGTAGTAAATGCAGCTAAGAAAGCACTTTATACAGGCAACATCGGAGATGGTAAGATATTTGTATACGATGTAGAAAATGTAATTAAAGTAAGAACAGGTGAGCAGGGCTTCGATGCACTTCAGGGTGATGACGATTTATTAGCTTAATCGCTTGCGAAAACACATTACATTTTTAACATAAATAAAACACACAAAACACGAAAAACACGAAAAACACAAAGAAAAACCGGATAGCTGAAAAGTTATCCGGTTTTTCTTTTGACTAATGTCATATTAGATAGATATAAAGCATCTGCCTTCATCAGTTTTCTTTCATAAGATACCCTTTATTCTTAAGCTCCTCCACGATAATATTCAGAACTTCTTCATTTTCAGCAGAGATTGTATGATAGTGGTAGTTAGAGGTTATGTTTTTAAGCGGTGTAGATTTACCACTTTTTATATTTTCGATAAACTCTTTTACATTACGTCTTGAGCGGATGTTTAAATCAGCACTTATTTTACCGTAGACTTTATGATGTACGAATACATCGATAACAGCACCGCCAAGGTCTACAATGGTATTTAATTCATCCTCGGTCTGTTCATCAGTATGATTAACTTTAACGACGATTGTAGCACCAGACGGAGAATTAAGAAAATAGCCTCTGTTTGTAGAAATGATGTCATAGCCTTCGGCACGTAGAAGTGCAATATCAGATACTATGATCTGGCGGCTTACATCAAGTGATTTAGAAAGTGAACCACCGGAAACAGGTGATTTATCGCTTATCATTTTAATTATGGAATCTCTTCGCTCTTTTCCGGTCATAATTTATAGTGTCCTTTCTTAAATGCTATGAAGATTTTTAAGAGATACATCAAGTATAGGCGCTGAATGAGTGAGAGCACCTGAAGAAATGTAGTCAACCCCTATATCGGATAAAGCATTGATTTTCTGAAGGGTAACATTTCCTGAACATTCAGTTTTAGCACGTCCATCAATTATTCTGACAGCTTCTTTCATATCATCATGAGACATATTATCAAGCATAATAATATCTGCACCGGCATTAACAGCTTCTCTTACCATGTCAAGATTTTCAACCTCGACTTCGATTTTGCGGACAAATGAAGCATATGATTTAGCCATTTCAATAGCTCTTGTAATACTTCCGGCAGCACCGATATGATTATCTTTAAGAAGTATTCCGTCAGATAAGTTGAATCTGTGGTTTGAACCGCCACCGACCTTAACGGCATATTTCTCGAAGATACGCATATTAGGAGTTGTTTTACGGGTATCTAGAAGAGTTATGCCACTTCCCTTTAATAATTCAACGATTTTATTAGTATAAGTAGCGATACCGCTCATTCTCTGAAGATAGTTAAGAGCAGTACGTTCGCCTGATAATAGAACACGAATATCCCCGGTTACCTTTGCAAGGTGCATACCATTAGTAACTGTATCGCCGTCTTTACAGAACAATTCGACTTTGACAGTATCATCTAATAATTCAAATGCACGTTTAAATACATTAAGTCCGGCAATAATACCGTCCTGCTTACATATAAGGTCTACAGTTCCTAACTGAAATTCAGGCATAACTGCATTAGTTGTAATATCTTCACTTGTAATATCTTCTTTGAGCGCCATCATAATAAGCTCATCGGCATTGATTTTCATTGTAATATTGTTCATTTTCTTCTACTTAATTCCTTTCTGCATTTTTCTGCATATGAAGTGCAGCACGCTTTGCGAAAACCATACTCTCTAACAGAGAGTTACTTGCAAGCCGGTTCTTGCCATGGACACCATTGCAGGCTGTCTCGCCGACTGCATACAGGTTATCCATTGAAGTGTGGCTATTAGAATCAACCTTGATTCCACCCATAAAATAGTGTTGTGCGGGAACGACAGGTATAGGTTCTTTAGTTACATCATATCCATTTTCTAAACAATGATGATAGATATGAGGAAAATGCTTTAATATAGTCTCTTCTGGAATAGGAGCCATTGAAAGCATAACATAATCAGTTCCGTCTTTCTCCATCTGCTCACGAATCTTCTGTGTAAGAATATCTCTTGGAAGAAGTTCGTTTACAAAGCGTTCCCCATTTTTATCAAGCAGAATTGCACCCTCTCCACGAACTGATTCTGATATGAGAAACCTTCTTCCAGGCTTGTCAGAATACAAGGTGGTTGGGTGAATCTGCACATAATCTAAATGCTCTAATTCAATATTATATTTCTTAGACAGTTCAAGTGCATCTCCAGTCAAATGTGGAAAATTTGTTGAATGTTTATATAATCCTCCAATGCCACCTGAAGCTAATATGGTATCTTTAGCAAGAATTTCTAATATTTTATTATCAGATGTCTTAGCAACGATACCAAGACATTTATTGCCATATGTGACTAAATCAGTCATTGTCACGTATTCAAGCATTTTGACATTAGATTTCTTCCTGACTGCGGCCAAAAGTTTAGAGGTTATTTCTTCGCCGGTTATATCTTCATGGAAGAGGATACGTGGCTTAGAATGACCGCCTTCTTTAGTATACACCATTTCACCTGATTTTGTCTGAAAATTCACATCATAATTAATTAAATCATTAATAAGCTCTCTTGATGAACGAATCATAATATCCACGCTTTCAGGATTGTTTTCATAATGTCCTGCTTTCATCGTATCTTCATAATAACTGTCATAATCATCATCATCAGTAAGGACACATATGCCGCCCTGTGCCAGGAACGAATCACTATGGTCAAAAGCTTCTTTAGAAATCATAATGATATCTGAATCATCAGGAAGATTAAGTGCAGTATATAGACCTGATACGCCACAGCCGACTATTACATAATCTGTTTTAATAGTATTTTTAGAAGAGAGAGATAACATTTTCTCAAGTGGCTTGTTTGCAAGATTACTGAATTCTTCATCAAGGATTACCTGGTTAGATTTATTCTTTAATACATTGATAACTTTTTCAGGAGTAATTAATTTCATTCCAGGACATTCCTGTCTATCAGAGACCGGATAGAAAGTTTTATCAGAATTATCAGCCTGCAATTTATGAAATACACCGGTTTCTGTTGCAATTATGAATGATTTAGATGAACTTGTTTTGGCATATTTAATTATCTCAGAGGTACTTCCTATATAATCTGCATTTTCAAGGATTTCCTCAGTACATTCAGGGTGAGCAAGCACTAAGGCTTCAGGGTGGGCCTGTTTAGCTACACGTAAATCATTAATAGTTAAGTCTTTATGTATTGGACAGAAACCGTCATTGAATATGAAATGTTTATCAGGAAGCTGTTTAGCAATATATCTTCCGAGATTTTCATCAGGAATAAAATAGATATTCTTATTAGGAAGATTCTCTACGACCTTTTTAGCATTGGCAGAAGTAACACACACATCTGACAATGATTTTAATTCGGCAGTTGAATTGATATAACAGACAACCGCAACATCATCATAGGTATCCCTGACAATTTTAATCTTATCTGCATCACACATATGAGCCATCGGACAGTCTGCATTAGTGTCGGGTAATAATACGGTTTTGTCCTTGTTAAGTAACTTAGCACTTTCGCCCATAAATTCAACACCACACATAACGATTACATCGGCATCTGTCTGTGTGGCAATTTTACTCAGATAGAATGAATCACCTACATAATCAGCAATATCCTGGATATCGCCTGACACATAGTAGTGAGCTAGAATTACGGCATTGTTTTCTTTCTTTAATTTATTAATTTGTTCCTTGATTGAGTCTTTCACTTTGGTCTCCATTCTGAAGCGTTAAAAGGGGATAAATATAAGGCTTATTTAACTGCCTGCGACGCTTCGGCGCAGAATAATATTTAAAAGCATAATATTTGAAAAAACTGTGCAACATATGAGTACACAAATGTGTATCAAACTTTAAATGTTACAAAGTGAACATATATTAACATATATATTTACAATTGACAAGACAGATGTTAATATATGTGTAAATGTTAAAACAAGCCATTTGTTATGTAATGTCATAACTAAGAAAAATATGTTGTAATTTGTATGATTTACACAACAATTCATTGACTTATGATAATAAATTTATTAATATATACATATAAATTGCGTGAAAATAATAAGAGAATATTTGAAATGAATAGAGAAGATTAACCGTAAATGAAAAGCAGAACCTAATTTACAGAAAAGGACGGTGGAGTCAATGACAAAAGAAGGATTAGAGTATTTATCTAATTTTATAGAAAATGTTATAAATGATAATTGTATTGTAAGAATTGTGAAACAGAACTATGCTTTGAAACCTACAAAAGAAGATTTTATTAAACTTCCGGTAAGCGACGATACGAAGAAGGTCTACTGTGATTATCTTAGCAGAAGAATGTTAAAGGCATATGAGCCATTTATGGATATAATAAGAGATTGTATTTTTGAATTAAATCTTGATATAGATAAAGTATTTGCAGATGCAAACATATATAGTCTTAACAGAAGTATATTTAAGAGCTATATAACTACAGGCAAGGCAAGAAGTCAGGAGAATCTTATACTTGCAGAGAAAGAATATGACCGTAAGAAATTTGTAGAGGGAATTGTTGATTTGCTGCTAATGCTCTCAGAGAAGAAGCCTATATTCATAATGCTTAATGAGGCTAACCAGATGAGTGAATCTGTTCTGTTTGTATTAGAAGAATTAATATCAAGAACGAGCAGTACATTACATATATTAGTGTTTGTTAATGAAATGGGTAATGTAAAAGGTTTCCTTAATGATTCATATAATGAATTTATTAAGAAATGTGACTTAAAAGGTATAGTATCAGACTGGCCTTTTCAAGATTATTACGAGACAGAAGAGCCAGAGTATACATATGTATTTGATACTTCTTCTGATGAATTAGAGGATATCTGTACAATGTTTTACACATATGCATTCGGACAGGCTAATTACTATCTTTCAATGATTTATCAGAAAGTAGAATTAGATAAAGCAGATGTAACGATACAATTCAGAATAAATATGTTAACCCTTTATATTATGGTAAGTATTTACAGAGAGAATTATTCATATGCACTTGTATTGTGTGAAAGATTAAACAGGATTAATGCGTTTGAACTTGAAGATGAAAAAAACTATCTGTACTATTATTTTCAGACGATGGCCAATATGTATATCGGAAATGAAGATGATGCTAGAAAGAATGCTATTCTGTGTGAGAAGATGGCAGATAAAATCGGGCGAGAATATGAACATTTTCAGAGTATGCTTATAAAAAATATGTCAGAGCTTTCAGGCTGGAAAGATATATGGATATGTGATAAGCATGTAGAGGTTCCGGACGAGCTTATTTCATTATGTTATAAGTATAATTATCTTAATCATTTAGCACATATTTATGTATATTGTTTTGATAATGATTACAGATTATATACAGTTGTAGAGGGTATTGAAGAGAGAACACCTAATGTTACAAAGGGTATATTATTAGCTAAGAAGCTTAATAATGAGAAATTCCTAGTGGAAGCATATCGTAAGAATATTATGGTAGCATCATGTAACGGATTATTCCAGACAGCAGGATATTTCTACAGTAAATCAATAGAAATCGTTAAGAGAGAAAATAATAAATTTGAAGAGGCCAATATCTATAACGGACTTGGTTTCATCTGTTGTACTACTGATAAATATATTGAAGCAAACCGTTATTATAACAGGGCATTAAAGATATTCTATGATGAGAAAAACACCGACTATATTATAGAGACACTATATAATATGGGAATAAATGCGATTCTGGCAGGAGACTATACACATGCGACAGAATATCTTATGACGGTAAGCAATATGCTTAAGCAGCTTAAGAAGAACACTTTAAGAGTGTGTAATATTTCTAAAATCTTCGGCTTACTTGCATTATCATTATTTAAGCAGGGTAATTATTATATGTCACAGATATATATTAATAAATCAGAAAACTTCCTTAAGGGCATCTTAGATTACAGGGAAGATGAATTCTATAATTATCTGTGGGATGATGATATGTTCTTGTTCTTCTATGTATCAGCGCTTATAGATACAAGAAGTGGAAGATATGAAGAAGCATTAAGCAATTATGATAAAGCAGAAGTATATATGAGCAGAGGAATTGGTAATAAATTCTTCTCTTATGTACACTTTGCAGTAGATAAATCAAGACTTCTATGTACATTAGGCAGATATGAAGAGAGCAGGAATCTTCTGACAGAGGCAAGGGCATACTTTAACAGTAAGGGCAATTTTTTACGTGTTAAGATGTTTGATGACCTTATCTGTACTGATAAATGGGAATATCCTAGTGTTATTTTGTCGATGACAGAAGTAAGTATTGATAACATTATGAAACTTGTAAGAACAGAAAGCATCGAGCATGAAGCACAGGTAAGAAGTGCTCAGATTAAATTCTTTGGAACTTTCCAGGAACTTGTTAATCATACATATACTTCGGTTGAAAACGAGATTAATACACTTATAACGAACTTTAAGAATAATTTCAATCTGGATAATATGTTATTCGTAAGTTATGAAAATGAGTGTCCGGAGATAAGATACAGTGATTTAGAATATGAATTGTCTGAAATGGAGATGGATATATTAGTGGATCATTTCAAACATAATGCAGAAGGATTTGCACTTTCTAAATTCAGTAATAACTATCATAGTTTTGACCGGATTATGAAGATATTCGACAGAAGCAAGGTATTTTCAATTATTGCAGCACCTATTTATAAATATGATAAGCTGCACAGCTTCTTTATTACATTTGTAAAGATACCTGAGAGCTGGAATTCAGTAATGAACAGAGAGGTCTTAGACGAAAATGACCTGGACATGTATATGATTGTTTTCAGACAGATACTTGATGCGATAGAAAAATACAGACTTAATGAAAGACTTATTAAACAGGCTATAACAGATGAACTTACAGGATTATTAAACCGTAAGGGATATTATGAAGTGATAGAGAAGATACTAAAAGAGCATTGCGACAGAAATGAGAAGTTAAATTGTGCATTTATGTATATTGATTTAGACCATTTCAAATATTATAACGACACATTCGGTCATCATGTAGGTGATGCGATACTTAAACGTTTCGCAGATATATTTACAGAGGCATGTGGTGATAAAGGATATGTAGTAAGGTTTGGCGGCGATGAATTCGTTATGCTTCTTACTACAACAGATATCAATGAGATTAATAAAATTTCTTCAAGAATATACGAACTGATAGAGAAAGAAGATGGTTTTATAGAACTCATTAAGAAATATGTTAAGAGTGATGTAAATATTCCTGACAATTTCAGGGCTACATGCTCAATCGGACTTGATTTGGGGCTTGAGATGACTAAGTCAAGTGAGATATCAGAGATGCAGAAACATGCAGATGCAGCATTATATTATGTAAAGAAGAATGGGCGTGGAGAAATGGTACAATATAATAAAGATATGTAAATTTGAAATATGATTGGAGAAAAGAAAATGACAGGTTATGAGGCAGTTAAGAAAGTAATAAATGAAGTTAAGAAGGTTATAGTGGGCAAAGATGAGGTTATATTTCAGGTAATGACAGCTATGATAGCCGATGGGCATATATTAATAGATGACATACCGGGTGTAGGAAAGACTTCACTTGCATTGTCATTTTCAAAAGCAATGGCACTTGATTATAACAGAGTCCAGTTTACACCAGATGTATTACCATCTGATGTAACTGGATTTACAATGCTTAATAAGAAGACTAATGAATTCGAATTCAAGCAAGGTGCCATAATGTGTAATCTCTTTTTGGCAGATGAGATTAACAGAACTTCATCAAAAACACAGTCAGCATTATTAGAGGCTATGGAAGAGGGCAACGTTACAGTAGATTCCGTAACATATAAGCTGCCCTCTCCTTTTAATGTAATAGCAACACAGAATCCTGTAGGTTCAATAGGTACACATATGCTGCCTGAATCGCAGTTAGACAGATTTATGTTCTGCGTATCAATGGGATATCCGACTGTCAGTGATGAAGCTATTATGCTTAAAGAAAAATTCTGTAAAAATCCATTAGATGAAGTAAGGCCTGTAATTGATTCTAAAGGTTTAGACATAATTAAGAAAGAAGTAAGAAAAGTCTATATTAGTGATGAAATATATGAATATATTGCTAAAATTGCAGATATTTCACGTAATAAATCAGAGATAGAGTTAGGAATAAGTCCAAGAGGAAGCGTAGCCATAATGAAAGCTTCGCAGGCGAATGCATACGCAAGAGGAAGAGACTATGTGATTCCTGAGGATGTCAATGAAGTATTATATCCATGTACAAGACACAGAATAATTCTCAATGCCAGAGCGAAAACAGGTGGTTTAAGTGTGGATAAAGTAATTAGTAATATAAGCAGGGAGGCAGCCACGAAGTGATGCGTGCAAACAGAAAAATCCATAAGGCTAAAAATATTATTGTGTCTGTTGCATTAATAATAATATTGATAGTTTTAATGATATTGTTTAGTGAGTATAGTTCAACACTTCCATTAAGAATAATTATTAGTGTTTCAATTATTGAATATATTCTTTTCCGGATATTGTCGTGCAAAGTGGATATAAAACTTAAGCCAGACAAACCATATATAGTAAGAGAAGAGAAAGTGTCAGTATCAGTGGTTATTAATAAGAGAAGTATTTATCCCTATAAGAAAGTTGAATTTAATTTAAAGTACAAAAGCAAATATGGTCAGGGAGAACGCAGCAAGAGAATAGTGTTGGAATTGAATGACAATAGAATCGAGAGTAAGAAAGTAGTTACTGAGAGTCTTCCGTGTGGATATACTGCATTTACAATTGAAAATGCTTATATATACGATATATTAGGTTTTGGTTCACTAAGTATTAATAATATATCCGAAAATGTAAATGTAATGGTAATGCCGACACCGAAACCGATAGATATAGAATTACCGAAGATGCCGTTTGTTAGTGGTGACGAATCAGAGATATTTCATGAGGACAGAGGAAGAGACAGCAGTGAAACGTTTGAGATACGTGAATTTCACGATGGTGATTCAATGAACAAAATACATTGGAAACTGAGTTCTAAAACCGACGAATTAATGATAAGAGATTCGATAGCAGCAATAGAGACGAATATATATGTATATTTCGACTTATCTAAGAGGATAAATATTGACGAAGGATTAGAAAAGTCGATTTCAATAGCCTATGAAATGAGAAATCTCGGATATGCATTTTATATAATGTGGTTTGATAAAGATGCGTGGACATTAAGACGAAGTCTGGTATCTGAATATGAACATATAGAAAATGCTGTATCGGAGGTTATGAAATATGATATGTATGAAGTAGATGAAAATGTAGAAAAGATATTGGAGAGATTTATGAATGAGAATCATGAAGTCTACAATATGTTTATATTATCATAAGGAAACTAATAGTGTGAAAAATGAGGATTGATATGGAAAATAAATTTAAAATTCCAGATTTTATCGGAAAGAGTCTGATTATCTCATTGGGTATAATTGCTACAGCAGGCGGCTTTATTGATATGTTTAATATTCCGGCATCAAAGGTGGCAGTAAGTTTATTTACAATCTGTATAACGTTTTTACTTATGACTACATCAAGGGCAAGGCATAAGCACCTTGCGATGACAGGGATATTTGTAACGGTGATATTGCTTATACTCATCAATTGGAATGGAATAAAGTGTGGAATATATTATATAGCTAACAGAATAATAGATGCATATAACTATTATGCGGGAATTACAGAATCGGATATGTTCATTATAGATTTTGGCAAACCGATATTCTTTAGTTCGACGAAGCAGAGTGTTACATTTACTTTGTGTATGATAATAATAGAATATGCATATATACTTGTGACAGCTTCGATATATAAAGTGTTTTCGTCAATACACATTCTGCTGTCTGCAGGTATTACATTTGCCGGTCTGTTACTTGGCTTATTTCCGGGAACAATATGGACAATTCTTTTGATACTTTATTATGTATTATGTGTGATGTATGGGAGAAACAGGCACATTTACATAAGAAGAATGATATTTATGACGGGAGTTATAGCTGTAGTAACTTTATTTACATTAATTATAGCGAGACCAAAGAATTATAATGAGAACAAATATTTGAAATATCGTGATGTGTTGGAAAATATTGCTCAAAAATTTAAACTAGATATTTCTTCTGGTACTGAACGGGCATCATCAGATGGAAAAAGCAGTATGGCATATGGTGGGATTAACGGTGGCAGACTTGGTAATGTAGATGAAGTAAAGAATACCGGCTTAGAAATGCTTAGAGTAAATATGACACAGACAGATAATAATATTTATCTTAAGGGCTTTGTCGGGAATGAATATGATAGAAATAAATGGACTGAAATAAACACAGATAATCTCAGGGAACTGGTCAAGACTATTGAAATTATGGGTGGAAGGTCGAATTCTTTAGTTACAGACTATGATTATATAGAGAAGTTCTATGATGGGAAAATTGCTGATAAATTTGAAATCAGATATATTAAGGATCAGAGAAAGTACAGATATATGCCATACTATGTTAACCAGTATTATTCAGATAATGAAAAAGAGATGCGCTTAAGTACGGATTACTCGATAGGTAATGAAGTATTTAATGTATATGATATTTCTTTAGATGAAGCAATTAATATGATAAAAGATGATGAAATGAGTCTTGAAGAATTTGAAGAATTTACAAATATAAGTTGTAGCATAAGTAATGAAGTCGCAGAAGTTCTTTCAAAAGAGATGCTTGATTCACCAGTCTATGACGGAACAGCTGTAAGTCTTATAGATTGCATAAAATATGTACAGAAATATTTGTCTGTAAATGCTATATATACATTAAGTCCCGGAGCCTTAGATAAAGGTGATGATTTTATAGTTGATTTCCTGACAGTTAAGAAAGCAGGATATTGTACTTCATTTGCATCGGCGGGTGTAATGATGTTCAGATATATGGGAATTCCTGCAAGATATGTTGAGGGATACGTTATAACAAGCAGCGACCAGAATGAATCAGATAATGGCGAGGTAAAGGCAATTGTCAAAGATGAGTCGGCACATGCATGGCCTGAAATCTACATTACAGGTCTTGGATTTGTTCCGGTAGAAGTGACTCCCGGATATTTTCGCCTGTCAGATAATGTTGATAATGTGGCAGAACCAACAACATCGCCAGAGAGCATATCGGATGAGATCTCTTCAGAAGCCGCAGAGAAGAGTACAACAAATAAAGAAAATGTCAGTAAAGAAACAACTATTAAAAATGGCAAAATAGAAACGGATAAAAAGACAGATAAGAAGAATGATAAAAATATAATTATTATATTTGCATTATTGGCAGCAGTAGTCATAGTATTAATTGTTTCTGTTAAACTATATAATATATTACAGCATAAGAGAGATGTTAAAGAATCTGATTATAATACAGACGATTTAAGACATAATATAGATGTACTGACTGTGATTTTTGAAAAGCTCCTTACTAAAGCAGGAATAGATTATTCCATAAACCGAAGCACAAGTGATATATGTAACGATATCAACGAATTAATCGGTAGACTTAAGAAAGCTGATATGGATAAGGATAGTAAATATACTAAATCAGGTGGAATTATTCCTGACACATCAGATACAGAAGAGGTTATATGCATTATATACAGGGCTAAATATGCTGATAAAAATGCCGGTTTTACAGAGAAAGATACAGATAAACTTCGTCAGTATGTTGAAGAATTTAAAAATAGTTTGCAATACTTTAAAAATAAGGTATAATATAGGAAAAATGTAGATGAACATTTTTCAAATGATAATTTTAATTTACGGAGGTAATAAAATATGTTAGTTTCAGCAAAAGAGATGCTTGAAAAAGCAAAAGCAGGACATTATGCTGTAGGTCAGTTCAACATTAACAACCTTGAGTGGACAAAGGCAATCTTATTAACAGCACAGGAATTAAACTCACCAGTTATCTTAGGTGTTTCTGAAGGTGCAGGAAAATATATGACAGGTTACAAAACTGTTGTAGGTATGGTTAATGGTATGATGGAAGAATTAAACATCACAGTTCCTGTAGCATTACACTTAGACCATGGTAGCTACGAAGGATGTTTAAAGTGTGTTGAAGCAGGTTTCTCTTCAATTATGTTTGATGGTTCACATTATCCAATCGATGAGAACGTTGCTAAGACAACAGAATTAGTTAAGATAGCTAAAGAAAAAGGAATGTCTCTTGAAGCAGAAGTTGGTGCTATCGGTGGAGAAGAAGACGGTGTAATCGGCAGAGGAGAATGTGCAGATCCTAACGAGTGTAAAGCAGTTGCAGATCTTGGTGTAACAATGCTTGCAGCAGGTATCGGTAACATACATGGCAAATATCCAGATAACTGGGAAGGATTAAGTTTCGAAACACTTGATGCTATTCAGAAACTTACAGGTGATATGCCATTAGTTCTTCATGGTGGTACAGGTATCCCAGACGATATGATTAAGAAAGCAATCTCATTAGGTGTAGCTAAGATTAATGTTAACACAGAATGCCAGTTATCATTTGCAGCAGCAACACGTAAATATATCGAAGAGGGTAAAGACCTTCAGGGTAAAGGATATGACCCACGTAAATTATTAGCTCCTGGATTTGAAGCAATCAAAGCTACAGTTAAGGAAAAAATGGAATTATTTGGTTCAGTTGGTAAAGCTAACTAATAATTATCGAATTGCAATATAGAGAGATATTGGTTAAAATAGGTGATAGATACTCAGGTATTTATTACCTATTTTTTCAATTTAATACAATAATCATCAGAGTAGATTACCTAGAACAGGAGAAGCTTATGAAAGAGAGAATAACAAAATATTTAAAGTATATGGACGACCTTTTAGAACGAATAGAATCAGGAGAAGAGATGGACTTACAGAAGATATTGAAGAATCATATGGTGCAGATAGGCTTCTTTATGCACGAAAGACTTGTTCATCTAATCGTAACTGTTTTATTTGCAATTGGTACTTTTATGACGATATTTACATATCTGATAGTGAATAACATAGGTCTGCTTCTGCTTGCACTTTTGCTTATTGTCTTACTTATACCTTATATAAAACATTATTATCTGTTAGAGAATGGTGTCCAGAAAATGTATAAGCAGTATGATAAATTGTTAGAGCATAGGGCAGAATTGGGCGAAAATATACCGGAAAGATTTAATAAATAATGGAGAAGTTTACTATAAATATTTCTGTACGAAATCTTGTGGAATTTATTATGCGTTCAGGTGACATTGATAACCGTACAGCCGGTGCAATGAGCAAGCAGGCAATGGCAGAGGGTACGAAGATGCATAAGAAGATTCAGGGACGGATGGGTATAGAATATAAAGCTGAAGTTACGTTAAAGATAGCACTTGAATATGATAATTACTGCATTAATCTGGAGGGAAGAGCAGACGGTATCATAGCCGAGGATATAGTAGTGGTAGATGAGATAAAAAGTATGTATGCAGATGTGATGAAATTCACAGAAGCACAGCAGGTGCATCAGGCACAGGCAATGTGTTATGCGTATATTTATGCCAGACAACATAATCTGGATAAAATCTGTGTGCAGCTGACATATTGCAATCTTGATACCGAGGAAATCAAACGTTTCAGAACCGTATATACATTTGAAGAAATAGAAGTATGGTTCGAGAGTGTAATGGCTGAATATATAAGATGGGCAGACTATATTGCAGACGAGCAGAAGATGAAGATGGATTCAATACAGCATTTAGAATTCCCATTTGAATACAGAAACGGGCAGAGAAATATTGTTGTATCTGTCTATAAATCAATTCTTGCTAAGAGAAATATGTTCATTCAGGCACCGACAGGCGTAGGTAAGACTATTTCGACGATTTATCCGGCTGTGAGGACTGTAGGAACAGGAGATGTGGATAAAATCTTCTATCTTACCGCCAAGACGATAACTAGAACTGTAGCAGAAGAAGCTTTCGAAGTATTAAGGAGAAACGGACTACATTTCAGGACGGTTACATTAACCGCAAAAGAGAAAATCTGTCCATGTGATGAGACTATATGTAATCCTGATAAATGCAAACGTGCAAAAGGGCATTTTGACAGGGTAAACAGTGCAATATATGAAGTAATTACCAATGAATCATCAATAACAAGGGAAGTTATCGAGAAATATGCAGATGAATATGAGGTATGTCCGTTTGAAATGTCATTAGACATAAGTAATTTTATGGATGGAGTAATCTGTGATTATAATTATGTTTTTGACCCTTATGCCAAGCTTAAGAGATATTTTACGGAGGGAATAACAGGCAGATATGTATTTCTCGTAGATGAAGCACATAATCTTGTGGAGCGTGCAAGGGAAATGTATAGTGCCATAATTACTAAGGAAGATTTCTTAAGCTGTAAAAAGATTGTCAGGGACAGAAGCAAGAGAGTGTCAAATGCTCTTGATAAATGCAATCGCGAAATGTTAAGTCTTAAGAGAATGTGTATAGGAACTTCAGACCGGTATTCATACACACTTCTTGATGAAACTGAGGACTTAGTTCTGTCGCTTTTAAGATTACAGACAGCACTAGAGAAATTCTTAGATGATAATAAGGAATTTGATAAAAGAGATGAAGTATTAGAATTATATTTTGCGGTAAGGACATATTTAGATATATATGAACTTGTTGACAGCAAATACGTTATATATTCTGACTTTAATGAGAAAGGCGAATTCTTTGTGAAGCTTTTCTGCGTAAACCCATCGGGTAATCTGCAGGATTGTATGCAGACAGGAATTGCGACAATGTTCTTCTCTGCAACGCTTTTGCCGGTTAATTATTATAAGGAATTATTAAGCGGAGATATTGAGGACTATGCGATTTATATTGATTCTCCATTTGATACACATAAAAGACTGGTCTCAATATGCAGAGATGTAAGCAGTAAATACACAAGAAGAAATGAAAATGAATATATAAGAATGTTAAATATTATAAGAGAAGTGGTAGGTGGATGTGCCGGAAATTATATGGTATTTTTTCCATCATATAAAATGTTAGAAGATATATATGAATTAGCCATAAGAGAGGGTTTTACAGAAGAATATGAGATATTCTGCCAGACAGGAAGTATGAAAGAAAAAGAAAAGGAAGAATTCTTAGCAACATTTGAAGTGGACAGGGATAAAAGCCTTATTGGCTTCTGTGTGCTTGGTGGAATATTCTCGGAGGGCATAGACCTTAAGAATGAAAGACTTATCGGCAGTATTATCATTGGTACGGGACTTCCTATGGTCTGCTCTGAAAGAGAGATACTTAAGAATTACTATGATGAGAATAATAGAAATGGATTTGATTATGCATACAGATATCCGGGAATGAATAAGGTCTTGCAGGCAGCAGGGCGTGTTATCAGGACGGATGAAGATTATGGAGTCATTTCTCTGTTAGATGAAAGATTTCTAAGGAGAGATTACAGACAGCTATTTCCGAGGGAATGGAATGATGTCAAAGTTATTGACAGCAAAAATGCAGGAGAGATTGTAAGGCATTTCTGGAAGTATGTGTGATAAGATTAAAAATATAATTATGCAATATACGTTTGACAATGACCTAATGTTATTGTAAACTTGCATTATTATGGATTAGTCAGAATTTGTACTGGCAACTCAAAATATATGGAGGTACTTATGAGCAAAGTAAGAAGAGTTTATGTTGAGAAAAAAGCACCTTATGCTGTTAAGGCTAAGGAACTTAAACATGAGATATCAAGTTATCTCGGAATTAAAACTGTAACAGGTGTCAGAGTTTTAGTAAGATATGATGTTGAAGACATATCGGAAGAGACTTATAAACAGGCGTTAGTTACAGTATTTTCAGAACCTCCGGTAGATACATTATATGAAGAAGAATTTCCATATGATGCAGAAAATGACCGTGTTTTTAGTGTAGAATTTCTTCCGGGACAGTTTGACCAGAGAGCAGATTCAGCAGTACAGTGTGTAAAATTTTTAAATGAAGATGAAGAACCTGTTATTAAATCAGCAACTACATATGTAATAGAGGGAAAGGTTACAGACGAAGAATTCGAAAGTATCAAGGCATTCTCTATTAACCCTGTAGATTCAAGAGAAACAGGATTAGAGAAACCTGAAACACTTGTGACAGTATTCGATGAGCCTGCTGATGTAATTATATTTGATGGCTTTAAAGATATGGAAGAGGGAAAACTTAAAGAATTATATGATTCTTTAGGACTTGCAATGACATTTAAAGATTTCCTCCATATTCAGAATTATTTTAAGAATGATGAAAACAGAGATCCATCAATGACAGAGATAAGAGTTCTCGATACATATTGGTCAGATCACTGCCGTCATACAACATTTAATACAGAATTAACAGATATCGAGTTTGAAGATGGTTATTATAAGGCACCAATCGTTAAGACTTATGAAAGATATATTGAAGACAGAAATGTTATCTTCAAGGGAAGAGATGATAAATTTGTCTGCCTTATGGACTTAGCACTTATGGCAATGCGTAAGTTAAAGAAAGAGGGCAAGTTAGACGACCAGGAGAAATCTGACGAGATTAATGCTTGTAGTATCGTAGTACCAGTAGAAATAGATAAAGAGGACGGCAAAGGTGTTATCACAGAAGAGTGGCTTGTCAACTTTAAGAATGAAACACATAACCACCCTACAGAGATAGAACCATTTGGTGGCGCTGCTACATGTCTTGGTGGTGCAATAAGAGATCCATTGTCAGGACGTACATATGTATATCAGGCAATGCGTGTTACAGGTGCAGCAGATCCTACCAAATCGATGAAAGATACTCTTAAAGGTAAATTACCACAGAAGAAGTTAGTTCGTGGAGCAGCAAACGGATACAGCTCATATGGTAACCAGATTGGTCTTGCAACAGGACTTGTTAAAGAGATTTATCACCCTGATTATGTAGCTAAGAGAATGGAAATCGGTGCAGTTATAGCAGCGGCTCCAAGATATGCTGTAAAACGTGAGAACTCTGATCCGGGAGATATCATTATCTTATTAGGTGGAAGAACCGGACGTGATGGCTGTGGCGGTGCAACAGGTTCATCTAAGGTTCATACAGAGGCTTCAATCGAAACATGTGGTGCAGAAGTCCAGAAAGGTAATGCTCCTACAGAGAGAAAACTTCAGAGATTATTCAGAAGAGAAGAAGTAAGTAAATTAATTAAGAAATGTAATGACTTTGGCGCAGGCGGTGTATCAGTTGCCATCGGTGAATTAGCAGATGGTCTTGATATCAATCTTGATAAAGTAACTAAGAAATATGCAGGTCTTGACGGAACAGAAATAGCTATTTCAGAATCACAGGAGAGAATGGCAGTAGTTATTGATCCTAAGGATGTTGCAGAATTCATGAAATATGCCAACGAAGAGAACCTTGAGGCTACAGAAGTTGCAGTCGTAACAGAAGAGCCAAGACTTGTTCTCAAATGGAGAGGTAAAGAGATAGTTAACCTTAAACGTTCATTCCTTGATACAAACGGTGCGCATCAGGAAAATGCAGTTAAGGTAGATATGCCTGACGAGAATAATAAGTTCTTCAAAGATGTTGAAGTGAAAGATGTTAAGAAAGCATGGACAGATACTCTTGCAGACTTAAATGTATGTTCACAGAAAGGTCTTGTAGAAAGATTCGATGGTTCAATCGGTGCAGGTTCAGTATTTATGCCATTTGGTGGACGTTACCAGTTGACTGAGACACAGTCAATGGTTGCTAAACTTCCTGTATTAAAAGGTAAATGCGATACAGTAACAATGATGAGTTACGGTTTTGATCCATACCTTTCAAGCTGGAGCCCATATCATTCAGCAATATATGCAGTAACAGAGTCGGTTGCCAAGATAGTAGCAGCAGGCGGTGATTATAAGAAGATAAGATTCACATTCCAGGAATACTTCAGAAGAATGAATTCTGACCCTGAACGCTGGAGCCAGCCATTTGCAGCTTTACTTGGTGCATATGATGCACAGTTAGGTTTCGGATTACCATCTATCGGTGGTAAGGACAGTATGTCAGGAACATTTAATAATATAGATGTACCTCCAACATTAGTTTCATTTGCAGTTGATGTGGCTAAAGAGAAAGACATTATTACACCTGAATTTAAGACACCGGGTGATTCAATCGTATTATTCGAGATAGAAAGAGATGAATACGATTTACCTGTTTATGATAAAGTAATGAAATTATATGATGAGATTCATGAACTTATCGGTAAAGGCGTAATTAAAGCAGCTTATTCAGTAGATGCCAAGGGCGTTGTAGCAGCAATCAGCAAGATGGCATTTGGTAACAAGCTTGGTATTAAAGTAAATGACGATGTAACTGTAGAAACATTATTTGGAAAGGGAATTGCTAATATCGTTGCAGAAGTAGACACAGCTAAATTATCAGAAGTAAAAGATGCAAAAGTAATTGGTGAAGTTACTGATACAAAATCATTTGTATATGGTGATGTAACAATTACAATGGACGAAGCTTTAGCAGCATGGGAGGGAACTTTAGAAAAAGTATTCCAGACTAAGTCAACAGATGATAAGAGCGTTGTAGATACAGGCGTATATTCAGCAGGAAGTATCTATGTATGCAAGAATAAGGTTGCAAAACCTACAGTATTCATTCCTGTATTCCCTGGAACAAACTGTGAATACGACAGCGCAAAAGCATTTGAAAGAGCCGGTGCAAATGTCGTAACTAAAGTATTTAAGAATCTTACAGCAGAAGATATAAGAGATTCTGTTAATATATTTGAAAATGCTATTTCACAGGCACAGATTATTATGTTCCCAGGCGGTTTCAGCGCAGGTGATGAACCAGATGGTTCTGCTAAATTCTTCGCAACAGCATTCAGAAATGAGAAGCTTAAAGAAGCAGTTAATAAGTTATTAAATGAAAGAGATGGTCTTGCACTTGGTATCTGTAATGGTTTCCAGGCACTTATCAAACTTGGACTTGTACCTAATGGACAGATAACAGGACAGGACGAGAATTCTCCAACATTAACATATAACACAATCAACCGTCACGTATCTAAGATGGTATATACAAAGGTTGTTTCAAACAAATCACCTTGGTTACAGTTAGCTGAACTTGGTAAGACTTATGTAAACCCAGCTTCACATGGTGAGGGCAGATTCGTAGCAAATGACGAATGGCTTAAGAAGTTATTCGAAAATGGTCAGGTTGCAACACAGTATGTAAATGAGCAGGGACTCCCTACAATGGACGAGGAATGGAATGTAAATGGCTCATATTGTGCAATCGAGGGTATTACAAGTCCTGATGGAAGATGCTTTGGTAAGATGGCTCATTCAGAGAGACGTGGACAGTCAGTTGCCATAAATATTATTGGTGAACAGGATATGAAGATATTCGAGTCAGGTGTTAAATACTTCTCATAAGAGAATAATCTTGTTGCTTTATTTATCTGCTTTGGTATAATAATATATAGATTTTACCAAGATGAAAGGTATGGTTTATGTAATGAAACATATTAATGTGAAAGAAAGGTTTCAGAATAAGATAAAAGATTTAAAGAAGCATTCCAAGAAATATTATATAATAGAGAGTATCAGAAAACTTATTATGCTTTGTGCACTATGCGTATTCACATATTCGGCATATGAACTCACTAATATATATTTAGATTATAAAGACAGTGATGATGAATACGAGAATATAGAGAAGATGTTCGAAGTGCCGAACATATCAGGAGATGAACAGACCACTGATATAGCTGGTAACAAGATAAGTAATACCAAGAACGAGGCGGTATGGAAGTATGATTATCAGGCACTTGTCAATATGAATTCAGATGCCGTAGGCTGGATTAAACAGGATAACATTATAAGTTATCCTGTGCTTAAGGGGACTGATAACACTTACTATCTTACACATAATGCTGCACATAGAGAGAGTAAATCAGGTTCTATATTCGTAGATTACAGGGTTAATGAAGGAATGGAAGACAGAAACTGTATTATATATGGACATGATATGCTTAATAATTCAATGTTTGGTACATTAATTAAATATGCATCTAAATCATATTTTAAAGAGCATCCGACATTTGATATATATATAAAGGATAAAGGATATCGCTATTATATATTTGCAACCTATGAGACAGATGAGATAGGTGATACGTATTCATATGTTTTTGCTGATGATGAAGAATTTCAGAGATATATAGACCTGTGTATGAGCAAAAGAGCATATGATACAGGTGTAAATGATATTAAACCAACAGATAAGATAATTACATTATCTACATGTACAAGAGGAGACCAGAGTAAGAGATTTATTGTACAAATGGTAAGAAGAGAAGAACTTACTTAATAAAATTACTCTTTGACTTCGAAAATACTGATAAATTACCTCATTTAATAAATATAAAAAAGTACTTGCATTTTTTATATAAATGAGTTATTTTATACATATAAGAAATCAGCAAGTGATTTCACACATATGGATTATATGAGGACAAAGGCGTTCCTAGCTAGGGGACGCCCTTTTTATAGGAACAAATACAATATTAAGTTACAAATGTTTTTATAGTCTTATGTGATTGCGTACCGGAATATATTGAATTAATTGAAAATGTATTGTGGTCAGAATACTATAATTAACCATATGAAAGGAATGTATAACCATGAGTGAAGCTTTAAACGTATCAAAAATTTTTGGTGAAGACGTTTTCAACGATACAGTTATGAAAGAACGTTTACCAAAAAAAGTTTATGAAGAATTAAGAAAAACAATCGATGAAGGCGCAGAATTAAGTTCAGCAGTAGCTGATTCGGTTGCAAATGCTATGAAGGATTGGGCAATTGAAAAAGGTGCTACACATTACACACATTGGTTCCAGCCATTGACAGGTGTAACTGCTGAGAAACATGACTCATTTATTTCAGCACCTAAGTCAAACGGAAAAGTATTAATGGAATTCTCTGGAAAAGAATTAGTAAAAGGCGAGCCAGATGCATCATCATTCCCATCAGGTGGTCTTAGAGCAACATTTGAAGCGAGAGGATATACAGCATGGGATTGTACATCACCTGCATTTGTTAAGAGAGATGCAACAGGTGCGGTTCTTTGTATTCCGACAGCATTTTGCTCATATACAGGTGAAGCTCTTGATAAAAAGACTCCATTACTTCGTTCGATGGAAGCAATTAATACACAGGCACTTCGTATTTTAAGATTATTTGGTAATACAACATCTAAGAGAGTTACTCCATCAGTTGGACCAGAACAGGAATATTTCTTAGTTGACAGAGAAAAATATTTAAAGAGAAAAGACCTTATCTTTACAGGTCGTACATTATTCGGTGCAATGCCACCAAAAGGACAGGAACTAGATGACCATTACTTCGGAAGTATTCGTGAAAGAATCGGTTCATTTATGAAAGACCTTAATGAAGAATTATGGAAATTAGGTGTATCTGCCAAGACACAGCATAATGAAGTTGCTCCTGCACAGCATGAGTTAGCTCCTATATATGCCGAGGCTAATATAGCAGTTGACCATAACCAGATTACAATGGAGACAATGAAGAAAGTAGCAGGACGTCATGGTATGGTTTGCCTTCTTCATGAGAAACCATTTGCAGGTGTTAATGGTTCAGGTAAACATAATAACTGGTCAATCACAACAGATGATGGAATTAATATGTTAGACCCAGGTAAGACACCACATGAGAATAAACAGTTCTTGCTTGTATTAACAGCTATTATGTCAGCAGTTGATAAACATGCAGATTTACTTCGTGAATCAGCAGCTAACCCAGGCAACGACCACAGATTAGGAGCAAATGAAGCACCACCAGCTATCATTTCAATGTTCTTAGGCGACCAGTTAGGTGACGTATTAAATCAGTTAATCAGCACAGGTGATGCAACAAGCAGTTTAAAAGCAGGCAGATTACAGACAGGTGTAAGCACACTTCCTGATTTAAAGAAGGATGCAACAGACAGAAACAGAACATCACCATTTGCATTTACGGGTAATAAATTCGAATTCAGAGCACTTGGTTCATCAGATTCAGTTGCCAGCCCTAACGTTGTTCTTAATACAATCGTTGCTGAAGCATTCTGTGATATTGCAGATGAACTTGAGAAAGCAGACGATTTTGAATTAGCATTACATGACCTTATCAAGAAATTAGCAACAGAACATCAGAGAATCGTATTCAATGGAGACGGTTATTCAGATGAATGGATTGTTGAAGCTGAGAGAAGAGGTTTACCAAACATCAAGACTATGGTTGATGCTATTCCGGCTCTAACAACAGATAAGGCTATCAAGTTATTTGAAAAATTCGGTGTATTTACAAAGGCAGAATTAGAGTCTCGTGCAGAAGTACAGTACGAAGCATATTCTAAAGCATTAAATATTGAAGCAAAGGCTATGATTGATATTGCAGGCAAACAGATTATTCCTGCCGTAATCAAAGCTACAACAGAACTTTCTACATCAATTGCATCAGTTAAGTCAGCAGCAGTAGGTGCAGATACAAGTGTACAGGAAGAACTCTTAGTTGAGACTTCAGCATTACTTGCAGAGACACAGAAAGCTCTTGCTAACTTGAAGAAAGCTATAGCCGAAGCAGCAACTAAAGAAGAGGGCAAAGAACAGGCTACATTCTTCAAAGATGTAATCAGAGAAGCAATGGCAGATTTAAGAACACCTGTTGACAAACTTGAGATGATTGTTGATAAAGACTTATGGCCAATGCCATCATATGGTGATTTAATATTTGAAGTTTAATCAGATGATATAATTATATATGCTATTAAAAAATATCTAATTATATAAATAATTAGACGGATATAGTGATTTTAGAAGCCACATTACCGGAATAATATAGATTCTGGTAATGTGGCTTTTGCTTACCAGGAAATTTCGTTGAAATTGTCCTGGTAAGCAAAAACGCTCCGCGAGGATCACACTGCGGCGGAGTAGAAAATGTTGCTATCGCAACCCGCCGCAGGCGGAGAATGTCGCAGGCGACATTCTTTATTTCGTATATAATTTTGTAGCAGTGGTTGACAGTACAACTTATATGTTGTATTATTATTTCAGACAAAAGAATGGGAGGTTTATAAATGATAATAAGACCATATTGTTCTGCTTCAGGAAGAAATTTAATATATGAGTATATTGATTCGTTATCAATAGAAGAGCAAGTTGACGGTTATACGGTGTTACAGCATATGGAGAAGGGAGAATTTGATAAAATTTTCTTTAAACCATGGGAAAAGAAAATTTATGAAGTGTATTTTCAAAAGCATAATCGCATATTCTATATTATGACAGATAAAGAAAATATATATTTGCTTCATGCCTGTAAGAAACAGAAGAACAAAACTGAGAAGAAGGATGCGAATATTGTTCGAAAACGTGCGAAAGAATTAGGCGAGATATTGAGAAAGAAATTTATATGAGGAGTGACGAGTATGCCATTTATTCAAACTAGTGTAGAAAAGAAAATTGAACTTAAGAGAGAAAGTAATCCTGAATTCAAAAAGAATTGGGATGAATCCCGTGCTGAATATAAATTAATAGGAGAAATGATATCATTACGAAAAAAAGAAAAAATGACTCAAAAAGAATTAGCGGCATTAACAGGAAATAAACAGCAGGTGATATCAAGAATTGAGCGTAAAGAAAGTATTCCGACAATAAGAGCATTTAGTAGAATACTTGATGCTTTAGGATATGAATTGCAGATTGTTAAAAAGAAATCATTATAATTATATATGCTATTAAAAATATCTAATTATATAAATAATTAGACGGATATAGTGATTTTAGAAGCCGCATTACCGGAATAATATGGATTCCGGTAATGTGGTTTTTGCTTACCAGGAAATTTCGTTGAAATTGTCCTGGTAAGCAAAAACGCTCCGCGAGGATCACACTGCGGCGGAGTAGAAAATGTTGCTATCGCAACCCGCCGCAGGCGGAGAATGTCGCTTGCGACATTCTTTATTCTTGTCTGAACAAATTAATTTGTTATTTATAAAACTTCTATAATAACGAAAAAAAGTGCCGAAGCACTTTTTCTATATAAAACAAAAAGGGAGTAATATGAAAAAAATATAAAAAGAAAATCTTTTTTCTATAATAAATACTATAAAGGATAATAATTAATAAACAATGTGTATTATATTAAACTAAAACTAACAAAATATGAATAAAATGTGAACAAGGGGGCTTAATTGACCGTATAACAAAGATTTGGTATAATGTTTCCGTATAAGAAATATATTAGAAACTAAATCAATCAGATAAATTTGCAATAAGGAAAGAAAGGACTGATAAGAAAGATGGAAGCAAGTTCATACGTATGTCCTAATTGTGGGTCAGTTATGGAATTTAACAGTGAAAAACAGAAAATGGAATGTGTTCACTGTGGATATGAAGCAACAGTAGAAGAAGTACAGAAATTGTACGAGTCAGTACATAAAGATGATTTTAACAGTGATACTGCAGAATCAAATATGGGAAATGCAGCTGATAGTGGAGAAAGAAGTGGAGAGTTCAAGGTATACAGATGTCAGGGGTGTGGTGCTGAGATATTGACAGATGAGAATACAGCAGCGACATTCTGTACTTTCTGCGGCAGACCGACATTGATGGAAGACAGACTAACCGGTGAGTTATTACCATCGTATGTTATACCATTTAAGATAGATAAGGAGAAAGCCGAGCATATATATTCTATGTGGGCTAAAAAAGGAATACTTACCCCAACACAGCTTAAAAGTAAGGCAATGATAGAGAAGATTACCGGAATATATGTGCCATTCTGGTTATATGACTACAATGCAGATTTGAGAATGACAGCTAATTGTACTAAAGTAAGACATGAGACAAAGGGTGATTATTACTATACTCATACAGACCATTTTGTTGTGGATAGGGAAGTTGAAACAGATTACTATAAAATTCCAGCAGATGCGTCAGAGAAGATGCCAGATGATATAATGGATAAATTAGAACCTTTTACATATAGTAATATGGAAAAATTTGAGATGCCATATTTGTCAGGATATTATGCTGAGAAATATAATTATACAAGTGAACAGATGACACCGCGTATAGAGAAACGTGTGCGTGAATATATACATAATCTTACTAGAAGCACAATTAAAGGTTATGCGACCGTAAATGTAATTGGTGAACAACCGCGTCTTAAGTGTCTACAGGCAAAATATGCATTATTACCTGTGTGGATACTTAATTACACCTATGAGGGTAAAAATTTTATGTTTGCGCTTAACGGACAGACAGGTAAAATTGTTGCCGACAGACCTATATCTAAGAAGAAAAAATGGAGCTGGTTCGGAGGAATAGTCGTTACTGTCTTTACAACACTAATGCTAATGGGGAGGTTCTTAGGATAATGGAAAATATACAGAATAATTTGAAATATAATATGACAAGAATAAGAAGCCTGCTAGCAGTTATTGTATTAGCAATAATGATGATAACTTTAAGTGTTAACAGATATACAGTATTAGCAGATAATGATGAAGTTGTTGATGATAATGGCAATGATACGACAGGTGAAGAAAATAGTAATGAAGTAGCTAAAAGTACAGAGAAGATATATGTGGATGATGCTGCTGAACTGATTCCTGACGGTGAAGAAGTCAAACTTGTAGAGAAATGTAAGAAATTATCAGATAAATGCAAAGTAGACATAGGTTTAGCTACTACAACTAATGCCAAAGGATTAAGTAGTAAAGAATATGCCCAGAAAAGTGTACTTAATAATAATCTAGGATATGAAGATGATGACAGATTTGATAAATCTGCGGTATTATTTCTTGTTGATTTAGATAATAAAGAGACATATATAGTAACAGAGGGTTTGGGCATATTACTCATTGAAGATGATGATATTGAAAATATCCTTGATGATGTATATGCATATATTGATTCAGACTTGAACCTTACAGATTTCTATAAAGTATGTGATGTGTTTTTAGATTCAGTTTCTGATACAATGCTTGATAATTATGATGATTATGGTTATGATTACATGGATGACTGGGAGAAGTTCGATGGAACATATGAAGAATTTGATAAAAAATATGTGAATGTTGAACATGGTCCTTTTTATATTCTAAGAAATCCGATACCATGTCTTATAATAGCACTTATAGTTGCAGGTGTTGCAGTAGCATTTATGTCATATTCTAATAAAGCGAGAATGACAGTAACAGGAAATACTTATATGGATAAAAATGAATTTAGAATGCACGTATGTAGCGACAGATATATCAATACTACTACTACGAAGACAAGAATATCTTCGGAAAGCAGTGGTGGAGGTGGTGGATCGCATGGAGGTTCACATAGCAGCGGAAGTGGCGGACACAGTTTCGGTGGAGGCGGAAGAAGTCTTTAAAATAAGTTTATCTGCTTTGTGATGGTTTATTTAGTATAAGCCACACAAAGCCTGTTATAAAAAGAGATATTAAATAATATAATTCTGTAAATCAGAATGGAATGGAGAAAAAAATGGAAAACAAGAACCCGGTAGTAACATTTGAAATGGCAAACGGAGATATAATAAAAGCAGAATTATATCCTGAAATTGCACCTAATACAGTTAAGAATTTCGTAAGCCTTATTAATAAAGGTTTTTATGATGGATTAATATTTCATAGAGTAATAAGAGGCTTTATGATACAGGGAGGTTGCCCTGAGGGAACAGGAATGGGTGGTCCTGGATATTCAATCAAAGGTGAATTTGCGAGAAATGGCTTCGTGAATGAATTAAAGCATGAGCCTGGTGTACTTTCGATGGCACGCGCAATGTCTCCTAACTCAGCAGGTTCACAGTTCTTTATAATGCATCAGACATCACCACATCTTGATGGAGATTATGCGGCATTTGGTAAAGTTACAGAGGGAATGGACGTTGTAAATGCTATAGCTGAAACAGCAACAGATTATATGGACAGACCATTTGAAGATGTAGTAATGAAAAAAGTAACAGTTGAAACATTCGGTGTTGAATACGAGGAACCTGAGAAATGCTAAAAGCAGTAATATTTGATATGGACGGAGTGCTTATAGACAGCGAACCAGTTCATTTAGAAGCACATAGAAGATTAATGGAGAAACTTGGACTTCCATTTGATAAACAGTATTATATGCAATTTGTTGGAAGTACGACAGATAATATGTGGAAGGTTTTGAAGCACGATTATAACATAACACTGTCAAATGACGAATTGATGAAAATGTCAGATGAATTTATTAAAGATATAAACGGAACAGAAGGCTATCCGGTTATGAAAGGTGCTTCTGATATGATAAAGAGGCTTTCTAAGGCAGGATTAAAACTTGCGATTGCATCATCATCGGGAATGGAAAGAATTAATTATTCGATTAATAAACTTGGTGTTGCAGATAAATTTGATGCAATAGTAAGCGGACTTACTGTCAGTCATCCAAAACCTGCACCAGATACATTTCTTGAAGCAGCGAATAGACTTGGTGTATCACCGGAGGAATGTGTAGTTGTGGAGGATTCTGTAAATGGAATGAAGGCTGCTAAAAATGCTGATATGGTATGTGTAATGTATGAAAATACGAGTATGGGAGAACAGAACAGTGAATATGCAGATTACATTCTTCAGAGTTTTGAAGATGTAGACAGTAGTTTTTTCGAAATGGTATATGCACATACAGTAGGTGAACCTTGAAGAGTATTAGAAACAGAAAGATTATACCTAAGAGAAATAAGTTTAGAAGATTTAGATGCATTATATGAGATATATTCATATGATGGAATGACAGATTATATAGAACCATTATACGAGAACCGAGATGAAGAAGAGGAATATACCAGGGCATACATTGACAATATGTATCATTTCTATGGATACGGGATATGGGTTGTATGCCTTAAAGACAATGGTAAGATTATCGGCAGGGCAGGTATCAGCAACAGAGAAGTTGATGGAGAAAATAAGTTAGAAATCGGCTATATAATCGGTAAACCATACTGGCATCAAGGGTATGCATTTGAGGCTTGCAAGGCTGTCTGTAAGTTTGCAAGGGAAGAAATTATGGTGAACGATATGGTTGCATTTATTGATGGCAAAAATATAGCTTCGATAAATCTGGCTAAGAAATTAGGTTTTAAATTGGTAGAAATTATAGAATCATCTGAAAAAGTATTTGAGTATTACAGGAAGATATTGTAATATAAAAAAGAAGCTTGACTGTGCGGAGTTCAAGCTTCCTTTTTATATGTATAATGTGAGGGAAAGTAAAAAACGAGGACGTATCATATGAACGTCCTCGTTTCTATGTATAATTATAATGGAAAATATACATTTGTCAACTATAAAATTTGATTTCTTTAAATTGTATAATTTAATAAACAAGAAAAATTCTCTTGATTTTTATTATTACTAAGTATACAATGTAGAAGTCTTTTCAGGATTAGGAGATATGGAACACATATAGCTGATATACTGGCAATGTGATAAGTACATATTTAAGAAAAATGTTAGAAGAGACTAAAACATTAGGAAATATTCACGTGCATGAGTATTTCTCATGTGTGGATATACCGGAAAGAGGACAGAATGAAGAAAAAGATTTTAGCAGTCTTATTAACGATTGCGACTTGCACTGCACTTACAGCATGTTTTGGCGGTAGCAAAGGAAGTGGAAAAACCTCTCAGGGTGATAATTCAATAGTTGTAGGAATACAGAATGATTTGGATAGTCTTGACCCACATTTAGCAGAGACGGCAGGAACTAGAGAAGTTTTATACAACGTATTTGAGGGCTTAGTCAAGCCTGATAAAAATGGTGATTTAGTTCCGGCAGTAGCAAGTGATTACAAAGTTTCTGACGATGGAAAGGTATATACATTTACGCTTAGAGAAAATGTGAAATTCCACAATGGTGAAACAGTTACTGCTGAGGACGTTAAATATTCTATAGAACGTAACGCAGGTAAAACAGGTGGAGATGTATTAGTAAGTGCATTTGCTAAGATTGACAGCGTAAATATTGTAGATGATTCTACAATTGACGTAGTGTTATCAGAGGCAGATACAGAATTTATAGGTTATATGACAGTTGCAATAATTCCTAAGGATTATGACTCACAGGCAACAGCACCAATTGGTACAGGCCCATATAAGTTTGTGTCATATACTCCACAGGAGAACATTAAATTAGAGAAATTTGCAGACTACTGGCAGTCAGGTGTTCCAACTATTGATAACGTAGAATTCAGAATTGTTCAGAACACAGACTCAGTAATCCTTGATTTAAAAGCAGGCTCAATAGATGTATATCCATATCTTACAGACAGCCAGGCAACAGAATTATCAGGAACAATGGATATCGTAGATGGTAATTCAAATCTTACTCAGGCATTATATTTGAATAATTCTAATGAAATATTCTCTAATAAATTAGTAAGACAGGCTATGTATTATGCAATTGACAGAGAAGAGATTATGTCGATTGTAGCAGGTGGAAAAGGTACAGCTCTTGGAAGTGCTTTATATAGTGGTTTTGGTAAATACTATGAAGATTTATCAGGTAAATATACAACTGATATCGAGAAAGCAAAAGCTTTATTAAAAGAAGCAGGATACGAAAATGGTTTCTCATTTACAATAAAGATTCCATCAAACTATCAGTTCCATGTAAGTACAGGTGAAGTTATTGTTGAACAGTTAAAGAAAGTTGGAATAGAAGCGAAAATCGAACTTATCGACTGGACAACATGGTTAGAAGATGTATATACAAACAGAAATTTTGAAGCAACAGTTATCGGTATTGATGCTAAACTTGCACCATCAGATATGATGCTCAGATATAAGTCTGATTATAGCAAGAATTTCTGTAACTATACTAACACTGAATATGATGAAGTACTTGCAAAAGCTATGTCAACAACAAATGAGGACGAAAAGGTTGGATATTATCATCAGTTACAGGAGATTTTAGCTGATGATGCAGCAGCAATTTACATTATGGATCCACCAACATTAGTTGCATTAAACAATAAACTTCAAGGATTTACATTCTATCCTGTATTTGTACAGGATATGTCAGTATTAAATTTTAAGTAAAACTAATTTAGATAAATGAATTAAATTGCAAAGAATCAGAAGGAGGCAATATATGAAATATATAGTAAAAAAGGCATTAACGTTAGTTGGTACATTATTATTAGTTTCATTTATTGCCTTTCTTTTATTTCAAATTGTACCGGGTGATCCTGTAACATCAATGCTTGGAACAGAATATAGTGAGGAACGTGCCGAGAGTCTCAGAGAAGAATTAGGTATAAATAAACCAGTTATAGTCAGATATGTCAACTGGCTTACAGATTTTGTTAAAGGTGATTTTGGAATTTCTTACAAATATAAGATGCCTGTTTCGAGATTAATCTCTGATAAGATTCCTGTTACAATGTATCTTGCAGTTATTACACTTATTGTAATAGTAATTATTTCTATACCATTAGGTGTGTTTATGGCAAGATTTGGACATAGAAAAGTGTCAAAAATATTTGATATTGTTAACCAGTCCGTAATGGCAGTGCCATCATTTTTCTTAGGAATTATGATAACTATAATTTTCGGACTTGTACTTAAATGGTTTACACCGGGTAAATATGTAAGTTACCGGGATGATTTTAATGGATTTATTATGTATTTAATTCCGGCTGCTTTTGCGGTAGCAATACCTAAGATAGCAATGATGGTAAAATTTCTTAAAAATTCTCTGATAAGAGAAATGGACTCAGACTATGTAAGAACAGCTTACAGTAAGGGAGCAGGTGAAAACAGAGTATTATTCTGCCATGTTCTTAGGAATGGTCTGATGCCCGCTATTACTCTTTTAGGTATGATTATTGCAGAAATAATGGCAGGAAGTATCGTGGTAGAACAGGTATTTAACCTGCCGGGATTATCGGCAATTCTTGTAAGTTCGGTATCAACAAGAGATTATCCGGTGGTTCAGGCAATCGTAGTATATATTGCATTTGTGGTAATTATTACTAATTGTATCGTAGATATTTTGTATCATATTATTGATCCAAGAGTAAAGAATTAGAGCAATGCCTGCGGAATGGAGATAGGATGAAAGTTAAGAAGAATTTCAGTCTGAAATTAGGACTTTTTATAATGATTATTTTATTGTTGATGATAATTGTTAATTTTTTTTATCAGCCATATTCATCTAATGCAATGGACGGCAATATGAAGTTTAGTGCACCATCAGCCAAGCACATTATGGGAACGGATAACTATGGAAGAGACATCTATGTGCGAACGGTAGAGGGTATGAAAGTTACATTTATAGTAGCTATTGCAACTGTGGCTATAGGACTATTCTTTGGAATAATTATCGGTGCATTTACAGGCTATTATGGTGGAATTATCGATGAGGTTCTTATGAGATTAAATGATGCACTGGCTTCATTTCCTAGTATATTGCTTGCGTTGATATTTGTAAGTATCTTAGGAAGTGGCAAATATAAGATAATTATTTCACTTGGAATAATATTTATTCCGAGTTTTGCCAGAATTGTAAGAAGTGAATTTATCAAATTAAAGCATATGGATTATGTTAAAAGTGCAAGACTTATGAAAGCGTCAGATTTGAGGGTTATGTTTGTTCATATGCTTCCAAATGCAATTCCTACAATAATAACATCAGTGGCAATCGGTTTTAATAATGCTGTTTTGGCAGAATCTAGCATGAGCTTCTTAGGAATAGGTGTGCAGCCACCGAATGCCAGCCTGGGTCGTATGCTTTCAGAGGCAAAAGGCTATATATTCTCAGCACCATGGGCATCAATCTTTCCAGGATTAATGATAATATTATTGATATTATCGTTTGTATTGATAAGCGAAGGTGTTAGTGAACTGAAGTAAGTTGAAGCAGATTATAGTGCATAGAAATGAGGAAATGTATGTTAAAGGTTGAAAATCTTACAGTGTCATTTAATGATGATATAGGAAATGGCATAATCGTGGATAATTTTTCTTTTGAACTGAATAAAGGTGAAATTCTGGCGTTAGTAGGTGAATCTGGTTCGGGAAAATCTATGACAGCATTAAGCATAATCGGACTTCTTAAGAAAAATGCTGTGGTAGGCGGGGTGATTGACTTAGATGGAACCAATCTGTTAGAGCTTACTAAAAAAGAAAGAAGAAGCTATATGGGTGACGATATAGCAATGATTTTCCAGGAGCCAATGACTTCGCTAAATCCTGTTATGCGTGTGGGAAAACAGGTTGAAGAGATGATTAAGCTTCATATTGATGCATTTGACAAAAGACCTTCTAAAAAGGAAATGAAGGATAAGGTTATTGAAATGTTTGAGAAAGTAGATTTGCCTGAACCTGAGAAAATCTATAGAAAATATCCTCATGAGCTGTCAGGTGGTATGAGACAGCGTGTAATGATAGCAATGGCAACCGTCTGTAATCCAAAGATATTAATTGCCGATGAACCAACTACTGCATTAGATGTACAGACCCAGGAACAGATATTAGATTTATTAAAAAAAATAAGTAAAGAGAATAACATATCAATTCTTATGATTACACATGATTTGAATGTAGTGGCAGATATGGCGGATAGAATAATTGTAATGAATGGTGGCAAAAAAGTAGAAGAAGGCGAAACAAAGCAGGTTCTTACACAACCGAAAGAAGAATATACGAAGAAACTTATTGCATCAATTCCAAGAGGCAAAAAAGAACCGGAAGAGAAGAGCAGAGAGACTATTGTAGAAGTTAAAGATTTAAGCATTTATTATAAAGAGGGTTCTAAGAAACACTATGTAATAAATAATTTGAATTTCCAGATTCATAAAGGAGAAATTTTAGGGCTTGTGGGAAGAAGTGGACTTGGTAAAACTACAATTTCTAAGACTTTATTAGGGATTCATAAACAATATACAGGTGAAGTGATTAATAAGGCAACGTATAGCCAGATGGTATTTCAGGATCCGTTTAGTTCACTTAATCCATCTAAGACAATAGGCTGGATATTAGAAGAACCATTAAAGGTAAGAGAACATATGGAACGCGATAAACGTAAAGAAACGGTAGAAGAAATGCTTGTCAAAGTTGGGCTGGGTAAAGAGCTTGCCAGACGTAAACCGGCGGAATTAAGTGGAGGTCAGAGACAGAGAGTAAGTATTGCACTTGCACTTATCGGTGGAGCAGACTTCATAATTGCTGATGAACCTGTATCGGCTCTTGATGTTACGATTCAGGCACAAATACTTGAATTATTACTTTCACTTCAAAAAGAATTTGGATTGTCAATGTTATTCATTTCACATGATATACACGTAATAGATAAAATGTGTGACAGAATAATTAATATATAGTGTGAAAATAAACTATAAAAATCAGGGTTAAGAAAAGACATATTTGTTCCGATAATTAGAATATATATAGAATAGAAGTATTTGGTTACAGTTTGAGAATTTAGTGAAAGCATATTAATGTATAAATTTAATTTCATTATATTTTATTTAGTAAGTAATACATATAAATGTATAAATTAGTAAAGATTGAAATATATTGAATAGTGTATATTTAAAAAAAATCTGGTACAGGCAAGAGGTGTTTAAAATGAGTTCAGCAATAAATATGAATTACGGATATTTGCAAGGCTATAATAATTCATTGAATATGAATCAGAATGTACGCCAGGATAGCGACGGACTTGTTATAAAGAAGAATAGTAATAGTACAAATGAGATTTCGAATAATACATCTTCAGATACTGTATTAAATAAATCTGATGAAGAAAATCAGAAATATAGCACTAATGATAATAAACTTTTGACATCAGACAGGGTGATTGAATTGGCAGTCACTAAAGATATGAATAAGGATAAGTCATTAATTGGCAGTGAAAGCAATCTTGAAACTCTTGATGTTAAAAAAGCTATATCGGATATGCAGCGTGATAAGATAATTATGGAATATCAGACATTTATAAGTAATCCTGCTACAGATGATGGTTTTGTTAAGAAAATCAGATAGAATTTAATGCGGAATAATCGAATATGATAAAATATGAAAAAAAATTAAAAAGTGCTTGCATTATATTTGAGTATCGTGTATAATACCATTTGTCGCGAGACATTGGCCCATCGCCAAATGGTAAGGCACTGGACTCTGACTCCAGCATTTTCAAGGTTCGAATCCTTGTGGGCCAGCTACTTCACTACATTGTAGTGAAGTTTTTTTAATTTAACAGGAAAAATTCAATTATTTTCTGCTAAAATTAAAAAGCACTCCGCACATTGTTAATGCATTGAAAAGAGGTAAAATAATGAGAACAGATTTTAAAAGCAGGGTACGATTTAGCGAAGTAGATGCTGACTGTAAATTATCATTTGGAAAAATAATAGATTATCTTCAGGATTGTTCAAATCTTCAATCAGAGATGCTTGGAGTGGGCGTTGAACATCAGGAAGAGACTAATAAAGCGTGGATACTCAGTTCGTGGCAGGTGGAAGTAAAAGGCGAGATAAAAAATGGAGATAATATAGAAGTTGCTACGTGGCCATATTCATTTAACAGGGCATGCGGCAAACGAAATTATACGATAGCTATGGCTGATTCGCCAAAAGATTACATAATAGAAGCTGACAGTATGTGGGTGTTATTGAATATCGGTACGGGTATGCTTACTAAAGTGGAAGATTCAGATACAGAGAAATACGAATTAGAAGAGCCGCTCGATATGAATTATTCGAAAAAGAAGATTGCAAAGACATCTGAATATGAAAGAAAAGATGAGCATATTGTATACAATTATCATTTGGATATTAACAGACATATGAATAATGCGTGGTATGTTAAAATCGCAGAAGAATATATCGAGGATAAGAGTAAGATAAAATCGTTCAGGGTTGAATATAAGAAATCAGCTAAATTAGGAAATAAAGTAATTCCTTTTGTAGCTTATGAGAATGGCAGATATGTAATAGAGCTTCGGAATGAAGAAAATGAAGTATATGCGATAACAGAATTTAATGAAAATTAAGTACAAAGTTATATAAGAATTAAGCAGATTATATATTGTAAATGAGCATAAAGTTGTGATAAAGTTAAATAAAAGCAGAACATTATAGAATGATAGAAATAATAATATAAGAAAAGAAGAGGAAGCCATATGCTTAGATTAGGAGAAAGACAGACATTAAAATATTTGAATAAAACAGATTTTGGTATTTATCTGGGTGAAAATGAAAGAGAAAAAGTGTTATTGCCTAAGAAACAAGTACCAGAGAATCTAAGACCGGGTGATACACTTGACGTATTTATATACAGAGATTCATCAGACCGTTTAATTGCCACTACAAGACAGCCACTTATTAATTTAGGAAATATGGCAGTTCTTAAAGTTAATGAAGTAGGTAAAATTGGTGCATTCTTAGACTGGGGACTTGAGAAAGATTTATTTCTTCCATTCAAGGAACAGACAGAGAGGGTTAAACCCGGCAATTCATACCTTGTAGCACTTTATATTGATAAGAGCAACAGATTAGCAGCGACTATGAAAGTTTACAGATATTTAAAAACAACAGGAAAATATCAGAAAGATGATATGGTTACAGGAACAATATATGAGATAAACAGTGAAATTGGTGCATTTGTAGCGGTTGATAATGAATTTTATGGATTAATTTCTAAACAGGAAATGCATGGAAAGATTGAAGTAGGACAGACAGTTTCAGCAAGGGTAACAGAAGTCAGAGAAGATGGCAAACTTAATTTAAGCCCTAATAAAAAAGCTTATATGCAGATGTATGATGATGCAGAGAAAGTTTTAAAAGTAATCAGTGAATATGACGGAGTGCTGCCGTACAATGACAAGGTTTCACCAGAAATAATAAATAGAGACTTTGGAATGAGCAAGAATTCATTTAAACGTGCAGTAGGTCATTTATATAAAGAGGGACTTATTGACATTGGAGAAAAAAGTATTAAAATAAAATAATAAAAGCTAAATATATTTGAGAAAGGATATTGCAGACATCGGACTATTTAGCGGTCATAACAGATGAAGAATCTGCATGGTAATTTATATGAAGAAAATAATCAGTACAGACAAAGCTCCAGCAGCAATCGGACCTTATTCACAGGCAATTGAAGTTAATGGAATGGTTTATACATCAGGCGTTATACCTGTTAATCCAGCAACAGGAGAGATTCCTGAAGGAATAGATGCACAGGCTGACCAGGCAATCGGTAACCTTTGTGCATTATTAAAAGAAGCAGGAACATCAGCAGACAACGTAATAAAGACAACAGTATTTATTAAGGAAATGGACGATTTTGCTAAGGTAAATGCTGTTTATGCAAAATATTTTGAAAAAGACTGTCCTGCACGTTCATGTGTAGAAGTTGCAAGACTTCCAAAAGATGTATTAATAGAGATAGAGGCAATTGCAGTAAAATAATAAATATATGATATAAGATAAGAATAAGTCAGAAATTCTAACTGGGATCAGGTGGAGTTTCTGACTTTGTAGTATTAAATTGATAAATATATCGAAAATAAGGAGAATATATGACTAGAGCCAGAAAGACCAATTTATTTTTTCTATGGATGCTTGTATTCTATATTGCAGGTTGTTTATTTGTAATTCCCGTACTTCCTGATTCGTGTTTTAAGAATTATTCAAATATTGTAATCGGACAGTCATTGATTTTCATTCCTTTTGTACTGTATCTCATTGTAACAAAGGGAAAAATATTGAAAGACTTAAAGGTAAGAAGGATAGGTGTACTTAATACATTTTTGCTTGTTATATTAACATATTGTATGATTCCGGTTGTAAGCTTTTTAAATGTTTTAACTATGATGTTTGCTAAAAATGAAGTGTCAGGTCAGTTAGACGGAATGAGCAATAATAACTTTCTGTTTAATATATTTATAACGGCATTTGTACCGGCAATTATGGAGGAATTAATATTCAGAGGAGTTTTGTACAGTGGTTATAGAAATAGCACGATAAAGAGAGCCATACTTGCAAGTGCCTTGGCATTCGGATTGTTTCATATGAACGTAAATCAGTTCTGCTACGCATTCTTTATGGGAATTGTATTTGCACTTGTAAGAGAAGCGACAGGCAGTATGCATTCAAGTATGATAATGCATTTCCTCGTAAATGCAAATAGTATCGTGTTACTGAAACTTTATGATATACTAACGAAATACGTTAATAAAATGGCAAATAATGATAGTTCATTCAGAGAATTAGCAGACAGTCTTAACAGTTCGGCAGATTCTGCAGTAACATTTGCGGACTATCCGCTAAGCCAGAAATTATCACTACTCAGCTCAACAGCATTTAGTGCAGTAATTGCATTTATAATAGGTATGGTTATACTTATGCTTATTGCCAGGAGATGTCACAGAAAATATCACATAGATTGTATAATAGCATCATTTACCGGAAACAGACACGGGATGCCTGATATAAATAACTATAAACCGGGAGAATATATAGAGACAAATACATCAGAATACGGTGGAAAAATTGTTGATTTCGTATTCGTTACAGCGGTAATTCTGTGTATTATGCTGATTATATATTCGTGGTGACGCGGCTTGAATTATAATTTGTATGCTATTTGTACATTATATATGAAAATAGTAATAATATCTTAAAAAAAAGTCTTTGAATGTAAAAAATGCTAAAAGACAGAAGTGCCTATTATGCAAATTTACCAAAACACAAAAAGGCTTTTCGGCATTTTAGTCAATGGCTTTTTTTGAGATTATGTTATACAATAGGTAGGTAATGAAAATGAGAATAATAATATTCAAATATTAGGAGGAATTATAAATGGCTAGTTTATCATTAAAGAACATCAGTAAAGTATATCCTAATGGCTTTGTCGCTGTTAAAGACTTCAATCTTGAGATTCAGGATAAAGAGTTTATCATCTTCGTAGGACCATCTGGTTGTGGTAAATCTACAACACTTCGTATGATCGCAGGTCTTGAAGAGATTTCAGGTGGAGAATTATACATAGGCGACAGACTTGTTAATGATGTTGAACCTAAAGACAGAGATATCGCAATGGTTTTCCAGAACTATGCTTTATATCCACATATGACAGTATATGACAATATGGCTTTTGGTCTTAAATTAAGAAAGACTCCAAAGGATCAGATTGACAAATTAGTACATGAAGCAGCAAGAATTCTTGATATTGAACACTTACTTGATCGTAAGCCAAAGGCTTTATCAGGTGGTCAGAGACAGCGTGTAGCTATGGGACGTGCTATTGTTCGTAATCCTAAGGTATTCCTTATGGACGAGCCTTTATCAAACCTTGATGCTAAGTTAAGAGTACAGATGAGAATTGAGATTTCTAAATTACATCAGAGACTTGAGACAACAATTATCTACGTTACACATGACCAGACAGAGGCTATGACACTTGGTACAAGAATCGTAGTTATGAAAGATGGTATTGCACAGCAGGTAGATACACCTAAGAACTTATATGATAATCCATGTAACTTATTCGTTGCAGGATTCATGGGTTCACCTCAGATGAACTTCATCGATGCACAGGTTACACAGTCTGGTTCAGACGTATTATTAGTATTCGGCGCTCATTCAATCAAAGTTCCAGAAGCTAAAGCTAAAGCACTTATCGACGGTGACTACATTGATAAGACAGTTGTTATGGGTGTCAGACCAGAAGACTTCCATGATGAAGAAGTATTTATCGATGCAAGACAGGATAGCGTAATCGAAGCTACTATCAGATTATACGAGATGCTTGGTGCTGAAGTATTCTTATACTTTGATATTGAACAGTTCAACTGTACAGCAAGAGTTAACCCTCGTACAACAGCAAGACCAGGTGATACAATCAAGATTGCAATTGATACATCAAAATTACATATCTTTGATAAAGATACACAGCAGGTAATTGCTAACTAGTTTGAATTTATAATTCAATTAGTGAATAATATGTGAATTTTTGAGGAAATACATAAAAAATATGTATTTCCTCTTTTTTTTTTTGTCAAAATAGTTTAATATAACTATATCCGATTAAAAAATATGGGAGTGAAGCGAATGATATCAAATCAAATACTTCTTAATACAATAGAAGGACTAAAAAACATAACAAGAATTGATATGTGTGTAATGGACACAGAAGGTAAAGTATTGGCATCGACATTTAATGGTGCTGAAGAGAATGAAGCAGCAGTATTAGCTTTTGTGGATTCTCAGGCAGATAGTCAGGTTGTCTCAGACTTTCAGTTTTTTAAAGTGAGCGAAGATAACCAGCTTGAATATATTTTACTGGCTAAAGGCAGTACAGATGATGTATATATGGTGGGAAAGATGGCAGCATTTCAGATTCAGAGTCTGTTAGTTGCGTACAAGGAGCGTTATGATAAAGATAACTTTATTAAGAACCTCTTACTTGATAATATGCTTTTGGTTGATATTTATTCAAGAGCTAAGAAGCTTCACATAGAAACAGATGTGAAACGAATTGTATTTATTATAGAGACAAAGCATGAGAAAGATACTAATGCTTTAGAAACTATAAGAGGATTATTCTCTGGTAAATCTAAAGATTTCATAACAGCAGTTGATGAGAAGAATATTATCCTTGTTAAAGAAGTGGCAGAAGGTCAGACATATGCAGATATGGATAAGATTGCCAACACATTGTTAGATATGTCTAATTCAGAAGCAATGGCTAAAGTGAATATCGCATATGGTACAATAGTTAACGATATTAAGGAAGTATCTAAGTCATTTAAAGAGGCTAAACTTGCATTAGATGTTGGTAAGATTTTCTACAGTGATAAGAAAGTTATTGCATATAACCGATTAGGAATCGGCCGTCTTATTTATCAGTTACCAATGCCTCTTTGTAAAATGTTTATTAAAGAGATTTTCGATGGTAAATCGCCTGATGAATTTGACGAGGAGACATTGTCTACAATTAATAAATTCTTTGAAAATAGCCTGAACGTTTCAGAGACTTCAAGACAGTTATATATACACAGAAATACTCTTGTATATAGATTGGATAAGTTGCAAAAGACTACTAATCTTGACTTAAGAGTATTTGATGATGCAATCACATTTAAGATTGCGTTAATGGTTGTTAAATATATGAAATATATGGAAAATATGGACTATTAGAATAAAATATTGTAGAATTAGTAGATATCGTGGCAGATGAAATTAGCAAATGGTTATAGTTAGCAGATGCTGGTGGTTTCATTTATGAAAATAGCCATTATGAAAAATATAGATAAACAGATTGGAAAACAAAATAAAAAGTCTTGCCTGAGTGCAGGACTTTTTAAAAGATATAGAAAGTTGAGGAAACTTGTATGATAGTATTAGAAGATGTTAGTAAGTCATATTCTACAGGTGCACCTGCAATTAAAAATATAAGTTTAAAGATTGATGAAGGAGAATTTGTTTTTATTGTTGGTAACAGTGGTTCGGGTAAGTCTACTCTTATCAAACTATTACTTAAAGAGTTAGAACCAACCAGTGGGAAAATATATGTCAATGGCAGATATTTGAATAATATAAAGAAGAGAAAAGTAGCAGAACACAGAAGAGGAATAGGTGTTGTATTCCAGGACTTCAGACTGCTTAAAGATAGAAATGTATATGATAATATTGCATTTGCACAGAGAGTTGTGGAAACTCCTAAGAAAGTTATTAAGAAAAGAGTGCCTGCAATGTTATCATTAGTAGGATTATCTGAAAAATATCGTTCATTTCCAAAGGAATTATCAGGTGGTGAACAGCAAAGAGTAGCACTTGCCAGAGCATTAGTGAATAATCCGCCTATATTGCTTGCAGACGAGCCTACAGGTAACTTAGATCCTAAAAACTCATGGGAGATTATGAAACTCTTAGAGGAGATTAATAAACGAGGAACGACTGTATTAGTGGTAACACATAACAGAGAAATCGTTGATGCAATGAATAAACGTGTAATTACAATGCATAAAGGCGTAATACTTAGCGACGAGAAAAAAGGTGAATACATTTATGAAGGTTAGTACATTTGCATACAATTGTGGACAAGGTATAAAGAATATAAAGAGAAATAAACTTTTCTCACTGGCATCGATTGGTACGATAGCAGCCTGTATATTTCTTATGGGTGTATTTTATGCTATTATTGCCAATTTTCAATATATGGTTAAAGAGGCTGAGGATTCAGTCTGTGTTACAGTATTTTTTAATGATGATGTGACAGAAGACCAGATAAAGGACATAGGAGATAAGATAAAGAAGAGAGTAGAAGTATCCCGGATAAAATATACTTCTGCAGCTGAAGCGTGGGACAACTTTAGTAAGCAATATTTTAAAGATGATTTAGACCTTGCAGAGGGATTTAAAGATGACAATCCACTTAAAAGCTCAGCAAATTATGAGATATACCTGAATGATTTAACGATGCAGGATGCATTAGTATCTTATCTTAAATCATTAGACGGAGTAAGAAAAGTTAATGATTCTCCGGTAACTGCTAATACACTTACAGATTTTGCGAAAATGGTTGGATACATATCAGTAGCCATAATCATAATTCTGTTAGCAGTAGGTATCTTCCTTATAAGTAATACAGTTATGATTGGTATTACAGTCAGAAAAGAAGAAATTAGAATTATGAAATTAATCGGTGCAACAGATATGTTTGTAAAAGCCCCATTTATAGTTGAGGGTATAATTATCGGTTTAATCGGAGCTATACTTCCTGTAATTGTTCTTATGGGTATATACCAGAAGGTAATTGTGTACCTTATGTCACAGTTCCAGACATTTACAAGCCAGGTATCATTTATCAGTTCAGCAACTATATTCTCATTTATTTTGCCAATGGCATTAATCGTAGGTGCGGGAATTGGTCTTACAGGTAGTATGATTACAATCAGAAAACATCTGAATGTATAAAGGCGGTATCATAATATCTGATAATGAAGATTAATATGGTACCTATCAGAAGATATACTTATAAATGTAAACAGATAGAAAGTGTGTGGAAGTCTCGAAAGGATGATTTGATTTGAAAAAAAGATTGTTAGGCTTAGTGTGTGTACTCATTGCAAGTGCAATGGTTATCGGACTTGCACAGCCTCTTAAAGCAACCAGTATCGATGAAGAGAAGAAGAAACAGCAGGATATGGAGAATAATTTAGACGATATCCAGAATACATTAGACAAGCTTGAGACTATGAAAAATGATATGAATGAATATATCAAGACAATGGATAGTAAGCTAGAAGAGATAACGGCTAAGATTGTAGATTTGAATGATAAGGCAACAGCTAAGCAGACAGAAATTGATGAAATAAATGTCAAGCTTGCTGCACAGGAGGAGGATATCCAGTCACAGTATGAATCTATGAAGTTAAGAATCAGATTCATGTATGAAAATGGACAGACTCAGTATATGGAGATGATGTTAGGTTCAGGAAGTCTTGGAGATTTCCTGAATAAAGCAGAGTATATTTCGGAATTAACTACATATGATAGAAATATGCTTGATAAGATGCGAGAGACGAAGAAGCAGATAGAAGAGACAAAGGCTTCTCTTCAGACAGAAAAAGATAATCTCCAGACTCTATTAGAAGAAGCAAGTGCAGAGCAGGATTCAATGGAGAAGTTAGTTGAAGCAAAACGTGTTCAGCTTGCAGCAACCCAGCAGGAGATATCAGATGCTGAGAGTGAAGCCGAAGCAATGAAAGCAGATATCGAAGACCAGAAACAGCTTATTGCTGCAATGCAGGAGGCTGAACGAAAACTCAAAGAAGAGCAGGAAAGAAAGAAAAGGGAAGAGGAAGAGAGACGCAGACAGGAAGAGTTAAACGGACAGAATAATGCAAATAATAATAACAGTAACAATAACAACAATAACAGTAGTAGCGGTTCTTTTGTATGGCCTTGTCCAAGTTCGAGAAGAATAACATCTGATTATGGTCTGCGTGGGGATCCATTTGGTAATTCCTCTAGCAGTGAATTCCATAAGGGTATTGATATAGGTGCACCTGTCGGAACACCTATTGTAGCTACGGCAAGCGGTGTAGTTGCATGGGCAACACGTAGCAGTTCAGCAGGAAACTGGGTAGTTATAAATCATGGTGATAATCTTATAAGCGTGTATATGCACATGGCATATTATATAGTTTCAGGTGGAGATTATGTTGAAGCAGGACAGGTAATAGGTTATGTCGGTCTGACAGGACAGACAAGCGGTCCACATTTGCATTTCGGAATAGGAACTTATGACGGAAGCTGGCCACCGGCATATGTTAATCCACATAATTATATTGGTTAAACTATAGCAATTTTAAATGCGGAATGGAGAATAAAATGGATAATGAAAATAAAGATGATATAAATAATTCAAATCGTTATTACGGAAATAACTATTCGGAGAACCAGAGATATAATAATGGAAATAACTACGCTGGAAATGGCAATTATAGTTCGGTAAACCAATATGGTGGGAATAATGGTTATAATAACGGAAACAATTTCACAGGAAATAATGCTTATAATAATGTAAATAACGGAAATAAACACAGTAAGAAGTCATATTTTGCAGGACTTATTACAGGTGTTATCTGGGGAATTGCCGTTGTATTTATATTGATAATATTATCTAATATTATTGAGAGTGAACTTACTGAGTCAGGAAAGATTTCAGATAATGTCGGTACATCAGCACTTACAGGAAGCAGCAAATCTTCGATTATAAAACAATATATTGATAAATATTTTATGGAAGATGTTGATAATGACATACTGACAGAGGGAATGTATAAAGGAATGTTAGAATCATTAAATGATCCATATTCCGTATATTATACAAAGGACGAGGTTGAATCACTTAAACAGTCATCAGAGGGTGAATATGTGGGACTCGGAATATCTGTTACACAGAATAATGAAACTAAAGTAATTACGGTAACTAAGGTATATGATGATTCGCCTGCTAAAGATGCGGGAATAGAATCCGGGGATACGATATATTCGGTAAATGACAATGTTCTTACGGATGAAACCTTAGATGAGTTATTAGTTGATATTAAAGGTGAAGAAGGCAAAGAAGTCAAGATGCAGCTTAAAAGAGGCGAAGAAACCATAGATGCTGATATGAAATTAAGAGAAGTTCTTATAGATGTGGTATCTTATGAAATGCTTGAAGATAATATTGGATATATCATTATAGACCAGTTTACGGGAACGTCTACGGAACAGGTTGAAGAAGCTATTAATGATTTGAAATCACAGGGTATGGAAAGAATAATTGTTGACCTTAGAGATAACCCGGGTGGACAGTTAGAATGTATACAGGCAATTCTTAATTACTTCCTGCCAAAAGATAAATTACTTCTCTATAGCGAGACTAAAGATGGAGAGCAGGAGAAATATTATACAGAGAATGACGGACTTATAACAGATATGCCACTTTGTGTATTGGTAAATGAGAATAGTGCAAGTGCATCAGAGGTATTTGCAGGTGTAGTTAAATGCTATGACAGAGGTAAACTAGTTGGAACCAAGACATTTGGTAAGGGCATAATGCAGTCAACATTCGGACTTAGTGATGGAACTGCAATTAAACTTACAATTGGTAAATACTATCTTCCAGATGACAGTAACATTCATGGAATAGGTATTGAACCTGATTACGAAGTAAAACTTCCTGAAGATGTTACAAATGTGTGGGCGTTAAAACATCCAGATGACCCACAGCTTACAAAGGCAATCGAAGTTGTAAAAGGATTAGATTAATTTAAAAAGAGCTTTTATACATAATGAATTAAGAAATTTTTCACTTTCCTATTTTGTTAAGTATAAAAGCTCTTATTTGTTATGGGATGTTATGGAGTTTTATTAAAGAGTGGTAGCATTTTATAAAAATATGTGCTATATTATAGTAAAACGAATGTATGTTCGAAAAAATGTATTATAGTGAAATGAATGTATGTTCAAAAAACGTATTATAGTGAAATGAATGTATGTTTGAAAAACATATTATAGTGAAATTAAGTTAATTTATAAATAAGTTTGAAAGGTCAGAAATATGGATAAGAAGTTTAAACTTGTATCAGAATATAAACCTACAGGGGACCAGCCACAGGCGATTAAAGAGCTTGTTAAAGGTTTTAAAGAGGGAAATCAGTTTGAAACACTGCTGGGTGTAACAGGTTCAGGTAAGACATTTACGATGGCAAATGTAATCGAGCAGCTTAATAAGCCTACACTTGTACTAGCTCATAATAAGACTTTGGCGGCACAGCTATATGGGGAATTCAAGGAATTTTTTCCTGAAAATGCAGTAGAGTACTTTGTCAGTTATTATGACTATTATCAACCGGAAGCATATGTACCATCAACAGACACTTATATAGAGAAGGATTCATCAATTAATGAAGAGATAGATAAGTTAAGACATTCAGCAACAGCTGCATTATCAGAGAGAAAAGATGTAATAATAATCTCAAGTGTATCTTGTATATATGGTCTGGGAAGTCCTATAGACTATCAGAATATGGTGTTATCATTAAGACCGGGAATGGTTAAGGACAGAGATGAAGTGTTAAAAAAATTAGTAGATATACAATATGCTAGAAATGATATGGACTTCAAGCGTGGAACATTCAGAGTACGTGGCGATGTCGTGGAGATATTTCCGGTAACATCATCTGAAAATGCAGTAAGAGTTGAGTTTTTTGGAGATGAGATTGACAGAATAACAGAGATTGACACGTTGACAGGCGAGATTAAGAGCAGGTTAGAGCATATCGCAATATTTCCGGCTTCACATTATGTAGTGCCTAAAGAGAAGATTGAACTTGCAGCTAAAAGTATTGAGAAGGAATTGGCAGAGCGTGTAGAATACTTCAAAAGTGAGGATAAATTATTAGAGGCACAACGAATTGCAGAGAGAACTAATTTTGACATAGAGATGATGAGGGAGACAGGCTTCTGTTCGGGAATAGAGAACTATTCAAGACATTTAGCAGGATTAGAACCGGGAGCAACACCGCATACATTATTAGATTATTTTCCAGATGACTTCCTTATGATTGTAGATGAATCGCATATTACGATTCCACAGGTAAGGGGAATGTATGCGGGTGACCAGTCCAGAAAGACGACACTTGTAGATTATGGCTTCAGACTTCCATCGGCTAAAGATAACAGACCACTTAATTTCGAAGAATTTGAAAGTAAGATAGATCAGATGTTATTCGTGTCGGCTACACCGAATGTATATGAAGAGGAACACGAATTGTTAAGGGCTGAACAGATTATCAGACCTACCGGATTATTAGATCCGGAAGTAACAGTTAAGCCAGTAGCAGGTCAGGTAGATGACTTAATTAGTGAGGTAAATAAAGAAGTTGCGAAGAAGAATAAAGTATTAGTAACGACACTTACCAAGCGAATGGCAGAAGATTTGACAGACTATATGAAAGAAGTCGGAATCAGGGTAAAATATCTACATTCTGATATAGACACACTAGAGAGAACTGAGATTATAAGAGATATGCGGCTTGATGTATTTGACGTATTAGTCGGTATCAACCTTTTAAGGGAGGGATTAGATATACCTGAGATTACATTAGTAGCAATATTAGATGCTGATAAAGAAGGCTTCTTAAGGTCAGAGACTTCACTCATCCAGACGATAGGACGAGCAGCGAGAAACTCAGAGGGACATGTTATAATGTATGCTGATAAGATAACTGATTCTATGAGAGTAGCCATAGACGAGACGAATAGAAGACGAAGTATACAGCAAAAATATAATGAGGAGCATGGAATTACGCCGACAACCATTAAGAAAGCGGTAAGAGAAAGAATAAGCATCACGAAAGAAGCTGTTGAGACGGTTGATAAGTTAGAAAAAGATCCTGAATCAATGAGTAGGAAAGAAATAGAGAAGCTTATTAATAAGATTATGAAGGAAATGCAGAAAGCCGCTTCGGAACTTAAATTTGAGGCAGCAGCAGACCTGCGTGACCAGATGATTAAACTAAAAGAGCAGTTAAGAGATATGTAGAAATGAGGTAAATTGTGAAAGAAGTCAATGATAAAAATAAGTCAGGGAGACAATTTATAAAGATTAAAGGGGCAGCAGAACACAATCTTAAGCATATTGATTTGAATATTCCTAGAAATGAATTTGTGGTAGTTACGGGACTTAGTGGCTCTGGTAAATCTACACTTGCATTCGATACGATATATGCTGAGGGACAGAGAAGATATATGGAATCACTGTCATCATATGCAAGACAATTCTTAGGTCAGATGGAGAAGCCTAATGTAGAAAGCATAGAGGGGTTGTCACCTGCTATTTCGATAGACCAGAAATCAACTAACCGAAATCCACGTTCTACGGTGGGAACTGTTACGGAAATATATGATTATTTCAGATTATTATATGCAAGAATAGGTATACCACATTGCCCTAAATGTGGAAGAGAGATATCAAAGCAGACGGTAGACCAGATGGTAGACCAGATTATGACATTGCCGGAGAGAACGAAGATTCAGTTATTAGCACCAGTAGTAAGAGGACGTAAGGGTGAACATGTTAAGGTATTAGAACGTGCTAAGAAGGCTGGATATGTAAGAGTACAGATTGATGGCAATATGTATGATTTAGGTGAAGAAATAAAGCTTGAGAAGAATAAGAAGCATAATATTGAAATAGTTGTAGACCGACTGGTTGTCAAAGAGGGAATAGAGAAACGTCTCACAGATTCCATAGAAACTGTACTTGATATAGCTGACGGACTTATGGTTGTAGATGTGGTTGGCAGTAAGCCTATGAATTTCAGTCAGAGTTTCTCGTGCCCTGATTGTGAGATTAGCATTGATGAGATACAACCAAGAAGTTTTTCGTTTAATAATCCTTTTGGTGCATGCCCATCATGTTATGGACTAGGCTATAAGATGGAATTTAACGTAGACCTTATGATTCCTGATAAATCAATCAGTATAAATGATGGAGCAATCGTGGCAATGGGCTGGCAGTCAAGTGGCAAAGATGGCAGCTATACACATGCAATCTTAGAAGCGCTTGCTAAGGAATATAGCTTTTCGTTAGATACACCATTTGAGGAGTTAAGCGAAACAGCAAAAGATGTAATCATTAACGGAACAAATGGCAGATGTGTGAAAGTATATTATCGTGGTCAAAGAGGCGAGGGTATATATGATGTGGCATTTGAGGGACTTATTAAAAATGAAGAGAGAAGATACAGAGAAACAGGTTCTGAGACATTGAAACAGGAATATGAGGAATTTATGACGATTACGCCTTGTAAGGAATGTAAAGGCCAGCGACTTAAGAAATCTTCACTTGCAGTAACTGTTTCTGATAAAAATATCCATGAGATAACATCGATGTCTATAAGAGATTTGCATAAATTCTTAGAGGATATGGAATTAACTGACAGACAGAAGTTCATAGGAGGTGAGATTCTTAAAGAAATCAAAGCAAGAATTAAATTCTTAATGGACGTAGGTCTTGATTATCTGACATTGTCGCGTGGTACAGCATCATTGTCTGGTGGTGAGGCGCAGAGAATAAGACTTGCTACACAGATTGGTTCAGGACTTGTGGGGGTTGCTTATATCTTAGACGAGCCTAGTATCGGATTACATCAGAGGGATAACGATAAACTCATTAATACACTTACACATCTGAGAGATTTGGGAAATACATTAATAGTTGTAGAACATGATGAAGATACAATGTTAGCAGCAGACCATATCATAGACATAGGTCCGGGGGCAGGCGAATATGGTGGACAGGTCGTGGCAGAGGGTACGGCAGAGGAGATTATGCAGAATGAGAATTCAATTACAGGAGCGTATCTTAGCGGACGTATAAAGATACCGGTTCCAGACACCAGAAGAGAACCTGCCGGCTGGATTACGGTAAAAGGTGCAAGACAGAATAATCTGAAGAATATCAATGTGGATTTTCCACTTGGTATTATGACATGCGTAACCGGTGTATCGGGTTCCGGAAAGAGTTCGCTTGTAAATGAGATCCTTTATAAAGCATTAGCTAAGAAACTTAACAGAGCAAGAACTATACCTGGTAATCATGATACAATTGAGGGTACAGAGCAGCTAGACAAGATAATCAACATTGACCAGTCTCCAATAGGAAGAACACCACGTTCTAATCCTGCGACATATACAGGTGTATTTGACCAGATTAGGGATTTATTTGCAAGCACATCAGATGCTAAAATGAAAGGCTATAAGAAAGGCAGATTCAGTTTCAATGTCAAAGGCGGAAGGTGTGAGGCTTGTTCAGGTGATGGTATAATTAAGATAGAAATGCATTTCTTACCGGATGTATATGTGCCTTGCGAAGTGTGTGGAGGAAAGCGTTATAACAGAGAAACTTTAGAAGTTAAGTATAAAGGCAAGAGTATCTTTGATGTGCTTGATATGACTGTTGAAGAGGCACTTAAATTCTTCGAAAATGTTCCATCAATTTATCGTAAAATTCAGGCATTATATGATGTAGGACTTTCATATATTAAATTAGGCCAGCCATCAACTACATTATCGGGTGGTGAAGCACAGCGAGTTAAGTTAGCTACAGAACTTAGCAGACGAGGAACAGGCAAGACAATCTATATTCTTGATGAACCTACAACAGGACTTCATTTTGCAGACGTTCATAAATTAGTGGAAATTCTAAGAAAATTATCTGATGACGGAAATACAGTCGTGGTTATCGAACATAATTTAGATGTAATTAAAGTAGCCGATTATATTATCGACATAGGACCTGAGGGTGGAGATAATGGTGGAACGGTTATCGCAAAGGGCACACCAGAAGAGGTTGTGAAGAATAAGAAATCATATACCGGTAAATATCTGAAGAAATATTTAGAAGATAAGTAAATGTACCTGAAGCATTATATATGTAGATTGAAACAAAATCCGTAATCTGCAAGCTGATGATTTATGTAGAAAAATGTCAGAAACTACTTGCATAATTAATGATATTTTATGTATAATTAGGATATTGTGTTTTTAGTCAGAAGTGGTTTTATATATTTCACATATAATCTATGAAAATTAAGGAGAGAAAAAGAAAATGCATACATTTGTTAATCAGGTAGCCAGAATAAATGGTGTAATTAACGAATGGGTATGGGGTATACCTATGCTTATTCTGATTATTTCGACCGGTATCTGGATGAGTATCAGAACGGGATTTTTCCAGATAGTAAGAGCGAAAATCGTTGGCGATGAAACATTTTTCGCAATATTTAAGAAGAGACACGTAACAAAAACAAAGGATAAGAAAGCAATTTCACAGTTCCAGGCACTTTCTACAGCATTAGCTGCCACGATAGGTACAGGTAATATAGCCGGTGTTGCAACTGCACTTACAATTGGTGGACCGGGAGCTATATTCTGGATGTGGGTGTCAGCATTTTTCGGAATGATGACTAATTTTTCTGAAAATGTTCTGGGTATCTATTATAGAAGAAAGAATATGTATGGCGAATGGTCAGGTGGTGCAATGTACTATCTGGAGAATGGTCTTGGAAGTAAAAAAGGAATGAAGAAAATTGCCAAATTCCTTGCAATATTATTTGCAATTTTCTGTGTACTTGCATCATTTGGTATTGGTAATATGACTCAGGTCAATTCAATTGCAGATGCGATGCATAGTAATTTCGGAATACCTACTATTGTTATGGGTATTATTCTTGCAGTAATTGCAGCACTCGTTGTAATAGGTGGAATTAAACGTATAGGCAGAGTTACAGAGAAACTTGTACCATTTATGGCATTAGCCTACATTATTGGTGCACTTGTTATTTTCTTCATAAATTATAGACAGATACCATATGTATTTGGAAGTATTTTCAAAGATGCATTTAATGTGTCAGCAGTAGGCGGTGGTATCGGCGGTTATGTAATAAAGAGAGCTGCTACAATGGGCTTTAAGCGAGGCGTATTCTCGAATGAAGCAGGTCTTGGTTCTTCAGTAATGGTTCATTCATCATCAGACGTTAAAGAGCCTGTTATCCAGGGGATGTGGGGTATTTTCGAAGTATTTTTTGATACAATAATTGTCTGCACATTAACAGCATTTGTATTATTATCAAGCAGTTCAGATGCAAAATCACAGGCAAAAGTATTTGCAAATATTACAACAGACAGTCAGACATTCAGCATAGCTGAACATATTGATGAAGACAAAGAAGTTCCACTTATAGATAAAGAGTACAGCACATTAGTTATAGATGTTGATAGCGATGGAAATGCTAAATTGTATACAGAGGCACCGGCAGATGGTGAATATCTTGAACTGAAGGCCTATGGAAATTCTTATTATGTAAAGGCTTCTAAGAAAGAGGACAGAACTGAAGATGATTACATATATACAAATATAATGTCAATTAAGGGAAATGCAGCAAAGGATTCAAATGGTAAAACAGTTAAAGATTCAAATGGCAACGTAGTCTTAGATTCTGTTAAAGTTGAACAAATTAATGGTGTATCTCTTGTTACATATGCATTTTCACAGAAGTTTGGTGATGTGGCTGCAAAATTGTTAGCAATTGCGATTTTATTGTTTGCATTTTCAACAGTTCTTGGCTGGTCTTTCTATGGAACAAAGGCGATTGAATATTTATTTGGAACAAAATCAATGGTATTCTATAAAGTCATATTCGTATGCTTCATCGTAGTGGGCGCAACACTTAACCTAAGTCTTGCATGGAGCATAGCAGATACACTTAACGGTCTTATGGCCATTCCTAACTTAATCGGTGTATTGGCATTGTCAGGAACAGTTGTTAAAATTACTAGAAACTATACAAAACGTAAGATTAAGAAAGATGACGTGAATCTTGAACCAATGCTTTCAGCATTCCCTGATATCCAGAAAGAACAGGAAGAAAAGATGAGGGCTGAGGAAGTATAAGATTATAAAACATAAGATTATACAGTATGAAATTATACAGCGGAAAATATAGTTTCTGTTTCATACAGAAAATGATATATTCAGATTTAATATTTATGACAGGTGATGTTGCTTGACATTGCCTGTCTTTTTTCTTATACTTAATAAAGTGTTAGAAATACATTTTAGAATATCAAAACGAATTTGATTTGAAAATATTTTAGGAGGAAACGGGCTTGGAAAAAGAGATGATAATTGTTCTGGACTTCGGTGGACAGTACAACCAATTAGTTGCAAGACGTGTTCGTGAATGTAATGTATATTGTGAGATTTATTCTTACAGAACAGAACTTGAGAAAATCAAAGAAATGAATCCTAAGGGAATCATTTTAACAGGTGGGCCAAATAGTTGTTATGAAGCAGACTCACCAACATATAAGAAAGAATTATTTGAATTAGGTATTCCTGTACTTGGATTGTGTTATGGCGCTCAGCTTATGCAGCATGTCCTTGGTGGTAAAGTTGAAAAAGCACCTGTACGTGAATATGGTAAAACAGAGGTAATGGTAGATAAGAGTTCGCCATTATTTGCAAATGTAGAAGAGAAAACTATTTGCTGGATGAGTCATTTTGATTACATCTCAAATGTAGCTTCAGGCTTTAAGATTTCGGCACATACAGCAGATTGTCCTGTTGCAGCAGCAGAAAATCTGGACAAAAATCTTTATGCAATTCAGTTCCACCCTGAAGTCCTTCACACACAGGAAGGCAGCAAAATGCTGTACAATTTCGTTAGAAATGTATGTGGCTGCCAGGGGCTTTGGAGAATGGATTCATTCGTTGAAAATGCAATCAAGGAAGTAAGGGGAAAAGTTGGTGACGGTAAAGTATTACTTGCATTATCAGGTGGTGTTGATTCATCAGTTCTTGCAGCATTACTTGCTAAAGCCGTAGGACCACAGCTTACCTGCGTATTCGTAGACCATGGACTTCTTCGTAAAAACGAGGGAGATGAAGTTGAAAGTGTATTTGGTAAAGGTGGAGCTTTTGAGATTAATTTCGTCAGAGTAAATGCAGCTGAGCGTTACTATGAGAAGCTTGCAGGTGTTACAGAACCTGAACAGAAACGTAAAATTATCGGCGAAGAATTCATAAGAGTATTTGAAGAGGAAGCAAAGAAGATAGGTAAGGTTGATTTCCTTGCACAAGGAACTATTTATCCTGATATTGTGGAATCAGGACTTGGTGGAGAATCAGCAGTAATTAAATCTCACCACAACGTTGGAGGACTTCCTGAACATGTTGATTTCAAAGACATTATTGAACCACTTAGAAATCTTTTCAAGGATGAAGTACGTAAGGCAGGTCTTGAACTTGGCTTACCTGATTATTTAGTATATCGTCAGCCATTCCCAGGTCCGGGGCTTGGAATCAGAATCATTGGAGATGTAACAGCAGAAAAGGTACGAATTGTACAGGATGCTGATGCAATTTACCGCGAAGAGGTTGACAAAGCAGCAAAATCTTATAAGGAAGCAAATGGCAAAGAGGCACCTTGGATGCCTAACCAGTATTTTGCAGCGCTTACAAATATGCGTTCAGTTGGTGTAATGGGCGATGAAAGAACTTATGATTATGCTGTTGCAGTAAGAGCAGTCCGTACAGTTGACTTTATGACAGCGGAAGCAGCAGAAATACCATTCGAGGTATTACAGACAGTAATGAGCAGAATTATTAATGAGGTTCGTGGGGTAAATAGAGTATTCTATGATTTGACGAGTAAACCACCTGGAACGATTGAGTTTGAATAACGGATTAAAATGCCGAAAGCCTGTATTTATGCGGGCTTCCGGCGTTTGTTTGTATCCAATGGCTCTAGTTTGGCTCCATTTGTGAATTGAGTAATGGAAAGTTTTTTTTATGGTTTGAAATAAAAATTTTATTGACACAAGAGAATATGGATAGTATACTTATCACCAAAATTACAAGGAGAGCATACAAATGAATCAGAACTTACATTCAAGACGTTATATGTACATGTATTATAGACATACTGTGTTATAAGCTTTGCAGGGTTAATGCATTGACTTATAGCCGGTAGGTCTATTAGTCTAGTGCATAAAACCAGAATGTAAGTGATGTGTTAATATATATTACATCGTAAATTGGAATTATCGCACTGGACAATGAATGTTTGGTGCGATTTTTTTGCGTGAAAGAGGTGCATGGAATGAATGATTCAATTGAATTGAAATTGGTAACAGAAGATGAAGCAGAGTGTCTGCACAGACTACAGGTAGAAGTGTTTATGCCATTATATGAAAAATATCAAGATGATGATACAAGTCCGGCAAAAGAAAGCCTGAAAAGAGTAACAGAGAAGATTATTGAGGAAAATTCAGATTTTTACTTCATTGTGTTTCATGGAGAAAAAGTTGGAGGTGTGAGAGTCAGATGGCATCAAGGCAAAAAGGTGTATGAAAATGTTAATTGGATATCTCCTATTTTCATAATTCCAAAATTTCAAAATAAAGGGATTGCGAGCACGGTGATAGAACAATTATTTGGCATTTATCCGAATACAATAGAATGGCGTTTAGATACGATTAAGCAGGAAACAGGCAATTGTCATTTATACGAGAAATGCGACTTTGTCAGGACTGGAGAGGAAATAGTTGTAAATAAAAAGATGACATTGGTTAAGTATGTAAAAATTTATGATGAAAGTGTTGGTAGAGATGTTGATAAAGGAAAGGTGGAAGATAAGAGGAGGGATAGGGGCAGAGTAAGATGATTCCTCTGCATATCCCCGATTCATTTTACGTACCTGAATTTATATATTGAAAATCAGGAAACAATCGCAAGAAGTTGCGATTGCTATTGATGATGTAGTGATTCTGTGATATCATATAAAATATGGTACATGAAAACGGAGGCCAAAATGAAAGTATTGGTAATGAATTGTAGTCCTGTAAGAAATGGAGCAACAGCAGAAATTGTTAATATAGTTACAGTTTGTCTGGAAAAGAAACATGATGTTAAAAACATATGTATTGATGATTATGATATAAAATTTTGCAAAGGATGTAGAACTTGTCATAATACAGCAAAATGTGTTCAGAATGACGATGTTGATAGGATAATTGAGCAATATGAATGGGCTGATATTGTTATATCTGTCTCTCCGTCGTATTGGGCAGATGTACCAGGAGAATTTAAATCTTTTATTGATAGATGCACTCCGTGGTGTAACACACATGAACCGCATGCCAAGATAAGTAGTGGTAAGAAGGGATATGTTATTGCATTAAGAACTGGACCGGGAATGAAGGAATGTGAGAGGATTATTGCAACCATAGAACATTTTTATGGACATATGGAAATTGAATGTTGTGATAGACTTGGTTTGTGTTCGGTGGAATATAAGGAAGATTTGGAATGCAGGAGAGAAGAAATCGAGGAATTCTGTAACAGTATAGATTAAATGATTTATTATGGATATTATTCACATATAGATGGAATGTTTTTGGTTGGTATTACAAGATTTTTATATCAAAGAAGGGTTGTGATGATATTGGAGACAGGTATTATGATAGAAAATGCTATAACATATGTGAAACAAATATTTGCTGCTGATTCCAGTGGGCATGACTACCATCATACCATTAGGGTTTATCGGTTGGCGGTAGAAATTGCAAAGCAGGAAAATGCGGATATGCAGATTGTGCAGTTAGCAGCATTATTACACGATGTAGATGATGCCAAGCTTTCACCGGAAACTTATGCTTCGAAGAGAAAGGCAGTTGATTTTATGAAAGGCAACGGTGTGGATAATGAAATTATTGAAACTGTGTGTAAGATTATAGAGGAAGTATCATTTGCAGGAAACGATTCAGTTGTGCCAAGTACGATAGAAGGTAAATGCGTGCAGGATGCGGACAGGCTGGATGCAATCGGAGCAATTGGAATTGCAAGAGCATTTGCTTATGGTGGTAGTAAAGGTAGAAAGATTTATGATCCGGAGATAAAACCTTTGATTAATATGAGTAAAAAAGAGTATCAGCAAAATCAAAATTCTACAAGCATTAATCATTTTTACGAAAAGTTACTATTGCTAAAGGATATGATGAATACGGATGCTGCAAAGGAGAAAGCTTGGCATAGACAATTTATCATGGAATCCTATCTTGAGGAATTCATGGCAGAGTGGGAAGGAGAAAGGTGATATGTTAGAAGTGAATTTTTATGATACAGTTGATGACGATTTATTGAAGTTTGCAGTGATTATTTCACAGAGTAATGGGAAGTGGGTAATGTGTAAACATAAAGAACGCGATACATATGAAGTTCCGGGTGGACATCGTGAAGAAGGGGAAGATATTTTGGAGACTGCTAAAAGAGAACTTCAAGAAGAAACAGGTGCCGTTAAGTTTGATATAGAACAGCTATGTGTATATTCTGTCACAGGTAAGAACAGTATAAATGAAAACGGAGAGGAATCATTTGGATTATTATGTTTTGCAGAAATAAGAGAATTTTCAGGTGAACTTCATTGCGAGATGGAGAAGGTGGTACTTATGGATGAATTACCAGAAAATTGGACTTATCCATTGATACAACCAAAGTTGATTGAAAAATATCTGCAAATACAAAAGCAATCTTATAGTCAGATACAGCAGACTGCAAAACAGACTATAGCATATATAAAAAAGATTATTAAGCCGGGTATGAAGTTATTTGATATTCGAAAACTATGTGAGGAAAAACTGATGGAGTTAGGTGCAGACTCTTTCTGGTATTGGGATGTTGGTGCATTTGTATTCGCAGGAGATGAAACAACGGTTTCCGTATCTGGAAAGCAATATGTAACTTCGGATAAAATTATAGAAAATAATGATATTATAACAATTGATTTAAGTCCACAGGTAGGTAATATCTGGGGAGATTATGCTAGAACTATTATTGTAGAAAATGGTGAGGTTGTAGATGATATAGAGTTAATTCAGAACCAAGAGTGGAAAAGTGGTTTGCAAATGGAAGATAAGCTACATGCAGAATTATTTCGTTTTGTTACAAAAGGAACCACTTTTGAAGAACTATATTATCATATGAATGAGTTCATAGTTGAAAACGGATTTGTGAATCTTGATTTTATGGGTAATCTAGGACATTCCATTGCGAAAGTTAAGAGTGACAGAATTTATATTGAAAAAGGAAATAAGGCGAAACTTGTAGCGATGAATTATTTTACTTTTGAGCCACATATAGCATTTCCTGATTCAAAATATGGGTATAAGAAAGAGAATATTTATTATTTTGATGAAGATGTGTTGGTAGAATTGTAAAAGGGGATATTTGCTAATTGTCTAGTGACAAAGAAAGTGTGTGCTTTGAATTCAGGAGGCAAAAACAATGGATTGGAATGAAGTTTTAAAAGATATTGTGTCAGGAACAATACTGCTTGCTATAGGTGGTATAGGCGGATGGTTTGGTGGTGTGATTAAAGGAAAAAAACAATCATCAATGGCTGTTGAACGCAAAAATCAAATATATCAGCCATTACTTGATGAAATTAAAACATATACAACTTTTGACTGGTCAATATTGATAAATATAAAAGCGGACATTTTAAAACAAGTAGTTTGTGAATCGTATAAATTTGGATTAAATGAAGAAATACAAAATAAGTGTAATTATTTGTATGAAGTTATACAAGAGTATAATAATATAAAACCTGTTGCAGTAGCTAATCAAATTATTGTAGATATTTTTACAGAAGCTTATGAAAAAATATATGGGAATATTATTGATGGTATTGCTTATCATACTGACCGCGAAGGTAACGAATGGGAAGAGGAAGTACTAGTAGAATCGGTACAAATTATAAGAGAATTAAATCTTACTAAGGATATTGAGAACTTATTAAGAAATGAAGGTATGTATTCAAGTGAAGTTTGTGTTGATTATGAAAATGGATTATACGAGCCTATCTATCTAGAATTGAAGCGCATTTATGCATCAGCACTCCATGTCATTATAAATGGAAAGCCATGCAAGCATGCTCAGCCAGTAATAGAATTAAATATGTTACCAGAGGAATATATGGCGTATTATTATGATTTCTTTGATAGATATAATAATGATAAAAGGATAAAAAGGAAGTATGAATTAAGGGAGGAGATTATATATAGTAGCCAGTCTCTTGTAGAAGATATGAAGTCAATAATTGATAAAATTGTACGTATTTATGAAATTGAAGAAGTATAAAAGCGGACAGTGTTTTAGCAAAGAGAGAGGATGTCTGTATGCAATATGCAAGAAAATTAAGAAAAGGTGACAAAGTAGCGATTGTAAGCTTGTCAAGTGGAATGCTTGGTGAAGAATTTTGCAGTCATAATATTGAGATTGGCGTAAAGAGATTAAAAGAATATGGTTTGGAGCCGGTATTTATGCCTAATGCTTTGAAGGGTATTGAATATTTGCAAACTCACCCGCAAGCAAGGGCGAAAGACCTAAAAGATGCATTTCTGGATAATTCTATTGCAGGGATTATTTGTGCAATTGGTGGTGATGATACATACAGACTTTTGCCTTATCTGATGGAAGATGAAGAGTTTATAAAGGCGGTAGAGGAGCATCCAAAATTATTTACAGGATTCTCAGACACTACTATCAATCATTTGATGTTTTATAAATTGGGCTTGTCTACTTATTACGGGCCAAACTTTATTTGTGATTTGGGAGAAATTGCAGATGAGATGTTACCATATACCAAAAGGGCATTTGAGAGTTATTTGGAAGGTAATGAATCTGATGAAATTATATCCAGTGATACTTGGTATGAAGAAAGAGAAGATTTTTCAAGAGCCGCAATAGGAACAGAAAGAAAAACTCATAAGGAAGAACGTGGGTTTGAACTTCTCCAGGGAAGTGAAATTTTCCAAGGAGGATTATTAGGTGGATGTTTGGAAAGCCTTTATGGTGTATTGACTAATAGCAGATATGAAGATGAAAAGGAAGTTTGTGAAAGATATGATCTGTTTCCAAATAAGGAAGAGTGGATTGGGAAAATTCTATTTATAGAAACCTGCGAAGAAAAACCGACTCCTGAATTGTTTGAAAGAGAAGTGTTATTACTGAAAGAAAAGGGAGTATTCGACGTGGTAAATGGTGTATTAGTTGGAAAACCACAGGATGAAGCTTATTATCAGGAATATAAAGATATTCTTATTAGAGTGATAGACAATGAGAAACTTCCGATTGTTTATAATGTGAATTTCGGACATTCTATGCCACGATGTGCGTTACAGTATGGTGCTGTTGCAAAGGTAGATATGAAGCAGAAAAAGATTTATGTGAATAGATAGGAGCGAATACTATGGCTGTGTCATATAACAAATTATGGAAATTATTAGTGGATAAAAAAATGAGCAAATCTGATTTGCGTAAAAAGGCAGAAATTGCTCCTAACACGATGACAAAATTACGTCGTGATGAAGAAGTAAGCCTTACAATCCTAAGTAAGATATGTAAGACTCTAAATGCAGATTTTGGCGATATTGTGGAATATGTACCTGATGCGGAAATTTGGGATTTGTATGATGAAAATAGGGAACTTCTTGGGAAGAATCATGTTAGAGGTGAGCAGTTACCGATAGACGGATACCATCTGGTGGTGCATGTATGGATTCGCAATTCAAAGGGAGAGTATCTGATTGCACAGCGCTCGGCAAACAGACCAACATTTCCCTTGGTGTGGGAATGTGTGGATGGTTCAGTGGTAAAAGGGGAAGATAGTTTGCAAGGTGCGCTTAGAGAAGTAAGAGAAGAAGTAGGGGTAGATTTATTACCGGAAAAAGGACATGTTATTTTGTCTGATATAAAGAAAATAGAGTTTGGTAAAGTAGTTAATAAAATTGTAGATGTTTGGTTGTTCGAGTATGATGGAAAGGTCGATTTGAGCAATGCTACAACAGATGAAGTGGCGCAGGTTGCGTGGATGGGCAGAAGTCAGATAAAAGAATTGTTTGATGCAAATATGTTTGTGGATACATTGGAATACTTCTTTACGGAAGTGGAGAAAGAAGGGAGATAAATGTTTAAGTTTATATTTGATTTAATAACGGAGCCATTAGGGTTACCGATTGAATGGTACTATGAATGGATTATTCTATTAGTTATTGGAGAAATAGCATATCGTGTGGCATATGATAAGGTGGGTGTTTTGTATCAAAGCGGTTCTATATCTGGAAGATCTGTAGGCTCATTTTTTCATTGGATAATTCGTACTGTTGTATTTGTGGCAATATGGGCAATAACATATGGAGTGATTTGGATTGGCAAATTTGTTATGGCACATAAAATACAGGTCGCTATTGGTATATGTAGTATTGTGTCGGTTGTTATAGCCGTAAAAATATTAATTTGGATTAAAGAACGAAATGAATTAGTCAAAGTGCCAGTAAATGTTGAAGATGATGATAACCGGTAAAATGCTTTAAAAATAAAGAAAGTTGGTGAATATATGAAGGAAAAAGAACATCAATCCATAGAGTGGAAGGAGTCATGGCAGGATGAATATTTGAAATGGATTTGTGGATATGCCAATGCCTACGGTGGAACAATATACATAGGTACGGATGACGATGGTAATGTTGTAGGTATTGATAATGCAAGAGATTTATTAGAGCGAATTCCTAATAAGATTACAGATACAATGGGAATCATTGCAGATGTGAATTTGTTATATAAAGGCGAACTTGAGTATCTGCAGATAATTGTTGATAAATACCCATCTTTAATAAGTTTTCGTGGAAAATATTATTATCGTTCCGGAAGTACCATGCGTGAGATTACCGGAAAGGAATTGGAAAGAGCTTTGTTAAAAACGCAGGGAAGAACATGGGATGGTGTGCCTCTGCCAAAACTGTCAGTATCTGACTTAAAGCAGGATGCAATACAGTTATTTAAAGATAAGGCAGTGAAAAGAGGAAGGCTTACGAAGGAAGAAGTCAGTGTGGAAGATACTATCTTGATGGATAACCTGCACCTAATTGATGAAGATGGATATTTGATAAGAGCAGCAATGCTTGCATTTTATAAAGATCCAGAGAAATGGGTAACAGGTTCTTATATCAAAATCGGATATTTTGGAAAATCGGATTCCGATTTGGTGTATCAGGATGAGGTGCACGGGCCTTTGATAGAGCAGGTAGATAAGACCGTTGATTTAGTTTATACAAAATATATGAAGGCCTTGATTGATTATGAGGGAGTCCAGAGAATTGAGCAATTTATGTTCCACAAGGACGCATTCCGTGAGATTTTGTTGAATGCCATTGTTCATAAGGATTACAGCAGTTGCAATCCAATTCAGATTAGCGTTTACGAGGATAAGATATATATTTGGAATGATGGTGAGATGCCTCCAAATCTGGATTCTACAGACAAGTTGTTTATGAAGCATTCATCAAAGCCTTATAATCCGAAATTGGCTAATATCTTTTTCAAAAGCGGTATGATTGAAGCGTGGGGAAGAGGATTTGAGAGGATTAGGGAAGCTTGTGCGTTGTATGATGGACCATTGCCGGAATACGAGATTAATGAGGCTGGAATTATGGTTCTTTGCAAGGCTTGTGATAGGTATTTGGGGTTGTTAAGAGATGATGGTCAACATCCTGACCATCATCCTAACCAAAATGGTCAGGATGTGAATAAGCTGATTATTGATTTTTGTAAAGACCCGAAGTCGGTCCAAGAAATAATGGATGAATTTGATTTTGATAGCAGGACAAGTTTTAGAAGAAAGTATTTAACACCTATGCTGAAAAATGGTGTGTTAAAGATGACTATACCGGAAAAGCCATCAAGTAAAAATCAGAAATATTTTTCGTAAGAAAATAACCTAACCACATCTTAACCAATGTGGTTAGGATAAGAATACAAGAATTAAGAGAGAAGGTAATTGACGAATGGATCTAATGGCGGCAATTGGATTGCTTAGTTCTATTGTTACTTTAGAAGAGGCAGGAAGAAGTTGGGTATTAATTGTAAAAGACAAGTTAAAAAGAAAAGAGATTGATATCAATAATTGGGATTCAGATGATCCTTTAGTTCAGGCTTGCCTTGATAGATTTAAAACTGATATGGGGGATAAATATAAGGATCATATTTTTTCAGAGGAAGAAATACAAGAAATCATTCGGGGCTTTTTTGAGCAGAATAGAGAGCTGCGTATAGGGAATGAGGAAAAGAAGCAAATGACTCAGATTATTGAGGATATTTTATACGCATATAATGAGCATACGAAGTCCCTTATGTCAAGCGGTGAAAGAACACTACATAACACGCTATCATCGGATTTTTCCAAGATAATGGATAAGCTGGGGGTGATAGAAGAACAACCTCATAAGGAAAACATTAAAAAGTTTTTGCGTGCGATTGAAATAAGTAAAGAAATTGAACTTGAAAATATTGAAGAGCTTATTAACGGTGAATATGAAATTGACAGGTCAGAAATTATTGAAACGATACAGGCAGGACGAGAAAAATTAGTATCGATACAGGGAAATGCTGGTTCTGGTAAATCAGTTGTATGCAAAAAACTGTTAAAGGGAAAAGAATACGTATTAGTCACGCGAGCAGAGAATTTGTCCACAGGAAAGAAAGTAAACGAATTGTGGGATTGTGATGTAGAGGATGCAATCTTGTGGTTAGAAAATAAACCGCTGTATATATTTATTGATGCTATCGAATTTATTGCAGATTGTGGTGACAATGCATTTACGTTGTTGCAGGAGATATATAGGCTTGCAGATAAATACAGCAATGTATATATTATTACTTCATGTAGAACTACTGATAGTTCTGCGTTTATGAAGATTAATACAAAATATAGAATCAAAACATACGAGATTCCGGATTTGGCGAAAAATGAGATTGATAAGGTTGCTAAAAGTTATCCCATTATTTTATCCTTACAGCAGAATAAAAAATATTCGGATTTATTATGTGTGCCATTTTATCTCAATTTAATTGTATCGGGAGGATTTGTAGAAGAAAATATTAACGACGAGAATAATTTTAGAAATCTCATATGGGAAAGAATCATCTGTTTAAAAGACAAGTGCAAAAAATATGGTGTCTTACAAAGTGATGTTAGAAAAACTGTTGAGCGCATTGTTTTTGAACGTGCTAGTCGTTTTGTTGTTGGTGTTGATAGTGATATTGTAGATAGCGATATTCTAGAAGCATTGAAATCAGAAGGAATTATTGTCGAAAGCAGGAATAAGATTCGTTTGAAATATGATATTTTCGAAGATATTTGTTTTGAACGATATATAGATAAGGCGTTTGATGCATGTCATGGGTCGTATAATGTTTTTTTTGATGAAATAGAGAAAATCGGACGTTGCATATATAGGCGATACCAGATTTGGATATCTAACAAACTGTTTGTACAGGAGGCTCGCGAGAAATTTGTATATACACTGTTAACGGATAATAATATTGAAGCAAAATGGAAAAAGCAAACAGAAATTGGGATAGTAAAATCAAAATACTGTGGATTGTTTTTCAAGGAATTTCAGGAGTTACTCGATGAAACAGTGGTTGAAGAATTGTTAGATATAACAAACTTATATGCATTTGAGGCGAAAATTAATCATTCACCAGCATTAATAATGAATGTAACACCGATAGGAGCGGCACGTGAAAATTTAATTGGTATGGTTTTTGAAGAACGCATAAGTTTAGATAAAAATAGAACTTCTATTATTAAGCTGTGTGATGATTATGCAAATTGTTTTTATAAAACTGCGGATACTGAAGAAAAAGCATACAAAATAATAATTAGATATATTGACGAGCTAATAGAAAAGAGTAAAGAAGAAAAATCATATTATCAACATGATGAAGAGATTGTGCAGCTTTTCCTTATTGTTGCCAAAATGGCCAAGTCATCTAAGTCATGGCTGAAAGAATTTGTTGAAAATATGATAGTAGAATATTGCTCTGGAACTAGTAGAAGGGACAGTGTTGCTGAAGAGATTCTAAAGGCGGTTGTGAAAAAATGTCCACTTTTATTTGCTATGGAATTACCCGAATTGGCATGTAAATCAGCGGAAACATTATGGGGACAAAGAGTGTCAAGAAAGCATTTTAGGTATGATGGATATGACCATAATAATGTGAGAGCGTATGGTCTATCTGACAATGCAAATCACTTCGACAATAATGAAAACGGTGTGTATAATAACACTTTTTTCTGGTATGTTATGAGATGTGACTTCGTAAAAGGCCTTGAGTGGGCAATATCATTTGTTAATAATGCAGTACAGACATTTGCAGAGAATAAGCCAGATGAGATAACAAATATAGAAATTTTTTTTCCAAAGGAAAACAAGAAAAGAGTGTATTTGGGTAATGGATGGTTGTGGATGGCAGATATCATGGAACATAACCTTCCGGTGGTATTGACGGACATTGTTTTTGTAATAAAGAAGACTGTTATTAATTCTATGAGAAATTCTTCTGAAAGTGCATATATTAAAGGCTTAGCAGAATACGTTAAGAATACTATATATGAAAAGGCAAACAACGTATTGCTTTTGTCTATTATTGAGGCTATAGGGATGAATTATCAAAAAGAAATGCCGGGATATGCATTAGAATTAGCATCCAGTATGGAATTAATATATTTTGATATTCATCGTAGTGGCGAATTTATTTCTAATCCGACAAAAGAATTGTTGGAAAAACACATGATGCTATCAATGGGAGTTCCAGAAATAACCAGGCGATATGAGAAAGATGAAAAGTGTGCATGTAATTTGCAACAATACTTTGCTAATTCGTATCTTTATGGAGATGATGGAATAAAAAACAGATGTCATGTTATTTTAGATTACTTATATTCTATATATGATGAAAAAACGTATTCTAATGAGAATTTGCAGATCCAAAAAATGGATTTTCGTGATGTTGCTGTGACAAAAATAGATGAAAAGACAATAATGATTGAACCGCAGATCAAGGGAGAAGCACAAAAGATTGTTAAGAATAATGAAAATGCAAACGAACCAATATTGCAGTTGAACAAAATTATAAATCATTTGTTAGAGGATATTAATGATAAAAAGGCTAATGCTGGTCAAGTTATTACAGTGATTGATATTCTTTGTGAAAAGATGAAAGATGATTATCGTATTGAAATGCAGTTCGAGAAAGTACTTGTAACATTTATCGCGTCTGCATTGATAATGTGCGATATTACGGATGAACAGCGAAATAAACTAGTCGAAGAATGGATTAAGCGTGTAAAGAAAATATTTTCAAACCAATCTTATGTTGCAGAAGTTAATATGGTAATTGTATTGTGGGAACAATTAAATAAGAATATAAATAATGATCTTAAAAAGCAGATTTTGATAATGATATTAGAGAGTATTGTTAATGATGAAAAATCAGGATTGATTAGTCAATTGGCAGAATTAACATATTATTTTTTGGGAAAAAATAGGAATTATGCAAGTAGGGTTTTTAATACAATTATTATGCTTGCAGAAGATGAAATGAATCACCAGAAGTTTAATGCTGTATATATAAAAAATCATAATGATGCTGAGTATGAATTCATTCCTAATATGGTTCCTAAATTACGTGGCGTGGATTATTGGATTAGAGAAAATAAGGGGAATGAATATCAAAATAAGAGGTCTGAAATAATTCAAGAATATTTGTATGATGGTAAGGGGGGAGATCTTTCTGAGTTTGATATCAGTAATTATGATATAGACCTTCTCTGTAATATTGCATGTTGTGGATTGGATACAGAAGATGAGGAATTTGCCATAGTTATTAGTTCGATTGTGCAATGTATGATTGAAATATGGCATAAAAACTGTAAAGAAATGCGGGCTCATGAAATAATTGACACATTTCAAGAACATAAAGTATCCTCTTATTTTCAAAGAGAATTGAATATTATAGGACGAAATCCAGAAGCTGTTTATGATATTCTGTTTAAAGGAACTGACTTTTCGATATTTACCAGAGATACATTGGACTTTTATGAAGATGTTCTTAGTGGCTTTTTGGTGTCATATGTTGATGGATTTAGGGAGAAGGGTAAGAGAGCTGATATTGAGAAGAAGTTACATACTCTTGAAATCTATGTAAATAACATTCCAGAAGGCTATGTAAGAAATACACTCGAAAAGAGGCTGTTCCTTTGCAAAGGGAGATATAATAGATGGGATGTAAACAAGGTTAAGACAGAATATAGTTATAGAGATAAGTGCTTTTTGAATACGCAAATTGAAAAGTATGGCCACAATCATTTGTTGGATGTTCTATATACATTATATTTGCTTAATATTAGTGAGCTGTTACCGGAAATTTTGATCTCTATTAGTTCGTGCTTTACAAAAGCTATTAGAAATAATAAAGAACAGTTTGCAAAAGATATAAAAGATTCACAGGTGATAGTTGATATGATTATCTTGAAATCTTTTATATTCTATAGCGATGAAATAAAAAAAGATGAGAAACTGATTAATGCGTATGAGAACATACTGTTAGCATTGACAGAAATAAGAGACGAGAAGGCTGCTGTACTATTAGATGAATTTAGAATTCATTGAATTGAACGTTTTTAGTAGTAAAAGTAGATTATATCTGCCATTGATTTTGTAGAAGCAATATTGAATTATTGCAACTAATTTGATACTAAAGTTTTTGAAAACGATATGAAAAGAGTAACATTAGATGAAACGGATGTGGTGGAATGTCGCATAAAATCAGCATTTTCGATTTGATGATACTTCCCTCGGGAAGAGTTTGAATAAACAAAAATGCTTAGCAAATCCAGCGTTTATGCGGGTTTGCGGCATTACAAAAGGTCTTTTGATAACAAATTGATAACGGTTACGCAAGTGCGATTATTCTTACGGATAAGTGGTTTGCAGGTCGAGGAATGATTTTAAAGTGGTTTGTGTGACTGTGATAAATCCATATTAGAAACGCCCTTAGCTGTGGGTAGTAACTCATGGCTAAGGGCGTTTTTTGCGTTCTTGTCAATCGGTTTTTAGTTTGTCTTTTGCTGATTTCTTCGGTGGTGAGTTTTGCAGCCTGTTTCCATCAAAGCAGGCAGAAATTGATTTGTGTTTAGGAGGACAAAGCGGCAGATATAATGCTAAAAGTAGTTGCGTGCGCACGCATATTGAGGTATAATACGTTCTGATTGGAGGTATATATCTATGCAACTATTAAAATGGCTTTCAGTAACAGACCGATTTTACAAAATCTATTTGGATAAACAGCTTGCCCCCTTTGGAATCAACAACAGTCAATATATGTTTTTGATTAAAATCTGTCATTCGCCTGGCATTTTACAGGATTCTTTAATGGATATGTTTTATGTTCATCCGAGCAATATTGTACGGACAGTTGCGGCATTAGAAAAGCAGGGAATGATTATGCGTTCCCCAAATGATAAGGATAAGCGGACGTGTAAGCTGTATCCTACGGAACGTGCGCTGTCTGTAATTGATGAGGTACAGACGGTATGTGAAAAGACAGAAGATCTTTTATTGCAAGGCTTCAGGGAATCTGATAAAAACCTCTTTATTGATTTGCTGATTCAGGCAGGTGAAAATATTACAGCGGAACTCCGTATAGAAAGAAAGGGGGATGAATTTAATGACTGAGAATCCCCTAGGATATGAAAAAATTTCAAAACTGTTGAAAGATTTTGCCATTCCCAGTATTATTGCGTCTCTTGTCGGCTCAATCTACAATATTGTGGATCAGATTTTTATTGGTCAAGGGGTCGGTTATCTGGGAAATGCAGCAACCAATGTTGCCTATCCGTTCTCTACCATCTGCCTTGCTATTGCACTGCTGGTTGGAATCGGCAGTGCTTCCCGTGTTTCCCTCTGTCTTGGATGCAAAGAGCCGAAAGCTGCCGCTAAAGCAGCGGGAAATGGTATTGTTTTGATGGGAATTTTCGGAATTATTTATTTGTTGGTTGGTGAAGCTTTTCTGTCTTTGCTACTAAAGGCATTTGGGGCAACGACAGATGTATTTCCATATGCAAAGCAGTATGCCAGCATAACATTGATTGGAATGCCGTTTCTTATTGTAACGAATGGTATGAGCAATTTGATTCGAGCAGATGGAAAACCAAAGTATTCAATGGTTTGCATGGTTATGGGAGCTATTATCAATACCATTCTTGACCCTATTTTTATTTTTGCTTGCGATTGGGGAATTGCCGGCGCAGCTTGGGCAACAGTTATTGGGCAAATTTTTTCCTTCATACTCGCACTCCGTTATCTATGGCGTTTCCAAACAATCCATTTTGAAAAAGAGTCGTTTTTATTGGACATCAAAGAAAGCATGAAAATTTGCAGCATGGGAATCAGCAGCAGCTCAAATCAGATTGCAGTTACCGTGATTCAAATCATTCAGTACAATTCGTTGACTTATTACGGCGCATTAACAAAATATGGAACAGATATTCCCTTAGCTGCTTGCGGAATCGTTATGAAAACAAATGCCATAATCCTTGCGATTGTTGTAGGAATCTCGCAGGGAACACAGCCGATTATCGGCTTCAACTATGGGGCAAGGCAATACCATCGTGTACGGGAGGCTTACCTGCTTGCGGTAAAATGGAACCTTGTAGTTTCCACTATTGCTTTCATCGCATTTCAATTTTTCCCACAATCTATCATTTCGCTGTTCGGAGATGGGGACGAGCTGTATTTTGAATTTGCTGTTTTGTTCATGCGTACCTATCTTTTCATGGTGTTGGTAAATGGTGTGCAGTTGCTTTCTTCCAGTTTTTTTACCGCAATAGGAAAATCGTTAAGAGGTGCTCTGTTGGCATTAACAAGGCAGACCTTTTTGTTGATTCCGCTTACCCTGCTGCTCCCGCTTCGTTTCGGAATTATGGGAGTATTGCTTGCGGGGCCTGTTGCTGATTTTTCAGCGTTTGTACTATCTGTTGTACTGGTGGGTATAGAATTAAAAAAACAAAAAAATGACATGTAAACAACAGCCATATGTGAAAACATTCTTTTTCCGCCGTTAAGTAATCAAGAAGCAAAAACTTAAAAACCGTTGCGATAAATTTTATAAATTTAGTAGGATAATATTTAGAAGTAAGGATTGAGAAAAATATGGAAACTATAAAATGAGTTCTATGTCCTATCTGTGGAAATAAAACCCGAACGATGATGCAAGAAGATACCGAATTAAATAACTTTCCACTCTACTGTCCGAAGTGTAAACAGCAAACACTTGTGAATGTCAAGCACTTTGTTGTTTCGGTTAGCATAGATAGTGCAAATTAAGATGGTATCTGAATAGAAAAATACAGTATGCTAAATATTTTACAAGGCTTGATTTTCTAAGCAAACTCGCTTATAATTTAAGCCATAGCATATAGCTATTATCCACAGCTACTGAGCAAGTGTTATCAATACTGATAACAAAATGATAACATTAGCTTATATAGGCAGGATAATATGGATATATCAAATAATCAAAGGATTTACATACTCGGCAGAGAATAATTTCTAAACAAAATTAGTTAGGAAAAGTCGAGTTTGAATAACGCAGAAAATCGCCTTATCCCTTGAAAACACTGGGGGTTAGGCGGTTTTAATTTTCTTTGTGATGTTAAGGTGATGTTACGGGACCATTATTAACATCATTTCCAAAAGCTTCATTCAGCCGTGATGCTAATTTCACATCTTTGTCCGGATACAAATGTCCGTAGGTATCCATTGTGGTTTTTGCTGATTCGTGTCCAAGTCTTCTCGAGATTTCCAAAATATCAAATCCCATGTTGATCAGCATACTTGCATGAGAGTGTCGCAGGTCATGTACACGGATTTGCTTTACACCAGCTTTGGCGGCGAGCGTTTTGATTTCTCCGATGAGCGAAGATTTCGTGAACATAAATATTCTGTCATTCTTCTTTATCTCATACAGTTTGGAAATGTGTTCCTCTATTTCATTGTAAAGGAACTCCGGAATTGTCACGATGCGCTTACTTCGGTTTGTCTTTGGAGTAAGTGTTACCTGTTCCACATCCACAACGGCAAATGTCTTGCAGATGTTCAGCTGCATAGATGGAAGAATATCTTCTGGTATGAGTGCCAGGAGTTCTCCTTCTCGGGGAATATCTGAACCGTATATTGATTTTGCACCATATGATTGCATTAATTATCTGACCTGAAATAGTTGCCGACGCAGCGCCTTTCACACCCCGGTTGAAAACAAAAATAAAGATTGGATCAATTCAAATTCCAAAAAAAAATATTTAACTATAGTTTTTTCTATGATATAATTTATAAGTAGTAAGCCTATAAGTTGGCATTTTGGTTTGCCTGACCTGAAATGAAAGAAACTATTTAGGACAAATGCAGATAAAAAATATATAGAAGGACAAAGCATGGAACATTTTGTAGAATTTAATAATGTAAACAAAATATATAATATGGGTGAGGTAGAGATAAAAGCATTACATGATGCTTCGTTTTGTATTGATAAGGGAGAAATATGTGTAATAGTTGGTCCATCCGGAGCCGGTAAAACAACTCTTCTTAATATTCTTGGAGGGATGGATACATTGACTACAGGAAGTGTAGTTGTAGATGGCAAGGATATATCAGGCTACTCTAAAAGAGAACTCACAACTTACCGCCGCCATGATGTTGGCTTTGTATTTCAATTTTACAATTTGATACAGAATCTTACAGCTCTTGAAAATGTTGAAATGGCAACACAGCTTTGCCGTAATCCTCTTGACCCAATGGAGACTCTTGAACAGGTTGGATTGAAGGATAGGGCGGTGAACTTTCCGGCACAGCTTTCTGGTGGTGAGCAGCAACGTGTGTCAATAGCACGAGCCCTTGCTAAAAATCCCAAACTTTTACTTTGTGATGAGCCAACGGGAGCATTAGATTATGTTACAGGTAAACAGGTATTGAAATTGCTGCAGGACACAAGCCAGGCTACGGGGATGACAGTTGTGATTATTACACATAATAGTGCATTGACAGCAATGGCTGACAGGGTAATATGTGTTAAAAACGGAACAGTTGTCGAACAGAGAAAAAATGAAAACAGAAAATCAATAGAAGAGATAGAATGGTAAATAATATATGATAAAAAAATCAATTTTTCGTACAATAAAAGACTCGTTGGGACGTTATATAGCAATATTAGCTATCATTGCATTGGGGGTTGGTTTTTTTGCAGGACTTCGTGTTGCAGAAGAATCAATGATAAAAACGGCTGATAAATACTTGGATGAGATGAATCTGTATGATTTTAAGCTGATTAGTACATTAGGATTTACTGACGCGGATGTTGAAGAATTTCAAAAGCTTGACGGAATTGAGAAAAGTATTGGTTCAGTTAGTGCTGACTTAATATACATAGGAGAGGATGGTTCAGACAGGGTATATCACGCACATTCAATCCTTGATGGTGTTAACGGACTGGATGTTATATATGGAAGGTTACCTGAAAATGAACATGAATGTCTGCTGGATGCACGATATTATGCAAAAGAAAATATAGGTGATAAGGTAGTACTTTCTGACAGCAATACAGAGGAAACATTAGGTGCATTTTCAAGTAATGAATATACAGTGGTGGGTATTTGCAATTCATCTGAGTATATAAATTTTCAGCGTGGTACTACATCATTGGCAGGAGGAAGCGTATCGGGATTTATGTATGTTCTGCCGGAGGCATTTACAGCTGATTATTATTCTGAAATCTACCTGACAATAACTGATTCAGGGGATATTTATTCTGAGGAATACAAGGACAGAATAGAATCAATGAAAAAGAGTATTGATACTACATTGGAAAGATGTATCGGAGTACGTGCTAAACAATTATATGGAGAGGCTGCTTCACAGTATACTCCTGCATTTTTTGTTTTTGACCGTAGTAGCAATATTGGATATGCAAGTTTTGAAAATGATACGGCGATTGTGTCAGGTGTGTCAAAGGTTTTTCCTGTATTCTTTTTCCTTGTGGCTGCACTTGTGTGCATTACCACTATGACAAGAATGGTTAGTGAGCAACGTACACACAATGGTATTCTTAAAGCAATGGGATATAGTGATACCGTAGTTATTTCACAGTATATGGTATATGCAGGAAGTGCATCAGCAATAGGCAGCATTATAGGATTTTTAGTGGGTTCTAAGGTTATGCCAATGGTACTTTGGAAGGTATATCATATTATGTATAACATTGATCGACCTATTGAATTTGTTCTGGACTGGAAGTTGTTTTTCGGATGCTTCGCATTGTACCTGTTATGTTCACTAGGGGCAACCTGGATAGTATGTCACAAGGATTTAAAGGAAAGTGCAGCACAACTTGTGCGTTCTAAGGCACCGGCCGCAGGAAAAAGGATTTTTCTTGAATATATAGGATTTATATGGAAACGTCTAAAGTTTTTACATAAGGTATCAATCAGAAATATTTTTCGATATAAAAAGAGAATGTTTATGATGATAATTGGTATTGGCGGGTGTACAGCACTTCTTCTGGCTGGTTTTGGTATACGAGATACCATCAAACCTATTGTTAAACGTCAGTATGAGGAAATAAGCCTATATGATGCATCGGTAAAGTTTATTTCCAATCAGGATAATTCTAATAAGAATTATTTTTTAGAACAGTGTAGTGATTTTGCCGATGATATTGTTTTAGTTCACAGTAGTAATGTGGAAATTTCAAAAAATAATGAAACAGCATCTTTGGTAATGGTAGCTTATAATGATGATATGTCAGCATTTATTAATCTTCATAAGAAAAATAAGCAAATAGAATGGCCGGATAAAGGCGAGGCAGTTATTAATTACCGACTTGCGGAGGAAATGGGCATTGAGGCTGGAGATGTTATAGAGGTCAAGGATAGTGAGTACAATAGTATGAGTCTCATTGTATCTGATATATTTGATAACTATATGGGAGATTATATTTATGTAAACTGCGAAACGTGTAAGGAAGGCTGGGGATATGAGCCTGGTATTAATACTGCATATGTGAATTTTAAGAATGGAGTGGATGAACATAAGGCTGGGGCTGATATAATGAATATAGATGGAGTAGCGTCGGTATCAATTACAAACGACTTAAAAGAAAATGTTGAAAGTATGCTTGAAAGTATGAATTATATTGTACTTATTGTACTTGTATGTGCTGGTGCACTTGCATTTATTGTTTTATACAATTTGACAAACATTACTATTATGGAACGTATTCGTGAGATTGCAACGCTGAAGGTTCTGGGTTTTTACAATAGAGAGCAGAATTCATACGTATTTAGAGAGAATATTATATTAACCATAATTAGCTCAATATGTGGAATTCCACTTGGAATAGTTTTATTGATGTATGTAATGAATCAGATAAAAATCAGTACATTCTATTTCGGTTACAGACTGGCACCGTCAAGCTTCGTATTGGCAATTCTTATTACATTATTGTTTACGGTCATAGTGGATAGTGTGCTTACTGTTAAAACAAAGAAAATCAACATGGCGGAAGCATTGAAGGAAATTGAATAATACTTAGATTTTAATGTATTTATTATGGATTTTAAAGACGAATATTAAAATGAATATAAATGTGAATATAAATATTAAAAATTTTAATAAAAGAAAAAATCATGTTATTATAAAAAGAGAAAACTTCCAGTTTGTCGTAAACATTTACATACTATTGTTTAGAAAAAAACAGTTCCGTTTATCCCCTCGAATTTCTCCTATAAGTGAAAGAACAATTTCTGACTTTATGACAGGGTTACATACCAAGAATGGACGAAAGTATAACTTATGTAACAGGTAAAAGTGAATTTGTGGAACCTAAAGAAAAAGAGTTGGAGTATATGTCAAAAATAAATGTGCAAAAATGCCTGAAAGAAGATTTTACTTTAACAGTTGATGATACTTTTGTAATTATTGGAGTAGGTACTGTTGTTAATGGAATGATTAATACAGGAATGTGCAGAGTAGGAGAAATTGCAACTGTGGCTAGATATGAAACTACTATAACTGCAATTGATATTCATACAAAAGACAGAAAGCCCAATAATGCAGCATATGCTACTGAACATGTTGGACTGGGATTAAGAGGAATTTCAAAAGACCAGATAAAAAAGGGAGATATTGTAAAAATAAAAAATAGGAATAAATTTCAGATGTAATTATTAGAAAATAGGAATAAGATAATTTTTTAAATTCAAGTTTAGTTTGTCGAGAAGTTATCTTTGAAAATCCTCCGCTGATTGAAAATCGGCAAATGTGAATTTGAAAGGAGTGTGCTTATGGGGGTGGCAACAACTGTACGAGATGCTGCTAATATCAAACGCGCAAATGAAAATGAAACAAGACGAGAAATGATTGCTTCCTGGTATATTACCATGCCAGGCATCCCTTCTTCAGAAAGAGAACAGTTAGAAAAATCTTTGAGATACAATCTTTGGGCAAGCTTGATTCATTTTATTGTTCTTAACTTTGTTCTCACATGTGTATGGTTTTTTGGGTTTGGTCTTAGATTTGATGCGATTAAAGCTGCAACAGGCCAGCAATTAAAAGGAACTATGACTGTGACAGGTGTAGTTCAGGAGGATGGACTTACATTATCTGTTAAGGATCCGAATAAAGGAAAGCACGTTGTCTATTCATTGACTGATCTTGGGGTAGATCCCACTGGATGGTCTTACGGAGGACGTCTTAACACTTACTGGTCTAAGGATGAAGATAGTGGAGATTACAGTATCATCGCAGTTATACCGGAGAAAGAAGCCTCTCGTATACAAGGATTGGAAGACGCAATTCTTATGACAGGATATTTTTCTATAATTGTAATAGGGCTGCTTATATTTTTTGTTCGACGTAGAAAATATACCTCATGGTATATTCCATTTTATTGGCGGATGGAGAAGTTTTGTTCAGAAAACCAGATCTACCAGATGTATCCAGGATATAATACAGAAGAGGCATTTATTGCCTATGGAAATGAGCATGCTGATACTTTTTCGCGGCAGTTTGCAGCTACACAGTTAACGGAGATTGAAAAGAAGAAAAAGAAACGAGAAATCGTAATCGGAGCTGTTTCAGCACTAGCTATTATGGCTGCTATCATTCTAGTAATCTGTCTGGGAACCACTATTCAGTCAATTGCTGACAACAGAAAAAATGACGACAGAACAGTGAAGGTACTTGAAGAACTTCAGACTGCAATTGATGGTGGAGAAGAACCATTAGGAGAGGAATCCGAGCGTTATAATTTTGCTAATATAGTGCGCAGAGCACGTGAGAGTTTTCCGGATGAAGATGTTTATTATAAACTGGTTACTACGGATGACTATGTGGCATTGGCTATTACGACAAAAAAGAAGACCAATGTTTATATTGACAGATATACTCCGGTTGAAGGAGCAGTTGGCGATTTAAATACTATCTACAAACTGGAGATTTCGATGGTATCGAATGTCATACAACCAGATGATGTGTTGAATAATTATACAGGTATTCTTTATAAATGATTTTTGGGTGAAATGTCTGCTTGATAAATATTACATAAAAATTTCGTATCTCATATAAAGAAGATATAGCATATAGAAACATGGAGGTAACTTAAAATGATATTAGGTGGTCTAGTAATGATAAGCATAGGCTTATTCATAATTATTGGAATATTCAAATTATTTAAGCCAACAGACTACTCAACATGGAAAGATGCAGAAGGTATTGTAGAAAAAGTCAGGACAGAAACGTGGGACGACGGTGAACTCAGACCTTGCTTACCTCGCATCATTGTATCCTTTGAGTTAGATGGAGAGTTGATAAAAGGAAAATCTAACTGCATTGGCACAGAAAAAACTATAAAACAGGTAATTGCAAAATATCCAAAAGGGTCAAAAGTCTGCTTTAAATACGATGATTCCCCAAAAGAAACCATAGTAACCAAAATAGCTGATAATCTAAATTTCCAGAAAACTATTTATATCCACATTGATGATAAAGAGTTCCCCAATGGTTCTGTGGAAAAGAAAGCAAAATTGTTCGGTTATGGATTTGGCTCAATTTTCCTGGTAATAGGAATTGTATGCATAATGAGCTTGTTTTAAAAGGGGTATAAGATGAGTAATAAATTATATAAAGAAGATACAAAAAAGAAGAAAAAGAAAGAAACAGAAATAGGAACTTTCATGAGGCGTATTATTTATGGATGTACTTTAAGCTTGATTGCAATTTTGCTATTAATTGCTTTCTTTGTACCATCCAATATTAATGAGCCCAGAGCATTCACTGGATTTGTAATAATGATTATTGTGCTATCCATTTTTGCAGCGTACGGAATAGGACTTACGTTATTAAGTAAACATTCTATTAAATTCAAAGATTGGTTTGAAAAGGATATGATGAAACTCTATAACTTAACTCCACCCGAAGATATAAATAATACAGAACAATTTGTGATTTATCGACCAAACTTCTATAAAGGGTTATCCATAGTAACAGTATTGGTGCTTTTAGGATTCCTAATCATGACAATTGTAGTTGCAGATAACAGACCAGATTTATATCTGTTTTGGGTAGTATGCCTAGTTTTTTCTGTCATATCAGCTATACATACATGCACATACAAATATACTATAGAAAACAGAAAAATCAGATATAAATGGCTGTTTGGAAAAGAAAAAGTAATCGCTTATTCAGAAATAGACAAAATCACTCTCGAAGGCAGTCCCAATAGTGAATGTGGGGTGATTTATAAGAAAGGTGTGAAAAAGCCTTTTATGAAAATAAGGATGATAGATAAAAATGCAAACAGGTTTAGATATTTAAACATTAAATAAATCCTTGTATAATCTGAATTATGGTTCTAGTTATGCAGCACAGGCAAATGAAAATGTCATAGAAAATGTCATAGAAAATGTCATAGAAATTTCGGAAGAAAAAATGAAGCAGTTAATGCCAGAGTATTCTAAGAAGAAGCTTGTTAAAGCATATGAGATTCTGAAAATGATTTCGGAAAACCCGAATATTTCTATTGATGAATTAAGAATAGCATTAGATGTTACAGATAGAACAATTGCTAGATATATATCAGAATTAAAAGATAAAGGTATCATAGAAAGAAAAGGTCCGGATAATGGTGGAAAATGGAAAATTAGGTAAGTAAATGACAGTAAATTTGGCACTCAATGTAACACCCAAACATTCACTCAAGGATATTCCAGAGTTAGTCTCAACGAAGTCTCACGAGATTAGAGACTGAGTGAGACTCTATGATATAGCAAAATGCGATAAAATCGGCATTTGCAGGTGAATTATAAAGTTGTAGTCTCAAGCCAGTCTCATTTCTGAAATTATTTGTTGAGACTAACATGAGACTGAGGAGGTTCAAAATCATGGACATAAGCAAAAAGGATTGGAAACTATTTCGAGAAAGATTATCAGGCTGGCAGGAAAATTATATGGAAGGTCTTGTTAAAGCGTATGCAGATTTTTTGAATGATGATAAAAAGCCTGCATCAGATAAATTTTGGAAACTTGAAAAACGGATAAAAGAAGATAAGCGGCATCCTGGAGTTATCCTGGAGATGAGTAAGTCAGAGGGGCTATGGGATATTGTTCGGCTTATTAGACTGAAAGTAATTACATATGATGATTTATCAGACTTTAGTGATGAATTACAACTGGAAGTGAAGAGAATACTTGAGATGAGCAGGTGATAAATATGGAGATTGGCGCAACAAAAGCAGTTCAAGATCGACTAAAAACAACAAAGATTGAAGAAAGCAAAGGTGTTTCGCGTGTGTTCTGCAGGGACACACATTTGACGAAAATAAAAGGAAGAAATGTCTTGTTTATTATAAATGCCAGTAATCGTTATACAATAGCAATGACAGATATTGAACCAAGAAACTGGAATTACTATGCAATGTATATCAGCCGTGTGATTCATGGCGTGATGCAGGAAATGGGATACTCCGAGGATCAGATAGGGCAGTATTTTATAATGTCAGGCGATACAACTGTAACAAAAACTCATGGTAGGAAATCGGTTGGTGGCATTAACAGAATGGTAATGGATGCACAGTATTTTGATAAAAAGTTGGATAAAGAAGCAAAGTATCAATGGGAACTTAGTGAGTATCTGAACAGAGATATCTGCCAGCCAGAGGGATTTGATGCGTATGGATATCCGAGTGAACTTTTTAAATTAGACATGGAACGATTAGGGATTGCTACTAAGAGAGAGCCAGCAAAGTTAATTGATTTTGCTCAGTACATAGAAATTAATCGTGGTACTAACGATTAGTACCACAAAACTTTTTCTTGCAGAAATATCGCTTGGAGATTATAATTTCCATAGGTGGACAAGCAAACCGACAGAATATTATTCTGTGAATAGCAAACCAACCTGCAAGCCACCGGAACTACACACAATAATGATAAATAACAGCTGGTACTGGATTGGTACTAAAAGTGTGTGAAACGAAAAATAATGTGTGGAAAAAACGTTATTTTCGAAACCATATGGTATAGAAAATAAACCAAAACGAATTAAAATCACATCAAACCTTGCGAGTTTGAATAGAAGCCACAAGTCTTGGAACCCGCTAAACAAGCGGCTTCCGAGACTTTTTTTTACTCTGCTACTAATTAGCTACTAATAGCAACTACTCTTTTTTTATCGTTTTCATATGTTGGCTTTAACTTTAATAGCAAGAAACCCTGATGACTGCTGGATTTCTTTTATATGATCTTTCTTTGTGGCATCTGGATGATTTTCCCTGATGCGGTATTTGGTGGTACTAACGCAGGTCCAAACTGAGGTCGGGCGGTTACATCTGAGCCGTTGCTCTAAGTCTGCGGCACTTCACATGTGATACCTGCGGCTTCAAGCAGAGGGTTATCACATGGTGGTTCAGGTGTTGGCGGATCTGTTGCCTGCAATGATTCCATACTATGCACAAGCTCCTGCTGTTTATGTGGAAACAGATGGGAGTATGTGTTAAGTGTTGTGGATACCTTTTTATGTCCGAGCCTGTCTGCTAACATCAAGGCATCACAGCCCTGATTAATAAGTAAGCTGGCGTGACTGCGTCTGAGGTCGTGTACTCTGATCTGCTCAACACAAGCTCTGCATCTGTCAGAACCTTTATCTCGTTTATGAGACCAGACTTCGTAAAAGAGAAGATTCTTTTGTACAACTTGCTAATTCTAAGGATTACCAGCATTTTGAAAATAATGCTGGTAATCGATAATCCCTACGGAAGCAGATGACCTGCCGCCAGGTACAGCTCATACCATTCCTCACGAGTCAGAGTAATATCGCACGCCGCGATAATTTCTTTCAGGCGACTTTCACTTGCAGTGCCGGTAACAATCTGCATATTTGCCGGATGACGTAAAATCCACGCAGCCGCAATAGTAGTATCGCTGACATTATATTTTTCGGCAATCACATGAAGTTTTTTATTCAGTTCAGGGTATTCGTCGCTTCCGAGAAAGCAGCCTTTCCATGCCGGCATCTGAAACGGAGACCATGCCTGGAGAGTGATATTGTGGAGGCGGCAGTAGTCGAGCAGACTTCCATCGTGATCGATTGAACCTGGGGTTTCCATATTGACTTCCATGCCATTTGCAACAAGATTGGAAACAGGGATGCTGAACTGAACCTGATTGACAACGAGTGGTTGGCGGACATATTTCTGCAGCAGTTCAATCTGCATCGGCTTATGGTTTGAAACTCCAAAATGGCGAACCTTTCCGCTTTCATAAAGAACATCAAATGCAGCAGCAACATCTTCCGGTTCTACGAGTGCATCCGGACGGTGAAGAAGCAAAAGATCAAGATAATCTGTATGGAGCCTTTGTAAAATGCCATCGACAGATTTCAGAATGTGCTCCTTTGAGAGATCATAGAAGCCTTGGCGGATGCCACATTTTGACTGAAGATAAATATCTTCACGCTTTATGGATGAATCATCTGCGAACGCTTCGCCGAATATGCTCTCGCTCATACCACCACCGTAGATATCCGCGTGATCAAAGAGATATGCACCTTGTTCCAGAGCTGCATGAATAAAACGATTCATCTCATCCTTCGATTTTTCAGAAAGGCGCATGCATCCAACAGCAATTGAAGGAACCTTTCGTATGTGATTTCCTAAAATTATTTCTTTCATAGTAAAAATCTCCTTTGCAGTTATTTTCTTATTCCAATAATGAGTGAGGCATATCCCCAATCCCACATGAGTTGTTCTTTATTTATACAGAATTGTGAATAATGAAGAATGGTACCCGGCAGATTGGCTTCGTCACCTCTTCTATGTGGGCAAGTTCAAGAAGGTAACAAAATAACGATTAGAAAAGTTGAGTCATTAAAAGAAACACAACTAAGTATTTTTGATATGTGAGTTCATTGTTATAACGTATATTTTTAAGAGTATATCTGGCTCCATTTTGGCTCTAAAAAATTTAGACGAGGTACACAAAAATTCAAAATGAGATGAATATGAAGAATAAAATGCATAAATGTGTACCGAGAAACAGCCAGATAAATCTCTCTGTCCAAGAGTTTGAATAGAAAACAGAGCTTCATAAATGGCGTAAACAAGCCATTTATGGGACTTTTTCTTTTATTGTGATACCTATATGATACCTGCTTTGATAGTACTACAGAAATTGGTGAGTATGCTCAGAAGTAGCATATGTGTTATCTATTAACATATTTCTTTTTTATAATTACATGTATATGGAAAGTATTCCTGCCTACGAATTTCTCGACACCACCGTATTAAACTCAAATATATCCGGTCTGTTTCGTGAAATGGTAAACTCAAACTGTATACCGTCTGCATTATAGACATGGGAGGTAATTACAGCGAGGCAATTGTATCCATCAAGACATAGATATTTCTCATCGAAAGGTGTGACTCTCTCAATTGTGACACATCGTTTTACGGTCTGGATAGTCATACCTGCCTCCTCCTCGATAAATCTGAAAAGTGATCCTTTCAGAGCATCTTCATTAAGATTAGGTACAAGAGATTTACGGAGTAAAGTATTGTCAATCATTTTGGCAATTCCGTTAACAGAACGTAAGCGTTGTATAAAGAATGCTTCCGTTCCCTCTTCAAAACCACTTTTTTCTGACAGGTGTTTATCAATAATTAACTCAGTGAACGTAATTACATTATTAGAAACTTCGAATCCCTGTTCAGAAGCAAGCTGACATAACCCGTCTAAGGAACTCATACTTGGAAAATGCTGTTTAGGCTGGGTAGGAGTATAAATAATATGTACACCACGACCGTGTATTGGTTGGGTATATCCTATACTTGTTAGCTTCGAAATGGCTCTTCGTAAAGTATTTCTGGAACAATTATATATTTTAGTCAACTCATTTTCAGAGGGGAGAAGAGTTGCATATTCCTGATTTTCAATTTTATTTTTTAGATCTTCATATATATGTTCATAAATCGATTTTGGCATATTAACTCCATTTCCGCAGACGCATTGCGTCGGAGAAATCACAAACAAAATCTGAAATTTTGTTCTGCGATAATAGGTAATTGTGACGTCTGCGACACAATTACCTATGAGAAAGAATTGGCGCATAATCGCAATTCTTTCTCACTATCCTCGTTTCTAAGCGAATTTTCTTGCTGTCTTTATTTCTGACTCATTATCTTCATAAATATTATAGAACCGCATCTTCAAATTTGCAAGATGTTTAAACAAATTCTTGACACTATGCACAATTTGTTTAAACAAGTGTTGTGCAAGTTGACGAAAATTAAAATAGGTATTGAATTTGTTTAAACAAGATGGTAATATAATCACAACAAGAAAACTTGTTTGAACAAGTTAAAAACGTAAAATTAAGTGTACAGTAGAAAGGAGATACGTTATGGCTAGTAAATATGATAGTTTATCAAGAATTATTATCCAGAATGTAGGTGGTAAGGACAATATCATTAATGTCACACATTGCGTGACAAGACTCAGATTCAGATTAAAGGATGAATCTAAAGCAAATACGGACATATTAAAGGAAACAGATGGAATTGTAACCGTTGTTAAATCAGGTGGACAATATATGGTTGTAATCGGTAATCATGTTTCGGATGTGTTTGATTCACTTGTATCTGTAGGACATTTAGAGAGCAAATCATTGAAATCAGACAGCGCAGATGATGATGATTCTCCAAAAGAGAAACAGGGAATATTCAATACATTTGTAGGGATTATAACAGGTGTGTTTTCACCATTTCTCGGTGTATTGTGTGCATGTGGTATTTTGAAAGGCGTTATGACATTGCTTTCAACACTTGGGGTAGTAAATGGCGCAGGTGGAACATATAACATTTTATATGGAATTGGAGATACAGCATTTTATTTTATGCCAGTTATTCTTGGTTTCACGGCTGCTAAGAAGTTTAAACTTCCAGAGATGGAGGGTATGTTAATTGGTCTGGCACTGGTTTCACCATATATGCTCAATAATGGAACATACGATATTTCTAAATTATTTGGTATTCCGGTTATTTCACCATCTACAGGTAATTATACAAGTACAGTACTTCCAGTTATCTGTGCGGTTGCTTTTGCAGCATGGTTTGAAAGACTTTATAAGAAATATATTCCTGACACAATTAAGACATTTACAGTACCACTTATTACCTGTACAGTATCCATTTGTCTGACATTATTTGTTATAGGACCTGTTACATCACAGATATCTAAATATCTTGGTATGGGCTTTGAGGCAGTAAATCATTTTAGTCCAATATTAATGGGACTCTTAGTTGGTTTCTTCTGGCAGATATTAGTTATGTTTGGATTACATTGGGCACTTGTTCCAATTGCTATTTCTAATATGACATTACTTGATTCAAATGGATTACTTATCGGTGAAGTAATATTAACAGCAATGCTCGGAACTACATTTGCACAGACAGGTGCATGTTTAGGTATTATGTTTAAGACTAAGGATAAGAAGCTTAGGAGCCTTTGTCCTCCAGCAATTATTTCAGGTATTGCAGGTGTAACAGAACCAGCTATTTATGGTATTACACTTCCAAAGAAAGCACCATTTTTCAGAACTTGTGCAGTAGCAGGTGTGGCAGGTGCAGTGCTCTGTATGTTAGGTGTTCGTGATTATCAGATGGCAGGAATGGGAGTGTTCTCTTATACAATGTTCTTAAACCCTGATAATAAAGATGTTAAACCTATGATTATAGGAATTATTGTTTCAATTATATGCGTTATTGTTTCATTTATACTTGAAATGATTTTCTATAAAGATGGAGACAAGAATAGTTCTAAAAAAGAAGTAAAAAACAATTCAGATAGTAATTTAAAAACAGAGGCAGCTAAAAAAACTAAAGTCTCAATAGCAGCTCCAATTAAAGGAAATGTTGTGGCTCTTGCAGATGTAAAAGATGAGGCATTCTCATCAGAATCAATGGGCAAAGGAATTGCAATAGAACCTGAAGAGGGCAAGGTATATGCTCCGGCAGATGGCGTGATTTCAACTTTCTTTCCAACGGGACATGCCATTGGAATCACAACAGATTTGGGTGCTGAAATTCTAATCCACGTAGGAATGGATACCGTCGAAATGAATGGTGATGGCTTCGAGCCACAGAAGAGTCAGGGTGATAAAGTGAAAAAAGGCGATTTATTATTGAAATTCAATATTGATAAGATCAAGGCAGCTGGACATCCTGTTACAACACCTGTAATCATTACTAATTCAGATGATTATGCAGACGTTATCCCAACGAATGCGCCAAAGGTTGATAGTGGTGATGAATTAATTCAGATTATTTAAAAAAATATTTGTTATATAGAAAGTATTTGTAGATAATATATTTGTAGATAAAGTATTTGTAGATAAAGTATTTGCAGATGAAGTGTTTATAGATAAAGTATTTGTTGAATATTTGAAAGGAGATAAAGATATGAGTGCTTTTAGAGAAGATTTTTTATGGGGTGGTGCTACTGCAGCTAACCAGTATGAGGGCGCATGGGATGTAGATGGAAAAGGAGCTTCGGTTTCTGATCATTGTACAAATGGTTCTCATACAACACCAAAACGAATCACAAGACAGTTTGAGGATGGAACATTATATCCAAGCCGTGAGGCGACAGATTTCTATCATCATTATAAAGAAGATATAGCGCTTGCACATGAGATGGGATTCAAAGTATTTCGTATGTCGATCAACTGGACAAGAATATTTCCAACAGGTATGGAAGAAAAGCCTAATGAGGCAGGACTTGAATTTTATGATAAAGTTTTTGATGAACTGAATAGATATGGTATAGAGCCGCTGGTTACAATTTCACATTACGAAATGCCATATGCATTAATTGAAGAATGTAATGGCTGGGCATCGAGAAAATGCGTACAGTATTATATGAATTATTGCAAGGCAATATTTGAAAGATATAAGGATAAAGTCAAATACTGGCTTACATTTAATGAGATAAATGCGGGAACAGCTAGACTTGGTTCAGTTTTATCACTTGGAACAATCAAAGGCTATGAGGGTCCGATTACAGAAGTACCAGAGGATAAGCAGACCAATTATCAGGCATTGCACCATCAGTTTATTGCAAGTGCATTAGCTGTAAAATATGCACATGATAATTATCCTCAGTTCAAAATGGGTAATATGTGTGTATTTGCAACGATGTATCCGATGACCTGTAACCCTGATGACGTAATCAAATGTCAGAAAGAAATGCAGAATATGAACTGGTTCACATCAGATGTTCAAGTTAGAGGAGCATATCCTTATTATTCAAAGAGATTTTTTGAAGAAAATAATATTGTTATCCATAAAGAACCGGGCGATGATGAGATTCTTGCGAATGGCAAAGTTGATTTCTATACATTCAGCTATTATATGTCAACCTGTGTTACTGCTGCTGATGATGCTGATTCAACAGGTGGCAATCTGGTCGGTGGTGTTAAAAATCCATACCTTAAGTCAAGTGACTGGGGTTGGCAGATTGATCCAAAGGGACTTCGTTACTGTTTGAATGAATTATATTCACGTTATCAGATTCCACTTATGGTAGTAGAAAATGGTCTCGGAGCATTTGATAAGCTTGAAGACGACGGAAGTGTTCACGACGATTATCGAATTGACTATCTTAGTAAACATATTCATGAGATGGAAGAAGCAGTAAAAGATGGCGTTGACCTTATGGGTTACACTCCATGGGGCTGGATTGATGTGGTATCAGCATCAACAGGCGAAATGGCTAAGCGTTACGGCTTTGTATATGTAGATAAATATGATGACGGAACAGGTGACTTAAGCAGAAGAAGAAAGGATTCATTCTATTGGTACAAGAAAGTTATTGAAAGCAATGGAGATGAAATCTAAGTTAATATACTGAAATCGTATATTTTATTGAGAGTGTAGACACTATGAAAAAGATACTATTTTTTGACATTGATGGAACTTTATATGATTTTTCAGGGCGCATGCCTGCTTCAACCATTGAAACATTAAGGCAGGCACGCGCAAATGGACACAAATTATTAATCTGTTCAGGTCGTGCAAAATACCAGATGTATCCGGAGCTTTTCAAGTTATTTGATGGAGTGATAGGTGCAACAGGAGCATATATTGAAGAGAATAATGAAGTATTGTCAGAACATTTTATGCAAAGAGAAGTGTTGCAGAGAATAGTTAAGACATCGAATTTATCAGGTGCTAAGATTGCAGCAATGACTAGATATCATATGATATTAAATGAAGAATGCAAAGACTATATATTAAACCAGCTTAGTAATTTCAGCCGTAATACGGAAATGATAAAACGAATAATGGGAGAATATGAGATTTCTGACCATTTAGAGGAACATACAGATATACAAAAAGTTTTATACTATGGTTCGAATTGGAATATTGATGATATAGTAAAAGAACTATCAGATATATGTGACATTACAGGTTCAAGCCTGGAGCAAAAAGCACTTACAGATGGTGAGATAACCATGAAAGGAATTAATAAATCATATGGTATGAGAAAATATCTTGAATTACATGGATTATCACGCGAGGATACAATTGCCTTTGGAGATGGACCAAATGATTTAGATATGATTGAATATGCCGGAATAGGTGTAGCTATGGGAAATGCACGACAGGAACTGAAAGATATTGCAGATTATGTAACTAAGGATATTTCAGATAATGGAATAAAATATGCTATGGAGCATTTTGGACTGATATAAAATTGCAATAAATAATAAAAATATTATGGTATGCAGCAGATTTATTTAGAATTAGAAATAGCAAATGCAAGTCAACATGTAGTTTATGCTGCAGTTTGGTTTAAACTAGAAAGGCATAGTTATGAACACGATTATATTTATAGACGTAGACGGAACACTTGTTAATTACGAAAATCAGATTCCGGCTTCAGCTATCGAAGCAATCAGGCAGGCGAGAGCAAATGGACATCTTGTATTCATTTGTACTGGAAGAAGCAGGGCAGAAGTATATCCTGAAATATGGGATATCGGACTTGATGGTATGATAGGCGGAAATGGAAGCTATGTAGAGTATCATAATGAAGTAATAATGCATCAGACTATTTCCTATGAGAACTGTGTGAAAATTGTTGACTGGCTGCATACAAAAGGACTTGAATTCTATTTAGAAAGTAATAGCGGTTTATATGGAAGTGAAGAGTTCGAAACAAAGGCAGAGTCTGTTATCAGGGAATACTCAAAACGAAAGGGCAGAGAATATTCGAAACTGACAGTTAAGGATGTATTTCCTGATATGATATTTGGTGGAGAACTATACAGAAATGATTTGAATAAAGTAAGCTATATACTTAATTCTTATCAGGATTATATAGATACTAGAAATCAGTTTAAGGATTTACAGAATGGAACCTGGGGAGGAGTAGGCGAGACAGCATTATTCGGAGACATTGGTGTCAGGGATATAACAAAAGCACATGCAATAGATGTGTTGCTTAAACATATTGGTGCAACGAAAGAACAGACGATTGCTTTTGGCGATGCAAAAATCGATATTCCAATGTTAGAATATTGTTCATACGGTGTCGCAATGGGAAATGGTGGAGATGAAATTAAAAAAGTTGCAGATTATGTGACTGATGAGGTAGATGCAGATGGATTAAAGAATGCATTTATAAAGTTGGAGTTAATAAAAGGATAAGAGGTTATAGCTTTTGTCTATATATGGTAATAAGTTTTTTGAATTATACAAAAGTATATGTTAGTGGTAATATTTTTTTATCAAATTATCCTACTAAACAGATAGGAATAATATAAAAAGAGCGGAAAATAGTATTTATGGCAAGTTGGAAATTATTTATACATATCTCCGGCAGATTATTCTTAACAAGTCGCTCAGAAAAGAGGATTACTATGAAATATATACCAAAAGTTTTTAGAACATTAACAGATGAGGATTATTTAAACAGTGCAATTGAAACAGCAAATTGGTTAAAGACACTAGAAATCAAAACTGAACATGGTAAGATATGGAAAAACTTTCCAGATGAACAGAATGGTTTCGGAAGAGACATAATGTTATTTGGACCAACAAATATATATAGCGGTTCAGCAGGAATCGGTATTTTCTTCTTAAGATTATATGAGGCAACAAAGGACGAAAAATATCTTGAAGAAGCAAAGGAAGCAGCAAATCATATAATTTCAATTGAGACAAGTGCTAAGTGGTATGAAGATACACTTAATTCTGATATTGGTGGCGTTATTCCTGTACCGGGCTGGGCAATCGGATATTCAAATGGTCCAATGGGACAGGCACTTTTCTTAGATGACATTTATCATGTAACAGGTGAAGAAAAATATAAAAATTATGTTATAAAGGTTGCAGATGATTTACTTGAGGCTGGTAAATATACAGAAGAGGGACTTTATTGGAGTAATGAGGAAGATGTAGTAGCAGATGGTGGTTTTGTATTCTTCCTAGTTCAGGTATACGAACATTTTGGTGATGAGAAATATCTTGATGCTGCCAGAAAAGCAGCAGACTACATCGCAAAAGATGCTTTACCAGCAAAGAATGGTGGAAAATATTGGAAATTACTTGACCTTTCACTTATTGGCTTTGAAAAAGAAACAACATTTCCGGGCTTTTCGCATGGAACAGCAGGAACAGCTTGGATGTTTGCAATAATATATAAGGCAACAAAAGATGAAAGATATCTTGAGCTTGCAAGAGAGGGTGCAAAATATCTTGAGGGTATTGCAGTTGGTGATGAAGAGGCAGCACTTATTCCGTATCAGGATCATCCGGTAACGGGTCCGACAAATGATAAGTTTTATCTAGGTACATGCCATGGTCCGGCAGGACACACATTATTATTCAGAATTCTCTACGAAATAACAGGAGAAGAAGAATATAAGGATTGGATGATTAGAATATCAAGAGGAACGATAAGAGCAGGAGCACCTGAAAGATTTTCATGGGGATTTTGGAATGCACAGTGCCAGTGCTGTGGAACAGCCGGTATTCTTGAGCATTTTGTACATATGTATGAATTTACGGGCGAAAAGGAATTCTTAGATTATGCCAGAAGAACAGCAAGAGTTCTGATATCAGATTCATCTGTATCAGATGAAGAACCTGATAAAAGAAAATGGTATGGAGCATGGACCAGAACAATTCCTGATAAAGTTGTCAGCTATGCAGGTCTATATGTTGGTTCAGCAGGATGTGCATCAGCCTTACTCAGCTTATATGCAGTAGATAAAGCTATTAAATTGACACAGTTATTTGAATATGCGCATTTTGATTCGTAGGAGGTATGTAAAATGAGTGAAAATATAGTATATAAATCAATTGCAGAGCTTGTTGGAAACACACCATTAGTTGAAATAGGTAATTACAATAAGAAGAATAATCCAAATGCGACTATTCTTGCTAAACTTGAATATTTCAATCCATCAGGTTCAGTTAAGGATCGTGCAGCAATTGCAATGATTCTTGAAGCTGAAAAGGCGGGAAGAATTAAACCAGGCGATACAATTATTGACTTTACAAGCGGAAACACAGGTATTGCACTTGCAGCATATGCAAATGCACTTGGATATAAATTTGCGGTTGTATTACAGCCAGGAGTGTCTGAGGAAAGGACACAGATTCTTAAGGCTTATGGTGCTATTTTTCTGGAATTTAAAGATATTCCGGGAGTTGTTGAACTCATACAGAGTGAGGGACTTGTATTTGAAAAATTCTATGCACTTATTCAGAAGTATGCAGATGAGCATGGTTATTACTACATAAATCAGGGAAGAAATCCTGAGAATCCATTAGCTCATTATAGAACTACAGGTCCGGAGATATGGGAGGCAACAGGCGGAAAAGTAGATTATCTGGTAGTTCTTGCAGGAACAGGTGGTTCTATTGTTGGTATTGGAAAATATCTTAAAGAAAAGAATAAGGACCTGAAAATAATTGGTGTCCAGCCGGCAAAGGAATCTTTGAAAGATGCAAAACATCCTGAAAAGAATACAATTGATGGCGTTTTAGCATTTCATAATGTTCCTAAGGAAAAAGAAATATTATATTTTAAAGAATTTGATGTAACATATGATGAATGTCTTGAAGTCAACGCAGATGATGCATATGAAACAGGAAGAGAATTAGTTAAGTCAGATGGAATCTTTCTTGGACAGTCAGCAGCGGCTGCAATCAACGCAGCATCAGTTATTGCTAACAGAGAAGAAGCAAAAGGAAAAACAATAGTTGCAATATGTGCTGATAATGCATTCAAATATTTATCAACAAATATATATAAGTAATCAAAAGTATTTCAGAGGTAAGATATATGAGTAAATTGACAGAAAAACAGAATGTGGTAAAAGTATATAACATAGATGATAATAGCAGAGATTATAATCTGAAAGACATAGAGGCAGATGAAAGATTTACACAGACAACTAAGGAATTCTTTATAACAATGGTTGTATACATAGCTTTTGCAGCACTTATGATTGGAAATCTTCTATTATTAAATGGAAACAAGAGTCTGGTACTTGGCTTTCCACTTTGGATATTTAACGAAATAATAATTATTATTGGATTTGTAGCAGCAGTAATTATTTTGGCTACATATGTTTATAAGGATATGGATATCACACCAAATGGTGTCATCTATAAGACAGAAGAAAAGGAGGATAAGTAAATGGATATCAGTTCAACAAAAAGACTTATAATAATTTCGGTATTTGCAATATATACGGCAGCTTTACTTATCTATAGTATTGTTACAAGAAAGTCTATGAAAAATGGAAAAGGAGATTATCTTTCGAAATTTTACACAGGTGGCAGAAGTGGTGGAATAATCATAACCGCAATGATGGTTTCAGCAGGAGTTGCAGGTGCTGGTGTATTTATGGGAGTTCCAGGCTTTACCTATACATTTGGTGCTACATGGATGGTTTGCTGTTTCTTTTCGATAGGTTCCAATCTTATGGTGCTTGGATTACTTGGTAAAAGAGTCGGTATCGTAGCCAGAAGAACAAATTCTAAAACATTTATCGAATTATTTATGAATAGATACAATTATAGCAAGATTTTAGGTCTTATCTGTGGAATAGCAACATTATTTTTCCTTGGAGGTTTTGCTGTTTCTACAATTACAGGTGGTGGAAGAATATTCCAGATACTTACGGGACAGGATTATAGAATTGGTCTTGCGATATTTACGACTTTAGTTATACTTGCAGCACTTACAGGCGGTATCAAAGGCATAGCCAGTGCAATGGTTATACAGGGTATCATAATGACGATTTCGGTTCTTGTGTTATTTATCGCTGGTGTAAATAGTACAGGTCTGTCATATACAGAAACTATTCAGTCACTTATGGAGAGCAATCCGAAATGGTTCCTGCTAGGTCCAAATGCATTGCAGACAACTATTTCATATGCAATCCTTTGGGGAATTACAACATTTACACTTCCACATGTAACAATGACAGCACTTACATACAAAGATACAAAGACACTTCACAGAGCGATAAAGATTGGAACAGTTGTTGTGGCAATTTGGTTATTAGGATTAAATGGCTTATGCTTTATTACAAAATATACATTTGCTGACGGAACTTTAGCAACAGCCGATTTGGCAATCCCTGCATTAGCTGTAAAAGTAATGCCTGCGTGGGCAGCAGGACTTGTACTTGCAGGTGTAAGTGGCGCTGTTCAGTCATCAATGGGTGGTATGGTTGTATCACTTGCAGGAACAGTTGTCAGTGATATATATAAGAACATATTTAATAAAGATGCGAAAACAGAGACGATTAAGAAACTCAATGTTGCGGCAATCATTGTTGTATCAATTGTTATTTTCTTATTAGCATGTAATCCACCACAGCTACTTGCTAAACTCATTACTTATTCAACAGGCGGACTTACAGTAGTATTTTTCCATACAGTATTACTTGGATTATTCTGGAAACGTGCAAATGAATATGGTGCTGTTACAGGAATAATCAGTGGTATAGCGTTGTATGTATTGATAGATAAAGGAATTCTTCCAATCTCACTTGGTTTCAATGCATGTATAATGGCAACACTTTTAGCTACTTTAATTGCTGTTGTGGTAAGCTTTGTTACACCAAAGACACCGTATGGAATTATTAAAACCTGGTTTGGTAAAGTTGAATATAACGATTGAGGCAGACTATATGAAGAAAATAGAAGTCAGGATATGGCTTCTATTTTTTGTGTTATGGGAAAGAAAATAACTTGACAAAACACACCAGCCTATGTATTATGATAAAAACTCAATGAGGTTTACATAAAATGATAACAGATGCAATTTACAGGGAAACTAAGGCAAAGTTTGAAGCAAGAAAATCAGAGGGCTGCATAGCGGTCGAAATGGAGCTTGCAGGCGTTCAGGCTGTATGCGATTACTATGGCTGGAACTTGTATGATTTTCTGGTGACCGGAGATGTTCTTGATAAGGCAGTTTACGATATCTCAGGTCTTGCAAATGCTAATCATAATATGGATAAATTATATATTGCCATTGAGATGCAAGGAGAATTTAAGGTACTTGATAAATACATTCATTATTAAAATAACCGAAAGGACCCCCTATGGAATACATACACGTTAATCATCTATTTGCCCCGGTATTTAATGCCGATTCAGAGATTTTAATATTAGGTTCATTTCCATCTGTGAAATCAAGAGAGCAGAATTTCTATTATGGTCATCCACAGAACCGGTTCTGGAAGCTTTTGCCAAGAATCTATGGTAAAATGGACATAAAACTTGAGACAATAGATGAGAAGAAAGAATTTCTTTTAGAAAATCATATTGCATTATGGGATGTAATTAAGTCCTGTGATATAAAAGGCTCGTCAGACAGCTCGATAAGAAATATAGAAGTGAACAATTTAGATATAATTATCAAGAAATCAAATATTAATAAAATAATTTTAAATGGTGGAAAAGCATACGAATTATATACAAGATTCTTTGGCGATAAAAATATGCCTTCCGCTGTTAAATTGCCATCAACAAGTCCTGCAAATGCGGCTTGGACTATGGAGAAACTAGAGTCTGTCTGGAAACCTGAACTTCTTATGAAAACCAAATACCACTTATGATAAGTCATAAAGCATTTATAAAAAGAATTAAGGAAATTAGATTAATGGACGATGCTTTTATGAGTAGGGTTTTTGAAGATAATATTGAGGTACAACGTGCAGATAAAGGTGCCTGTGAGAAACGTGCACGATATGTTCTGGACTTTCAATTGAAGAAGTTAAGAAATTAGCAGAAACCCAATTAGCTTATAAGTAATGCATATAAGAGTGATAAAAGGACAGTTATGATTTTATATAACTGTCCTTTTACTGTAATTTCTAACAAACTGTGAATTATTTACATACACCTGCATCTGATTGTGACAAAAACTTCTTATATGTCATATCCATTCCAATTGCTCCAAGCGGTGCAGTAATAAGGATTGCCAAAACAGCAACGGATAAAACAATCTGTCCGCAAGGAAGTCCAAGAGCCAGAGGCACAGAACCGATGGCAGCCTGAACAGTTGCTTTAGGCATATATGCGATTACACAGAATAATCGTTCCTTTAGTGTAAGTTCAGTACCTAGCAGGCATATAGAGACACCGATTGAACGGAAAATCAACGCAATAAAAATCATTAGAATTGCAGCAATTCCGGCATCGAGTGTATATCTGATATTTACGGCAGCACCGACAAGAACGAATAAGATTACTTCGGCAGCAATCCAGAGTTTACCGAATTTTTCAGAGAGACGTTTTGAAACTGCGTCTATACTTTTGATTTTGATAACACAGGCCATACTTACGACAGCAAGAAGTCCGGATACGGAGATTGTACCTTTAAGCCACGTTTCTATTGACATAAGTAGAAATGAAAAACCAAGTATAATTATGACTTTCATACTGTTTCTTACAAAATGTTTGTAAGCATATGCTGTTTCAAAGAATATACTTAAGATGAAGCCTGTAATTGCACCGAGCAGTATTCCGAGAATTATTGAAACAGGAATATTAAGAAAGTCACTAATATGTGCGTGACCGCCCTGTGCCATACTTACAAATGTTGAGAATAGAACGATTACGAAAATGTCATCACAAGATGCACCTGCCATAATTAATTGAGGTATACTCTTATCCGTTCCATATTTTGAATCAATAAGCTGGACCATTCTTGGGATTACGACCGCAGGAGAGACAGCACCTAAAACAGCACCCATAACAGCAGCCTCAATTCTTGTTACACCCAGAATATATGGTGCAAATATGAAAAATGCAAGAATTTCAAAGCTTGCAGGCACGAAAGACATCATAATTGCCGGTCTGCCGACTTTTTTTAAATCACTTAGATTAAGTGATAATCCGGCTTTAAGTAGAATTATAATTAAAGCTATCTGGCGTAATTCTGAAGAAATTGAGAGAATTGACGGGTCGAGCAGGTCAAGGACATATGGACCTAATACAATTCCTGTGACTAACATTCCTATAATACGTGGTAATTTCAGACATTGACAGATAGCTGCCATAGATAGTCCGATTAAGAAAATAAATGCAAGCGATGTTAACATATAGACCTCTTTTCTAAATACTAATTTTAATATAATATGGATACAAACCTGATGACATAAGAAAGTATATTGCTTTGCGACATTTTCACTATACATCAAAAAAGCTGATGATATCTGTAAATTAATAATAAAATTAATTACAGAAGTCATCAGCTAATAAGCGGTTCTGGTTATCCAAGGGAGAACTTCATTCCCAAGTGGTATTATATATTAGACTTAAGATTTTGTAAAGATATATCTTTAAGTCTATGAAATTCCTAAAATGCAATTTAATTTTTAAGTCTATAATATATAAGCCTATAAAATAATTGAGAAAATAATATATGTAATGTATAATTTTACATATAATAACAAGATAAGTATTTTGAAAAATCACACCTGATAAATGTAAAGAATATATAAGAAATTAAAGGAGGATAAGTTAATCTTATGACAGAAAATGTATAGGATTATACGGAAATATTTATGCTTACAAGAGAAGATGTATTAAATTATGGATTATCATTTCCGGGAACATATAAAGAAGCTCCATTTCATGATCAGAACTGGCAGCTTGTACGTGTTACAGACAATAAAAAGGTTTTCTTATGGACATATGAAAGAGATGGATATCTTAATCTGAATGTGAAAGTGGACCCTGAGTGGAGAGATTTTTTTAGAAATGCATATGAAAGTGTTATTCCGGGCTATCATCTTAACAAGGAACATTGGAATACGATAATAATCGATGGAACAATACCTGATGGTGAAATTAAGAAAATGATTGAGGAAAGCTACAGAATAATAACAGACAGTCCGACTAAGAGAATCTACGAGGCAGTCAAAAAGATTCCTAAGGGCAAAGTAGCAACATATGGTCAGATTGCTAAAATGGCAGGAAATGAAAGAATGTCAAGAGCAGTTGGAAATGCATTACATAAAAACCCCGAACCTGATAAGATTTCCTGCTATAAAGTAGTAAATTCCAAGGGAGAATTAGCAAGTGAATTTGTGTTTGGAGGAAGAGATGTTCAGGCAAAACTCTTAGAAGCAGATGGGATAGAAGTTGTGAATAATAAAGTAGATTTGAATAAATACGGTATGAAGTAATATAGCATATAAAATGACTATAGTATGAAATGATATGTCATATAAAATACGATATATATTGGATAAAGGAATATTGTCAAGCTAAATTATAAGGCATATATTTCGATTTTATAAGCGAGGACAGAAAAGAAAAATGAAACATAAAGAGATATTTAAGTTTATAAAAAAGGAAGTAGTGCTTGTAATTGCCATAAGTCTCGCAATTATATCAGCTATAATAGTGCCACCCTCTAAAAAATATATGGATTATATAGATTTCAGAACACTTGCAATTTTATTTTGTCTGATGACGGTTACAGCAGGCCTTAAGAGACAAGAAGTGTTTGAGAAAATGGGACAATTTCTGTTATTAAAGACCAGAAATCTGTTTCAATTAATTTTAGTTCTTATTACGCTATGCTTTTTTAGTGGAATGATAATTACAAATGATGTGGCATTAATTACATTTGTACCATTTACATTTGTGGTATTCAATATGTTAAGAGAGGAACAGAGAAAGAAATTAATTCTGCCTGTGATATGCATACAGACAATTGCAGCTAATATGGGAAGTATGCTGACACCGTTAGGTAATCCACAAAACCTGTATCTGTATGGTAAAAGTGGTATGTCACTAGGAAGATTTTGCCTGATAATGCTGCCGTATACAGTTGTGTCACTTGCTTTAATTATTCTGTGGACAGCATTTATAAGCCGTAAGGTCGATAGAAAAATCGAAAAAGACTGGATAAAAATTGAAAATGTAAATGGTGATAAAAAGATAATAGTAATGCATTTTCTAATGTTTATATTGTGTCTCTTAGTGGTTTTAAGAATAATTGATTATAAATACATATTTGTAATTACCTTACTTGCAAATATTATTTTTGACAGAAAAACACTCAAAAATGTTGATTACTCATTGCTGTTTACGTTCATAGGTTTTTTTATATTTGTGGGAAATATAAGAAGTATTACCGCATTTTCAAATTGGATTAACGGAATTATCAATGGAAATGAAATTATGGTTGCAGTACTTTCAAGCCAGATAGTAAGTAACGTTCCAACAGCCCTGTTATTATCAGGTTTTACCGATAAAATCAGGCTGTTAGTAATAGGAACTAATATAGGTGGATTAGGAACATTAATTGCCTCAATGGCAAGTCTTATTTCATATCGACAAATTGTCAGAGAACTTCCGGGACGTAAGGGAGAATATTTTAAGCTTTTTACCATTGCAAATATAGTTTTTCTTATAATTATGCTTATGGTAAGAGTGATCACCAAGTAAAATCTTTTTATTAACGAAATTTTGTATTTAATTATCAGATTTATGATTATGCAAGAGACTATGTCTATGAAATATCCTTTCATATTCCTTAATCGGGTGTGATTAAATACCGCCCTATGCAAAGTTTATTACGGTGCAGTAAATCAAACGCGCTTCGCTTGAACGGTGATTTATTGCACCGGCTTTTGCATATGGCGGCATATAACTCACACGCACGATACGTCATAAATCAAGGATATTTCATAGACATAGTTCCTTGCATTAATATTTTACCTGATATATAAATACAAAATTTAAGTTATTAAGAAAGATTTTACATAAATTATTCATAGAATTTACCTGAATAAGATAGTGAATTTTACCTGTACAACATATATTTTAATTATGAAATAAAAGATGTCTAGTATAGTGCATATATTTAGATTAAGAAAGCGAACAGTATATCGCATAATTAAAATATGTGTCATAAATCAGGAGGCGGTACAGATGAAATTCCTATGGAATTATTACAGAAAAAAAGAGTGGAGTAGAAATAAAAAGGTTATGGCTTTTGTGCTATTAAATATTCTGTGTTGCGGAATAATTGGCTTTGGATTCTGGACAATTATCAGTCAGATAGCACTTAAAACCATAACCTGGTTAGTTGTATTTGTGGGATATTCAGCATTCTTTCCGGGATATCTTGGTGGAATCCTGACAGTCTACCGAATGGAATACTAAATTTATGTGTTTTTAGCCATATGATTGGCTCAAGAAATTAAAAACCTGGCTATAAAAGTATTAAACTTATGCATTCTTAGCCAAATGCTTTTTCATAAATCTTGCATATACTATGAAAATCAATGTACCTGTAAATATCCACGAAACTACATAGACATTCATAAGCATATCAAATGTTTTGTGTGCATTGAAGATAGTATATAACCATATAAGTCTGAATACTACAGTACCAAGGACTGTTATTATGGCAGGTTCTAAAGATTTACCCATACCTCTCAGTGCTGAGCTGCCAACCTCATAAGTAGCTGTAAGTCCTTCAAGTGAACCTACATGATGAAGCCTGATAAGTCCATAAGCGGCAACCGTAGGACTTATTGTATATATGCTAACGAAGAAGCCATCCCATATTAAGAAGATAACACTTAATATTTCTGTAAATGTGAAGCCATATAAGAGGCACAGACCGAAAATCTTATTACATCTCTTAACATTTCCTGCACCGTAATTCTGGCTGATAAATGTAACCGCAGCCTGTGCAAATGCAGACGATATATCATATGTAAAATATTCAAAATTTAATGCAAGTGATGAACCGGCAATTGCATCTGAACCAAACGAATTAATTCCTGATTGAATGAAAATATTCGAAATAGAGAATAAAGCACCCTGAATACCGGCTGGAATACCGATTGCAAGAATTTTTCCTAGATGTTCTTTATTTATTTCCATATCCTTGAAAATGAATTTGAATTCATTTTGTCTTGTGCATAAATAACGCATAACAAGAAATGCACTAATTATATTAGATACTACAGTTCCGATTGCCACACCTGAAACACCAAGATGAAATACGATAACTAATAAAAGGTTAAGAGCAACATTTACGACACCGGAAATAAGAAGATAATACATAGGCCGCCTTGTATCACCGACACTTCTTAGAATTGCCGAACCAAAATTATAAATAACCATAAATGGTATGCTGATAAAATATATTTCGATATAGAGCATTGCATCGTTTAAGATTTCATGTGGAGTACCTGAAGCTATCAGAATAGTTTTGGCAGTAATCATACCTATTACCATTAATACAAGTCCAAGAACCAATCCGAATGTAATTATTGTATGTACCATATCATGAATTTTTTCACGTTTGTTCTGACCTATAAGATTAGCTAAAGCAGCATTAGGTCCGACTGAAAGACCAACAATAAGGGTTACAAATATACCGACTATGGCGACACAGCTTCCAACTGCTGGAAGCGCGTTACTATTTGCAAATCTTCCAACAACCGCTACATCGGCTGAATTAAATAATTGCTGTAAAATACTGCTGAAAGCAAGAGGTAAAGCAAAAAGAATAAGCTTACCTGAAAGATTGCCATTTAGCATATCCATTTCTTTAGAATTGTTTGCCATAATAATCTCCATTTCTGAGCAACTTACTGCGAAGAGGAGATGAGAAATTCGCACAGGCGATTTCTCATCTGCCATAGAGCTATTTGCTTTTGTTCAGAAACAAATAGCCATGTGAAATAATCGTATTAGCATTATTTTCACATTAATCCTCATTCGTATAATATTAATATCATCTTATACCGATAAAATGTATAAGACTACTAATTTTTATAACTAATATTATATAATAATAAGCAGAAATATTTATGTCAATTGGAAATTGAAATGAATTGTATAAAAATTGAAGTGGATTGTATTAAAATTGAAATGAATTGTATAAAAACTGAAGTGGATTGTATTAAAATTAATAATATATTGACGTAAAATTGATACAACGTTAAAATTATATATATTTATATAACACATTTTAAATATAACAAGTATAAGCGGAATGGAGATAGAATATAAAATGGAAGAAAATAATAAAGAAGTATTAAATGCTATAAAAGAGGGAAATGCCAGATTTAATAGTAAGAAGAAAGAAGAGAACCTGAAAGCAGTTCCGGAGAAATTTGCTGGGAATTACAGCAAAGCAATGGATTATGAAGATGATTGCAGATATGATAAAGCAAGAGATATTTGTAAATGGATACTTAATGATGAAGAGGGTAAGGATATCGAGGCTGTAAAGATTATGTTAGCCAGAGTGTATCCGAAAGTTCTAGAGATGGATATTCAGGACAGCAATAGAAAATACCAGGAAGATGTAAGTGAATATTTTGAATTCTTAGACAACATTACAATGAATGATTTAATGCAGGAATATATAGTTGAGACGTTGGCAAGATTCTGTAATCTTATGGATAATGAATGGTATTGTCCTTTATTCAATGAATTTGTAAAGACAATTGATAGTAAGGGATACCTGAGTGAAGAATACAGAGATGTTTTAGATTCTGCATATGCTTCTTATGAATCAACAGAATATTTTGAGGATGGACATTTAGGAATAATTATGAAAAATGTTCTTAAATCAGGATATGAGAGACGATACGTTGTAGATTCAATTAAAAGTGAAGATAAAAAGAGAAAGATGGAGATAGAGATAAATACAAGCTTTTATAATCTCTGTCAGTACCTAAATGAACATAGCGAAGAAACAGAATATATTAAGGAAGAATATCCATATAGTTATAAGACAATTGAAGATGATATCAAGCTTATAAAGGAAGATAAATCTAGATACGAAGAAGATATTCTTACGCAGTTAGAGAAATATACAGCTAAAGACATTGACAGGGAAGCATTAAGAGAAGCTATGTATAAGGCATATGAATATATGATTAACAGCAGACCAAAGCCAACAGTTGTACATTCAGGTAAGACAACCTATTACAGGGATGGCAGAAAGGTTGGAAGAAATGACCTTTGCCCTTGTGGAAGCGGAAAGAAATATAAACAGTGCTGTGGCAAAGACATTTAACGTGAGATGTAGATAGTGTGAAAATCTATGTAAAATCCATATAAAAATTTATTTGATATGTTAATTTTTCACATGGCTATATGTAAATTAAATAGATAGCAAACAGTCCATATGGCAAGCAGGAAATGAGGAAAATATGATAATTATAACAGTTGTAGATGATGATTATGGCTTATTATTTAATAACAGAAGAGTAAGTAAGGACAGGATTCTCAGGGAAAAGATTAAGGAAATAACAAAAGGCTCAAAGTTATTTATGAATGAATATTCATATGGGCAGTTTAGTGAGGACGAGTTCAATAATATAGTTGTTGATGAAGATTTTCTTAACAAAGCAGGAGATGAAGATTTCTGTTTTGTGGAGAATGTGGATATTAAACCATATTTACAAGAAATTCATAGAATTATTTTGTTCAGATGGAACCGTATATATCCAAGTGATTTCAGATTTCCAAAGGAGATATTAGAAGATTTTAACAGAGAAGGAATATGTGAATTTGCCGGAAGCTCCCACGATAAGATAAGTCAGGACAACTATAAGGAGTCTGTAAGAAAAGTAAAGTCAGGTAAATTATTTACGGTTTATAACATTTGCTAGAAAGTATTTTATAAAAAATATAATTTTATAATTTGTTAAAGATAGATTTGACGGAATGGATAAGAAAATGATTAAGAAATATATTTCAAGATTAGTAGTAATTTTACTAACTGTTTTTATGCTGCTTGGTATAAGTGGCTGTGCAGAGACTGAAGATAGTGTATCAAAGCTCACAACCACTAGTATAAAAACATCAGAAGAGACAAATGAAAATGAAATAACTACAGAGTTGGATTCAGAGATTGAAGAGATTCAGAACCAGGAAGATAATGAGGAATTACCAGTCAGTCAGATTCCTGTAAATGTACAAAGTTCAAATGAAAATATCAGCTTATCTAATATTCCGGCATATACAGGTAATGCATATGTAGCAGTTAATAATAATAATCCTTATTTTACTGATGAAGATAAAAGCAGAACAGATGCATTTGAAACATATAGCGACCTTGACGGGGCAGGCAGATGTGGTGTGGCATATGCAAATATTTGTAAGGAAATAATGCCTACGGAGAAGAGAGGTAAAATCGGTTCAGTTAAGCCGACAGGCTGGCATACCATCAAATATGATATAGTAGATGGAAAATATCTGTATAACAGATGTCATTTGATTGGATTTCAGTTAGCCGGTGAAAATGCCAATAATAAAAATCTTATTACAGGTACAAGATATCTTAATGTGACAGGAATGCTGCCATTTGAAAATATGGTAAGCGATTATGTTAAAGAAACAAACAATCATGTTTTATATAGAGTTACACCGGTTTTCGAAGGCAATAATTTGCTTGCTTCAGGTGTATTGATTGAAGCATATTCGGTAGAAGATGGTGGTGCAGGAATTACATTTTGTGTATATTGCTATAATGTACAGCCGGGAATTGATATTAATTATGCAAATGGAGACAGTAGTTTAGCTGCTGTACAGACTCAGACATCAGTTGCACAGACACCGGCACAGACAGAACCACCAACGACACAGCCACAGACACAACCACAGACACAACCACAGACACAACCACAGACACAACAACAGATTCAGACAGAGGTACCACAACAGAATGTAAGTGTAAATACATATATTATTAATACAAATACAGGTAAGTTTCATTATCCAAATTGCAGAAGTGTAAATCAGATGGCAGACAAGAATAAGCTTGAATATACTGGTACAAGAGATGAGGTAATTGCACAGGGATATGCTCCTTGTGGAAATTGTAGACCATAAGAGGTAGTCTAGAGTGATAAGAAATGAAAGCCAAAGCTGAAGAAAAGAGGTATGGTTATGAAGATTGGTGAAGCAAGAGGAATATATTCGGCACAATTAAATATTTACGGTGATAAGAAGGCAGAGCTTGATAAAGAGCGAAAAGAATTAGCTAAGAAAATAAAAGCTACACCGGATGGCGCGAAAGTCTATGAAAATGAAGCTGCGAAACTAGAATTATCATATAATAAAGTATCTGATAAATATGATGAATATAGAGAATTTATGCAGCAGCTTATGGAAATGCATATGACTTATTCTAATGTTGAAAGTTCCAGACAACAGGGCGAAACGGCGAAGAAAATAGCTGAAGATGAGGCGAAAGTATTAGAAGTTGCCAGAAGAATTGCCCATGGCGATAAAGTACCACCAAATGATGAGAAGAAACTTATGGAATATAGTATGGAAATCTATATGGCATCGAAGAACTTAGCGATGCTAAGGAGCCGGAAAGATAGAAAAGAATATGATTCTCTGTGGGACGATGAAGATGAGAAAGCCCCTGAAAATGCTAATCCTGATGAAGTAGCAGATAATATGGAGCTGGGAATTGAAAAACCAGAGATAACAGAAATCGGAGACTTAATGTAAGTCTCCGATTTCTATGTTATTGATTTAATCCTAAGTTCTATGCAATATTATTGTTTAAATTCCGGTTTTATAATATTTTAAAGCAGCTTATTAACGGAAGCATATGCCAATTCCAAAAGCTTCCGGACCTGTATGGCATGCAAGACTTGCAGGAAGATTATCATAATATATTTCTTTATCAGGAAATGCCTCTTTAACAGTTGCCATCCATTCGTTAATCTGCTCCACGCTAAGATTTGAACCGGCTAAAGCAATCTTAGATTTGGACATATCATTTTCAGAAAAACGATTTTCAATATCACTTTTTATGGCATTAATCATAATAGATTTACATTTCTTGATATTACGTGCTTTTGCAAATGAATCTAAGGTATTCCCATTAATTGATAGAATTGGTTTGATATTCAGAACAGAGCCAATCATTGCAACGGCTGGAGTAATTCTTCCTCCTTTCTTAAGATATTCAAGAGTGCTTACAGTTACATAGATAACAGAATTCAGACCATCTTTATCTAGAATATCCTTGATTTCGCTGGCTGATTTACCATTATCGGCTAACTCCTTTGCTTGAAGAACAGATTCCTTAAGAGTAACAGATAGTCTGTGGTTGTCTACAACAAACACCTTATTTTCATAATCTCTGGCTAATGACATAGCGACTTCACAAGATTTACTAAGGCCGCTGGACATAGGAATATATACAATTGAATCATATTTATCTTCTGAAAGTAATTTATTCCACAAGTCCATAATATCACCAGGAGATGGCTGGGAAGTTGAAACATTTTTATCAGAGTTGAGAAAATGATAGAATTCCTCGGCAGAAATATTTTTGTTCTCATAATAGATTTTGTCATCAATAATTACAGGCATAGGAATAAGATAGATACCGTATTTCTCTGCTTCCTGTTTTGAGATACCACTATTTGTGTCAGTTACTATTGCTATCTTCAATTAATCACCACTTTCTTAAATTAAATAGTTTAAATATATATGATGTTGGGGTTAAAAACCCTCGTGTTTGACCATGTTTGGCATAGAATAAAAAATATTTTCATCTCTAAGATAAATATGTAGAAAACACAAGTGTTACAGATTGTAACACTTAAAAATATATTTTGCAAGATATAATTGACTAACTGTGACATAAAAGAGAAAATTGTATCACAAAAATGAAAAATATGAGATAATAGAAATAATCGTATAAAAAGAATTATTCAGATGCAAAATCGCAGATGTGAATTTCAAGTCGCCTGATTACAACAGGTCACAAATAAATGAGAATTAATGTTAAAACTGAATAAAAAGGAGAATAAAATGGAGAAGAACAGAGTAAGTCAGGCAAACATAATAGCTAAAGAATGTATTGTGTCTGCATTGCTTAAATTAATATATGAGAAACCATTAACCACGATAACGATATCTGAACTGACGAAAAAGGCAGGGGTATCACGAATGACTTTCTATAGAAATTATGATTCTAAGGAAGAGGTATTCACAGGACATCTTGATGAAATATTTGAACATTACTGGAATAATGATAATGCAGATAAAGAGAATGGAATATATTATGATGTTGAACATATGAAGAGTTGTTTTGAATATATTTATCAGCATAAAGAGTTCTTAGAAGGATTGATTCAATGTGGAATGGGGCTGCTATTCCTGGATAAACTGACTTATTACATCAGTGAAAAGTGGAAAAAGTATGCAGATAAATACGAATTGACGGCATTTACGGGTTCGTTATATAATCTCTTCATATTGTGGATTTCTACAGGATACAAGGAAGATGTAGACAAGATGGCAAAAAAGATTGAGAAAATATACAGTTAATTAAAAATGAGATTAGTGAAACATACTTTTGATACATTGATTCATTAAAAATTAACATAAGAAAAACATAATACAAGAAACGGAGAAATTATGGACCAGACATTTATGAAAGAAAAACCGGTAATGCCATTAGTAATATCAATGGCTTTACCGATGACTATATCAATGCTTGTAAATGCATTGTATAACATTGTGGACAGTTATTTTGTGGCAAAAATAAGTGAAGATTCAATGACGGCACTTTCTCTGGTATATCCTATGCAAAACCTTATAACGGCGGTAACAGTCGGCTTTGCGATTGGTGTAAATGCAATAATAGCATTTTATCTTGGAGCAAAGAAAAGTGAGGCAGCAAATCAGGCAGCATCAATGGGGATGCTTTTTAATATAATACATGGAATATTATTAAATATTGGCTGCATAGCTGTAATGCCTGCGTTTTTAAGGATATTTACAAAGGACAGTAATATATTGAAGATGGGTCTTGATTATTCAAACATTGTATTTATGTTTACGATTCCAATATCCATATCAATTAGTTTTGAGAAGATATTTCAGTCAGTAGGAAATATGAAAGTGTCTATGATATGTATGATTCTTGGCTGTGTTACGAATATAATTCTAGATCCATTATTTATATTCGGCATTGGATTTATTCCTGAACTTGGAATTAAAGGCGCAGCGATTGCAACTTGTATTGGTCAGCTGGTAACCTTATCAGGATACATTATAGCCTATTTTGTAAGACCGATACCTGCGAAAATCAGAATAGAATATATGAAATTCGATAGCACGTTATGTAAGAAAATGTATGCTATTGGAATACCTGCCACACTTAATCTTGCACTTCCATCAATACAGATATCTGCGTTAAATGGGATATTGTCAGCATATTCGGCAGGATACGTTCTTGTACTTGGTTCATATTATAAATTACAGACATTTTTATATCTTACGGTAAATGGTGTGGTTCAGGGAATGAGACCATTAATTGGCTATAATTATGGAGCAGGTGAGAAGAAACGTGTAAGAGATATTTTCAAATCTGCATTAATACTTATAGTCGGGGTTATGGTTATTGGAACAATTCTGTGTCTTATAATACCTGATAAATTAATTGGTTTATTTACAAATAAGGCAAATACTATAGAAATCGGTAAGACAGCATTAAGAATTATCAGCCTTGGATTTATAGTATCATCAGTTCCGGTTGCGGTATCAGGTGCATTAGAGGGGCTTGGCAAAGGTAAAGAATCATTGGTAATTTCTATATTAAGATATATTGTCATAATGATTTCACTTGCATTTTTCATAAGCAGGATAGTGGGGGCAACAGGGGTATGGCATGCCTTTTGGATAACGGAAGTATTTATGGCTGTGATATCAGGAGTGATATGTAAGAAACAGATTTTAAAGTAATATCAAAAAGAATAGTATTATGTCTAAAAATGTGATATAATATTAGAAAATATTGTTCGTTATAGATCTACGAAATTATTTATCTCAATTCTTATTTTATACTATTGAGAATAGAAAATATTGTTCGTTAGAGAGGGGGAATGTTAATTGAAAAAAAAAGTAAGAAAATTACTGGGAATACTTATAGTGGGAATCTTAGTAATGTTCCTTTGTATCAATTATTTTTCGCAAATTATAATATCGCAGAATGATATGACTAATTCATCTAAGGTGATATTTAGACAGATAGACCAGATTATCAAGCAGAATGAGGAAGAACTTGAAAAGAGAAAAGAAGATATTCGCAATATATGTATACTGAGGGCAAGGGCTACAGCATATTTATTACAGCGGGACAAGAGCAAGATTAATAATCTTGAAGAAATGAAGAAGATAGCAAATCTTCTTGAAGTAGATGAGATACATATTTTTAATAAAGAGGGTACTATATATGCAGGTACAGAACCAAAGTATTATGGACTTAATATGAAAACAGGTGAGCAGATATCATTTTTTAGCCCGATGTTAGAAGATACATCTATGTCAATGTGTCAGGAGATAACGGCTAATACTGCTGAGAATAAGATGATGCAATATGCTGCTACATGGACGGAAGACGGTGACGTAATAGTTCAGATTGGAATGAAGCCATCAAGTGTATTAGAGAAAATTGAGAAAAATAAAGTATCTTACATATTTTCGAGACTTGCTGAAACTAATGGATATACACTTGTTGCCATTGAGCCTGAAACTAACAAAATAGTTGGTTCAACCAAGGAAGCATTAGTAAATAAAAATATCTCAGATATTGGAATAAATACCAAGAAGATGAAGAATTGGGATAAGGCCTATCATTTTAGGATAAAAGGTAAGTGGTATTTTTGTATATTTGAGAAGCAGGACACAATTATTGTTGGAAGAATCTGTGAAGCAAAAATTCTGTACAGTAATATAAATGAAAATAATTTTATGTTTTTTATATATATTTTACTAATTGGAGGTGTTGTAATCTACTTTATTACACATTATCTTGATAAAAATATAATAAAATCCATATCTGCAATTAACAACGGACTTCAGGATATTTCAAACGGAAATCTGGATACGAAGATTGAAGTTAATAATACACCGGAATTCAAAGAGTTAAGCCATTACATTAATCAGATGGTAGAAAGTATACTAGAGACAACTGATAAGATTTCGGTTATAATTGATACGGTAGGGTTGCCAATAGGTCTGTATGAATATAACGGAAGTATGGAACGAGTCAGAATTACACATAAATTACCGGAAGTGATGGGATTAAGTGAGGAGGAAGCTTATAAGCTGTGTGAGAATAGAGAAGAATTTAATGCATGGATAAGTGAAATATTGAGTAATCCGATAGAAGGCGAGCATGAGATTTATAAAATAAGTTCATCGCCGGACCGGTATGTTAAGATAGAAATAATAAAACGTGATGATAGTGTATTTGGAATAGTTGTAGATAAGACTAGTGATATATGTACGAAGAACAAGTTAGAAAAAGAACTTGGTGAAGATGAATTAACGGGACTGTGTAGCAGAAGAGGATTCTATAGTAAGATGGATGAGCTTTTTGCATTGCCTGAGAAACTTGGCTGTGCAGCAGTTGTTATGATAGATTCAGATGATTTAAAGAAAGTAAATGATACATATGGTCATAATAATGGCGACAGATACCTTTGTGAAATTGCAAATATATTATTAAAAGTAAATGCACCGGGGCAATTAACAGCACGACTTGGTGGTGATGAATTCGCAATATTATTCTATGGTGCGGGTTCAAAAGAAGAAATAGATGAATATATGAACAAGCTTGAAGAATTGAGAATGAATCATATTATGAAAATGGAAAATGATGTTGTCATAGATGTTAAATTCTCTATGGGTAAGGCTTTCTATATAGTTGATGGTGTAGAAAGTGAGAGACTTATGAGAGTTGCTGATAAACGAATGTATATCGATAAAAGAGAACGAAAGAAAAAGCAAATGGAATAATGTAAGAGAATCCTAAGGTGAATATTCTCAGCATGGCTGATTGCTTCCGAACGAGAGTAATCAGTATGTATATCCGATGGGAATTATTTAAGAAATACTTAAATATTTTTACAGAGGATATATCAGGAAAAGTCGTTCGGAAATGAGGAATTTTATGAAAAATATAGCATTGAAACCCACAATATTATTAGTAGATGATTCAAAAGAGAATAGGAAACAGATAGAAGACAGTTTATGTAATGATTATAATATTATGGAAGCCTGTAGTGGTGAAGAGGCAATAAGCATCTTAAACAGAAATATTACGAAAATAGACATGGTTCTTCTTAAATTGTATGATACGAAGATTAATGGTTTAGAAGTTCTTGCCATAATGAATCAACATTTATGGTTAGATTTTATGCCTGTAATTGTAATTTGTAAAAATTCTGATGAGGCCAATATTATACAGGCCTATGATATGGGGGCAGTGGCTTATATTAATAAACCATATGACAGAATGATTGTAAGACAAAGAATAAGGAATCTGTTATCATTATATCAGAAGCAACGTGATATGAGAAAAATGTTAGAGCAGCAGGTCTATGAAAATGAGAAGAATAACAATGTAATGATTACGATTCTTGCTCATATAGTAGAATTTAGAAATGGCGAGAGTGGTATGCATGTAATGCATATACAGACTATAACTAAACTGTTGTTACAGTGTCTGCAGAAGAAACCTAATAACTATAATCTTACAGATAATGATGTATTATTAATAGCTACAGCTTCAGCACTTCATGATGTTGGTAAAATCTCAGTTGATGACAAGATACTTAATAAACCAGGCAGACTTAATTCAGAAGAATTCGAAGTAATCAAGAAACATTCGGCAATAGGTGCTGATATGTTGAAAGATATGGAAATATATAATAATAATAAATTGATTAAAACGGCATATGAGATATGCAGATGGCATCATGAGAGATATGATGGAAAAGGATATCCTGATGGTTTAGTGGGTGAAGAGATACCTATTTCTGCACAGGTCGTATCAATTGCAGATGTATATGATGCACTTACAAGCGAGAGGTGTTATAAGAAAGCATATTCGCACGAAAAGGCAATGGAAATGATAGAGAATGGTGAATGTGGAGCATTTAATCCTTTATTGCTGGAATGTCTTGAGGATATACATGAACAGTTAATAATTGAATTAAACAGAGAATATGTAGATTCGCCAGAGGTAGATATGAATCTCTTGTCTAAAGTTGCTGATGAAATTGTTGAAAAACAGATGGGTAAAGAGAACGCAGAAGATAACAAGAAATCATATTCTAAGAGAAAAGATTTGGTAAAAATGAAGGCAGAATTCTATTCTTCAACAGTTAAGGAGATTCAGTTTGATTATGATGCAGTCCACGATATCGTTAAATTATCTCCTTATGCATCAGAAGTATTAGGATTACCTGAAGAGATAGTAAGTCCTAATAGCAAAAATCAGGATTATCTAGGTAAAGTTAATATTGCTAAAATAATTAATGATATAAGAAATAAGACGTCACCAGATAATCCACGACTGGATATGAATGTTGAAGTCAAAAAAGAGGGTGTAATTTCAATATACAAATTGCAGATGATGAGCTTGTGGTCTGAAGAAGACGAAGCAAGATATTTAGGTGTGGTTGGAAGAATAATTCCAGTGGGTTAAATATCTGGCTAATATCTCATCAGATCATAAGCTAATAAGTCTGAGTGTCTTTTTTAACTCAACATTGTTAATTATCTGGATAATATCTCATCAGCAAGTTTTTCTAATGCTATAATGTCAGAATCCTTCATTGTGGACATAATGGTAACTGTATTTTCGCAGATTGAAATATTTTTCATTGTATCAAGAATATTTCTCATACTTCTGTTAGCAGATGGTGCCCATGAAGCATTTTCAATGAGAGCGACTGTACGTTTCTGGTATGCCTTATGTGAAAGGCGATTTAAGAAATCTTCCATTGGAGGAAATACACCACCATCATATGAGGCAGCGGCTAAAACTAATCGGCTGTATCTGAAAGCATCTTCTATGGCTTCGGCCATATCATCTCTTGTAAGGTCTGTAAATGCCACTTTCTTAGCACCTTTAGTTTTTAGAATCTCATACATTTTTTCGGCAACATATTTTGTATTGCCGTGAATAGAAGCACAAGCGATAAGCACACCATCATCTTCAGACTCATAGCTACTCCATGTCATATATTTACCAATATAGTAATCAAGATTTTCGTTAAGAATAGGACCATGCAGAGGACAAATTGTCTTAATATCAAGGGTAGCAGCTTTCTTGAGTAAAGTCTGAACAGGTATGCCGTATTTTCCTACGATATTAAAATAATATCTTCTAGCTTCGCAAGTCCAATCTTCGTCAGTACCCAATGCGCCGAATTTACCAAAGGCATCAGCAGAAAACAGTACCTTTTCACTAATCTCATACTCGACCATTACCTCAGGCCAGTGAACCATTGGAGCCATGATGAATTTAAGTGTATGAGAGCCTAAACACAATTCCTCGCCCTCATTTACAGTTATAAATCTGGAATCGGCATTTTCAATATTAAAGAATTGTGAAAACATTGCCTTAGCCTTGTTACTTAATACAAGCTTTGCGTCAGGGTAAGCATCAGCAAGGCGTTTGATATTAGCTGAATGATCAGGCTCAAGATGGGAAATAATTAAATAGTCAACATTTCGTCCATTAAGTGTATTCAGAAGATTATCAAACCATTCATCACCTTTTCTGACATCGACAGTATCCATAACGGCAACTTTCTCGTCAAGAATAACGTATGAATTGTAAGATACTCCGTTTGGAATTATATATTGTCCCTCGAATAAATCAAGGGTTGTATCGTTTACTCCTATATATTTTATAGAATCTGAAATTGTCATGTTACTCATATATCCTCCGTTATGTAATAAATTACTTTTCTGCAATTATATCATAATAATTAAAAAAAGTGTCAAAAAATATCTTGACCTAAAGTTGACTTTAGGGATTAGAATGAATTATATTATAAATTATATTAAGTAAAAAAGGAGTCGAAGATATGTTTATTGAAAATATTAATGGACCTGCAGACGTTAAGAAGTTAAATGCTGAACAGCTAGTAGTATTAGCCGGAGAAATAAGGCAGGCTTTATTAGTTAAGCTTAGTAAACGTGGAGGACATTTTGGACCAAACTTCGGTATGGTTGAGGCAACTATTGCAATACATTATGTATTTGAGTCACCAAAGGATAAAATTGTATATGATGTTTCGCACCAGTCATATCCTCATAAAATGCTCACAGGAAGAAAAGATGCATTCTTATATGAGGACCATTACACAGATGTATCGGGCTACAGTAGTCCTTATGAAAGTGAACACGATTTCTTTACTATTGGTCATACATCAACATCTATCAGTCTTGCCTGCGGTTTAGCTAAAGCAAGAGATTTGAAAAATGAACAGGGCAATGTAATTGCAGTTATCGGTGATGGCTCATTAAGTGGTGGTGAAGCATTAGAGGGGCTTGATTTTGCTAAAGAATTACAGAGCAATTTAATAATTGTAGTAAATGACAATGATATGTCCATAGCAGAAAACCATGGTGGACTTTATAGTAATTTAAAATTGTTAAGAGAAACAAACGGACAGGCAGAATGTAATCTGTTTAAGGCAATGGGACTTGATTATGTCTATGTGAACGAGGGAAATAATGTCGAGAAATTAATTGCAGCATTTACAAAAGTAAAGGATAGCAAAGTTCCTGTTGTAGTGCATATTAATACACAAAAAGGTAAAGGCTATGAAATAGCAGAAAAGCATAAGGAAAACTGGCATTATTGTGCTCCATTTGATATCGAGACAGGAAAAGCCAAATTTACAGATGATTTAATAGATTATTCAGATGTGACAGTAGATTATCTGTTAGATAAAATGAAGAAAGATAACAGAGTTGTGGCAATTACAGCAGCTACGCCTACAGTAATGGGATTCACAGAGGACAAACGTAGAGAAGCAGGCAAACAGTTTGTAGATGTCGGAATTGCAGAAGAGACAGCAGTTGCATTAGCTTCGGGAATCGCTAAGAATGGTGGAAAGCCTGTATTTGGTGTATATAGTACATTTGTGCAGAGAACGTTTGACCAGATTTCACAGGACTTATGTATTGACAGTAATCCTGCTACAATCGTTACATTTGCAGGATCAGTTTATGGAATGAATGATGTTACACACCTCGGATTACAGGATATACCAATGTTATCGAATATACCTAATCTTGTATACATTGCACCAGCTACTAAGGAAGAGTATCTTGCAGTTCTAGACTGGAGTATTGACCAGGATAAATATCCTGTAGCTATTAAGTTACCTGGTGGACCTATGATTTCAGATGGTAAGAAAATTACTAAAGATTTCAGTGAATTAAACAAATATGAAGTAACAGAAGCTGGAAATAACGTTGCAATAATAGGTCTTGGAACATTCTATGAAATGGGTAAAAATGCAGCTAAATTAATTGAAAAAAAGACGGGTATAAAACCTACAATTATCAACCCATATTACATTACAGGAATTGATGAAGATTTATTAGAGAAATTAAAAGACAACCATTCAGTGGTAATTACATTAGAAGATGGAATCTTAGATGGTGGTTTCGGTGAGAAGATAGCACGTTTCTATGGAACATCTGATATGAAGGTTTTAAACTATGGACTTAAAAAGGAATTTCTTGACAGATATGATGTACAGGAAGTACTATTGAAGAATCATTTAACACCTGAGCAGATTGTAGAAGATGTTATGAAAATCTCTTAATTATTAAAGAATTATTATTACTAAAATAAATGCCTGATGTAAACTTTATCTAGAAAATATAAGCTTACGTCAGGCAAAATTAGTTTATGGATATTTACAAACTTTTAATATTGTTATAATAATTTGATTAATTATATTTAATATGATTAATCCATCAAAATTTTATTAATTATCATCAGTAATTTTTGATGAATTATCATTTTGTTTGATAAGAGATAAAATATCCTGATATCTCTCATTAATCGCATCATAATTCTCACGCAAATGTGGAAACAGACAGTTACTGCAATCTTTAAAGCCATTTGGAAGATAGGAAAAATTCCCACCGCATTTATCACCAAGAGCATAAAGGGGACAATAGCAGAACAGACAGTTAAAGTTATTAACGTCAGCACCTTTATGACATGGAAAATATTCACACTCTTTATGAGAAAAATAAGAATAATTCTTTGACATCTGAATAATCTCCGTTCTGAATTATGATATATTATTTTGCAAGTTCTAACATTCTTGACAAAGGTTTTTCGGCTGCTTTACGCAAATCTTCATCAAGATTAATATATTCAATATTATAATTGTCCGAGTCTATATTTTCAAGGGCTTCGATAACTTTTTCTATACGCACTTTCTTCATATTAGGGCAGAATTGTCTGTGACCGACAGAATAGAATTTCTTGTCAGGATTTTTCTGCATAAGTTCAAAGAATACTCCCATTTCCGTACAGATAATAAATACATTTTCAGGAGAAGTGATGGCATAATCAATTATTTGCGAGGTGCTTCCGATGAAATCAGCAAGCTCTAAAGTATCTTCAGTACATTCAGGGTGAGCAAGCACTAAGGCTCCTGGGTGAAGTTCTTTCGCCTTAGCGACATCTTCGCTGTGAATACTTTTGTGAACGTGGCAGAAACCATCATTAAAGATAAAGTGTTTATCAGGAACCTGTTTAGCCACGAAACGTGCAAGGTTGTTATCGGGGATAAAGAAAATATTTCTGTTAGGAAGCTTCTTAACAATTGTAACAGCATTTGAGGTAGGGTATGAAGGTAATAAGGAACGGAAGTTCGATATGAAAGTACTGATTATGGGACAGCGAATATGATATAAATAGGGTGGATACGTTGAAGGATTAGATTGTTAAAATTCACCGATATTTAGATAAAAGACATCATAAATTTCGACAGAATACACAAAAACTTCTTTTACTATTATTCAATATATGTTAGAATGTAAAAGAGCAATAAAAAAAAGACCTTTCGGTCTTTAAATACCACACAATGTGGACCTTACGGCAATGTCGGATAAATCCTTATTTGAACTCACCTTGTAAATTATAGTATTAATTTATCATAGAAGTTCTACATTGTCAAGAAAAAAATAATTATACTAGGAGGAACAAAGTATGGAGAAAAATTATTATTTAGGATTGGATATGGGAACATCATCTGTAGGCTGGGCAGTAACAGATGAAAACTATAATCTGATGAGAAAAAAAGGTAAAGATTTATGGGGAGTTAGATTATTTAAGGAAGCTAAAACTTCAGCAGAAAGAAGAGTAAAAAGAACTTCAAGAAGAAGACTACAAAGAGAAAAGGCAAGAATTGGATATTTAAAAGAATTATTCGCGGATGAAATCAATAAAGTAGATGCAGGTTTTTATCAAAGAATGGAAGATAGTAAATTTATAAGTGATGATAAAACAGTACATCAGAAATTCACGTTATTTTCAGACACAAACTATACAGACGAGGATTATTATAATGATTATCCAACAATTTTTCATTTAAGGAAGAAGTTAATTGAGTCTGATGATGAATATGATGTAAGAATGGTATTTCTAGCACTTTTAAATATGTATAAGCATAGAGGGCATTTCCTAAATGCTAATTTGAGTGATAATGGTATGGGAGATATAAATGAACAGTATGACAGATTAAAAGAGTTATGTAGTGAATATTTAAACGTTGAATGGGAAAATAAGCCAGACAAATTTGAAGAAATATTGAAAGAATGTAATTGTTCGAACTCATTGAGAAATGAAAGATTATTAGAAACATTTAATTTGAAAAAAACTGATAAAGAAAAATGTGAAATGCTAAAGCTTATATGTGGGTTATCAGGAACATTATCAAAGATTTTTAAAGATTTAGATGATGATTCTGAAACAAAAAAGATGACAATTTCATTTAGAAGTAGCAATTATGATGAAGAAGCAATAAATGTAGAGGAAATAATAGGTAGTGAGAATTTTGAGATAATAGCTGTTCTAAAAGAAATACATGATTGGTCAATGTTAGCTAATATTATGAGAGGTAAAAAATATTTATCTGTCGCAAGAGTAGAAGAATATGAGAAGCATAAAGATGATTTAAAAATATTAAAAAAGGTTATAAAAGAGTATTCAATAGAGGAGTATAATAATTTCTTTAGAGTAATGGCAGATAATAATTATAGTGCATATGTTAATTCTGTTAATTCTAATAAAGAAAGTACAAGACGAGGAGCAAAATGTGATAATGATACTTTCTTTAAGGAAATAAAAAAAATAGTTAATAAATGTTATGATAGTGAAGAAAAAGAGTATATTTTAAAGGAAATAGAAAAAGGAACATTTTTACCAAAACAGATTATTAGCTCTAACGGAGTTATTCCAAATCAGGTTCATAAAATAGAAATGAAGAAAATATTACAAAATGCTGAAAAATATTTACCATTTCTAACAGAAAAAGACGATAGCGGATTATCGGTAAGTGAAAGAATATTACAAATGTTTTCTTTTCAGATACCGTATTATATAGGTCCAATTTCGGGTAAAATAGGCTCAGATGAAAAAAGTAAAAATTCATGGTCTGTAAGAAAAGAAAAAGGAAGAATATACCCATGGAATTTTAAAGATAAAATAGATGAAAAGGAATCGGCAGAAAAATTTATTGAACGAATGGTAAATCATTGCACATATCTAAATAATGAGATGGTTTTACCAAAAAATTCATTATTATATGAAAAATTTATGGTATTAAATGAACTAAACAATCTGAAAATAAATAATGAAAATATATCTGTTGAGTTAAAACAAAGTCTTTATAATAATTTGTTCAAAACAGGCAAAAAAGTTACAGCTAAAGGTATAAAGAGTTATTTAGAGAGAAATGGACTCTGTGAGCCAAATGAGGATATTAATCTAACAGGGATAGACGGGGACTTTACAAACAGATTGTCAAATTATGCAAAATTTAAGGGGATATTTAATACTGATGAATTAACATATGAGCAGTGGAATATGGCAGAAAAAATTATTAAATGGTCTACAATATATGGAGATTCTAAAAAATTCTTGGAAGAGAAAATCAGAAATGAATATAGTGAAAAGTTGGATTCTCAGCAAATAAAAAGAATTTTAGGCATCAAATTTAGAGATTGGGGTAGACTATCTGAAGAACTCTTGAATATGGAAGGCGCTGATGTTAATACTGGAGAGATAAAAAGTGTAATTGGCAGAATGTGGGACGAAAATTATAATTTAATGGAACTAATTGCTACTGATAATTTTACATATAAACAGGTAATTAAAGAAAAGCAAAACGGCTTAGATAAGTCATTGAGTGAAATAGATTATGATGATTTAGACGAGTTGTATGTATCAGCACCGGTTAAGCGAATGATTTGGCAGACGTTGTTAATCATTAAGGAATTAGTTAGTGTTATTGGTTACGAACCAACAAGAGTATTTGTCGAGATGGCAAAGGATGTTAATACTGAAAAGAAAAGAACAGATAGTCGTAAGAAAAAGTTTCTTGATTTATATAAACAATGTGAGAAAGACGAGAGAGATTTCTGGATAAAAGAAATAGACGACAAAAGCGAAGCAGAATTTAGAAAAAAGAAATTGTATTTGTATTATACTCAAAAGGGAAGATGTATGTATACAGGCGAACAAATAAATCCATTAGATTTGACTAATGATAATTTATATGACATTGATCACATATATCCAAGACATTTTGTGAAGGACGATAGTATAGAAAATAACCTTGTTTTGGTTAAAAAAGAAAAAAATGCACATAAAAGCGATACATTTCCGATTGAAGATGATATTAGAAAAAATCAATATGCATTTTGGAAAATGTTGTATGAGAAAAACTTTATTACTAAGGTAAAATATCAAAGATTGACAAGAAAAGAGCCATTTTCAGATGAAGAAAAAGCTAATTTCATTATGAGACAGATTGTAGAAACAAGACAGGGAACAAAGGTAATAACAGATATATTAGAAAAATCATTTGATAAAACTCAGATTGTATATGTTAAGGCAGGAAATGTCAGCTTATTCAGACAAAAATATGAATGCATAAAATGTCGTGAAATAAACGATTTTCATCATGCAAATGATGCATATTTAAACATAGTGGTTGGTAATGTATATGATACTAAATTTACAAGTGATCCTCGTAATTTTATAAAGGAATATAGAAAAAATCCTCAGAAGAACGAATATCATATGTATAAGTTATTTGATTATAATGTGCAGCGTGGAGATAGAGTTGCCTGGACAGCAAGCAATGGCGAAAGCATGAAAGTTGTTAAAGGTACATTGAAGAAGAATACACCATTGGTTACTTTTATGAGTTATGAGGAACATGGCGGCTTGTATGACCAGAATATCATTTCGGCAAAGGATATTGAAAAAGTAAAAGGTAAAGGGTATTTACCTATTAAATCAAGTGATTCCAGATTAAACAATACTGAGAAATATGGTGGATATGCAAAGGTGTCAGGTGCATATTTCTTTGTTGTAGAACATACCGTAAAAAATGTAAGAATTAGAACAATAGAGCCTATGCCTTGTTATTTGACAAAGGTATTAACTACCAAAGAAAAAATAGAAGATTATTGCTGTAATATTTTGAAATATGATAGTCCGGTAGTAAAGTATGAAAAAATAAAAATGTATTCATTAATTAAAGTGAATGGATATCCAATGTATTTAACTGGAAGAACTGGTAATCAATTAATCGTATCTAATGGAATACAACTCGTCCTATCATATGATGAAGCAAAATATATAAAAGATTTGTTAAAAATAAATCAAGAGGAATTTGATCAGAATAGATTAGAAAATTTAGGTATTAATAAATTTAGAAATGAAAAGTTATATGATACTTTGAATAAGAAGTATACAAATGAAATATATAAGAAAAGACCAAATTCTATGGGAAATAAAATGATAGAATGGAAAAATACATTTCAAAATTTATCAATAAAAGATCAGACAGAAGTATTGCTACAGTTAATTCAATTGGGACAAAAGCAAAATAGTGGTGTTAATTTAGAAAAACTTGGAGCTAGCAAGAAAACAGGAGTCAGTTTAGTTAGCAAAAAGATAACAGATAAGGAGTCATTTGAACTTATTAATAAGTCAATTACAGGGCTATACGAAAATAAAGTAGACCTGTTAAGAGTATGAGCTGGCGGACAGTTGTGATTTCTCAAAATGCCAAATTAGATTATCAGATAGGTTTTCTTGTTGTTAGAGGAAAGGAAACTACAAAAATTCATTTAAATGAAATAGGTATGTTGATTATAGAGAGTACAGCAGTATCTCTTACAACATACCTGCTAAGTGAATTGATGAAGAGAAAAATAAAGGTTATTTTCTGCGATGAGAAAAGAAATCCAAGTTCTGAATTATTGGCATATTATGGAAGTCATGATACTAGTATAAAAATAAGAAAGCAGATAGAGTGGACTGATTCTGACAAAGCTATGGTGTGGACAGAAATAGTTTCGGAAAAGATAAAGCAGCAGTCAATAGTTTTGAAATATTATGGTAAGATAAATGAATCTAAAATGCTTGAAGAATATATAATGGAAATAGAATTAGGTGATGTAACTAATAGAGAAGGACATGCAGCAAAAGTGTATTTTAATGCATTGTTTGGAAAAGATTTTACAAGAACAAAGGAATGTCCTATTAATGCTGGACTTAATTATGGATATTCAATAATTTTATCATTATTTAATCGAGAAATAGTTTCAAATGGATATATAACACAGATAGGTCTATTTCATAATAATATGTTCAATCAGTTTAATTTAGGCTCAGATCTAATGGAACCGTTCAGAACATTAGTTGATAAGAAAATAATGGATATGAAATTAGAAAAATTTGAAACAGATGAAAAACATGAGATAATTTCATTAATTAATAAAGAAGTAAGAATCAATAACAAAATAGAATTTCTTAATAATGCTGTAAAAATATATTGTAAAAGCGTATTTGAGGCATTAAATGAGAAAGATGTATCAGTAATAAGGTTTGTGGAAAATGAGTTATAGATTTATGAGAGTAATTATTATGTTTGATTTGCCAACTGTAACATCGGCGGATCGCAAGGAATATACAAAGTTTCATAAGTATTTGATAAAAAATGGTTTTTTAATGATGCAAGAAAGTATATATTGTAAATTAGCTCAAAATGCTTCAGCTGCGGAGTTAATCGTTAATAATATAAGAAATAACAAACCAATGTCAGGCCTTGTTCAATCAATGATAATAACAGAAAAACAATTTGGAAAAATAGAATACATAGTTGGTGAAAGAAAAAATGAAGTTTTAGATAACGATGATAGGCTGGTGATATTATGAAACTAACATATGCAAAATATAATTTAGTAATTGAATTATCAGAGAGTAAACCCAGTGTATTAATAATAGAAAATCCACAAAATATGGCAGAATTTATGCAAGAATTATATAATCAATATTGTGGATTAATTGAAAAATTTGTATTATCAGAAGAAGATAAAATTTTAAAATTAAATAAAATTGCGGATATGGTTATAGAACCATATTCGCTAGATTTGAATAGAAAAAATATTATTAATGGTCTTTATTCATATATGAATGACATTGCAAATGATTGTATAGAAGAAAGTGAGGTCCTAAATACAAATATACAATTAGTTATAGATAAAATAACAGATAATGTTCCATATAATAATATAACACATCAGTTTGATTTTAATTGGACAGATATGTTTAAATTATATGGTGTAAAAATTGATTCTGATTATCAAACGATTATTGAAAAATTAGTTGAATATATAAAAATTTGTTCATTTATATGTAAATATAAGTTAATTATTTTTGTTAATTTAAAAACGTATTTATCAGATGAAGAAATAGAAGAATTATACAAAATAAGTAATTATTGTAAGATATCACTGTTGCTTATTGAATCTAGAGAAAAAGATTGGAATGGTGATGAAATGGAATATATTATTGACAAAGACCAGTGTTTAATAGTAAAGTGAATATATTATAATTTATACCATTTACCAGATGGATAGGTTCGGAGATAACCATTTGAGGTTTGAGAACCTTGTAAATTATGATAAGAGTAAAACAGTTGTGACAGCAATTGCAACACCTGTGTCGTTTGAGAACCTTGTAAATTATGATAAGAGTAAAACTGTAATAACAGTAGGTATGCATCAGCGGTTGTTTGAGAACCTTGTAAATTATGATAAGAGTAAAACTTCTGACAACGTCGAAATTATATCTAATCCGTTTGAGAACCTTGTAAATTATGATAAGAGTAAAACTGTGATGTGTATATCTGCTCTGTGATGTCGTTTGAGAACCTTGTAAATTATGATAAGAGTAAAACTATCACGATTAAGAAAAACAACGTATTTATGTTTGAGAACCTTGTAAATTATGATAAGAGTAAAACGCTATATCGCAAGTTGGAAATTTACTAACTGTTTGAGAACCTTGTAAATTATGATAAGAGTAAAACGAATATGGTAAAGAATCGGCTAGTCATTTGGTTTGAGAACCTTGTAAATTATGATAAGAGTAAAACTGTTAATTTCCGACTGTACGTCTAAATTATGTTTGAGAACCTTGTAAATTATGATAAGAGTAAAACCATTTGCTCTCTACATCACTAAACCTTACTGTTTGAGAACCTTGTAAATTATGATAAGAGTAAAACTATGAAGAAACAAAAAGAAAGTATGATAGAGTTTGAGAACCTTGTAAATTATGATAAGAGTAAAACTAGCACGCCAGCAGACGAACAGAAACGCATAGTTTGAGAACCTTGTAAATTATGATAAGAGTAAAACTTCGGCGGCAACATTTACTAATATAGACTTGTTTGAGAACCTTGTAAATTATGATAAGAGTAAAACTTAGGTAAATACAAAAAAATATGGAAGTCTGTTTGAGAACCTTGTAAATTATGATAAGAGTAAAACCTACTTGAAGGTTGTGATAATATTAAGTCTGTTTGAGAACCTTGTAAATTATGATAAGAGTAAAACAAATAAAATACAATTAGAACATTCAATATTGTTTGAGAACCTTGTAAATTATGATAAGAGTAAAACAGAAGTCAGAGAAACAATAGAAAATGCTTAGTTTGAGAACCTTGTAAATTATGATAAGAGTAAAACTATACGGAACGTCATTAATATGGACATTTGAGTTTGAGAACCTTGTAAATTATGATAAGAGTAAAACTTCATAATAAAACGTTCGGTAATAGTTATGTTTGAGAACCTTGTAAATTATGATAAGAGTAAAACCTATCCTTGGTCTTGGAATTGCCGTATTTGGTTTGAGAACCTTGTAAATTATGATAAGAGTAAAACCGCTTGCTACTTCTCCGCATTATTATGATAGTTTGAGAACCTTGTAAATTATGATAAGAGTAAAACACTTAAAAAGAAAATTTGTTACTTTAATATGTTTGAGAACCTTGTAAATTATGATAAGAGTAAAACTTAATAATACGTCTATGCGTAAATGTGATAGTTTGAGAACCTTGTAAATTATGATAAGAGTAAAACTAAATCTGTATAAAGTCTTTATCGATTAAGTTTGAGAACCTTGTAAATTATGATAAGAGTAAAACCTGTTTTGCATTTAAATACTTGTCAATAGCGTTTGAGAACCTTGTAAATTATGATAAGAGTAAAACAAGAAATAAAAAATATAATCGATTTAGGGGGTTTGAGAACCTTGTAAATTATGATAAGAGTAAAACAACATATCTCATAAGTACCACCACCAAAGTGTTTGAGAACCTTGTAAATTATGATAAGAGTAAAACTCATTAATTGAACAAGAAATGGATATGAATGTTTGAGAACCTTGTAAATTATGATAAGAGTAAAACTACATTCTATCAAATTGCCATAAAATAAGTGTTTGAGAACCTTGTAAATTATGATAAGAGTAAAACGATTAATTTAATAATAGCGATAGGGATAAGGTTTGAGAACCTTGTAAATTATGATAAGAGTAAAACAAATATATACGAAGATAATATATACAAAGTTTGAGAACCTTGTAAATTATGATAAGAGTAAAACACCAAAATGGTCTACTGTTAAACTGTCTAGTTTGAGAACCTTGTAAATTATGATAAGAGTAAAACATATATCGGTGCGTTATTGTGGTGGTAATTGTTTGAGAACCTTGTAAATTATGATAAGAGTAAAACAACACGAACAAAACAATACCAGCAACAACAGTTTGAGAACCTTGTAAATTATGATAAGAGTAAAACTTTTGAATAGAATTGATTTGTATTAATACAGTTTGAGAACCTTGTAAATTATGATAAGAGTAAAACCTTTTCAGTTGTAAGTATTCAGATGGTGGTGTTTGAGAACCTTGTAAATTATGATAAGAGTAAAACTTTCTCGGAGATACAGTTCTCTGCGAAAATGTTTGAGAACCTTGTAAATTATGATAAGAGTAAAACAATTAATACAGCAACGTGAGATAAAGGCTAGTTTGAGAACCTTGTAAATTATGATAAGAGTAAAACATTAAAAAAGTTGTACGAAGATAATACAGGTTTGAGAACCTTGTAAATTATGATAAGAGTAAAACTGAGGCAAGTTAAATACTTCATAACCTTTTGTTTGAGAACCTTGTAAATTATGATAAGAGTAAAACCACAAGTAACTATATCATATCTATCTAAGTGTTTGAGAACCTTGTAAATTATGATAAGAGTAAAACTGATTTTGCACAGGGCATTTGTATTGAATGGTTTGAGAACCTTGTAAATTATGATAAGAGTAAAACGGCATTGGTGCCTGATACGATAGCAGGACGGTTTGAGAACCTTGTAAATTATGATAAGAGTAAAACTGTATAACGAGTACGAAGATGCAATATATGGTTTGAGAACCTTGTAAATTATGATAAGAGTAAAACAATAATTATTTGCTGTGTTCAGCAGATTAGTTTGAGAACCTTGTAAATTATGATAAGAGTAAAACGGATATTTGCTAGCATTTTCATTAATACAGTTTGAGAACCTTGTAAATTATGATAAGAGTAAAACGACTTTTTCACGTGAGAATGTCAAAGTCAGTTTGAGAACCTTGTAAATTATGATAAGAGTAAAACAGAAATCAGAAACGCATTTGATACCTATAAGTTTGAGTACCTTGTAAATTATGATAAGAGTAAAACAAATCTTAGTAACATTAGATGCACCTAATTGTTTGAGTACCTTGTAAATTATGATAAGAGTAAAACTTTAAGAAGCCAAAATACGAAATTAACCCAGTTTGAGTACCTTGTAAATTATGATAAGAGTAAAACATCGTTCTCATATGACAGAGATTTCTTCTAGTTTGAGAACCTTGTAAATTATGATAAGAGTAAAACAGATATTGTTGATATCAAGGGCAATAACTGTAAAACACCTTTGAAAGAAAGAACAAAAACACTTCAGGTAGCCAAAACATTTCTAAAATACAGACAGGAAGATTTGGAACGAATACTTTCAGATGACGGAATTCTTTTCAGAACAAACCGAAGCATTCAGGCAGAAGGTTCCTTTGGAGATTTAAAACATGATATGCAGTTTAGAAGATACTTAAGCAAAGGAACAACAAATGTTCTTGCAGAAAGTACATTGCTGGCAATGGCAAGGAATATAAATAAACTACATAACAAGATTCAAAAAGGCAAGACAGGAACTCATTTATTTCCGCTGAAAAGTGCCTGATTTTAAACTTTTTCAAATAGATTTTCAAAGCCAATAAAGACGGCTTGTTAAAGTGCACCATTTTTAGGAAATGACAGAAAAAATCGCAATTTCAACTTAGAAATAATCATAAAAACCGCATAAATGAAGCTGCCGCTTCACGAATTTTCATTCGTTAAAGCGACAGCCCCACTGATTGCAAAAAAAGAAGCTGTGCACTAATTCTTAGTGCGACAGCCCCTTTTTTATAAAACTAGATACTTGCTATGAAACATTTAACTTTTTTCTACAAAGTTTTAAATATGATCACTATACAAAAATTAAATTTTAACTATTTAAAAAGTAAACCATCTCTGATTTACTTTTAATAAATTATAAATATTTATTACTATTTTGCATCAATTAATAATTCTTTTGGACTTTTCTTTAAATTGCTTGACGAAGATATTAGCAAAGAAATTATAAGAACTATTGACATAAATAAAATCACATATATCATTAATTTTGGAGATATATTAATTTCTAAACTTGTTAGTGTTTTATTAAATCCATCTACTTCAGCACCACCTCCAAGCTGGCTAGATGCTGACTGTTTAGCAATTTGTTTTGCTATAGTACCAGTGACTTTACTTAATATGTTATTTCCAATCATACCTGCTGTATAAACAGCCAGAAAGTATGATCCTATAAATGCTGGGATTGATACAAATACTAGTTCAATAACAAATTGTCCGAATATTTTGGCTTTTGAAATTCCTAATGAAAGTAAAATTGCAATTTCTTTTTTTCTAGCATTCATCCATAAAAACAATAGTAATGAAACTGTAACACCTGCAAATAGTAATGAACCTGCAAATAATTTGTTCGCTATTTTATATATACCTGATATTGATTGTTGTAGTGCTGGGTAATTATTTGAACTTTTAATCAAATTATATTGTTGCCAATCTATATCGAGTTTTTCAATATTTTTAATAACTTTATCTAAATTTTTATCACCTTTTACAAAAAATGTTGCATCTTGATATACTGCAGTATCCTCTGTATTTCCATATACTTTTGCAGCCGTATCTAAATCAGTTATCAAAGTATTTTCGTAAAGTTCTTGAGCTGCAGTAACGCCACCTTCATTATGACCATCAAAAAGACCTTTTATCTCAACTTCAACTTCTTCATTTGCTCCTTTTTCATTATCGGCATCAAATAAATTAGATTTTATTTTTATTTTATCTCCAATTTTTAAATTGTTTTTTTCTGCTAAGTCTTTATGCATTAAAATCTTGTTTTTATCATTTTCATTTAAGTGTTCCCCACTAGATAATTTGTAAGCTCCTGAGATAAACTTATTTTCTTTTGATGAATCATTAACTCCCGTTAACATAACAGTTCTTTTAAAGTTTTTTGCTCTTTCTGGTGATTGTCCTGAAAGTGTTTTTTGAGTTTCTATTATATCATTATCTACTAAATCGGCAACACTATTAATTCTTTTTACGTATGAATCAATATCTTTAGATTCAGCAATTTTTTTAATATCCTGTCCTTTTATATTGCCACCACCTCTTGGTGTTCCAAAATTAACTCTTCGGTTTATTTCCATAGAGAAACTATTTGTTATATTTCCAAAAGTTTCTTTTGATGCTCTGTTCGTAGCATCTTTAATTGATAAACTAATAAGACAAAGTGTTGACATAGCTGTTATAACTAACAATATAATTATTGATTTTAGACTTTTTCTGGTTACATAATGAAATGCATTTTTAATCATTATTTGACCTCCTGAGTAATTTTGTGTATTTTTTTAAGTTTTCTATCTCTTAATTCTAAAATAATGTCAGCAGAATTTGCAACTTCTTTGCTATGTGTTACCACGATTACACACTTATTTCTTTCTTTTGCTAACTTTTTAAGTATTTCAATTATTTCACCAGCAGTATCAACATCAAGATTTCCAGTAGGTTCATCTGCTAAAATTATTGGGGCTTCTGAAACTAATGCTCTTGCAATTGCCACTCTTTGTTGTTGTCCTCCTGATAACTTCATTACATTTCTATTTATTTGACTTTTATCAAGCCCTAATTCAAATAAGATTGTTTCAGATGCATTTTTATTTACTAATCTAACATTTTCTATTGGTGTTAAATAATCAATTAAATTATAGTTTTGAAAAACTAATGATATGTTATTTTTTCTATGATTACTATAGCCGTCTTTCTCTATATCATTTCCTTTAAATAAGATTTGACCATTTTGTGGTTTATCTAAACCTGCTAATAGTGAAAGTAATGTTGACTTTCCTGCCCCTGATTTTCCTATTATTGCATAGAATTTTCCGATTTCAAATTTTTGATTTACATTAGATAATACTAACTCACCTGAATTTGAATAATTATATGTTACATTTTTTATTTCTAATATATCCATTTTTAATCTCCTAACTTATTTTTGATAATATTTCTTTTGGTTTTTTAATTAATATCATTAAACTTGAAATAATAACTGATAGAACAATAATTCCAATTAATATTCCGTAACTTTGTAGAAATGTTATGAGATTTGAAATTAAATTATTGTTTTTAAGTAAGCTATCAACCATTATTGTTGAATCATCAGAATTCATAAATCCACCGACTATAATATTTAATATTACATTTCCTATAAACAATGATAATACCAAAGAGGGTAGTGATATAAATAATAATTCAAGTATAAATTGAGTTACAATTTTTATTTTACTTATACCAATTGATAACAATATTCCTATTTCATGTATTCTTTCTCTTAACCATAATATTAATATTAATGACAATACCGTTATTCCACCTATCATAATTGAATATGTCATAATCTTAATAATATGTTTTATTCCATCTATAGACTCTAGTGTTTCTTCGAATACATGGTTATCACTTGAAACATTGAATTGTGACCAATCAATTTTAATTTTTTTAATTTTATTTAATGCTACCTTTGTATTTTCTGAACTGTCTGAAAATATTGCAAGTTTATTAACAATTTTGTTATTTTCAGGTTTATTTAATGCTTTTTGACTTGATTCATAATCAATAAATACCATATTTTCACTAAAGTCTGATGATAAACCAGTATATTTTTCTTGTTTTTTACCTGAAAAGATTCCAATTATCTCAAACTCATATTCTAATTTCTTTTCACTATTATTAAAATCAATTAATTGAAGTTTGATTTTATCGTTAAGTTTTAGGTTATTTTTTTCAGCAAGTTCCTTATGAATAAGAATTTTTCCTCTATCATTATTATTAATATGTCTGCCTTTTATAATAGTGAAAATACCACTATTAAATAAATTATTCTTTTCACTATTATTAGTAGCTTCTACTGAAAGCATATTTTTGAACTCATCTGATAAATCATCTCGTTCTACTAATTGAGTTCCATCTACAACTTTGATGTTTGTAGTTCTAGCTAGTCCATCATACATAGTGATAATTTCTTTTATTTCTTTAATATTATCTAATTCTTTAAACTGATTAGTTTCAAAAGTATCACCATTATTTTTAGTTATTGATAATGATGTATTTGAAATCTTGTATAAGTTTTTTCCTAAATTATTTGTTGATTTTGATATGTTCAAACATGAATACAAACATGAGAGAACTAATGTTAAAATAATAAATACTATACCTGTTCTATTTCTTTTTCTTAAAATATATGCTAT
>CABIWJ010000001.1:369618-415174 GCA_902362455.1 Eubacteriaceae bacterium
CGATTTAATGATTTTTATAATTATATTTAAGTTTTAATTCAATGAATTATCCTGATACATAAAGTAAACAACATAATTTTTATAAGCATATTTAATATAAACCCGGCTATCTACATAGTATACTACTATCTTATCATCATCATAGGTTTCCATTTCAATATATTTTTCACTTTCCTGCATTTCACTTTCCTTAATAGGTTTAGCATATGTCATTTCATTATATGTATTTATGAATTCAGTTTTATCAATATTTTCTAAAGCATTTACCTGAAATTTGTAAACATTCTTTTCTGTTTCTTCTGGCAATGCTTTCTTGCAATACAACTCTTTGTCCTTTAAATATTCATATATATCAGTCTTGTTCTTTATTTTATATGATATATTATCTAATGTCATTTTATCATCTGACTTGATAACCATTTCATATTCGAGAGTTCTATTTTCTTTATCATTATATATTTTAACTTTGTATACATTAGAACTTGTATAAAACAATCGTTCTATGATATTTTCCTTATGCTTCTCTATTCGTAATTTGTTAAGATTATCTATTATCTCTGTGATAGTTTCCTTATTTACAATTTCGCTTGTTTTATTATGATATTTAATCTCTATATATTCTACTTCATCGTAATTAATATTTATCTGTCTGCTTTCCGGTTTATTAAAGACTTTATATAATATTATTGATAAGCAGATTACGCATACTATTATAAGACTTAAGATAATTATTTTATGTTTTTTCTTCATATAGATTCTCCTACCCTTCAGTTTTTTTGCTTAAAAAAAGATATGGAAAAGTGTTTTTTAATATCTTCCCAATTTCCTTTTTGATTTAGGTGAAATATCCGGTAAAACTATCTTTATTGATGGTACCAAGATTGAGGCAAATACCAATAAATATACTTTCGTATGGAAAAAGACTGTTACTAAAAATCAGGAAAAACTGACTGCGAATGTAATCGCTGAAAGTACTCTTTTAGCAATTGCAAGAAACATAAATAAACATCATAATAAGATTCAGAATGGGAAGACAGGAACACATTTATTTCCTTTAAAAAGTGCCTGAATTTAGAAATATCAAAATATAAATTTGTAGAACCTGTATAGGTTTATTAAAGTATGCCAATTTTTGGAACATCCCACTTATTTTAATAAATATAGCTTCATTCTAACACAGATTATAAAATAAGTATAATAAAAGTAAATTAGTGAAATAGGACAAAAAAATGTCTAAAAAATGAAATTGAAAATCTACTTGAAAAATCACAACATAAGTGTTAAAATTCATATCTGTTTGGGAAATCAGGTATATATAATAAATAAGAAGAAACATATAAATGACAAAGATGTCGCCTGGCAGAAGTTAGGCGAATTATTTTTGTGAATTTATAAAAGGTGAAAAAGATACTAAAGAAAGGATAAGACCCAGATATTTTCACTTTTTAGTTGGGCAATATCACGTATTCCGTGATAAATCGGTATATAAAAATGATAGCAAAAATAGTTGCAGTTTCAATTTTTTTACTGATGTTTGTCCTTATAATTATGGACAAAATCGAAAGACACATAGTTACTCTGGTGTGCGGTGTTGCAACCATAGGTATAGTGTTAGGGGGATGTATGCATAGCATGCATGCGATTATTGAGACATTGAATGTTAAGGGAATATTTACATTAGATTTCTGGTATCAGTCAGGTGAGGCAACAGAAAGTTCAAGTGGTATTAATTGGGCAACCATAATATTTATACTTGGAATGATGGTTATGGTAGAGGGAATGGCGAAAGCAGGTTTCTTCCGCTGGTTGTGTATGACAATTGCAAAAGCAGTACATTACAGGGTTATTCCTATATTTTTGACATTTATGATTATGTCATCAGTTCTTGCAATGTTTATTGACAGTATAACGGTAATACTTTTCCTTGCTGCTGTAACTGTTGAGTTAGCAGGTTTATTGAAATTCAATCCGGTGCCTATGATATTGGCAGAAGTATTTTGCGCCAACTTAGGTGGCTCGGCTACAATGTGTGGAGATCCACCTAACATTATTATTGGTACATCATTAGGTTATTCATTTGCAGATTTTATATCAAATACAGGTGTGATAGCAGGAATTTCCCTTATTGCTATAGTAATATTCTTCTATTTCTGTTTTAGAAAAGAGCTTAAAGCAAGTGAAGTAGCTATTGGCCAGATAGATGAAAGTACATATCCAAATCCGAAAGATGCGATTACTGACAAAAAAAGATTTATTTTTAGTTGTATTATATTTGCTTGTGCTATAATATTATTAGTAACACATGCTCAGACAGGACTTACGGTTGCATTTATTGGTATGTTTATTGCGATAGTTACTTTATTAGTCGCAGGAAAGTCTATTAAATCACTGATAAAAGGAATTGATTATAAAACACTTCTGTTCTTTATTGGTTTGTTTATGGTTGTTGGCGGACTTGAACAGACGGGTGTGTTAGAAGTCATAGCTAATTTTATTGAGAAAATCAGTGGTGGAAATGTTAAGATGATGGTTGTAATAATCATCTGGATATCTGCATTTGCAAGTGCATTCATAGATAACATTCCATTTGCGGCAACTATGATTCCTGTAATTAAGAATCTTTCGATTGTATCTGGTGCAAATCTGGCAGTATTGGCATGGGCATTGTCAATGGGAACAGATATTGGTGGTAGCGCTACACCAATCGGAGCATCAGCAAATGTTGTTGGAACATCAGTGGCAGCTAAGGCGGGACATCCTGTAGGCTGGGGTAAATATTGCAAATCAGCAGTTCCTGCAACTATGATGGTACTAGTTATTTCAACAGTATTTATATTAGTTCGTTACTTTTAAATAGTACGGATAAGGAGTAGTGTGAAAATACGGATTGATATCTGGTTTTTTACACAGCTATTTGTGCCGCGGGCGCCACAAATAGCATCTATCGCAGAGCTAAATCTGGTATTTAGCTTGCGGTTCCTCCGGCAGTTTGAGCCTGCGGAATGGAGATTAGTATGGAAAAACAGATTATTATTTCAGTTGGTCGGGAATTCGGAAGTGGTGGTCATGTTATTGCTGAAGAATTAGCTAAGAGATTTGATTTGCCATTTTATGACCATAACTTATTAGATGCAATTGCTTCTGAGAAGAATGTTAATGCAAAAGAACTTGAGAAATATGATGAAATTCCAAAGAATAAATTTTTTTCGAGAACTGTAAATGGATATAGTAATTCACCTGAACAAAACATTGCAAATATGCAGTTTGATTATCTTAAGAATAAGGCTTCGGCAGGTGAATCTTTTGTCGTTGTAGGAAGATGTTCAGAGACAATGTTAAAAGATTATGCTGGTTTGATAAGTATATTTATTCTTGGCGATATGTCTGAAAAGATAAAACGTATAGCTCAATTACATGATATGTCAGAAGAAGAAGCACGAAGGCTGATTATTCATAAGGATAAGAAACGTAAGGCATATCACAATTACTATTGTGAAGGTAAATGGGGTGACTCAAGAAATTACGATTTTTCAATAAACAGTAGCAAGCTAGGAATAGAAGAGACAGTTGATGCTATCGAAGATTATATAAAAAGACGTATGAAAAAGTAATTGAAAGATTAAAATAATTGCACTAGTTATTTTATGTAACATTATAAGTACATAGAATAAATTGGTGCAATTTTTATTATAATTTATTCAAAATTCTCACATACATATGTAGCTTATATTTATCTGTTAAAGTAAATTTGATATATATAAATATTGAAACACCTTGTAAGAATTGTGTAAATTTGTAAGATATCTTTTTTCGGCTTAAATTTTGTGTACATTCAACAGACATACACTTAAGCCGAGATGTCCGTCTATGACACACGCTTTCATAATTCCTTTATCTAGTGCAAGTAAATGCCGTCATCTGCAAAGTCTATTACGGTGCAGCTAATCAAACGTGCTTCGCTTGAACGGTGATTTACTGCACCGATCTTTTGCATCTGACGGCATATAACTTGCACACGATACGTCATAAATCAAGTGTGTGGCATAGACGAACACATCGGTTTAAGTGTATGGCATTGAATGAACTCAAATCATCAAAAGAGCCGAAAAAGATAACTTACAAATTAGCAATTCTTACAAAAGTTTCGATATTTATATATGCAAATTTACTTAATACAGATAATTTAATTATAATATGTATGTGAGAATTTTGAATAATTTATCATAAAAGGTAGTTTTGATATTTTCTATGTATCTATAATACAAATGTATATATTAAAGTTCCTATAACACCTGTGCCAAATATAATGGTTATGGCATTTAACTTAAATTTTCTAAGTAAAATCAATGCACCGGCAAATAGCAATGTTTCAACATATCTGAAGTTACCTGGTGAAATACCATGTTTATCTGCATTAAATAGAGCAAGCAGAAGTATTGATAATCCTGCGGAAGCAATTAATGCAACTACAGCAGGACGGAGAGCAGAAAGAATAGTCTGTACTGCACCTAAGTTCCTATATTTATAATAAAATCTTGCAAGTATTGAGCATATGATAAATGATGGGAGTATACAACCAATTGTGCAGATAATTGAACCCGGAAGTCCAGATAATTTTGTACCTACAAATGTAGCTGCATTGATAGATATTGAACCTGGTGTCATTTCTGCTATAGTAATAAGGTCTGTAAATTCAGACATAGTGATTAATTTATGAATCTCCACAATCTGATTCTGGATTAATGGGATAGCAGCATATCCACCACCAACTGAGAATAAACCAACTTGTATAAAGCTTATAAACATTTTTAAGAGTAACATTATTTAGCACCTCTTTTCGTAGTATCAGATTTTAAATGTTTTGCTTTAATGGTATCGGTTAATGCATTGATAATACCGATTATAAGACATGTAAATATAATAAGCATTGCACTAATATCGAAAAACCACACTGCAATAAATGATATAATCATAAGACCTATGTAAAGAACTTTTTTGGTCTTGCAGACATTTTTAGCAAGATTAAGTACCACATCAAAGATTACAGCGGCAACACCTGCACGCATTACCTGTAGGGCAATTGCAATTGTTTTGTTGGCACAGAATTGTTTATAGAAAATAGCTACAATGGAAATTATTATCATAGGTGGAAGTGAAGTCCCGATTATTCCAATTATGGAACCTAATACACCCGCCATTCTGTAACCGATAATTACAGAGGCATTAATGGGAATTGGGCCGGGAGATGATTGGGAGATGGCTGTTATATCAAGCATTTCATCTTCATCAAACCATTTTAATTCCTCAACAAATTTTTTCTTCATAAGAGATACAATTACAAATCCACCACCAAATGTAAATGCACTTAAAGTAAACATAGAGATAAATAATTGCCACAGCATTTTTGGTTTTGATGATGCATTTTCGTTAGAAGTATTAATATTCATTTTTATGCTAATCCTCGCTATTCTGTTAATTTTCCGAAAACAATAATACAGCTATTGACTTAATAAGTAAAATATATAATAATTATAATATATATAAGTAAAAACCTATATAAAGTTTATCATAGTGACTAAAATGCTAGAAAGGAGGGAGACAGTGACCCTAAGGCATTTAGAGATTTACGTAAAAGTTGTAGAAACAGGGAGTATGAGTACCGCTTCAAAAGAATTATTTGTTACACAACCGACGGTCAGTGGTGCAATATCCGAGTTAGAAAAGGAATATAAGGTCGTATTATTTGAACGTCTTAATAAGAGAATCTATATTACTAAAGAAGGCGAAAAGTTATATATGTATGCAAGAAAAATGTTAAGTATTGCAGAGGATATGGAACGGCAGATTGGTTCAAATGAAGATAATTCACCTGTAAGAATTGGCGCTACCGTAACAATTGGTACATGTATGTTGCCGGAATATATTAATCAATTTTCAGGACATTCATCTAATGTAGACATTTCCAATACCAGAAATATTGTACAACTTGTGTTGTCGAACAAGTTAGATGTCGGGCTTGTAGAGGGACGGGTAACAAATGATGATATACGTTCTATTTCATTTATGAAAGATGAGATGATGTTTATATGCAAGAAGAATCATAAGCTGGCAGGACGTAAACGTGTTAATCTTGAGGAAGTTTTAAGATATCCTCTGATTCTAAGGGAGAAAGACAGTGGAACAAGAACAATCATAGATGAGGCAATCGAAAGTAAAGATAATCTAAAAGCAAATGTAATATGGAACTGTAATAATACGCAGGCAATTATAAATGCTGTGTTATCAGAAATTGGTGTAACGATTTTATCACCAAGTCTGATAACAGGATATGATGAACTATGTGCAATAAGAATTAAGGATGTTAAAATAGAAAGAGATTTTCAGTTAATAATTCATAAAGATAAATATGTGACAAACAAGTTGCAGGAATTTATGGATATTGTGTTGAATAAGTAGTGAAGAAATATAGGAGAATAGTATGAAAAATAGTGCTGATGCGATTATTTTTCACACAGCTAATTGTTTCGGGGCGAAAACAATTAGCATATATGTCAGATGAGAAATCGCTTTAGCGAATTTCTCATCGCCTCCTCTCGACAAAGTCGCTCGGAAATGAGGATTAGTATGAAAAACAAAAAAGCAAAAAATACAAAAAAATCATCATATATTGATTGTTATTATATGAACACTAATGAAATCGGCAGCAGAGATTTATATGAGGCTATCAGTGAGGTGGCGAAGAATAAGATAGAATTCTGGGAGGCAGCCGATGTTATAGAAATTGAACTTGGTGAGAAATCAAGTATAGACATAGAAAAACTTTCTATGTTCCGAGATGTAGATGATAAGAAATTCCTTGATACTCATAATGTAAATGTAATATATGGTATAAAAACAGATTCAGAACACAGAGAAGATATGGAGAAAATATTCAGAGACGTTGTTGGAAAAATTGGTGGTTTTGTCTGCTCAGATTCAGATGATTTTATGCCGATATTTATAAGGTAACTGATAAAAAGAACATATTAAGGACGTGAATTAAATGCAGGATAAATTGAGAAAAACAATGGGTGAAATCTGGCGTTCTATTAAGGAAAATAAGAAAAAAGTAATTTTAGCAGCTATAGTTGTAGTTGCTCTTGTTGCTATTATAACCATTCTATTATTAAACCGACAAAGAAGTGTAACGGCATCAGCTGGTAATGCATCAGGTGGTGAAAATGCAGTCAAAAATACGGAGATTACAACGCCTAAAGAGTCTGATGAAACTTCTAAGGCTCCGCAGGAAGATGATAGTTTGAAAAATAATAATGAAGAGGATAAAGAAGGAGATAACAGGGAAAATAATAATGAAACAAAGACAGAACAGTCTGATAACAATAATAATCAGGTAGTGGGAAATGTTGTAACTAATCCAAGTGGAAGGTTGAAAGTAACAGGCTCTAAGCTTACTGATGCAGCAGGAAATGTCGTACAATTAAGAGGCATAAGTACACATGGAATAGCATGGTTTCCGGATTATATTAATGCCGAATGTTTTAAAGAATTACATAATAATTTCGGGATAAATGTAATCAGACTTGCAATGTATACCGCCGAATATAATGGTTATTGTACAGGAGGAGATAAGAATTATCTTAAGAATCTGATTGATAAGGGTGTAAGATATGCAACAGATAATGGAATGTATGTGATAATTGACTGGCATATTTTATCAGACGGTAATCCTAACACATACATAGGCGAGGCAAAACAGTTCTTTAATGAAATGGCATCTAAATATGCTGCAAATAACAATGTGATATATGAAATCTGCAATGAGCCCAATGGTGGTACGAGCTGGCAGGATATTAAGAATTATGCAAATGAAATTATTCCGGTAATACGTCAATATGACAAAGATGCAGTGATATTAGTAGGAACACCTAATTGGTCGCAATATGTAGACCAGGCACTTGCTGATTTGATAACAGGATATGAAAACATTATGTATACATTTCATTTCTATGCAGCAACACATAGAGATGATATGAGGCAGAATGTGCAGGATGCTGTAAATGCCGGATTACCTGTATTTGTATCTGAATTTGGAATATGTGATGCTTCAGGAAATGGTGCTATTGATGAGGAGCAGTCAGGTAAATGGATTAAGATGCTAAATGATAATCAGATTAGTTATGTTATCTGGAATCTGTCTAATAAAAATGAAACCTCGTCGCTCATAAGTTCAGCTTGCAATAAATTCAGCGGATTTACGGTAAATGACCTTAGTGAATGTGGTAAATGGTTCTTAAAATTAATGACAGGACAGTTGAGTTTACCTGAAAACGCAGGAAATATTTCAAGTAATAATCAATCAAATACCAATCAGTCGCAAGGTGGTAATCAGACAACTTATGGTATGGTAAATGTAGAAAATTCGGCAAAGGTTGTGAATTCGTGGCAGGCAGATGGCAAGACATATTATCAATATGAGATAACAGTTACGAATAATTCAGGCAAGACTTGTGGAAGCTGGAAGACACAGATAACTTTTAGCGAAAATGCGGAATTAAAGGATAAATGGAATGGTAATTTTGAGGTAAATAATAATGTCATTACAATAACATCAGTGGATTATAATGGAACTTTGACAAATGGTGAATCAACTGGTAATATTGGAATAATTGTAGGTGGAAGCAGTAATTTGAAAATAAAATAATTAATTTCGAAAATGTATTACGAGGAGATATAAGTGTAAAAAAATCCTGATGCTATTTTTTTACACAGCTATTTGTTTCGGAGCGAAAGCAAATAGCCATTATGGCAGAAGAGAAATCACCTGCAGAAATTTCTTTTCGACTCTTCGCAATAAATCGCTCAGAAATGAGGATTAGTATGAAAAATATAAATTATTCTTTAAAAGAGGTAAAAGATGGCTGTTTAATACTATTGCATAGTAAAAAAGAAGTAGTTGTTAATATAAATGATATACTTTACATAACAATGAATAGAAATATTGCAGATGTTCATACTTTAGATGATAATATATATCATATAAGAACCACATTAGAAAACATAAAGCAGGAGTTGGAGGATAGATTTGTCATAGTTCATAGAAGCACGATGGTTTCAGCTATTGCAGTCTACAAAGTCAGCGACAGAATATATTTGTCAAATGGTGAAGCAATTGATTATGTTATTCGTAAAAAGAAAGCAATAAAAGAAGAAATCTCGGGAAAACAAAAGAAAATTATAGGCAGTTTTTCAGAAGATAATGTGCCGAAAAGTTATGAAGAATATCGTAATTATTATAAGAGTTATGAACATATGCCATTTGCATTTGCTGATATTGAGATGATATTTAATGATGAATTTCATGCAGTAGACTGGATATTCAGATATGGAAACAGGGAGCTGGCAAGACTTGAAAAGATTCCGCTTGATGATTTAATAGGCAAATCGTTTGGAAGTCTTTTCAGTAACATGGATTCGAAATGGTTAAGGAGTTATGAGCAGGCAACGCTATATGGCAAGAAATTAGAGATTATCGATTACAGTCCTGAAATAGACAGATATCTTAAAGTAATATGTTTTCCTACTTTTAAAGGACATTGTGGATGTATATTATTTAACATTGAAGAGATAGAATTTGCAAGGAATAGTAATGATGCAGAAAAAGCATTGATGCTTTATTTTGGAAAAATGCCGGAGAGACATGGTTAAATTGCTCTCCGGCAATTTTTTTACTTACCAGGAAATTTCGTTGAAATTATCCTGGTAAGTAAAAAACGCTCCGCGAAGATCGCACTGCGGCGGAGCAGAAAATGTTGCTATCGCAACCCGCCGCAGGTGGAGAATGTAGAATATTATGAACTTACATTCGATGTGGCAAGCGGAGCCAAATTTAAAATTATTAATAAAGCAGCAAGTGTTGTTATTAATAATGTAACAGGTGCTGGTGAATCAGAAGGAATATATACACTTCAGGATACAACTGCAACAATAGACATTTCAACAACTGTACCGGAAGGTGACATATGGATTGGCGATAATGGCTATGTAATTGGTAATTATACAAAAGATACATTTATGGCATTAACACAAGATGAGTTAATTTCAAATAATAATCTGTATATTGGATATGATGCAAGTGAACGTACTATACATGATGCATCTGCAAGTAATGTCAATGTAAGTTTTGAAATTATAACAGATGTGAAAAATATTGTTGTGGAAGATGTTGAGAGAGTTACAGGAAGTGAAAGAAGTACATTAACGTTTACTAGTCGAACGAGTATTGATATTGGTAAAGCTTCAACTAAAATTACAGGTGATTTAAGCAATGCTTTGAATTATCCTAAAAATCTTAAGCTCGTAGGTATGAATTTTTGGGCAAAGAGCTGGGAAGGTGGTTCATTAAATATAGAGTCAGGTTCTAATGCAGTATTTGATACATTGGGTGATCTTGATAAGTTTATTGTGAAAAATGGTTCATATGCTACTGTCGGAGATGAAGAAAGAGTAATACCTTCTCAGGGAGAGAATGATGAAAAGCTTATTTCCATAAATGTCAATGAATTCCAGACTGTTTACAGCAGTGTAGTTACTGCACCGAATCTATCAATTAATTCAAATGGAAATGTTGAAATAGGATATGGAAGTTTTAGTGCTGAAAGTGGTTCTTCGTTAGATGCAATAAGCGTTAAAGTAACGTCTACAGGTGACGTTATGTGTCGTCAATCATCAGCTGTTAAATTAGCTGCTATAGAAAAAGCTAACAATTTGACAGTAACTGATAATGGTATATTAAATGTAAAATATATTGGAAATTTAGCAGATGTAATAATAAATAATGGTAGTTCACTTATGTTATCTGATGAGTCAGAACATAAAGCAACTTGGAAGTCGCTTGCGGCAGATTCGGGTGGAAAAATAGATGCACCTAATTTAAAACTTACAGTAACAGACGATGCAACATTTAAACATAGTTCATTTACATTAAAAGCTTTAACTGTAGGTGGAAACTTAGTTGCTATGGAGTCAGTAGAATTAACATTAAAGACGATAGGAAATATAGGAAATATTATATTAAAAAATGGAGGAAAGATTATTGTTGAAGGTACGTCAGATGACTATGTAACATGGACTTCAATAGATGCACAGTCAGGCAGTACCATATCAGCTCACAAAATGAGAGTTAAGCTTACATGGAAAAAAGTTTTGCTTGCTTCAGGTGGCAGGATAGTAATGAACTTAAAGGTTTAGAAAACGGAAAAGAATATACTATATACCAGAGATTAAAAGAAACAGATGAATATTGTGCTTCTGAATATGCAACCATAACATATACATTTGAGGCTGGTGAACATGAATTCTCGGATGAATATACAGTTGACAGACCGGCTACTTCAAAGGAAGAGGGTATTAAATCAAGATATTGTAAACATTGTGATGAAGTTACTGACATAACAGTAATTCCTAAATTAAAGACAGGCTGGAAAAACATTGATGGCAAATGGTATTATCTCGATGCAGACGGTGTAATGTTGACATCAAAATGGATAAGAACAAATAATAAATGGTATTATCTGGACAAAGACGGTGTAATGCAGACATCTAAATGGATAGCCGGAAAATACTATGTAAAGGCCGACGGAACAATGGCTGTTTCTGAATGGGTTGACAATGATAGATATTATGTTGGCTCAGATGGAAAATGGATTAAGAATTACAAAAATTAATCATTATAGGAAAATATAATAAAAAGAGAAATTGCACTTTGAAAAGTGTCAGTTTCTCTTTTTTAGATTCTAACAGTTAAAAGAAAGTGATATTGGTAAAAAGGTTATGATGAAAGTATAAAAAAAAACTAAAGATTTACCTTTATTATAAGTTATGGTATAATTTGGTCATTAAATGTCGAAAATGAACTTAATTTTGTTAAGAAAAATGTTAAAAAAGATGCAAAAAGGGTACAGATGATAAGGTTCAGGAATTAAATAAAATATAAGGAAGCAGGGTGGATATAAATGCTAAGGATAGCTATATGCGTAAACGACAAAAAAACTTATGATTTAATAAAAAAACTATATGAATGTATAAGTGAAGATACGATAAAAATATACATTTTTAATATTAAAGATGAAAGTATAAATAATTTTAATGAGGCTGATTATGATAAGATATTCTTTGTGTATGAAAATGAAACAGAGAGTATAGTGCAGAAAATACCTGAAGGAAAATTTATAAATTCTTCGTATATACAGGAGATTAATCCGGAGAATATAGAGTATATTAAGGTAGATAGTGTATATACATATATAAAATATAAGAATATAGAAGAGTTATATATGACAAGACGTTCAATAAGAGAGTGGCAGGAAGATGATAAATATGAGAATTTCATCCGTATTAATAAGAAATATTTAGTGAACCTGAAATATATTAAAAGTATAAATAAACATACTGTTTTATCAGGAGGAAAAGTTCTAGTTACTAAAAGAGGATATATAAAAGAATATAATAGGATATTAAAAGAATACAGAATAAGAAAATATAAGGAAAGTATTGATAATACACAGGATATTTAGAGTAATAATGTTATGGTTAATTATATTGAACGAGAAAAATACACTTTATAACAAAAAAATACACTTTACAACAAAAGTGATGAAATGATAAGAGTAGGCTTATATAATGTAGATATACGTATAAGAGAATACTAACGAGTTAGTTAATTACATTGGTAAATGCAAACTAAAAATGAATTTAGGAGGAGAGCATATGGAAAAATTATTTAAAAACAAAAAGATTAAAAGAGTAGTTTCACTCTTATTGATGCTTGTAGTATTAGGAACAAGTATGGGATTAGAAAGATTTGTACAAGTTATTTGGGCACAAACAACCTACATTAAGATTTACCTGAAAGATAATACGATTGAACATTGGTTGGGAAATGATAATGCAGTTATGGAATTGGTAGATAATACATCAGGACATATTCACTACAGAATGACGAAAGAAGATAGTGAAACTTGGAGTGTTAAGGTTCCGGATACAACATATAATGTTACATTTAACCGATTAAGTCCTGATGGTAATACACAATGGAATTCATGGAGTGCAGGAGGAAGAGATAGTAATAATGTATATTTTGCAGATGGTGGAGAATATGGTCATTGGGAAGTAATGGAAGATGATAATGAAGAGAAATATTTTCATGCCGGAGACATTGTATATTTGGATTTGACACAGTTTGTTGCATGGAAGAGTAGCGATGCATTATTGTATATTAACTTTACAGGAGCATCTAAAAAGGAGAATAATGGACAGGATATTAATCTTTCCAAAGCAGATAAATCACAATATAATCCAAAGAAAGTTGATATGGAAGTTACAGAAAATATATATGCATATGTTGTAGGCTTTGAAGATGAAGGTTCAACAGAATTACGTTTTTGGAGAGGAAATAATTCTACATTATGGAATTGTTCAATAATATTGAGTTATGATGATTATGTTAATGGAGTGAATTGTGTCAGAATAAGTAATTGGGACAATGAAGGCTCTTTAATAGAGACAGAACATAAAATGGATACTGAAGTTGATAGTGATGGTGATGGACTTCCGGATTATTACGAATACATTCACAATACCGATATATACAAAGCAGATACCGATGGAGATGGATTAACAGATTATCAGGAGATTAATGAGACAGCAACCAATCCTAATATGATGGATACAAATGGAGATGGAATAATAGATGCTGATGAGGATGCTGATGGAGATGGCTTATCGAATATAGATGAATATAGGGTAGGTACAAGTAACCTGACTGTAGATACAGATGGTGATGTATTAACGGATTATGAAGAAGTAGTTATCTATGGCACTAATCCAAATGAAAAAGACACAGATGGAGATGGTGCAGAAGATGAGTGGGAAATTATACATAACTTTGATCCTTTGGTATACAATGATACCTTTATAGTAAATGAAATTGTAACAGGTAATAATACGAGCGTAGATGTTGAGTTAATTGCTGCTGGAAATAGTGCAGAAAGTTTTGAAGTAAAGCTTCATGAAAATGATGAAGTATATGTTAATTCAACTATTCCGGGATATTTGGGAAGTGGATATGATTTTTACATAGATGGTGAATTTGAATCTGCTAAAATAAAATATTATTTTAATAGTGAAGAGTGTCAAACGGAGGGATTTAATCCGGTAGTATATTATTATAATGAAGATACAAATGAGTTAGAAGAAATAGCAACAGAGTGGGATGGTACAAGTAATTTTGTAACAGCACAACTACTACATTTTTCAACATATCTTTTATTGGATAAAACAAAATTTGAAGAAATCTGGGATAAAAAGATTAAGGTAGACAATGGTGAGAATGCTAAATTAAATATAGCATTTGTAGTAGATTTGTCAGGAAGTATGTCAGGTAGTAAATTAACAACAACTAAATTTGCTATCAATTCATTTTTGGATATTCTAGAAGAGAATGATAGGGCAGGACTTATTACTTTTACAACCTATTCAAATGTAATAAGTAATTTAACTACTGATATATCATCACTAAAGGAAATAGTTAATAATATGCATGCATATGGAGATACATCTATATATACAGGACTAAATGGTGCAGTAGAAATGTTGTCAAATGATGATGAAAGTGGATATGATATAGTTATTGTGTTTACAGATGGATATGATTCATTATATACTACATATGATGCAGATTATAGAAGTATTGTTGATAAGGCAGTTGAAAATGATATTTGTATATATACAATTGGAATCGGTCAGGTAGATACAGGGATACTTACAAAGGTTGCTGAAACAACAGGAGGAAACTATTATCATGCATCAGTAGTTTCAGAACTTGAGAAAAAAATGAATGAAGTAAAGGAAGAAACAAAAGAACTTACGAATGATACAAATGGTGATAATATTACTGACTATCATACAAAAATGATATGTAATGGTTCGTTAAGATATTCGACAGGTGCGGCAGTAATCGGGTTTGCCGGCAATTATGAAAAGGTTCAGGAAAATGCTGATTATGATGGCGATGGACTAATAAATGGTGACGAAATTACCATTGGCTCAACTTCAGGTGGCAGACCGTGTGTCATAATGATATCTAATCCTATAGATAAAGATACGGATAAAGATGGATATACCGATAAAGAAGAGAAAAGGAACGGAACAAATGCATTTTATCCTGATATTAATAAAAATGATGTAGATGCTTTGTTTAAAGATTATTATCTTGCATCTGTATTTGCAGATGATTATGAGAAGAATTACGAAACGAAATTCTTACTTCAGGTGGGAAATTTGATTACAAACTTCAAATATTCATATGTAAATGATTATCGTAAAGCATTGATATTATATATTCAACAATATACGGGAGCAACCTATCAGGATAAATTAACAAGTGCTATAAAAGCAACATATGATTCTGCATTATTTGATATGCTTGAACAGGGAACAAATTATGTCCTTTCTTTTTCAGATGTATTAAATCAAACAAAATACTCTGTTGATTATTTCGCGGCAAAACAAAGTGTAGTAGATTGTTGTAATAAAATTGCATCATTAAGACAAACAGTTGCAAGTATTCAAAATTATAGTCAGTTAGCAGGATATGATGATGAATTAGTACAAACATTTGTAAATATACAAACGCAAATTGCAGAACAGAAGGAATTACTTAATAGTGCCAATAGTGAATTTGTAAATATTTTAAATGAAATGAAGTTAAATGGAAAATTTGCTGAGGCAACAGGAAAGTTAGTAAATAAATTACCAGCATCTGTAGTGAAATTTATTAATAAAATGGGCACAGATAAAGTAAATTCATTATTAACATATGGAATAATTGCATTAGATACTGGCATTAGTGTGTTAGATACAGTTTCAATATATGGAGGCTTAGATGCCGGATTTATGCAATGTGCAGAGATTGATGAATTTCTAGAGTCAATTATTGAAAATAGTGATATAAAGGAAATGAGAGAAGCTGCATCTGATGTGAAGAAAATGTTAGAAGATGATTCTAAAACAATGTATTATGGGGCTATGTCTGTAGTACAAGATGTTGTTAAGGGAATAGGTATTGCAGGAACTACATGGATACTAACTCATATTGGACCAATGGGTTGGGCTGCATATTTGGGCTGGGGACTTGGAAATCTTGTATCTGGTACAGGAAGAGTTGACGAAAAGGCACTTGGCATTATAGCTTATGGTAATGGAGCAAAATGTTATTCAGAAAGCATAAAGGAACATTTAAGTAGTGATACTGATAAATTTTATATGTGTCCGGAAGAATTAAAAGGACAGCTGCAGCTTTTAGGGCAACTGAAGATTGTAGGAGAGGATAAGTTTTGTGAGACAGCGAAGAGCAGAGGTCCTTTTAGAAAATTTTTCGAATGGATAATATCTGGCGAATCACAGGCAAGTATCAATGCCTATGGCAGGGAAAATATTGAAGAAATAATCTCTAAATGTGATAATATGGGAATATTTGTAGAAAAGAAATTTGAAGGAAACTATCTATATGATTAATACTTATGCTAAGAATGAAGGTGAGAAAAAATGATTGGCGAAATTGTAATTTCAGGATTCTTTTTATTATATTTTGTCATTATGTATTTGTCTAAAAAAATGAACACCATAAAAACAGTTGGAATCTGCAAGGAAATTTTAAATGCTACTCGTGCGTGCGAAGGAATATTTGAATATGAAATAGACGGTATCTACCACTATAATGCTGAAAGCAGTTCACATGTTAGCTGGCTTAAGGAAGGAAAAAAGTATACCATATATGTCAAAAAAAGTAATCACGAAAAATTTGTTTCAAAAAAATTATTTGTTGATTTGATGTTTTTTATAATTGTTGATGGTAGTGTTTTTGCTTTTTTGTGTTATGCTGAATTTATACATGGATAGTTAACACTAGGGAATTTTACTTGACATAATGACAACCATTTTTGTGGTTATGGGAGAAATTAATATTATGAAATCGGAAATACCAGAAGTGGTAAGTATAATTGCTATAATATGTCAAATATTGGTGCATTTGTTATAGCATATATTGAAGAAATAATTTCTAAATGCGATAATATGGGAATATTCGTAGAAAAGAAATTTGAAGGAAACTATCTATATGATTAATGTTTATACTACGTGTGAAAGCGAGAAGAAATAAATGATAGTTGAGATTTTAATATCGTTGATTATAACTTTGGGTTTATATTTTTGGTATTTATCTAAAAAAATAAACACTATAAAAACAGTTGGTATTTGTAATAAAGTTATAGATGTTACTCACGGATGCCAAGGAGTATTTGAATATGAAATAGATGGTATTTACCACTATAATGCTGAAAGCAGTTCACATATTGGCTGGCTCAAGGAAGGAAAAAAGTATACCATTTATGTTAAAAAGGATAATCATCAAAAGTTCGTTTCAATAAAAGTGTTAATAGAGTTGTTGTTTTTGACAAGTCTTGAAGGTATTATTTTGATACTTCAAGTAATTTTAGTAGTTTATGATGCATTATAATAATTGTTTCATTGATAATAAAAATTTTTATATTTAATATAAGTATGATATAAAAACACATATTTTATTTTTAGAAAGTGAGAAAAAATGATTAGTGATATTGTAATGTCTTTGATTGGTACTTTAGTTGCTTATTTATGGTATTTGTCTAAGAAAATAAATACCATAAAAACGGTTGGTACCTGTAAGGAAATTTTAAATGCTACTCGTGCGTGCGAAGGAATATTGGAATATGAAATAGACGGTATCTACCACTATAATGCTGAAAGCAGTTCACATATTGGCTGGCTTAAGTAAGGAAAAAAGTATACCATATATGTCAAAAAGGATAATCACGAAAAATTTGTTTCAAAGAAAGTACTAATGGAGTTATTGTTTTTTTGTAATGATTTTTTTGATTTTCTTAATATTTTTTTCTATAATGTATTTATATTTGGATAGTTAATACTAGGTCAGTTTATTTGACCTAATGACAACCATTTTTTGTGGTTATGGGAGAAATTAATATTATGAAATCTTTTATGGTAGAAATGAAATATACGAAGCAATAAAAATATGGTGAAAATATGGAGCGTGTAAAATGAAAAAAAGGAAAATAGTTATTAGTCTGTTAATTCTTCTCATTATCTTTCTTCTTATTAAGACTTTTTTGTTTAGAGAGACACTATATATAAAAGATTTTGATTCAGTATCTAAAGACTATACATTAATAAAGGATATGCTTTTTAAGTATTATGATAGAGAAAATAATTCTGAAATGTTAGTTTTAGTTATTGATGACAAAACATATGAGTTAAAAGAAAATGATACTGGTAAAGAAGTTAATATGAGTGAAGAGGAAAAAGAATCTCTTAAAAAAATATGTGAAACTTCATATAAGGGACACTATGATTTCTTGTGGGTAACAGATTACTATATTATATTTTGGCAGGATGAAACGAAAATGTATGGAGTAATTTATACCAGAGATTATAAAAAATCAAAAAAAGAAATTAAATCCTGGTATGGTGACGGAATACAGTTCAGAAAAATTAAGAAAGGCTGGTATGAAATAGGCCATTTTGGAATATAAATTTTTGCAATTATTTGTTACCTATAACTCACATATGAACACAAGAGGAGAGTTTCAATCGCAAAACTCTCCTCGATTTTTTTGAATTTAATCACTATAAAATATAATCACTAATCTTCATTAACATTAGCGCGTATTGTAATTCCATTAACTTCAATATGGTCATTGACGGCAATAACAAGACATTGACGGCCATCAATAACACGGGTTTCGACTAAGTCTGTTCGCTCAGGATTGACTTTGATTACAACATCAGGAGTTTCAATATTGAATTTCCTTACATTTGTTACATTTGAAGCTAAGAAAGTAGGAGATTGCTGTTCTTCAGCGACCACATCAAGCTGTTTTTCTAAAACCTCAAGTTTTTCATTAGGAATATCACTTTCTTCAAAGACGTGTTTAACTTCATTGGTTGTAAGAATTAGTGGTTCAGGTTCGTCTTTGGTTTCCTCTATCATTTCGTTCAGAGTTTCGTGAATGGTTTTGATTGTATTAAAGTCACAATCTTCGCCGAGAGTATTCATAATAATATTATTGAATGTTTCTTTCTGGCTTTCGGCTGTCATTGGTGCATTTGTACCGAAAATATTATCTACAAAAGAATACTGTAATTCTTCAGGGTTCTTTGAATAGTATAAAAGGCTGTGGATATCAGTATTTCTATCATTAAATGCTGGAAATAAGAATGCATTTGCGGGAGCAGCAACAATCCAGTCTCTTACACGTTCAACGATACTGTTTGTGTCAGCATCATAACTGAGTCCTGATTTGGCAAGGTTAACAGGACAGATACTGCAGAGAATGTAATCATAGACATTATCAGAAGAATCGAACATCTCTGAACCGTCAGATGATTTACCGGGAATATCATAGATGCCATGGATAAGAATTATGTAGTAATTTGAAGCATAAATATAGTTCTCTACAACTTTTTGATAGAATTCATCTAAGAGTTCATCATCTTCAAGCCCACTGTCTTTGAGTTTAAGAAGAAATTCCTGCTTTCCGCCTGCTTTCTCTTCATCAAGTGGAAATTCCATATTAAGAAGATTTTTACCGATTGAGCCTGAAAGTGAGTGCTTAAAAATGTCAAAATATTTAAAAGCCTCCTCTTCAGAAAGGGAATGAAAAGCCTCCTTAGATTTGAACTTGATTTCTTTTTCACCATCAATATAGCAGCCGCATATTCTTGTAATAACGGAATTCTCAGGGTTTAATGTTTTCTTGATTTCGGATATTTCCTTTTTATTCATACAATTCAGATAGTCGTTATAATTCATATGTTTTGATATTTGGATTAAATATTTGAATTAAATATAACTATCTAAACCTCCTTTCAATAAAATGTTTTGTGAATTTTTAAATATAGTTTCATAATAACATAAAATCATTATTGATAAAAGACAAATAATTACTTTACTAATTTAATAACCAAAACTATAATAAAACATAAATTGTAAATAAATATACATTAAATTCATGTGGGTTTAGACCTTTTGAACCTGGCATAAAAAATAGACTAGATAAATGTTAATTGCAAAATAATGGAAAGAAGATGAAAAAATGAAAATGTCACAGAAGAATCAGGGAATTATGTACATAATTATGGCAGCATTTTTCTTCGCATGTATGAGCTTTTTCATAAGGAAAGCCGGAGATTTACCGACTATGCAGAAAGGCTTTTTTAGAAATGTTGTTGCGATGTTTGCGGCTGCAGTAATGCTTTTAAGGACGGAGGATAAATTTAAGATAAAGAAGGGAAGTATTCCATCATTGCTAATGAGAGCAATATGCGGAACTATCGGTTTGATATGTAATTATTATGCCATAGACCATATGAATATTTCTGATGCCAATATACTTAATAAACTTGCACCGTTCTTTGCGATAATTATGTCGGCTTTAATACTTAATGAGTATGCTAACAGATTTGAGTGGAGTATGGTTATTGTAGCCTTTATCGGTGCATTATTTGTTGTAAAACCAACTCTGGATATGAAATGTATTCCTGCTGTGGTAGCTGCAATTGGAGGTCTGGGAGCAGGAACCGCATATACATTTGTAAGAAAATTAGGTAAACAGGGTGAAAGAGGTCCGGTCATAGTAATGTTTTTCTCAACATTTTCATGTATTATAACATTACCATTTGTGATTTTTGATTTCCACCCAATGACATTGATGCAGTTGATTTATCTTTTGATTGCCGGAATCTGTGCGGCAGCAGGACAGTTTACGGTTACACAGGCCTATGCTAAAGCACCTGCTAAAGATATTTCAGTATTTGACTATTCACAGGTATTGTTTGCAGCAATATTAGGCTTTTTATTCCTGAATCAGATACCTGATATATATAGTATTATCGGATATATTATTATAATTGGTGCTGCAATTATTAAATGGATACATCGTGATTAATTATAAATATATTCATTAATTCATCATCAATTCATTATCACGTTTATGATAATGCGAAGTATATTTAAAGCTTTAGAATATTTTATAAAATACTAGCCTGCTTTAAGAAAAAGTGTTATCATATGCAATATCTAATTAATTAAAAATATTTAAGGAGAGACCAATGATAAATTATTTTTTTAGCAGTCTGGATTACGGTTCAGTTGCATTTGTCGGAATATTGTTTGCATTTGCAATGACGTGTCTGATGCTTAGTAAATGCACAAGAATTTTACCAAAGGATATGGGGCGTGCCTATGCACATGACGGTTCGCTGTCGGCAGGTAAGCCAAGAGGAGCAGGCTTCTGGTTCGTTCTGGTGTATGTTGCATCAACGCTTATTTTTGCCAAAATGAATGTTGAGATATTAATTTATCTTATATTAGTTGTGGCAGCGATGCTTACGGGCTTCCTTGATGATTGTGCGAAGTCACCATGGGGAGAATATAAGAAAGGAATTTTAGATTTAATAATTGCAATAATGTTAGCAATTACATTTTTGAATTTTAATGATAACAGAATATTTATTGCATGCGCTGATAAATATGTGACAATTAACCCGGTTGTATTTGGAATATTGATAGTAATTCTTGTATGGGCTTCAATAAATGTAACAAACTGTTCAGATGGTGTGGATGGCTTATCGGGAACACTTACAATTATTACATTATCATCTGTCTATGTTATAGATTTAATAAAAGGTATGGACAGTAAATTTTCATATACAATTTTATTGTTCATTATAAGCATTTTAGGTTACTTATGGTTTAATGCCACACCAAGTAAAATGTTAATGGGTGATGCAGGGTCAAGAGCAATGGGATTATTCATAAGTATAGCAGTTTTGAAGATGGGTTCACCTATTTTATACTTATTAGTTGCAGGTGTATTGATAGTAGATGGTGGCTTAGGATTAATCAAAGTATCATTACTCAGGTTCTTAAAGATTAAGATTCTTACAAATGTCAGAACACCAATTCACGACCACGTAAGAAAAGTATGGAACTGGTCGAATACACATACGGTATACAGATTTGCAATAATTCAGATAGTATTGTGTATAGCGGCGGTATATTTAGTTATACATTAGAGAATAAATGAGCTATAGAACAAAATGTGTTGATGACTAATCCAAGACATCAGACGTTCTGTCCTATAGCTCAATAAATGTTTCATAAGGATATGTAATTACACATCTTTATCAATAACAGCTCCTTTTAAATCATCAGCTGTAAGATTTAATTCATTTATAACCTGGGTAAGTGACTTCTTAACATCGTCCATAGTAGAATCTTGTTGGCTGTTAACTACATTATCCAACGTAGAATCTAATTTATACATTTCTTCTAAATCGTCATCTTTATAATCAGCTTTTTCATTGCGTTCAGTTTTGGCAGCTTCAATTCGCTGTTCAAGTTCTTTTTCAGCTTCTTTCTTATCTTCAGCTTTTTTTTCTTCATCTTCGAATTTCTTATCAATGCTTTCTTTGGAATCTTCTATCAGCATACCGATAATTTCTTTATTAGAGGCTTCTAGAACCTTGTCGGAATTCTTCTGGGCATCGGTCATATCATGAGATTTCAAACGCTCAATATGTATACCACGTACAATTGCATTTTCAGAGATGATTTCCTTTGTACAGTCCTTAATCTCCTTTTTATAGATACCTTTATTAGCTTCTAAATTAAGCATTTCTTTCTGGTAATCAGTAAGACCACGTTCATGAAGATAAGCAAGGCGTTCCTGTTCTTCATCTGACAGGGTTATTTCAGAATTACTAAGGGAATTTTTCTCTTTTAATAATAATTTATAGTCAGCCTGTTCTTCGCTGGCATCATCGATGTTATACCCTTTTTTGATAATGTCCATCTCTTTATTAATATTGTTAATCATATCATTTGCTTCGTTAATCTGGTCATTTAATTCTTTGACATGATTATTTCTTGATTCAATTTCATCATCTATTTTCTTATCACTTTTAAATGCATTTTCCAAAATATTAAGGGCAATATTCTGTGCTTCCCTGCGCTTATTATCAATGTCAGAACCAAGGTTTAAGTCGCCTGCAAATATTGAGCCATTATCTCTTGCAGAGGCTGTATCCTTAGTATCAGATGTATTAGCAGTAGTATCTTTTTTCTTATTTACATTATTCTGATTAGTTGTATCAGATACAATGGTGGAAGTATTTCTATCAATTTTCATAAATTCTCTCCAATCTCTAGATGAAATCATATATAACATATCGACAAATGCATAAGAAAAATTAACATTTAAGACAAAATATGATATTATGGGATATAGTGTTAAAAAAGCTGGGATATATAATTATAATACTGTTGAAATTACATATGTTCTAAAGTAAAAGAATTTGTGGCTGTTGAAGTTGGTATTATATAGTTTTGATCGACGGATTAATTATGAGAAAATACATAGAAATGGAGAAATACAATGAATATTCTATCAGTTGATAATATAAAAAAGACATTTGCAGATACACCGTTACTTGATGGAGTATCATTTTATCTGCAGGAGAATGAGAAAGTCGGAGTAATAGGAATAAACGGAACAGGAAAGTCTACATTACTTAAGATTATTGCAGGATATGAAGAAGCAGATGAGGGAAGCATTACTAAGGCTAATAATATTGTGATAAGATACCTGCCACAGAACCCTGAATTTAAAGAAAATGAGACGATAATGGAGAGTATATTAAGACAGAATATATCTAAAGTCGAGTCAGAATGGGATATAGAGAGTAATGCTAAGACAATGCTTATGAAACTTGGAGTAAATGATTTTAATGCGGTTACATCGACTTTATCAGGAGGTCAGAGAAAGAAAGTTGCTTTGGTATCTACATTGTTATCAAAAGCAGATATTCTTATTTTAGACGAGCCTACTAACCATTTAGATAATGAAATGTCAGGCTGGTTAGAGGATTATCTCAAGGCTTATCGAGGTGCGATTATTATGGTTACGCATGACAGATATTTTCTTGATAGTGTAACGAACAGGATTGTTGAAATCGATAAAGGTAAAATCTACAGTTATCAGGCTAACTATTCAGGTTTCCTTAAGTTAAAATCTGAAAGGGAAGATATGCTTCTTGCAAGTGACAGGAAGAGAAAATCTATCCTTAGAAATGAATTAGAGTGGATTATGAGAGGCGCAAGGGCGCGTTCTACGAAGCAGAAAGCCAGAATAGAAAGATATGAAGAATTAAAAAATATGAAGTCGCCGACTGAGGTGGAGAATGTTGAGATGAGCTCCGTATCATCAAGATTAGGAAGAACCACAGTAGAACTTCATAATATTTCTAAGGCCTATGGTGATAAAGTCCTATTTAAAGATTTTAGTTACATTTTCCTTAAGAATGACAGAATTGGCTTCATAGGAGATAATGGTTGTGGCAAGACAACATTAATGAAGATAATTGCTAGAAGAATTGAGCCGGATAGCGGAGAATTAGTTGTCGGACAGACAGTTAAGATAGGATATTATTCACAGGAGATAGAAAATGATGAGTCGGCAGGAATTGCCTATATGAATCCTGCGATAAGAGTAATAGACTACATTAAAGAAACTGCTGAATATGTCAAAACTGTTGACGGAACAGTAACAGCATCGCAGATGTTAGAGAAATTCTTATTTACTCCTGAGAAGCAATATAGTCTTATCGGAAAGTTATCAGGTGGTGAGAAACGAAGACTTAATCTCTTAAGAGTTCTTATGGAAGCACCAAATGTTCTTATATTAGATGAGCCTACTAATGATTTGGACATTACGACACTTACAATATTAGAAGATTATTTAGATAAATTTAATGGAATTGTAATAGAGGTATCACATGACAGATACTTCTTAGACAGAACAGTTAAGAGAATATTTGCATTTGAGGGTAACGGAGTTATTAACCAGTACGAGGGTGGTTATAGTGATTATGTATTAAGAAAAGAAATGCATGAGGTTGAAGTGGGGGAAAATGCTTTAACAGGAATAAAAAGCAGTGGAAAGAATAAGAATGTTGTTTCACTAAAAGGTAATGAAAAGTCAAAAGTTACAAAAGGTGGCGAAGATAGCACTAAGAATGGTTCTGCTTCGTCTGACAGAAATACTAATCGTAAGCCAAGGTTCTCATATAAGGAACAACGTGAATATGATACGATAGAAAGTGAAGTAAGTGAGTTAGAGGATAAAATCAGTAACTTAGAAAAGGAAATTGAAAGTAATGCAACTGATTTCGTGAAATTAGGTGAATTAACAAAAGAAAAAGAGCAGGCAGAAGCTCTGCTAGAAGAGAAAATGGACAGATGGGTTTATTTAGAAGAGTTAGCAGAAAAAATTGCCGCAGCTAAAAATTAGAATAGCCTTGCAAATAATCGGTAAAATGTTATAATATCAAGGTGTTTAAAAAATATCAGGCAGAAGGGAAGAATTATGAATAGATTGTTGTTATTAGGCAATGAGAAGTTTGGTATTGACTTGTTTAAGACATTAACTTATTCAGAAAATATTAAGACTTATGTAGTATCTGAACGTGAAGTGCAGTTTAGACGTGATGATGATTTTGTTAAGATCGAAGCGGTCAATAATATTGTCAATGAATATGATGAAGAAGAGAGAAGCATGATACCTTATGATAATCCGAAGATAGTAATGATAACATTTTCGGATATTGAGTTTGCTAAGGAGATACTTAGTGATGACAGATTACCGAAAGGATTATATATGGATGATTTCAAACACATAAGACCGTTTGAAGAAGTAATAGAAAAATTGTAATTATATAAAATGTCTGTGCAGTAATGTTCAGGCATTTTTTACAGAAAGGATAGGTTTAATGCAGGGAACATTTTGGGCATTGCTGCCACCGGTTATTGCCATCATATTGGCATTATGGACGAAGGAGGTCTATATATCATTAATGCTTGGTATTATTACCGGAGCATTATTTTATACAGATTTCAATGTCATAAAGGGTGTAGAGATAACATTTGATATTATGGACGAAAAAATCGGAGCAAATGTGGATATACTTATCTTCCTCGTGTTGATTGGTATAATCGTTGCGCTAATTACAAGCTCAGGGGCATCTAAAGCCTATGGAAACTGGGCAACTAAGACTATTAAAAGTAAACGTGGAGCATTGCTTGCAACAAGCTGTCTGGGTGCACTTATATTTGTAGATGATTATTTTAACTGTCTTACAGTTGGAACTGTAATGAGACCTGTTACTGACAGATATAAAGTTACGAGAGCAAAGCTGGCATATATAATTGATGCGACAGCAGCACCTATATGTATAATCGCACCAATATCAAGCTGGGCGGCGGCAGTTGGTTCATCATTACCTAATGATAGTAAGATAGATGGTTTTTCATTATTTTTAAGGACAATTCCTTACAATATGTATGCAATATTTACCGTTATATTTGTGTTGTTCATTATAATTACAGGAATAGATTTCGCTAAAATGAAGAAGTACGAGGAAGTGGACAAAGAAGAGAAAAATGGTAGTTCAGAAGAGATAGAAGTTGTCGGAAATGGTAAGGTTAAAGATTTAGTTCTTCCAATTGTATTTCTTATAGTTTCGTGTATTGTAGCTATGTTATATACAGGTGGTTTATTTAAGGGCGAAAGTGTTGTAGATGCATTTGCTAATTGCAGTTCATCAAGAGCACTTGTGCTTGGTTCGTTCTTTACGATTATCTTCACATTTTTACTCTATGTGCCACGTAAAGTAATAAGCTTTAGTGATTTTTGCAGCAGTTTTACGAATGGTTTTAAAGCAATGACACCGGCAATATTAATTCTGTGTATGGCGTGGACATTATCAGGAGTATGTAGTGATGACTACCTTAATATCGGTGGTTTTGTAAGCAGCGTGGTAAATACGGAATCAGCAGTAGGTGGATTGTTACCTATGTTATTCTACTTGATTTCTGTAGGACTTGCTTTTGCAACAGGAACATCATGGGGTACATTTGGTATACTCATTCCAATTGCCATAGCAGTATTTGGAAATGGCAATATGCTTGTAATATGTGTGGCATCGATTCTGTCAGGAGCAGTATGTGGTGACCATATATCACCTATTTCAGATACGACGATACTTTCATCAGCAGGTGCTGACTGTAAGCATATAGACCATGTTTCAACGCAGATGCCATATGCATTACTTGTAGCTGCATGCAGTTTCGTGGGATTTTTAGTATCAGGCTTATTTAAGAACGGTATCATCGGATTAGTGGCAGGCTTAATATGTATGGTTGCAATGATGAGTTATATATATGTTAAATATGGTAAAAAATCAGAGCGAAAAGAAAAATAAAAGCATTGCAGTAAATAAAGAATTAGAATAGCAGATAAAATAAAGTATCAGAATAGCAGATAAAATAAAGTATCAGAATAGTCGGTAAAAATTAACTCAATAAATAAACATAAAAGTTGAGAAATAAACTTAAAGACTGCAAATTTTACACAGATTTTACATTAGCTGAATATAGAATTAAAATATATAGTTTATAATCAGATAAAAAATAGGCAATTGCCTGAATGTACAAAGAAAGGAAATGGTGAAATGGCATTAATATATATTGTTGAAGACGATAAAAATATTAGTGAAATAGAAGCATTTGCATTGAAAAACAGCGGACATACGGTTATGGAATTCGATTGTGCAAAATCATTCTATAAGAAACTAGCAGAGAAAAATCCTGATTTAATTCTGTTAGATATAATGTTGCCTGATGAGGATGGTCTAGAAATCCTAAAGAAGGTAAGAAGTGTTCCGGAGACTAAGAAGATACCTGTGATTATGGTTACAGCTAAGACTACTGAGATTGATAAAGTTAAAGGGCTTGATATGGGAGCTGATGATTACCTTACTAAGCCATTTGGTGTAATGGAGCTTATTTCAAGAGTAAAAGCAATATTAAGACGTAGTAAGGGAATGGAAGATGATAAGTTCCTGTCGGTCGGAGATATATTTGTGGACGGTGAAAAACATATGGTGTATGTAGGTGATGAGCCATGTGAACTGACTTACAAAGAATACGAGCTTTTGAAATTATTAATCCAGAATCAGGGAATCGTGTTAAAGAGAGATATTATTATGGACAGAATATGGAGCCTTGATTATGAAGGTGAATCAAGAACTTTAGATGTTCATATCAAGACACTCAGACAGAAATTAAAAGATTCAGGAAGCAGAATCAAGACCATTAGAAATGTAGGTTATATGTTAGAATGAAAAAGAAGATTAATATACAGTTTTTGTTGATTGCAATTCTTGCGATAGGTTTTACGGTTGCCACTACTTCAATGGTATTCTACGAGTTATTCAAGAAAGAAGTAATGGATAGTTTAAAGACATATGCACACGTTATAATTGATTCTGCTTCATATAAGAATATGGAAAATGATAAGGAGTTAACATTAAGAGATGAGCTTAGAATAACACTCATAAGATCTGATGGAACAGTCGAATTCGACACGAATGCTGACATCGGAGGAATGGATAATCATAGCACAAGGCCTGAGGTTGAACAGGCATTTAAGAAAGGTGAAGGAAAGGCTGTAAGAGAGTCTAAGACGATGGATAAAAGCACCTTTTATTATGCTGTGCAAATAGATAATGGTTCGGTTTTAAGAGTTGCTAAAGAGGCAAGCAGCATTTACAATATATACAGGTCATCATTTCCGATAATTGCGGTTATAGCAGCAGTTCTATTAGTATTCTGCATTATTTTATCACATTTTCTGACAAAGAGTTTAATGCGGCCTATAGAGATGATGGCAGATAATATGGACAGATGTTCAGATATTTCGACTTATAAGGAATTAAAACCATTTCTTAACACAATCCAGAAGCAGCATGAGGACATTGTTAAGAATGCACATATGAGACAGGACTTTACTGCAAATGTATCACATGAATTGAAGACACCACTGACATCAATTTCAGGATATTCCGAATTAATTGAAAATGGAATGGCTGACAGTGATGATGTCGTAAGATTCGCAGGGGAGATTCATAAAAGTTCTAACAGACTGTTATCACTTATTAATGACATAATAAGATTATCAGAGTTAGATACGTCAGACAGAGATGTCCAGTATGAAAATATGAATTTAAGAATAACGGCACAGGATTGCGTAGAGATGCTTAAACTCAATGCACAGAAGAGAAAGGTAAGCATAAAATGGGAGGGCGAAGATGCACTCGTATGTGCTAACAAGCAGATGATGGAAGAATTAATCTATAACCTGTGTGATAATGCGATAAGATATAATAATGAAAATGGTACAGTTACAGTTTCAACATATATGGATGATAACAAGTCAGTTGTATCTGTTAAAGATACGGGAATTGGAATACCTAAAGAATATCAGGAGAGAATATTTGAAAGATTCTATCGTGTAGACAAGAGCCGTTCGAAATCAACAGGCGGTACAGGACTTGGACTGGCCATTGTTAAACATATAGTTGCACAACATAAAGGTGCTAAGATATATGTAGAGAGTGAAGCAGGAATTGGTACAGAGATTAAAGTGGTATTCGATAGAAAACAGATGTAAAGGTTTGTATTATGAAGAGGGAAAATGTATACACAATTTTGAAAATTGTATAAATAACAAAAACTGTCTGACAATTTATCTTAAAATTCTTATTTACAAATGAAAAACATTGTAGTATAGTAGCAAACATAAATTAACATCTAGAGTCACTCATCTAGGAATAAAAACTGAATAAGGAAGGAATTGCACATGAATCAAAATGAATTATTCAAGAGTGCAGAAGACAATGGATTATACAATCCACAGTTTGAGCACGATAATTGCGGTATTGGTGCAGTGGTCAACATTAAAGGTAAGAAGACACATGCAACAGTTGAGAACGCATTAAAGATAGTTGAAAATTTAGAACATAGAGCAGGCAAAGATGCCGAGGGAAAAACCGGAGACGGTGTAGGAATCTTATTACAGATTTCACACAAGTTCTTTAGCAAAGCGGTTAAGTCCCTCGGTATTTTTTTAGGCTCAGAACGAGAATATGGCATTGGTATGTTCTTCTTCCCACAGGACGAACTTAAGAGAAATCAGGCTAAGAAGATGTTTGAAATTATCGTGGAAAAAGAGGGACTTGAGTTCTTAGGCTGGAGAGAAGTTCCTACAAAGCCGGATGTACTAGGTACAAAAGCAATAGAATGTATGCCATACATTATGCAGGGCTTTGTAAAGAAACCTGAGGATGTTAGAAAAGGACTTGATTTCGATAGAAAGTTATACGTTGCAAGACGTGTATTTGAACAGAGTAATGATAATACTTATGTAGTTTCATTATCAAGCAGAACTATTGTATATAAAGGTATGTTCTTAGTAGGCCAGTTAAGATTATTCTTTGAAGACTTACAGGATAAAGATTATGAATCAGCAATTGCAATGGTACATTCAAGATTTAGTACGAATACAAACCCAAGCTGGCAGAGAGCACATCCCAACAGATTAATGGTTCATAACGGTGAGATTAATACAATTCGTGGAAATGCTGATAATATGTTGGCACGTGAAGAAACAATGAATTCTGAATATCTTAAAGGCGAGATGCACAAGGTTATCCCTGTTGTTAATCCGGAGGGTTCAGATTCAGCACAGCTTGATAATACACTTGAATTCTTAGTGATGAGTGGTATGGAGCTTCCCCTTGCAGTAATGATTACCATTCCTGAACCTTGGGATAATAACCATACATTAAGTCAGGCAAGAAGAGATTTCTATCAGTATTATGCAACTATGATGGAACCATGGGATGGACCGGCATCAATACTTTTCTCTGACGGTGATATTATGGGAGCTGTACTTGACAGAAACGGTCTCAGACCATCACGTTATTACATCACAGATGATGATACATTAGTGCTTTCATCAGAAGTCGGCGTATTAGATGTAGACCCAACTACGATTATAGCTAAGGAACGTTTACATCCAGGTAAAATGCTTCTCGTAGATACGGTTAAGGGAAGAATTATAGATGATGATGAAATCAAAGAAAAATATGCATCAAGGCAGCCATATGGTGAATGGCTTGATAATAACCTTATCAAACTTAAAGATTTAAAGATACCTAATAAGAAAGTAGAAGAGTATTCTACAGATGAAAGAAAGAGATTACAGAAAGCTTTCGGTTACACATATGAAGAGCTTATGACATCAATTCTCCCAATGGCAAAGACTGGTTCAGAGCCAATTTCAGCAATGGGTTGTGATAAACCACTTGCAGTATTATCTGACAGGGTACAGCCATTATTTAACTATTTTAAACAGCTATTCGCACAGGTAACCAATCCACCAATAGATGCGATTCGTGAAGAGGTAGTTACATCAACTACAGTATATATCGGTGAGCATGGTAATATCCTTGAAGAGCAGCCTGAGAACTGTCAGGTACTTAAAGTTAAGAATCCAATTCTTACAAGTACAGACTTATTAAAGATTAAGAATATGAATGTGTCAGGCTTCAAAGTAGAAGTAATTCCAATCATTTACTATAAGAATACTTCACTTGAAAAAGCAATCGACCATTTATTCGTAGAAGCAGACAGAGCGCATAAAGACGGAGCTAATATCCTCATTCTTTCAGACAGAGGAGTTGATGAGAACCATGTTGCAATACCTTCATTGCTTGCAGTATCAGCACTTCATCAGCATCTTGTCGTAACTAAGAAGAGAACAAGCCTTGCAATTATATTAGAGAGTGGTGAACCAAGAGAAGTACATCATTTTGCTACATTATTAGGTTATGGTGCTTCAGCAATTAACCCATATTTAGCACAGGATTCAATAAAATATCTTATTGATAATGATATGCTTGATAAAGATTACTATGCCGCAGTAAATGATTACAATTCAGCAGTTCTCCATGGTATCGTTAAGATTGCTTCTAAAATGGGTATATCTACAATTCAGTCATATCAGGGTTCACAGATATTCGAGGTAGTAGGTATAAGCGAAGATGTGATTAATAAATACTTCACTAACACAGTAAGCCGTATAGGCGGTATAACACTTAAAGATATAGAAGAACAGGTAGACAGCCGTCATTCTAAAGCATTTGATCCATTAGGACTTGCTAATGACCTTACATTAGAGAGCAGCGGAAGTCATAAGTTCAGAAGTAATAAAGAGGAGCATTTATATAATCCTCAGACAATTCATCTGTTACAGCAGTCCACATGGACAGGCAATTATGATTTGTTTAAACAGTACACACATATGATAGATGAAGAACTTAATCCTGTTCACATAAGAGGACTTATCGATTTCAATTATCCTGAAAAAGGTATTCCGATTGACGAGGTCGAAAGTGTAGACAGCATTGTGAAGAGATTTAAGACAGGTGCCATGTCTTATGGTTCTATATCAGAAGAAGCACATGAGACAATGGCAATTGCGATGAATATGATTCATGGTAAATCTAACAGTGGTGAAGGCGGAGAAAGTCTTGAGAGACTTGATACGGTAAATGATAAGATAAATAAATGTTCAGCAATTAAGCAGGTTGCATCAGGAAGATTTGGTGTTACATCTAAATATCTTGTAAGTGCTAAAGAGATTCAGATTAAGATGGCACAGGGAGCTAAGCCAGGCGAAGGTGGACATTTACCAGGTAAGAAAGTATATCCTTGGATTGCCAAAACCAGACATTCAACACCAGGTGTGAGCCTTATTTCACCACCACCTCATCACGACATTTATTCAATCGAAGATTTGGCACAGCTTATCTACGATTGCAAAAATGCTAATAAAGATGCGAGAATTTCCGTAAAACTTGTATCAGAAGCAGGTGTTGGTACTGTAGCAGCAGGTGTTGCAAAAGCAGGCGCACAGGTAATACTTATCTCAGGTTATGACGGAGGTACAGGTGCAGCACCACGTAACTCAATCTATAATGCAGGGCTTCCTTGGGAACTTGGACTTGCAGAAGCGCACCAGACATTAATTGCAAACGGACTTCGTAATAAAGTTATAGTTGAAACGGATGGTAAACTTATGAGTGGCCGTGATGTAGCTATAGCTGCAATGCTTGGCGCAGAAGAATTCGGATTTGCAACAGCACCTCTTGTAACAATGGGCTGTGTAATGATGAGGGTCTGTAACTTAGATACATGTCCTGTAGGTGTGGCTACACAGAATCCTGAACTTAGAAAACGTTTCAAAGGTAAACCTGAATATGTAGTTAACTTTATGAAATTCATTGCTCAGGAATTAAGAGAATATATGGCTAAACTCGGTGTCAGAACAGTTGACGAGTTAGTTGGACGTTCAGATTTATTAAAAGCTAAAACTGAAGCCAAATCAATTAATGCAGGCAAAGTTGATTTAACAAGAATACTTGCTAATGAATTTACGCATGAACCTGTTAAATATAATGAAAAAAATGTATTTAATTTCGAGCTTGAAAAGACACTTGATGAGAAAGTCTTATGTAAGAAATTATTACCTGCTCTTGATAAGAAACAGAAACGCAGCATAGAGGTAGATGTTACTAATACAGACCGTTCATTTGGTACAATCTTTGGTTCTGAGATAACTAAGAAATATGGTGACAATGTATTAGATGATGATACATTTATCGTAAAATGTAAGGGTGCAGGCGGCCAGAGCTTTGGTGCATTTATTCCGAAGGGACTTACACTTGAACTTACAGGCGACAGTAATGACTATTTTGGTAAAGGATTATCAGGTGGTAAACTTATCGTATATCCACCAAAGGGAATTAAGTACAAACAGGATGAAAATATCATAATTGGTAACGTTGCATTATATGGTGCTACAAGTGGTAAAGCATATATAAATGGTGTAGCAGGCGAAAGATTCTGTGTTCGTAACTCTGGTGCAATAGCAGTTGTAGAGGGAGTCGGAGAACATGGTTGTGAATATATGACAGGTGGCAGAGTTGTTATCCTTGGCAAAACAGGTAAAAACTTTGCAGCAGGTATGAGTGGCGGTATCGCATATGTTCTTGATGAGGACAGAGATCTTTATACAAAACTTAATAAAGAATTAGTATCAGCAAGCGAAGTAACATCTAAATATGATGTTATGGACTTAAAGCAAATGATTTCCGACCATGTTAAATATACTAATTCAGAAAAAGGTAAGATGATTCTTGATAACTTTGGAGAATATTTACCTAAGTTTAAGAAGATAATTCCTCATGATTACAATAAGATGCTTATGGCTATTGTCCAGATGGAAGAAAAAGGTCTTAGCAGCGAGCAGGCACAGATTGAAGCATTTTATGCTATGACAAAGAACTAGAAAGGAGTCACGACATGGGAAAACCAACAGGATTTATGGATTATGAACGTGAAGACAGTGTAGCTGTCTCACCAAAAGAAAGAATAAAGAACTTTAACGAATTTCATACACCACTTTCTAAGGAAAAACAGAGATTACAGGGTGCAAGATGTATGGACTGTGGCGTGCCTTTCTGTCAGGCAGGAATGATGATTGGAGGTATGGCATCAGGCTGTCCTCTTAATAATTTAGTACCTGAATGGAATGATTTGTTATTCAACGGTAATTGGAAACAGGCATATCACAGACTTCATAAGACTAATAATTTTCCAGAGTTTACAGGACGTGTATGTCCTGCACTCTGTGAGAAAGCCTGCACCTGTAACTTAGGTGGCGAACCGGTATGTACAAGACAGAATGAACTTGCAATAATAGAAAATGCATACGAAGAAGGCTTTGCTAAAGCTAATGTTCCTAAAGTAAGAACAGGCAAGAAAGTTGCAATTATCGGTTCAGGACCATCAGGACTTGCAGCAGCAGACCAGCTTAACCAGAGAGGTCATAGCGTAACAGTATATGAACGTTCAGACAGACCGGGCGGACTTTTAATGTATGGTATTCCTAACATGAAATTAGAGAAGAAATACATTGAGCGTAAGATAAATATTATGAAAGAAGAAGGAGTAGAATTTATCACAGGAGTAAATGTCGGTAAAGATATCAAAGCTGATAAATTACTCAAAGAATACGACAGAGTAATTCTTGCTTGTGGTGCCTCTAATCCAAGAGATATTAAAGCACCGGGACGTGAAGCTAATGGAATATATTTTGCAGTTGATTTCCTTAAAGCTACAACAAAGAGTCTGCTTGACAGTGAATTCAAGGATAATGCATTTATTTCCACAAAGGGTAAAAATGTAATGGTTATAGGTGGTGGTGATACAGGTAATGACTGTGTCGGAACATCAATAAGGTTAGGTGCAAAAAGTGTATTACAGTTAGAAATGATGCCAAAAGCACCTGATGAAAGAGCAGCTAATAATCCATGGCCTGAATGGCCAAGAGTCTGCAAGACAGATTATGGTCAGGAAGAAGCAATCGCAGTATTTGGTCACGATCCAAGAGTATATTGCACAACTGTTAAGGAATTTATCGCAGATAAGAAAGGTAATCTGTGTAAGGCCAAACTTGTGAAATTAGAGAGCAAGAAAGATGCTAAGACAGGAAGATTCCAGATGATGGAAATACCTGGAAGTGAATACGAAGTCGATGTGGATATCGTTCTTATTGCAGCAGGATTCTTAGGAAGTGAAAGCTACGTTACAAAAGCATTTGGTGTTGACGTTAATGAAAGAACTAATGTTAAGACAGGTAATCCTGATTCATATGCTACTTCAGTTAAGAATGTATTTACAGCAGGTGATATGCATAGAGGCCAGTCATTAGTCGTATGGGCAATTCACGAGGGACGTGAAGCAGCTAAGGCAGTCGACTATAGTCTGATGGGTTACACTAATCTGTAGGGCAGGTTTGATACTTAGAATTTAACAAAGTAGTATAGAATAATATATCGAAGAAAAATAAAAGTGAGGCTTTTAGGAAAGGTCTCACTTTTGTTATGAGGTTATACTACAAGAAAAATGTGACATTATCTACAAAATAAATGCTTGCAGACATTAACATCATATTCTATAATATAAAGATAGCAGTCAGGTAACTGTTTAATATAACTAAGATAAAGAAATGGAGATTAAGATATGAATATTGTATGTTTAGATTTAGAGGGCGTATTAGTACCTGAGATATGGATTGCATTCAGTGAGGCAACAGGAATACCAGAATTAAAGAGAACTACAAGAGATGAGCCTGATTATGATAAATTAATGAATTTCAGACTTGATATTTTAAGACAGCATGGCTTAGGCTTAAAAGAGATTCAGGAGACAATTGAGAAAATTGATCCAATTCCTGGAGCAAAAGAATTCTTAGATGAATTAAGAAGCTTAACACAGGTAATAATTATTAGTGATACATTTTCACAGTTTGCAGGACCATTAATGAAGAAACTCGGTTATCCTACAATCTTCTGTAACGAATTAGTAGTTGCAGATAACGGAGAAATCACAGGCTTTAAGATGCGTTGTGAACAGTCTAAACTTACAACAGTTAAGGCACTGCAGTCTATCGGATATGATACTATAGCAAGTGGTGACAGTCATAATGACTTAGGTATGATTTTAGCAAGTAAGGCTGGTTTCTTATTCAAGAGTACAGATGCAATTAAGGCTGAATATCCACAGTTACCTGCATATGAGACATATGATGAACTTATGGCCGCAATTAAGAAGGCATTATAAGAATAAAATGCTGACAACGATGGTTATGTTGATAGCTGCGAGGTGAGACTTAGTGACTTACGACCATAATGATGATATTGAGATAATCTATTGGGGCGATGATGAGACAGATGATATTGTTAATTCGAACAGGTTTAACGATAAGAAACGTAAGAAGCCTGAGAAGATAGATGTTAAAAAAGAAATTTTCAGTTTCATAAGACTTGTGTTGTTAGCGGTTGTCATAGCATTAGTAATTAATAATTTTATTATAATTAATGCAACCGTACCTACAGGTTCTATGGAACAGACTATTCATAAGAAGAGCAGAATGATAGGGTTCAGATTGGCATATGTATTCTCAGAGCCAAAACGTGGAGATATTATAATATTCAAATATCCAGAAAATGAAAAAGAGAATTATGTTAAAAGAGTAATCGGACTTCCAGGAGAATATGTTGAGGTGAGAGATGGAATTGTCTACATCAATGATGAGCCTATAGAAGAGAACTATGTTTATTTCGAAGGTGGAAGTGCAGATTCATCAGGTGATTTTGCAAAAACTCTTGTGCCGGAGGGCAGTTATTTTGTAATGGGAGACAACAGGAATAATTCTAAGGACTCACGTTTCTGGCATACAACAAATTTTGTTAAGGAAGATAAGATACTTGGCAAAGCAGTATTTAGCTATTATCCATCGGTATATATGTTGAATTAATATTGGATTTGATTAATAAATCATACAAGATAAGAAGTTGATTACTATAGACTATAGTAATCAACTTCTTCCTCAATTATAAAGCCACAGCCTTTATATAAGCTGCAGGCTTTTTTGTTTGCATTTGAAACGTGGAGTGAGACAACGTTATAATTATCTTTGGCAAGATAATTAAGAATTAATTTTAAACCATATTTACCATAACCATTACCACGTTTTGAGGATTCTATTTCATAATCAAATATACACAATGACTTATCGTTATATTTATAAATCATACAGCCACCGATATAATCATCGCTAATCCAGAAAGTAAATTCCGAGGTATGTTCATCATAATCTCTGGTAAGTAACTCAAGTGGACAATCAGACAGATTATTAAAGGCATTAGAATTGTTATTACTCTCAGAATTAGACGAATTAAAATAATAACACATTTTATATTCAATATGTGCTATTGAATAATTACGTTTAGCAAGATAATGTATGGCAGCATCTGATGGAGAATTTGACATACTATCTGGCATAGTATCAGAAGTAATATTAGTCAAAGTATCTGATAAATTGATAAATTTATTGATTGGAAAATATATGCACTCAGGGTTAATACCTGCATTTTTAATATCATTAGTTACTTCGTTTAAGATAGATGAGAATATCCCTTGATTTCGGTAGTCTGGCAGAACACAGGCATAGAGATTAATGTCATTCTCGGATGAAAAGAACACTGTCAGGTATCCTGCGAAATGATTGTCACAAGAACATAAATAAGCAGGTGGAAGCTTAGAAACAGAAGTAACTGAATCATCTCCTAAATATACATCATAAGTCGTATTATCGGATATTTCAGCTATATGTTTAATGTTGTTAATAATATCAATATCTTCAGGTGATAAAAAATCAGATTTAATAACTTTATATTTTTTCATACTATCCTCGATTCCAGTATAATTGTGAAAATAAGAGAAGAGAAATTCGCATAAGTAATTTCTCTTCTGATAAATATCTATCCGTATTTAATATGCTTTATAAGAAACATCTAAATCAACATTGCCTGAAATACCAGGAACGGAACCAGTTTCAGAATATTGCCATATTTTTACCATGCTTGCTGGAAATTTAATTTTACTACCATTGCCGGGATGTTCAAATCCTTCATCAAAATTGCTATATCTGGCAAACCATAGCTCTACGCCAGCTTTATTTAAACGATTATAATCAAGATAATTTTCCATCCAATCCTTATTAGCATATAATAAAAAGTCATATCCGTTAGCTTCTATAATTCTCTTGAATGCAAGAACCATGTTAGTACGTTCTGTTGTAGAAAGATTTTTTTGGCACTCGTCTTCAATATCGTATACTACTGGATAAGAGATATTCATGCCTCTTAGCTTAGAAATTATGCTTTTTGCCTCTTTTTCAGCTTCTTTTACATTTGTAGCAAGTGAATAGCTGTAAGCACCTATTTTAAGTCCTGCCAGATTAGCTTTTTCAATGTTTGTACTGAAATGCCTATCAGCCGATGTTCCATTTTGTACACGAATCATTGCAAAATAATAACCGGCAGCAGCTACTTGCTTCCAATCAATAGAGTTACCCTGATGATGAGAAACATCAATACCTTTATATGTAGCCGTAACATATGGTTTTCTTGTAGAACCTGGTGCAGGATCACCTTTAGCAACAATCATAACCTGGATGGCTTCAACACGATATTTTAATCCGGTAGTACCGGCTATGCTACCATTGCTTGCCCAGCCTAGCCAACCTAGTGTCTGCGAATGTACACGATAATATATATCGTATTTAGATGCTTCGCTGCCTGTTAATTTGATTTTGATGGCTTCAATACGTTTAGCCTGACCGGTAGTGCCGGCATATTTACCATTCGATTTCCAACCCTGCCATCCTATGCTTTGTACATGAGTACTGTATCTTATTCCGAGTTTTGAAGTTGGCACACCGGATATAGACATCTGGAGAGCTTCAACACGTTTAGCCTGACCGGTAGTACCTGAAATAACACCATTAGATACAGCATTCTGCCAGCCATAAGTCTGAATATGAGTACTATAATTAAGAATTATTGGATCAAGAGATGGAACCGGTGTATAAGATGCAGGAGCAGCTGCTCCCTTTTTGATAATAATTACCTGATATGCTTCAAGCATATAGCATTCTTTATCACTTCCTGATATGGCACCATCACATACCCATGGTCCCCAGCCGCCAGAAGCGTTATAAGTTCTGTAATATACGCTATAATTAGCTGACTGATAACCGGTCAGCCTTATCCGTAATCCAAAAGTTTTACGCGCTTTTCCGGTAGTACCTGCGATTGCATCGTCTGATACATAATCCTGCCAGCCTTCTTTTTCAACATGAAGAGAATATTGAATACCAAATGATTTGGTAGATAATTTCATTCTGGCAGCTTCTAGTTTTAGATTCTTTGATGTAGTACCTGAGACACCTTCATCATATGCATAGTCCTGCCAGCCTATATCAGATACATGAGCACTATAGTATACAGTTGGAGCCTGCGCTACAGTTGAGGGTAAATTAGACGGTGCGGGACTTCCTTTTGGAACGAGCATAATCTGTATTGCTTCAATCTTATTATTGATACAGCTTGTACCTGCTTCATTACCGGCAGGAACCCAGCCCATCCATCCGACATTTGATTTATGTATCTGATAATATAAGTCATACTTTTCGTTTACTTCCCCTTTTAGAGAAATCTGTATGGCCATAATACGCTTATGTTTTCCGGTTGTACCAGTAGTTGCACCGTTAGAAACATATGATTGCCAGCCTGAACCATCAACATAACTTCTGTACTGGATATCACCGGAAATACCTTGCAGGCTAATATTAAGAGCCTCTAATTGCAGGTTTTTACCTGTTGTTCCTGCAAGTGTTCCGTCAGAGACTGAATCCTGCCATCCGATATTCTGGCTATGTGCCTGATACACAACGTGGACATTAGAATCTGTATCTCCATAAATTTTTTCGATTCTATAAGGATTAATTGAAAAAAGCGAAAAGACCAATGTTAGGATAAGAAAAACGGAAAAATGCTTTTCTTTAAATGAATTTTTCATACTAAACTCCATTCTACAATAATTGTATTAATATTACGCTATATATAATACTATAAAATAATATAAAATTAAACATTTTATATGTAAAAAAAATGCAAAACTACATTGTAAAATATTGGTAAATCTAATATTATTATATATAGAGATTGAAAAATTAAATGAACAAACGTTTTAGATATAATTTGGATATAATATTGATATAAATATGAATATAAATATATCAATATTATAAAAATATGAAATAAATTTTGGAAACGGAGAAGAAAATGGATAATAAAGTGATGAAAAGAGAAGAAATCAGTAATGAGTTTAAATGGAGAATGGAAGATGTATATAGTGACGAAAACTTATGGAGAGAGGACATAGAAAAGGTAGAAAAGTTATTACCGGGGCTTACTAAGATGCAGGGGAAAATTTGTGAGAATAAGGATAATTTCAAGCATACAATTGAGTTAATAAATGAGATAGAATTTTTAGTGGAAAAGATATATTTCTATGCTAACCAGAAATATCATGAGAATCTTGGTAATGGCAGATATCAATCATTTTCGGATGAATCGGTTGCTTTGCTGACTAAATTCTATGCAGCATCATCATTTGTAGAACCTGAGTTATTAGCACAGTCAGAGGATTTGATAAATGCATATCTGACAGAGAATAAAATGGATAGTTATAAACACTATTTTGATGATTTATTCAGACAGAAAAGTCATATTTTAAGTAGAGATGCAGAAGAAATATTAGCACTGACTCAGAGCTTTTCGTCAGGAGCAAATGACATATTCAGCGTATTTAATAATGTAGATATCAAATTTCCAGTTATCAAGGATGAAAATGGCACAGATGTACAATTAACTCACGCCAAACTTAATCTTTTTATGGAGAGCAGTGACAGAAATGTAAGAGAAGCAGCATTTAAGGGTTTATATAAATCTTATGATGATTACAGAAATACCCTTGCAGCAATCTATATAAACAGTCTTAAGAAGGATAAATTCTATGCAACAGTAAGAAAATATCCATCAAGCAGGGCAATGTTTCTTGGAGATGGCAATATTCCGGAAAGCGTTTATGATAATCTGGTAGAAACAGTTAGTGATAATCTTGGACTTCTTCACAGATATATAAGTCTTAGAAAGAAGATTATGAATGTAGATGAATTGCATTTATATGATGTATATACGCCGCTTGTTGATGCATATAATAAAAATATTTCCTATCAGAATGCAAAAGAAATGGTATTAGAAGGACTTAAGCCTATGGGAGAGGAATATATTAGTCTGCTTAAAGAAGGTTTTAATAATGGCTGGATTGATGTATATGAAAATGAGGGCAAGAGAAGTGGAGCATATTCATGGAGCGTCTATGGAACTCACCCATATGTACTTCTCAATTTTCAGCCGAATTTAAACAATGTATTTACAATAGCACATGAGATGGGGCATGCATTGCATTCATATTATTCAAATACTAACCAGAGCTATTCAAATGCGGCTTACAAAATATTTGTAGCAGAAGTGGCATCTACATGTAACGAATCACTACTTATTAACCACTTAATTAATAAGGCGGAAGATAAGAAAGAGAAAGCCTATCTGATTAATCATTTCTTAGAGCAGTTTAGAACTACATTGTTCAGACAGACTATGTTTGCTGAATTTGAAAATATTGTCCATGGAATGGTCGACAGAGGTGAAGCTATTAATTGTGATATAATGTGTGAAAAATATTATGAACTTAATAAAAAGTACTTTGGAGATGATATAATATTAGACAAGGAGATAGAAATGGAATGGGCAAGAATACCGCATTTCTATTCATCATTTTATGTATATCAGTATGCCACAGGTTTTTCGGCAGCAGTTGCCTTATCTAAGAAGATATTAGATGAGGGTGAGAAAGCGGTCGAGGATTATAAGAAATTTTTAAAAGCAGGTTGTAGTGACTATCCTATAGAAGTTCTTAAATATTCAGGAATTGATATGAGTAAGAAGGAGCCTGTTGTGTTAGCAATGAAGATGTTTGAACAGCTATTAGATGAATTTGAAAAGTTGATGAAATAGAAGTGACCAGCGGTAATGGTTATCGGGAGGTACTGATTTGAAAATTATTGATGCACTATACAGAAGAAAATCTGTCAGAAATTTTATGGATAAAGAGATTGAGAAGGATTTATTAGAAAGAATAGAAGGCAGATTAAGAGATACGGAATTATTCGATAAAAATGAGAAAATAAGTTTCGTAATTTCTGATTATTGTAAGAAATCATTCTATGCACCATATTATATCGGAGTTTATGCATCAGATACAAAGCAGGGAATGATTAATGCCGGCTTTGTATTACAGCAACTATCGGTATATTTAAGTGCGATAGGAATAGCGAGTTGTTATCAGGCAAAATCTGTATTTTTTAAACCTGTTAATTCAGAAGGGAAAGTTTTAGTAATTTCATTAGCAATGGGATATCCAAATACTTCTATGTATCGTGAGGTTGAAGAAATCAACAGATTTAAGCTGGATAAAATCTGTATAAAAAAAGAAGAGCCTAATGATGAAGTAAAAAGATTAATAGAAATTGCTAGGATTGCTCCATCAAGTTATAATGCGCAGCCATGGAGGTTTGTTGTATACAATAATCGCATTCATATTTTTGTTAAGAAACATATGATTGGAAATATTGAGAGATACAAGTATATAAATATAGGAATAATGCTTGGAAATATCGTTCTGGGTTCGGAAGAACTGTGGATAGATATAAAATTTAAGGAGTTAAATGAATTAAACAGACGTGAATATGGGAATAATGAATATATAATTTCACTAATTAATAAGAATACAGATGGGCGAATTGTATAGAGAAAATATATCTTTAATAAAGTGAAAATATACTTTTCACTTTATTAATTGTATTTACATTTTATTATAGATAATTTCATGAAAAATTATAGAAAAATAAAAAAAATGTTGACAAATATATTTAGGTATAGTAAAATACCAAATGTGCTTAACAGCACATACACATTGCGCGAGTGGCTCAGTTGGTGGAGCACGACCTTGCCAAGGTCGGGGTCGCGGGTTCGAGTCCCGTCTCGCGCTTATTTTTTTGCAAAAAGATAGACAGAATAATCTGCCTGTCTTTTTTGCTTACCAGGAAATTTCGTTGATTCGTTGAAATTGTTCTGGTAAGCAAAAAACGCTCCGCGAGGATCGCACTGCGGCGGAGCAGAAAATGTTGCTATAGCAACCCGCCGCAGGCGAAGAATGTCGCAATCGACATTCTTTATTCTTTACCAGGAAATTTCGTTGAAATTGTCCTGGTAAGCAAAAAACGCTCCGCCGCAGGCGGATAATGTCTCAATCGATATTCTGTATTCTTTTATTTTATAGGAATCTTTTGGCTATTATTAAGAAATTCAATCTTAATAATACTGTACAAATAATAAGTTATTTGGTAATATATAATCATAGTAAAGTAATAGGAAATAAATTGCTGATATCATTATATAAAAATAAATACATAAGTATCTGCGGAATGGAGGATAGTGTGAAAAATAATGCTGATGCGATTATTTTTCACATAGCTATTTGTTTCGGAGCGAAAGCAAATAGCCATTATGGCAGAAGAGAAATCGCCTGTGCGAATTTCTCTTCGCCTCTTCGCGATAAATCGCTCAGAAATGAGGATAATATGGCAGAAAGAAACCTTAATTTTGATAGAATAATTAATAGAAAGAATACAAGATGTTTAAAATATGATTTTGCAAAAAGACGAGGTATGCCTGAAGATGTATTGCCGCTTTGGGTTGCGGATATGGATTTTGAGACATCTTCATATATAGAAGATGCGTTAGTGGAACGTGCTAAAGAGGGAATCTTTGGATATAGTGAGGTTCAGATACCATATTTTGAAATAGTTAAGGATTGGCAGGTAAGACATCATAAATGGAATATAGAAGAGAAATGGTTGATTAAGACACCGGGTGTTGTATTTGCGTTAGCTATGGCTGTCAAGGCATTTACTGATCCGGGAGATAATGTTCTGATTCAGCAGCCTGTATACTATCCTTTTTCAGAGGTAATTTCTGATAATGGAAGAAATATTGTAAGCAACACATTATATCTTGGAGAAGACAACAGATATCATATTGATTTTGAAGATTTTGAAAATAAAATTGTAAATGAAAATATTAAGCTATTCCTGCTTTGCAATCCACATAATCCTGTTGGACGTGTCTGGAGCGAGAAAGAATTAACAAGATTAGGTGATATATGTGTAAAACATAATGTAATCGTGGTAAGTGACGAGATACATAATGATTTTATCTTAAAAGGAGAACATACAGTATTTGCAAATATCAAAAAAGAATTTGAAGATATAAGTATTATCTGTACATCACCTAGTAAGACATTTAATTTAGCAAGTATGATGATATCTAATATATTTATTCCAAATAGTACACTAAGAAGCAGATATAGAAAAGAGTTAGATGCAGCAGGAATTAGTCAGCTTGGAGTAATGGGACTTGTAGCCTGTGAGGCAGCATATAAGGATGGCGAAGAATGGTATCAGGCAATGCTTAAATATATCAAGGAAAATGTAGAATTTACAAGAAGATTCGTAGAAGAGAAAATGCATGGTGTAAAAATGATTGATATAGAGGGAACTTACCTTGTATGGCTTGATTTCAGAGGAACAGGCATAGATGCAGATGAATTAGACAATATAATAATTAATAAAGCTAAATTATGGTTAGACAGCGGTAAGATATTTGGTGATTGTGGAAGAGGCTTCCAGAGGATAAATGTAGCCTGCCCACGAAGTGTATTAAATGAGGCATTGGTAAGAATAGAAAATGCTATAGCAAAATAGTGGATAAACTAATTGATATATTGTTTTTACAAAGATATTGAAGGTCAAATGAAAAACTAAATTCCAGTTCAAGTTGATTTGGCCTCGTATTTTCGATTTTGAGCAACTTTTTTGAAGATACC
>CABIWJ010000002.1 GCA_902362455.1 Eubacteriaceae bacterium
AGTTTAATTCAGACATAAGCAATAAGAATGATGAAAATCTATGGTCAGATTGTGTTTATAGTGAAGCGACTATAACAGAAGTATACACAAATCACTACGGAGCAAGTGAACTTCGTGATACACTGCAGGGTATGGCTACGAATACATCCTACTTCACCTCAGCCGAGCAGGGCTTGATGAATGCCACCACAGTGACAACGAAGGATACGAAGAATAGTAGTGTAACCTATACCACCACAGACAAACTGTATGCGTTACAGGGAGATTATGATAATGACCAATACTTGTGGGCAGGAACCGATGACAGTACAGTACTTGCCATGAGTAGTTACTTGAGGAACGGAGAGTGGTTCTGGCTGCGCTCGCCTTACGGTGGTAGTGGTGACATTGCGTTGTGCGCGGATCGGGGCTATTATGTCATCCTCGGCCGTGTCGACATCGACTCCGGGAGCCCTGTTCAGCCCGCTTCCAATCTGGATCTGTCATCTGTTCTCTTCGCATCTGCTGCGACAGCAGCATCATCTGATACAAAATCGGAAAAGATAACAGACAGTGCGGCGATGACTTTAAGACTGGACGGAACAGGTAAGGATATTGGTACAGTAACATATAACACCACAACAGGTGATATTAAGGTGGTGAAGGGTACCACATCACAAACCGTGGCACTTGTCGTACAGGGCAATGACGGAACAAATGACTGGTATTACAGTAAACAGATTACAGGAACAGAGACGATAAATGCTTCAGATATTAAGTCAGCACTCAGTTTGACATCAGATATAGATTTATCAGCCTGCAAAATCTGGCTGGAAACTACAGACAGTACCAGTAATCTGACTTATGCGGTAAATGCAACTGACATAATAAGTATCACATCAGTAGCAATTACAGATATTGATATTCCGGTGTCTAATACTGCTTTGGATACCGAAGCATCATGTACAACAGAAGGTGTAAAAAGCACCACACCACAGATTACATGGACACCAAGTGATACCACAGCGGGATATAATACGAGATACACGGCAAGCATTACACTTACAGCAGCTACAGGCTACGAATTTGCAGATAATGTGACAGCTACCGTATCAGGCAATACCGCAACGAGTGTTACAAAGAATGCTGCAGATGATACATTGACAGTAACCAAAGAATTTACAACAGACAAGAGAAAGATAGAAAGTGTAGCTGCGCCGACAGTACCGGAAAATAATACATTTACAGCTTACTATGGCTATGATGGATATGATACAACGCCTATAAGCGGAACGAACACGGAGCTTGGAAAGACGGCAACAGTAACATTTGAAGGAACAACGTCACCAACTACAGAAGATATGGCTGTGACATGGACCATTGAGAGTGACGGAGGAGTTTATGACAAAACGCCGGAAGCAGAGAACATCTTTAGGTGGACAATCCCTGAATCTGCATTGACGAATTATAACGCTGCTAACTGTCAGGGCTATGATACAAGTACAGGCAATATCACAGGCACGATTACGGTTAAGAATAAAGCCGCAACCCCTGTCGCCATCACCGGAACAGACAGCAGTATAACATATACAGGTGAAACCGTTGATGTATCACAGTATTTTAGCATCGACAATAATGCAGGAGCTGCAACGTATACACTTGTTACTGGAACGAATGGCGGAACCGGAAAAGGCACGCTTTCGGGTACAACACTTACCGTAACCCAGACAGGAACCTTTAAGATTAAGGTAAGTACTGTAGCAAACGGAATCTTTGCGGCAGGAGAGAAAACAGTTACTCTTACGGTAGATAACGGAACCATCCTGTATACGGCAACGGATTACAGCACAACCTATGACGGACAGCCACACAGCATCAGCGTGAGCGTGACCAATCCTGAAGGAGCAGCCGTAACCTATAGCACCGATGGCATAACCTACGGCAGTGATAATCCTTCTTTTAGCAATGAAGGTACGTATACCGTATACTATCGGATTACGAAGGATAACTATACTACCGTTGAGGGTTCAAAGACAGTAACCATAAATAAAAAGCCTGTTACCATAACAGCACAGGAACAGGATATTGTCTGGGGTAAAGATATTAACCAAAGTCTGTATACCGTATCAGAGGATGGACTCATTACAGGTGACAGCATTAAAGAAATAACCCTTACACCAAGCACAACAGATCGTACAGAGAATGGAACAATCTCCGTAAGTGGTGTGAAGATTGAAAGTGCTGCAGGTGTGGATGTGACAGCCAACTATGATATCACAATGGCTAATGGTAATTTGAAGATTACCCACAATACAGCCCTTGCTCCTGAGCGGATTGAAGCATCAAAGACAAAGACCACGTATACAGCAGGCGATACCCTGAATGTGGATGACCTTGCAGTCACTGTGTACTATGCAGACGGATACAGTGAACCTGTGCAGGATTATACAACCAATGTATTCGCAATAGATATGTCAGCGGATGGAGATAAGATACTGACAGTATCATATACTAAGAATGGCGTAACAAAGACAAAGGATATTACCATAAAGGTAAATGCAGCTCCGACATCTTATAAAATTATATCCGGTGCAGACAGTGAGTGGAAGCAGAATACAGACGAAACCATCACTATCATAGGAAATGGAGAATTTTCTAAATTTGAAAGCGTAAAAGTAGATGGAGGCATAATTGATGCAAAGAACTACACCGCAAAAGAAGGTTCAACGATTATTATCTTAAAGGCAGATTACCTGAAAACACTTTCTGTCGGAACACATTCATTTGAAATTGTATGGGTAGATGGCTCCGCAGTTACAAGCTTTAAGGTAAGCAAGAATACATCAGATAATGAAGGTAGTAAAGACAACAGCAATGATAATCCAAATAGTAATCCAGTAGATGTACCTGATGACAAGAAAACTAATGGCAGTGACAGTGAAAATAATGCAGATGACAGCCTGCAGATAACAGCACCTCAGACTGGCGATAACAGCCATCCAATGCTCTGGGTGACATTATTAGCTGCTTCACTTGCCAGTCTGCCTGCATTGTTAAGTGTACGCAGAAAAAAAGATGATGAATAATATGCAGCGTTAAGACTTACGGCATGTAATTTCATAAAAGGGATAACCGGGTTGTGCTCGGTTATCCCTTTTAAGATGGAAGCATTTCAATCAGTTTACCATGCTAGTTTTATTTTGTGTTATACTGCTTTATAAGATTTTATTTCCCTTATTATTTCCCTTATCAGAGTTTGTAAACTCGTATGGGACGATATAACACAAGGGAAAGTCTAAGGGGAGGTTCACCTGCGATAAACTTTGTGTTTTCAAGGGCTTGAGAGATATTTGATAACAAAATATAACAGTTATTATTTGCACATGGCTATGCGAGTTTTATTGTGAATAATGCATTAGTCTGTGATGAGGAAAAGGTTAAGGCACAACTTGATCAGCCGGAAGAGAGATGATGTAAAAATAATGTAAAGTAAATATAATAAGGTAGTGTCAAATAAGTTATGAAAAAAATAAGCCAAAAAAAAGCTCAAGTGAACTTTGAAAATTGCAGATATTTAATCTTTTAATGAGTGACGCCACCCTTGACAGCACAACAAAAACTGCTGTAACGCGATTGCCGACGGTGAAGATGAAGAGTACAGTTAGTTCTTTTTCCGTCGCTCACAGCAGTGTAGCAGTTTTGTTTGAACCATCAAGGGCATAGCCAGAATCAAAGATTCTGGTGGCTGTTTATTATGCCTCGGGTTCAGAATCTAAGAACAGTTAGAGCCTTCGGCTTTTTGTAGATTTAGTATTGTCTGCTGTCCAAGATAGATAAGCAACTGCCATTTACCGGGCATATTGTTAGCATTGGACAGTTCGTTAACTTTATTGAGAACTTTGTATTTATTGTGTTTGTGAGGCCTTAAAAAGTTATAGTAGGCAACCCAGAGAGCAAGGTCGTAGTTGGCACCGTCGATGTTATCAAATCCGTTAGTAGTTCTGTAAGATGCTTTGTATGTACGATTTAGTCGTTCAATCATCTGCTTAAAGGGACGGAATTCGGTTGAGACTTCATCGTCGTTGGTAAGTCCAATTACTCGGGTAATATCAAAGTTAATTTTACCTTTTGATTCACGGAAAAACTGTTGTGCAGCAAGAGGATATGCACTGTATCCATCAGCAATAAATTTAAAGTCTTTTGGTATTTCTTTCAGATGTTTAAATGCCATACGCATTGCAAGGATGCAGGGACCAACACCCCCGATTATTAGATACCTGATAGCCAATGATGGAACGTTTGGCGGCATCCATAATGAACCAGATGTAGGACTTTATGCCACGGATTTTGATGTATGTTTCATCTGCTGTAAATGTTTTATCAACACCATAATCATAGTTGTCAACAAAAGGCTTAACGCATATAGCTGCAGTTTTGCAATAGTTGGCAATGGTCTGATGTGAAATGTTGATGTTGTAAAGGTCTTTTAAAGCCTGTTTTGTCTTGCGAAGAGATAATCCAAGATTAACATGCAGTGTAAGACAAAGAGACATTATGTGTGAATCAAACTTGTTGAATTTTAGAGAAGAAGCATTTTTAGGCAGAGAGTTTAAATCAATCTTAAAGAAATCTATCGTGAATTCGCGATAGATGTAATGGAGTTTGTATTTGTTTTTGCCATATTCTTCTTTCAGATGCTCTTTATCAACCTTCTTAAGATTGTGGATATAGTAAGGGCACTTGGGATTAACACATTTATGGATAATAAAGTGTTTACGGTCTTTCTTGCGAACCAGTGTATGAGAGCAATGAGGGCATCTCAAAACAGAAGTTTTTGAAAAACGACTTTTATCAGATGGTGCAAAACGATTCTGGCATATCTTACAAAGAAGCTGGCTTTTCTTTTTGCCATCATTCCATATAAGATATTGGAATGGAGCATTGCAAAGGTAAAAGTTGCAGTCCTCTGGAATATCACATTCACCACGACGAAAGACGGGTTTGATGGTTTTGTTATAGCGTTGTTTGTAGTAGGAAATGAGGTCAGTCCATTCACAATCCTGCTTGAAGGATATGATTTTGGGAAGTTCATCAATTTTAAACTTCTGATATTTTGGAGAATGGGAATCATCAAAAGCCCACTGCTTAAGAGAAATGTATCTGCAGATAAAGTTTAATAACTGACCAATAATTTTATTTTGGTATTTGATGTAATGTAATAAGTATAGTATAATGTCCATTAGCATTTATCCTTTCTGGTATTATGGATTTTTGAACGATGACATTATATCAAAAAAGGGAGGTAAATGCTCTTTTTATTTGCAAACTCCCTAAAATAAAGGTTTTTAATAAAAAATAAGGTAGTAAATTTGACACTACCATATGTGAAATGGAGGAATTGTTATGCCAAACATTAAACCAGTATCGGATCTTAGAAATTATACAGAAGTATTAAAGGAAGTTGATGTGTCTAATAGAGTATATTTAACACGTAATGGACACGGCCAGTATGGAATCCTCACAATGGCAGAGATTGATGAGCTTGATAGATATCGAGCTGCATATACATTGTCTTCAAAACTGAAAAGCTCTGAGGAGCGTGCGAATAAAGAGGGATGGATTTCAGCAGATGATTTAGAAAAAGAACTGGTGGTATAGAATTTGAAGAGATTAGAATACTCACCGGATGCGGCGCAGAAATTGCGTAATATCAAACGTGATGTAACGGTAAATTATGACGCAGATGTAGCAAAACGTGTTGTGTCAAATATGACGCAGACGATTCGACGGTTACAGAGATTTGAACAGTCTGGAATATCAGTAGAAAAGGCAATAGGTGTACCATGTGATTATCTGATGGTATATACAGAACATTATTTGGAATACGAACAACATCTCAGGAGACAGAAGATTACTGGGATGAAGATTAGAATGATTGATGTTGAAAATTATGTAAAACAGAGTGTCTAATGGTGTATAGATGAATATAGAGTGATAAGTTGCTGAAGATAATGCGTATATGGAAGTGGTAAGTATACTGTTGAAAAATTAATCCTAGATTATTAGAAGAAAGAGCAGTAAGGATAGATGGATACAGCGGTTTCCTTTTTCTGGATGAGAAGGGAATGCCGTTTGTGGCAATGCATTGGCAGCATCGATTCAATCATATGGTTGGCCAATACAATGATATTTACCGGGTGCAAATGCAATATCACGCCGCATATATGCAGGCATACCTACTGCAGTAATATGGCGAAAGCTGGTATGAATTCGAAGACACTGCAATACTTGATGGGACATAGTGATATAGGTGTTACGCTTAACACATACACCTATTTGGGATTGGAAGATGCCGAAGATGAATTGAAGCACCTGGAATATTTGAAGAAGGCAAGGAATGAGCTTGATAAGACAGAAGGAAAGTGGAATGTAACGCAGAAAATGTTTAAGGCGATTTGACAGGAATCAAGTTGCCGAAATTGTGATTTTGTAGTAGAATAGGCAATAACAGAGTTGCCAGAAACAATATTGTATTTGGAACCAAGCCGGGCGATTATGCCTGGCTTATTTACTTTATAATAGAAAGAAGGTATATGAATATGTGGTATGAATGGTTTTTTGATGGAATTGGATCTACCATAGTATCGCTTGTTCTAGGTGCGATTATAGGAGGATTCACTGGCTATAAAGTAGGAATTCATCATACAGTAAAACTTAATCAAAAAGCAGAAAATTCGGCAGAGCAGAAACAAATAATTAAAATGGCAGAAACATTTGACAGTACAGAATCAAATCACAATACAAATGTAATTATGAAACAAAAAGCAAAGAATAACGCAAAACAAACACAGATAGGTGGTATTGGGAATGGAAGAGATTAATCAGGTACAAAAAGCTGGAAAAGAAGCACAACAGTATCAAATTGGTAATATAACTATAAATTCAGGTATAACCGAAGAAAGAGCAAGAGCTGTTTTTGATGAAATGATTCCGCAGGCATTAGCAAATTATACGCAGGAAGCGTACAAGACTGCTAATGAAAGGGTAAACAAGTTAGAAGAAAGAATAATGCCTCGTTTAGAAAAAGTGGAGGGATTGTTACCTTCTTTTGCAGATCCAGCATTTCATGTATTACTCAGGAAGGCACAGAATAAGGCGGCAGTCACTGAACGAGAGAGTGATTATGACTTGTTGACAGAATTGTTGATATGTCATGTTCAAAAAGGAAATGACAGAAAAAAGCGAGTCGGAATAGATAAAGCAATAGAGATTATTGATTTTATAGATAATGATGCATTATGTGCTTTAACAATAGCATTTGTTACAAGAGCTTTTTTGCCTGTAACCGGAAACGTAGAAATGGGTATAAGCATATTAAATCAGATGTATCAAGAACTTATTTATGAAAAATTACCAGTAGGAGATTCTTGGATGGATCATTTAGATATCCTGGGAACAATCAGGATTACTCCATTTAGTAGTGTAAATAAAATAGAAGAAATCATTGCTAATAGTTTAGATGGATATGTAGCTGTTGGAATAAAGAGAGATTCTGCTGATTATTTTAAAGCTACTCAATTACTTCAAACGGTTGGCTTGAGTAATAATATTTTAGTGGCGAATGAATTTTTGCAAGATTACGTAAAGTTAGAAATACGAAATGTAGATGCAATCAGTCAATTATCTATCATTAACGACAAGATATCGAGACCGATAAATCAAAAAGAAGTTGATATATTGAAAGAAATTGTAAAATTATATGATGATAACAGTGAATTAAAAACTAAAGTCAAAGAGAAATTCTTTTTACGGTTCGATTCATATGATTCCTTAAAAAAATTACATGAATGGTGGAATTCAATAGAGGGTTCTTTTTCTATTACTGAGGTTGGAAGAATCATTGCATATATTAATGCAAAAAGATGTATTCCTGAATTACCAGACATTCTAGCGTAGTAACCACCCACCATTTTTACTACGTTCCTACTACGATAGAGGTTCACACCTTACGATATCTTGTCAGTTTTTGCATTTTTGACCGAAATCTGTACAAGAAATAAAAGAAAATTTAAGAGTGCAAACCAGGGCAAAAGCTTGGTAAACTGCGCTATTTAGGAGGTACTATGAAAAAAATACGTGTTCTCATGGTTTGCCACGGCAATATCTGTCGTTCACCAATATCAGAATTTGTCCTCAAGGATATGGTAGAAAAACGTGGCATACAAGAACAATTTGAAATAGCATCGGCGGCAACATCCACCGAAGAAATTTGGAATGGAAGAGGTAATCCTATTTATCCGCCAGCACAGGCAGAGCTTAAGAAACATAATATTGGCAACACTCCATATACCAACTTTGCAAATAAGAGAGCAAGACAGGTAAGAAAGGAAGATTATCAATACTATGATTACTTGCTTTGTGCAGATTCGGCGAATATAAGAAATACGATTTGTATTACCGGAGAAGATACGGAAAATAAGATTCAATTACTATTAGATTATTCGTTTAATCCTAAGAGGCGAGGCCAGTCAATAACTGATCCATGGTACAGTAACCGGTTTGATGAGACCTATAGAGATGTATATGATGGATGTGAGGGCTTTTTGAAATATTTAGAAGATAAAAATATGATATAATCATATTAATAATAGATACATTTATTGATTTTTATCAATTGGTTTATTAGTTTTGAAACAAAAGTGGGTAGCATTTATGTCAAGGAGAAAATATATGAGAAAGGTACTTAAAATAGAGCTTATAATAGTTGTTGTAGTAATAATTATAGCAATTTTACATCCTGTTGTATCGAATAATATTAAATACTCAAAGGCAGAGAAGCTGATGGAAAAGGGAAATTATTCAGAAGCAAATGACATATTATTTGATTTAGAATTAGACGAATTTCGAGAAAGTGAGAAGTTGCGGGAAATATGTAATGCACATATTTTATATGGCAGGGGTGAGATTGATATGGCAAAATATTATATGAGTAATGTTAATTTGAATATCTTATCTAAAAAGCAGAGACGTATTGAGAAAGAATTTATTGAACAGATAGATTCAGAAGTTGATGATTACGTAGAAGAAAAGGATAAAGAAAAAAGAAAATATGAAAATAAGGTGAAAAATGGTGTTCCATTTGTAGGAATGTATGAAAAAGATATAGATAATACGAAATTAGGAACGCATACAAGTGTTGAAAATCAATATCTGAATAGTCAGAATAAAAAGTATAAAAAGATAGTTTATGCAAAGAATTATTATTTTAAAGATGGTGATTTTATAATTTTCAGTGCAAAATGCGTAAATGGTATGGTAACGTGGGTAACGGATAATAGAGAAAAGTACGATGAATATTTAAAAGCAAAGAAAAATGCAAATAAGAATTATCATTCAGGCAGTTATAATCCATATGATTCAATGGATGATTATGATGATCCGGAGGACTACTATTATGACAATATGGATGAATATGATGATTATGGCGATGCAGAAGATGACTGGGATGATTATATGGATGAAAAAGATTGACAAAAATGAAAGAATTATAAAAAATATGTCATAAATATAGTATTTACTGCATAAATTATAATTAAAAAAAATTTAAAATAGGAGGTTTTAATTATGAAATCAAAATATTTAGACAAGCCATTCGATAATTTTGAACAAGATTTTGCAGATAAGAATTATTATTTAATGGATAAATATTTGAATTCCAGAAAGTTGAAAGATAAGGACGAGATGAGATCGGCATTAGGTGAATATTATATGTTGGCAGTAAGAAAATATCTTAAAAATGAAAAATTAAGGAAAAAATATAATTTTGAAGCAATATGTATAATGACACTTAAAATGGGCGAAAGTAATTATTGGAGAGCATTAAATCGTAAGAAAAGATGTCCGATAGGTGGTATTATAAGTTATGATGATTTTAGGACATCTTATACGGAAGATAATAATTGCAATATAGTTCTAGAGTGTAATATTTACATAGAATTTGTAGACAATTATGCAATTAATATGGCTATGGCTGAAGCTATATACAATGAATTATCAACTGTAGAGCAGAAAATTTTTCTATATCGTTTTAATAGATGGAGCGATAGTGAGATTAGAAAAGAACTAAATATAAGTGAATATAGATATGACAAATATTTAAAGGAAATAAAGAAAAAGGTAAAGAGAATAATTAAAGAATGATAAAGTGTTTAAGAGTAGTCATATAAACTGTGTATACATAAATTAAGTGAATATATTTATATAAGTATATTAGAAAATAGCTTCTAAAATAATTTGATTTAGCTTATTCTAAAATGATTTTAATATACTTTGTTACACAATCTTCTATTTGAATTTATTTATAATAGGGTTAACTATTCTATCCATCTGTACGATAAATATATTAGAAGGTTGAGTTCAGAATCAGCCAAAACAATTGAATATATAATGAAAAGGAATTTATTAATGATTCAAATGGATGATGCTTTCTTTCTTTATTATTTAATTTATTTATTTACACATTCAAGGAGGAATGAAAAATGAGTAATATATTTACAGATTCAAATGTATCAACAATAGCTAATGGAGTAGCAGCATATTCAAATATGAATAATAAAGGAGCTGCTAATAAGTCAGCAAAGATGAGTAATAATAGTAGTGTTAATGACAGTGCATCGACTGCTGAAACAAGTGCATCAGATACAGTTAAGAAGACTAAAGTAAGTGGAAAGACAATAGGCACGCCTGAATTATCTGAAAAAGCGGCAAAATATTATGAGACACTTAAGAAGAAATATTCTAATATGGATTTTATCTTAGTAAGTGCTGATATGAAAGAGCAGGCTAAGAGCCAGGCAGGAAGTTATGCTAATGCAAATAAGATGGTCGTGCTAATTGATGAAGAGAAGATAGAGAGAATGGCTGAGGACGAGAAGTTCCGTAAGCAGTATGAGGGCATCATTGCAAATGCAGCAAGTGGCATTTCACAACTCGGAAGTAAGATAGCAGGCAGTGGAGCAAGTGTAAAAGGCTATGGTATGCAGGTTAATGATAATGGAACAGCCTCATATTTTGCAGTTCTTGAGAAATCAAGTGAAGCACAGAAAGAGCGTATTGCTAAGAAATCAGCAGAGAATAAGGCTAAGAAGAAAGAAGAGCAGAAAAAGGCTGATAAGGCAGCAAAGCAGGAAAGATTAGAAAAGAGTCGTGAAAATAATGCAGCAAAGAATTCATCAGGAGTTGATTCAGATGATATAAATGTGAGCGGGGATTCTGATACAATTACTATTACGGCATCATCTATTGACGAGCTTTTGAGAAAGATAGATGATTATAACCAGCTTTATAAGAGTGATAATGTAAGAACTGATGCAGAGAAGAAAGTCGGTCAGAGATTTGACTATTCTATTTAACTGTACAGCTAATCATTTGAAAATTTGGAGATTTACAAATGAATAATTCGGCTAATTTAGATTTGACTGAGGGAAAGATTACAACTAAGTTATGGCATTTGTGATACCTTTAATGCTTGGAAATGTGTTGCAGCAGCTCTACAATCTGGTTGATACATGGGTTGTTGGAAAATATATCGGCGAAAATGCTTTAGCGGCAGTAGGGTCATCATATACTTTGATGACCTTTTTGATGTCCATAATAATAGGCTTGTGTCTTGGAAGCAGTTCATTTATTTAAATGGCATTTGGAAAAAGAAGAGAAGATTTGATAAGAAATGGAATATACACATCATTTGTAACAATTGCGACATTGACAGGTATATTAATGCTTATATCATATTGTGGAATAAATGAAATTTTTAATATAATGAATGTTCCTGATAATGTGAAAAGTGGAATGAAGATATATATGCTATATTGTCTTGCGTGTTTTGCAAGGCCGCTTATGGCAATATTTGTAAATGCATTTAAGACAAATATTATAAATATCGGGGTACACTATTTAAGGATAGAGGGTGCATTTTATATAGGAATTGGCATTTTATTTATGCTATATGGTTATTACCGCGCAGTTAACAGCCCGATGGTTTCAGTAATATTAACAGTTATTTCACTTGGAACAAGAGTGATTTTAGCATATGTATTGTCGGGAATTTCATTTATCGGAGTTACAGGTATATGGGCAGCCATACCGATTGGCTGGTTTTTAGCAGATTTTACAGGAATAATAATATATTTATATGATGCCAGGGTCAAAAGGTCTAAAAAAATATGAGCATGCGTATAGGTGAGTGAAAGACCTTTGAAACCGCTACAATATGAGCATAATTATGGAGGAATTTATATGTGTACAGCAGCAACTTATAAGACAAAAGATTTTTATTTTGGAAGAACTTTAGATTATGAATTTTCCTATGGAGACGAGATAACGGTCACACCGAGAAATTATGTATTTAATTTCAGACATATGGGTGAGTTAAAGACTCATTATGCAATGGTTGGAATGGCACACGTTGCAGATGAGTATCCTCTTTATTACGATGCATTTAATGAAAAGGGCTTATGTATGGCGGGACTTAATTTCGTTGGAAATGCAGTCTACGAAGAGATTGATGATTCGAGAGAGAACGTGGCCCAGTTTGAATTTATTCCATGGATATTAAGTAAATGTGCGACTGTAAATGAGGCACGTAAGTTATTAGATAAAATGAATCTTGTAGGAACGCAGTTTAATGAAGTATTTGCGGCAGCACAGCTACACTGGATTATAGCCGACGAAAATGAGGCGATAACGGTTGAATGTGTTAAGGAAGGCTTGAAAATATATGATAATAAAGCGGGTGTTCTTACGAATAACCCACCATTTCCACAGCAGATGTTTCTATTGAATCAATATATGAGTTTATCATCAAAGCAGCCAGACAATACATTTTCGAAAGTGCTTGATTTACAGCAATATAGCAGAGGAATGGGAGCAATCGGGCTTCCGGGAGATTTATCATCGACATCGAGATTTGCAAGGGTTGCATTTACAAAATTGAATTCGATTTCAAGTGATTCAGAGGAGGAAAGCGTAAGCCAGTTCTTCCATATATTAGGTTCCGTTGACCAGCAAAGAGGGTGCTGTGAAGTGGCAGATGGCAAATATGAGATAACCTTATATACATCATGCTGTAATGCAAATAAGGGTATCTATTACTACACATCATATGATAACAGCCAGATTTCAGCAGTAGATATGAATAGAGAGAATTTAGACGGAAGTAATCTTATTAAATATCCTTTACTTACAAAAGGACAGATTATGTGGCAGAATTAATGATATATGAATTGCACATTTGGTAAAAATGTGCAATTTTTTTTCTTTAAATTACCTGATTTTTTATTTGCGGATAGAAGCATAGAGTGATATTATTATAACTAAAGTTAGAGAAAACTAACTAAAATATGACATATATAACTCGATAAGATATGAGGATTGTGACATATGAGATTCAGATGCCATTGATTTATATGTTGAAATAAAAAGATAAAGGAGATTTAAAGATGTTTATTGATATTAAAGGAGCCAGAAAACAGTATGGTAGTGGGGAAACACTGGTAAATGCATTAGACGGAGTGGACATATCATTAGATGAGGGAAAGATTTATGTAATTCTTGGACCATCGGGTTCAGGAAAGAGTACCCTGTTAAATATGATAGGAGGACTTGATTCCTTAGATTCAGGAACAATTACAATTTCAGGTAGAAATATAAGTAACGCCAATAAGAAAGATTTGACAGAATACAGAAGAGAGGATATTGGTTTTGTGTTCCAGTTCTATAATCTCATTCCTGATTTAACAGTTCAGGAGAATATAGAGGTGGTTTCAGATATTTCTAAGAATCCTATGGATATTGATGAGGTATTAGAAGCGCTTGACATCAGCAAATACCGTAGACGTTTTCCTAAGGAATTATCAGGAGGACAGCAGCAAAGAGTGGCAATTGCGAGAGCGCTTATTAAGAATCCTAAATTACTTCTTTGTGATGAATTGACAGGTGCGCTTGATTCTAAATCATCACGTAGTGTACTTAAATTCATTGAGAAAGTTAATGAGCGGTTTAAAACTACTATAATCATTATTACACATAATGAGGCAATAGCTGATATGGCGAATAAGGTAATCAGAATTAAGGACGGTCGTATTGATTTGTGCAAGGAAAATGCAACGAAGAAAAAGGCAGACGGATTGGAGTTGTAAATTATGACATTAAATAAGAGATACATAAGAAATATTAAAGACAATCTTTCGTTCTATATTGCATCAATTGTACTTACTGCAGTTGCCCTTTTGATGTTTTTCCTCTTTTATATAGCAGGAACAGGAATTAAAGATTATGGTGACAAATTCTTTGACAGGAATAAATTAGAAGATGCGACATTTACTACATATTTAGAGATTCCTGATGAAGAAATAGAGAAGTTAGAAGATAAATATAACATTACATTTGAGAAAGAACATTATGTAAATATCAGTGAAGATGATTATAAAGTAAGAGTATTTAAAGCTAGTCATAAGATTGATTTGTATGAAGTAATTGACGGAAAAGATATTGAAAATGATGATGAAATAGTTATATCCAGAGGTTATGCACAGAATATGAATGTGAAATTAGGTGACAGCATAGAAATTGCAGGTAAGAGTTACAAAGTCACAGGCTTCTTCTTGAGACCGGATTATCTGTATATGCTTGAAAATGCAGATGACACCTATAAGAATATTACATCATTTTTCTTAGCATATATGACCGATGATGCTTATGATGCACTTGGTTCTAATGCGTGTCAGTACAAAGTTATCTATAATAAGAATAGTGACAGTACAGCATTTAGAAAATATATTAATGATGAATATAAAGTAAATTCATATTTATCAAAAGATGATAATGAGAGAATTACAATGGTAGATGACCAGGCTGTAATGTTTATTGTTATGGCATATGTATTCTTAGTAACACTTCCACTTATTACTGTTGCACTCATTTCGATTATAATTGGCAGAAAAGTTAAGAATGAACAGAAAATGATAGGTACTCTTACAGCACTTGGATATAAGAAGAGCCAGTTAGTAAGACATTATGCTATACTTGCCGTGATTCCGGGAGTTGCTGGTGGAATACTTGTAACAATAATAACTAAGATATTACAGCAGCCATATGGTGAACTTGGGCTTGCGGATTACGAGCCTATGCCTGTTAAATTCCGTTTGCCAATATTTGCAGCTATTCTTGGTATAGTAATTCCTACATTATTATATGCATTAGCAGCAATTAAGAAAGTAAATAAGTTGTTAAAGAAAGATACAGTTACCTTACTTAACGGAAATGCTGATGAATCAAAGAAAACTAAAAGAGTTATGGTTAATTCTAAAAGCAAGGTTAAGAATAAATTCGCAGTAAGAAGTCTGATTGGCAATCCTGGAAGAACATTTGTCGTATTTTTAGGTGCTGCACTTGGTGCATTTATTATTACAATTGGATTCACATTTATTGATACTTTTAATGATATTGCGGATAATGGAATGGGTAATATAGGAACATTCAAATATGAATATATCCTCAATTCGCTTGAAACAAAAGAATATGATGATGCAGAGAAACTTATTGTTGGAAATTATGAATATAAAGATGCAACATTTAGCTTAATGGGTGCTGATTCAGATGTTTCACTTATGAATACGAATACTAAAGATGGTAAAAAGGCTGACCTTGATAAAGGCTTCTATATCAGTAATGTAATGGCTTATGCTTATAAAATAAAAGCAGGCGATACGGTAAAATTTAAAAATCCTTATACAATGGAAGAATATTCAGTTGTGATTGAGGGTATTATTGATAATGACAGCCAGAAATTAATACTTGGAAGAAATGACAAAGTAAGAGAAATTATGGGAATAGAAGATGATGTGTATAACTGCCTCTTATCTAAAGAAAAATTAGATATTGGTGACAAGGTTTCTAAGACAATCACATCAGATGATATAAAAGAACAGATGCAGACAGTTATGGACGAAATGGGAAGTATTATATATGCACTTATCATAATCGGTGCTATAATATGTGTATCAGCATTATATGTATCTGTTAATATGTTATTGACTGAGAACCGCCATAACATATCTATGCTTAAGGTATTAGGACTTACTGACAAAGAGATAAACAGAATGGTAATAAATGTTAATCATTTTATTATTCCATTTTCAATTGCAGTTGGTATGGGATTAGGATATCTTGCAATGGTTATTGTGTTCAGAGTATTTTCACAGCTTGAGGGCAATTACTATAAGTCTACATTTAGTTTTGGAAACTTTATTCTTACAATTGTAATTGTAACATTGTGCTATGTAGTTTCACTTATATTAGTACGACGTAAAGTAAATAAGGTAAATATGGTGGAAAGTCTTAAGGATAACAGAGAATAAAAATACCTGGAGGCAGAAAAAGTGATTAAAGGATTTGCGCACATAGCTTTATACACAGAGAAATTCAAAGAGACAATTAATTTCTATAAGGAAATATTCGATGCAAAGGAAATGGGATATTTTAAGACTAAGACTGATGCCTGCTGGTTGTCGGTAGGTGACGATATTTTGGAAATATTTAATGAAGAGAGTCTTGGAGACGGTGCTTTTAAACATATTGCAATTGAATGTGATAATGTAGATAATTTATTCGAAAAGGCGCTTAAATGTGGAGCAGCACCACATGTCTATCCTAAAGATATTGCTCTTGCACTTAATGATAAGGTAGAAGCAAGGATAGCTTTTATCAAAGGAATTAATGGTGAACAGATAGAATTATTTGAAAGAAAATGATAAAACCTCTCATATAGAATGCTTGTTATTTAGGCAATAATAAGATATAATACATAACGAGTTAGACATAACTAACTTGTGTGTAAATCATAAAGGACTCCCTATAAACAAAACTGCTGAATTTGTTTACCGGAAAACTTCATTTTCCGGAGGGAGAACCTTGAATTGCTGAAAGGAGAGCGAAAGCCATGAATTATTTAGAAATTGAAAAAGTAATAGGAAGAGAGATATTAGATTCGCGTGGAAATCCAACAGTAGAAGCTGAAGTAGTATTAGCAGACGGAACAGTTGGAAGAGGAGCAGCACCAAGTGGAGCTTCTACAGGCGAATTTGAAGCACTTGAACTTCGCGACGGAGTGAAAGATAGATATTTAGGAAAAGGTGTTGAAAAAGCAGTAGAAAATATCAACACAATTATTAATGATACATTAGCTGGAATGGATGCATCTGACATTTATGCAGTAGACAAAGCTATGATAGATGCAGACGGAACAAAGGACAAGTCTAAATTAGGAGCAAATGCAATTCTTGCAGTATCTATCGCATGTGCAAGAGCAGCATCAATATCACTTGATATTCCTCTTTATCGTTTCCTTGGTGGCATCAGTGGTAACAGGTTGCCGGTTCCTATGATGAATATTATTAATGGCGGATGTCATGCATTATCATCAGGATTAGATGTTCAGGAATTTATGATTATGCCTGTTGGTGCACCATCATTCAAAGAATGCTTAAGATGGTGTTCGGAAGTATTCCATGCACTTGCATCTATTCTTAAAGAAAGAGGACTTGCTACATCAGTTGGTGATGAGGGTGGTTTCGCTCCGGCATTAAAATCTGATGAAGAAGCAATCGAAACAATCTTAGAGGCTGTTAAGAAAGCAGGTTATGAACCTGAGAAAGACTTTATGATTGCTATGGATGCAGCATCCTCAGAATGGAAAACAGGAAAGAAAGGCGAATACAAATTACCTAAAGCCGGAACAGTATTCACATCTGACGATTTAATTGAACATTGGAAGAATCTTGTTGAGAAATATCCAATCATCTCAATTGAAGATGCATTAGATGAAGAAGACTGGGAAGGATGGCAGAAGCTTACAAAAGAACTTGGAGACAAAGTTCAGTTAGTAGGTGATGACTTATTCGTTACAAATACAGAGAGATTATCTAAGGGTATCAAACTTGGTTGTGGTAACTCTATATTAATCAAATTAAATCAGATTGGTTCAATCTCAGAAACACTTGAAGCCATTAAGATGGCACATAAGGCAGGTTATACAGCTATAAGCTCACACCGTTCAGGTGAAACAGCAGATACAACAATTGCTGATTTAGCAGTTGCCCTTAACACATGCCAGATTAAGACAGGTGCGCCAAGCCGTTCAGAACGTGTAGCTAAGTACAACCAGTTACTCAGAATCGAAGAAGAATTAGGCGATAGCGCGGTTTATCCTGGAATCAACGCATTCAATGTTGTTAAATAATAATATAAAATATATATAGTAAAGCAATAATAAAGCAATAAAGACCAGCTGGAATTACACCAACTGGTCTTTATTATTTACCAGGAAATTCCTGTTGAAATACACATTATATAATATTAGCAACCAAAACAATTACGGATATAGTTCCATAAATCGCTACAGTTTGAAATAAACTTAAAACACATTTTAATATCCTCCTTTATTTTTTATTGAATACTTTTATTTGTCTTAGCTAATGACAAATGAATCGTAACAATTTTGTAACATATTTGCAATATGATAGTATTGGAAGATAAGTCAGCAACTGGAAAATGATATATCTGTCTTAATCGTAAAAAAAATTTAATAGATTAATTGCATTGTCTATGATATAATCAACAGATAAGCAGATTGTGGATATTTTTGTGAAAGGAATATGGAAGATAATGCTTAACGAAGAAAAGATAAGACTTATGACGAAGTTAGCAATATATGAACAGGGAGAGGGCAAGGAATCAATTAAGAGCAACAAGTATTATAAGAAAGATTATGTTGGACTTAAAATGATTAATACAGCCATAACCATAACATTGGCATTTATGTTGTGCCTGATATTGTGGGTAATATATAAGGTGGATTTTTTTGCGAAGAACATAGTATCTATGAATTTATTTACACTTGGTAAGAAGATTCTTATTATATATGTTATAACATTTATTATATATATGCTTATTTCGTATGTGGTTTATTCTATAAAATACCTGAAGATGCATGATATGAATGTAGAATATTCAGAGAATTTAAAAGAATTATATATGGTTTACAAAAGAGAAGAAAAGAGTAAAAGCGAAACAAAATTAGGAGGAACAGACTCTGATGACAAAACTTTTGGTTTTTAAGGAAAAAATAAGAAAATTATATAGTTCACATTCAACGTATATATTGCCGGTTATAAGATTTGTATTGGCACTTACATATGTCTTGATGATTAATAATTATTTAGGTATTGGCGGGATACTAAATAACTCTGTGTTAGCTATAATTATAGCAGCTTGTTGTTCGTTGTTGCCAGTCAATGTAATAGTGTTTTTAATGTCATTACTGTTGATAGTGAATATATATAGAATAGCAGCAGAGATGGCATTAGTTGCATTAGTTATATACCTTATAATGTATATTGCTTATTTCAGATTTTCGGTTAGATATGGTTATGTATTACTCGTTATGCCAATAGTATTTTTATTAAGAATACCATATTTAATGCCACTTGTTATAGGAGTTGGATTATCTATGACAGCGATTGTACCTATGGTATTTGGTACAATAATATTTTTCATAATGAAATATGCAGGAAGTGAGGTTATAGCCGATGGAAGCAAGGCTTCAGGTGTAGATAAGGCAAGTTCATTTTTAAGAAATGTATTAGCTAATAAGGAAATGTTTGCTATAATTCTTGCATTTGTATTAGCAGCGCTTGTTGTATATGGGATTAAACGTTTATCTATAGACCATTCAATGCAGATAGGCATAATTGTTGGCGGAATTTTAGAATTAATTATAATTGTATGTGCAACATATATATTTGATATTGATGGTATATATCCTATATGGATGGTAGCTGTAATGGGGCTTCTGGCAATAGGAATATCCTATATATTACAGTACTTTGTACTTGCAGTAGATTATTCGGGAACAGAGTATATACAATTTGAAGATGACGATTATTACTATTATGTCAAGGCAGTACCTAAGATAAAAGTTACAGCATCAGATGTACAGGTAAAGCGTATAAATGTTAAGAAGATGAAATAATCAAAGGAATAAAATAATCTGAAAAATAAGATAATTAGAAAATAATCAGTAATACTTGAAGAAGAAAAATATAAAAAATTAAAGAAAAGAAATAATCGAAGTTTTGTGAGGAAGTGATTACGTGGAAGAAGTTATCCAGAATGTTGTGTCATTTGTTGAAAGATATATAACGATACCTAAAGTCGGTGTTACCGACATAGTTGAAATAGTAATCATAGCAGCTTTAATATATGAGATTATGATATGGATAAAGAATACAAGAGCCTGGACATTATTCAAGGGTATAGTTATTCTTATTGTATTTGTATTATTAGCAGCAATCTTTAATCTTAATACAATATTATGGATTGCAGATAAAACATTAAATGTTGGTATTATTGCGGCAATAATTGTATTTCAGCCTGAACTAAGAAGAGCCTTAGAACAGTTAGGAAGAAAGAATTTTATCAATAATATATTTACATTTGATGATTCGAAGAATACAAATGAGAGATTCAGTGACAGAACGATTACGGAATTAGTAAAAGCTACATATGAACTTGCAAAACACAAGACAGGAGCATTAATTGTAATAGAGAAAGAAATCAGTCTTACTGAATATGAGAGAACAGGAATTGCAATAGATTCAGAGATAAGTAACCAGCTTTTGATAAACATTTTTGAACATAATACACCACTACATGATGGTGCAGTTATTATAAGGGGAGACAGAATCGTAGCAGCCACATGTTATCTGCCATTATCGGATAATATGGAACTTAGCAAAGAACTTGGAACCAGACATAGAGCAGGTGTCGGTGTCAGTGAGACCACAGACAGTTTTACAATTATTGTTTCAGAGGAGACAGGTAAGGTTTCAGTGGCAGAAGGTGGAAAATTAATTAGAAATGTTGATGGTGAGAATCTTAAGAGCGAGCTTGTTGCATTACAGAATAAAACCGTAGATTCAAAGAGATTTAAAATATGGAAGGGAAGAAAACACAATGAAAAAGATATTAACGAATAATATTGCATACAAGTTATTATCATTATTTTTTGCTGTAATATTCTGGCTCATTGTGGTGAATATCGATGATCCGGAAGTTACAAGAACTATTCAGGGAATACCTGTAACAACATTAGATGAAGAAGTTATTACCGAGAAGAATCAGGTATATACTATTCTGTCAGGTAAAGAAGTGACAGTAACAATAAAAGGGCCAAGGTCAGAAGTAGATAAAATGAGCAAAGAGGATTTCGTAGCCGAAGCACCATTTAGTGAGAAATCGAATGTTGATGCGGTACCTATATATGTGAAATTTAGAAATTCTAAGTATGATAAAGACTGTGAAATATCGCAGAAGACTATGTCGATGAAGTTAGAGATTGAGAATATAGTAACGAAGACTTATGAGATAGAGATTAATCAGACAAGTGGACTCACGTCTTCATATTATCTGGGAAAGGAAAGCATTGAACCGTCATCAGTAACGGTTTCAGCACCGGAATCTGTGATTAACCAGATAAAACATGTGGGTGCAGATGTCGATTTATCAAGTCATACCGGAGATTTTACAACACAGCTTAATATAAAGTATTATACAGCGACAGGTACATTAGCAGATATGAAATCTAATGTTAAAACTGATACAGATACAGTTAATTATACAGCAAAGGTATATCCGGTGCGTGAAGTGCCACTTAAGTTTGGAACAACAGGTACGGTAGCTGATGGATATGAATTAGTTGAAGTTACTGGAGAAAAGAATACTCTTAAGATAGCAGGACCTGGAGCAGAACAGATAGAGAGCATAGTTTTTCCAGACGAATTAATTAATATCTCAGGTGCAAGTTCGGATATTTCAGTTTCGGTAGATGTTTCAGCACAGCTGCCAAGCGGTGTGTTCCTGTGTAGCGAAAATGATTCAACTATGAATGTAACAGCCAAAATAGAGAAACTTGTTACAAGCACATACAGAATACCAATAAGCGAGATTGATAAGAATAACATTCCAGATGGATATTCGGCAGAAATAGTTCAGTCGAGTATTAATATAACATTGTCAGGTTTACAGAAATATCATGATAGTTTTAATGTTAATAATTTAAATGCATATGTGGATTTGAAGAATACTGTAGAGGGAAATAATGAAGTAATTGTAAAATTCACATTACCTGAAGGATTACGTGTAGTTTCAGAAGTCAGAGTAAATGTTTTAATAACAAAAAATAACAGTAACAATAATGGTGAAACAACGACGGCATCTACTGGTAGTACTGAAAATACAAGTAATACCCAAGATATAAGTCAATAATAAAAAAGTGTAATATGCCTGTATAAAGCAGGCATATTATAACGTAGAAAGGTATGAGAAAAATGGTAAAACAAAAGGTGCGGGTTAAAGTTTTATCAGGAATTCATTTCAGACCGGCAGGCAAAATTACAGAAAAAGCACTACAATACGAGTCTGCTATTAAAGCGGTCAGGGAAGAGACAGAATCAAATGTTAAAAGCTTTCTGAATCTCCTGGCAGCATGTATAAAGTGTGGAGATGAAATAGAGATAAGATGTGAAGGTCCGGATGAGAAAGAAGCACTAGAAGAGATAGTGAAGATGTTTGAAGATACTAATCTTGGAAGGGAAGAAGGTCCGGGTTAATGCACATATGAATTTAAAATTTCTTATATAAATAAATTAATATAAGAAACTATTATAATAATAAATTAATTGAGCTGATAACTACAAACAGATGATTTATTAAAAATAAAAATATAGAAGGAGAGCGTTTTTTAGACGCGAAATTGAAAATGGGAAAATATTTTGGAACTGATGGATTCAGAGGCGAGGCAAATGTAGATTTAACAGTTGAACATGCTTTCAAGGTAGGAAGATATTTAGGCTGGTACTATTCAAAGGAACATAAAGCAAAAGTTGTAATAGGTAAAGATACAAGAAGAAGCAGCTATATGTTCGAGTACGCACTTGTAGCAGGACTTACTGCATCAGGTGCAGATGTGTATCTTTTACACGTAACTACTACACCTAGTGTATCGTATGTAGTAAGAACGGATGGCTTTGATTTAGGAATAATGATTTCAGCAAGTCATAATCCATATTATGATAATGGTATTAAGGTAATAAATGCACAGGGTAAGAAATTAGAAGCAGAAGTAGAAGAAAAAGTAGAAGAATATATAGATGGTAAAGCCGGTGAGATTCCATTTGCAAAGAGAGAGAATATTGGTAAAACAGTAGATTATGCAATAGGAAGAAACAGATATATAGGATATCTTATTTCAATAGCAACACGCTCATTTAAGGATAAGAGAGTTGGACTTGACTGTTCTAACGGAAGTGCATCAGCAATTGCAAAGAACGTATTTGATGCATTAGGTGCTAAGACATATGTTATTAATAATGAACCTGATGGAACTAATATTAACAGAGAATGTGGTTCGACACATATAGAATATTTACAGAAGTTTGTTAAAGATAATAACTTAGATGTCGGATTTGCTTATGATGGAGATGCAGACAGATGTATCGCTGTTGATGAGAACGGCGAGGTTGTAGATGGCGATAACATCTTATATGTATGTGGTGTGTACATGAAACATCATGGACAGTTAGAAAATGATACAATTGTTACGACCGTAATGTCTAATATAGGTCTCTATAAAGCACTTGACAAAGAAGGTATCAAATATGAAAAGACAGCAGTAGGAGACAAATATGTATGCGAGAATATGATGCAGAATGGGCATTGCCTGGGTGGTGAACAGTCAGGACATATAATATTTAGTAAACACGCTACAACCGGAGACGGAATACTTACATCATTAAAGATTATGGAGGCAATGTTAGAGAATAAGAACACACTTGGTAATCTTAGAAAAAATCTTAAGATTTATCCACAACTTTTGGTAAATGTTAAAGTTAAGGATAAAAACGAAGTAATGAATAATGCTGAACTGAATCAGTTGTCGGACAAAGTTTCGGAAGAACTTGGTAATCAGGGAAGACTGTTATTACGCCAGAGCGGAACAGAACCTTTAGTAAGAGTTATGGTTGAAGCTGAAACAGATGAAATTTGCAAAAAATATGTAGATATGGTTGTGGATAAGATTAATCAGATTAGCAAGTAAGATAAACTAAGTAAGCAGATAAGAATAAGTCAAATTAACAAATAACATTAATTAGATTATTAAGCAGAATAACATAAATCAGATTAGCAGGTAAGGAAAAGAAAATATGAAAAATAAAGATTTGTGTACTGTTGATGTGATAATACCAACATATAAACCAGATAAAAGGATATATAAGATAATTGAAAAATTAAATATTCAGCATCATAAAGTAAATAAAATTATTATTATGAATACTCAGACAGAAAAGCAATATATAGATGATAATATGATATCTGAGAAATATAGTAATGTAGAAGTATATAATGTGCCTAAGAAAGAATTTAATCATGGATTAACAAGAAATCTTGGAGTATCACATTCACAGGCAGATTATATAATATTTATGACACAGGATGCGATGCCTATGGACAAATATCTTATAGATGAACTCATAAGACCGTTTTCAGATGAAGATGTATATGTCACATATGCAAGACAGTTACCAAATAAGAATTGTAAGTATGTTGAGAAATATATAAGAAGCTTTAATTATCCGGATAAAGATATCGCAAAAAATAAAGAAGACATAGAGACTATGGGCGTTAAAGCATTTTTCTGTTCAGATGTATGTGCGGCATATTCGAGAAAACATTTTATTGAACTTGGAGAATTCGTTGAGACAGATTTTAATGAAGATACTTATTTTGCATATAAAGTATTAATGAATGATAAAAAGGTGTATTATGCTTCATGTGCGAGAGTATTGCATTCCCACAATTACACATATAGGGAACAGTTTAAGAGAAATTATGCGATAGGAAAGTCGCAGAAAGAATTCGCCTATGTATTTGAAAATGTCAAATCAGAATCCGAAGGAATAAGAATGGTTAAAAGTGCAATGAGTCATATACTCCGTCATGGTAAATGGTATATGATTCCTGATTTAATAATAAGTTCAGGGTTTAAATTATTAGGTTACAGAATGGGTAAGGCATTTGGAACCAAGAGTTCTGAGACTGTTAATGAAAATAATGAGTGATTAAGTTAAAGGGAAATACTTGTATTGACGAAAAGTTAGTGTTATAATCTTTCGAAAGTGTTAACATTAATCGAGAATTGTAACACACTAATATTTATAAAATAAAAAGGAATGATGTTAAATGGGACTAATAAGTATGAAAAAGTAAAAATTATTATCTTGAAAAAATACAGTGTGATTTATCGACTATCGACTCTGAAACTGACTAAAGAATGAATATATAGAAAATTTTATGCAGATTCAGAATGGAAAGGAAATAAAAATATGTTAAATTATAAGAAATATAAAAGAGTACCCGTAGTAAAAATGGAGACCAGAGAATGGCCTGATAAAGAGATACAGAAAGCACCAGCATGGTGTAGTGTGGATTTAAGAGATGGAAACCAGGCATTAATAGAGCCTATGGTTGTGGAAGAGAAGATAGAATTCTTTAATATGCTTGTTAAACTTGGATTTAAAGAGATAGAAGTAGGTTTTCCATCAGCTTCACAGATAGAATATGACTTTTTAAGACAATTAGTAGATAGAAACTTAATACCTGATGATGTAATGGTTCAGGTCCTTGTACAGTGTCGTGAACATCTTATTGCAAGAACATTTGAAGCATTAGATGGCATCAAACAGGCAGTAGTACATATATATAATTCAACATCTACACTTCAAAGAGATGTAGTATTTGGAATGAGTAAAGATGAGATTAAGCAGATAGCAATAGACGGAACAAAGCTTGTTAAAAAATATGCAGAAGAATTTCCAGGTAAGATTGTTCTTGAATATTCACCTGAAAGTTTCACAGGAACAGAGTTAGATTATGCTTTAGATGTATGTAATGCAGTCCAGGATGTGTGGCAGCCAACACCTGATAATAAGATTATCTTTAATTTACCAGCAACAGTAGAGATGACAACACCTAATGTCTATGCTGATCAGATTGAATGGATGAATAAACATTTTAAAGACAGAGACAGCATTATATTAAGTGTTCATCCTCATAATGACAGAGGAACGGGAATTGCAGCTACAGAATTAGCTTTACTTGCAGGTGCAGACAGAGTAGAGGGAACATTATTCGGAAATGGTGAGAGAACAGGTAACGTTGATGTGCTTACAATTGCATACAATATGTTCTCTCAGGGAATTAATCCAGAACTTAATTTAGAACATATCAATGAGATTATCGAAGTATATGAAAGGTGTTGTAAGATGCCTGTAGGCATGAGACATCCATATGCAGGTAAGCTTGTATTTACTGCGTTCTCAGGTTCACATCAGGATGCTATTAATAAAGGTATTCATGCTATGGCTAAGAGAAATGATGGAATATGGGAAGTTCCTTATCTTCCAATTGATCCTAGTGATGTCGGAAGAGAATATGAACCGATTGTAAGAATTAACAGCCAGTCAGGTAAAGGTGGTGTGGCATTTGTTATGGATACATATTTTGGATTCAAGCTTCCTAAAGGTATGCATAAGGAATTTGCCGATGTTATCCAGAAGATTGCAGAGGAACAGGGAGAAGTTTCACCAGATACGATTATGGATAAATTCACAGAAGAGTATCTTGTTGCCAAGACTGAAAAAGAATATCCATATGAATTTGAAAGTTGCCAGGTAGTAGATAATGGCACTAATAGTGCGTCAGTTAAACTCACATTTAAGTATAAAGGCGAAAAGAAATATGTAGAAGCTGAAGGTACGGGACCTATTGATGCTGTTCAGAAAGCAATTATGAAAGAAACAGGTGTAGACGTTAAACTTTTAGACTACACAGAGCATACATTAGGTGAGGGTTCTCACGCAAAAGCAGCAGCTTATATCCAGATGTTAGATAAGACTACTAAGAAGACAACATTTGGTGTAGGTGTAAGTTCTAATATTACAAGAGCCTCAATTAGAGCAATATTCAGTGCTTTAGACAGATTGGAAAAATAATCTTGAGATGGAGATTTCAGGTATAAACAATAGTTACTTGATTTTTAAATACATATACTGTAAAATGTGCAAGGTGCATAATTACAAAGAGAGGAAGATCGCAAGATATGAAACTAATTATTCAGATTCCATGTTATAATGAAGCGGAGACATTAGAAATTGCGTTGAATGAATTACCAAAACACATTGATGGCATTGATATAATTGAGTATTTAATTATCAATGACGGCAGTAAAGATAATACAATAGAAGTGGCACGCAACTGGGGTGTCAATTATGTTGTCGATTTAAAGAGAAATAAAGGACTTGCAAAAGGTTTTATGGCAGGTTTAGATGCCTGCCTTAGAAACGGAGCCGATATCATCGTAAACACGGATGCGGATAACCAGTATGTTGCAGATGATATAGAGAAACTTGTTCGTCCAATCATAGAGGGAAAGACAGATATTGTCATAGGAGAAAGACCTATTGATAAAACAGAACATTTCTCACCGATTAAGAAGAAGTTACAGCATTTTGGAAGTTATGTTGTAAGAAAGGCTTCTAACTCAGATATTCCTGATGCACCAAGTGGTTTCAGAGCATATAGCAGAGAAGCAGCAATGAGAATGAATGTTACTAATGAATACACATATACATTAGAGACAATTGTGCAGGCGGGAAGAAATAAGATTCCTCAGACATCAGTTCCTATAAGAACTAATGGCGAGTTAAGACCATCACGGCTTTTTAACAGTATGATGGGTTATGTTAAGAAATCAATGTTTACAATTCTAAAGGCATTTATGATGTATAAACCACTAAGATTCTTTACATGGCTGGCATTAATTCCGGGTATGATAGGACTTGGTATAGGTGTAAGATACATTATATTTATGTGTATGGGACAAGGTGGCGGTCATATTCAGTCACTAATTCTTGCAAGTACATTGATGCTTCTTGGTTTCTCAACTTATATTATGGGATTACAGGCAGATTTAATTGCATCAAACCGTAAGTTATTAGAAGATATTCAGTATCATGTCAGAAAATTAGATTATGATAAAGATTCAGAGAAAAACAAAAATAAAGATAATGAGTAACAAGAGAGTAGTTTTTAATCTCATTATCACTTAATATGGCAGTAAACAGATAGTCTTGAATAAATGGAGATTGTTATGATATCTTACAATAATAAAAATGTATTATTTATCACAACTAAGAATCTTGATTATTTACGAAATACCCAGGAAATCGAGATGATAAAGAAAGACGGAGGACAATTGACAGTTATTGGTTCATATTCAAAGAGCTACGTTAAAAGATTGCTTAGTGTTTACGCAAAGATATTAACTACGTCAATGAGAAAATTTGACGTAGTTTTTGTTGGGTTTGCACCACAATTGATATTTGCACCATTTAACTGGAAATTTAAGAAGAATACGGTAGTAATTGATTTCTTTATTTCTATGTATGATACTATTGTATTTGATAGAAAGAAGATTAAAGATGGAAGTTTATTTGCAAAACTTCTGAAGCATTATGATAAAAAGGCAATAAAGGCAGCCGATGAGATAATATGTGATACTAATGCACATGGCAGATATTTTGTTGAAGAGTTTGGTGCTAATAGAGATAAGATGCATACATTATATCTTGAAGCGGACAGAAGCATTTATTATGTGAGAAACCTTGAGAGACCTGAAAGAATGAAAGATAAATATGTGGTATTATATTTTGGAAGCATATTGCCGCTTCAGGGTATTGAAGTTATATTAGATGCAATAGATAAGATTAAAGACAATAAAGAATTATACTTTATTATAGTAGGTCCTATTAAGGATGAACTAAATAAACCGATAGCTGATAACGTAGAATATCATAATTGGTTAAGTCAGGAAGAACTGGCAGAATATATTGATTATTCTGATTTATGCCTGTCAGGTCATTTCAACAAAAATATTAATAAAGCAAAGAGAACAATTCCTGGTAAGGCATATATCTATGATGCGATGAATAAGAAGATTATTTTCGGTGATAATCCGGCAGTCAGGGAACTATATTCAGAAGATGAAGACAAATATTATTTTGTGGAGATGGGGAATCCTGATGCTCTTGCAGAGAAAATTGTTGAATGTTCTAGGAAAAGGAATTAAAAATGTTATCAGTAACCAGAAAATATTTAATAAACAGTAAGAATGTGGATAAATCTGCATATGTCTGGAATACGTTTGCAGCAATGCTTAATTCATTTCAGACAACATTAATACTATTAATAATAACCAGAATGGGTAATGACTATGATGGAGGTGTATTTACCATAGCGTATGCAATCGGTAATCTTATGATGACGATTGGTAAATATGGTATGAGAAATTTCCAGGCAACAGATGTTAATGAGAAATATTCATATAAAGAATATATAATTTCAAGATATATTTCAAGTATAATTATGATAATTTCAAGCACAGCCTATATACTTGTGTGTATATTTGTTAATGATTATCCTACTGATAAATGCATAGTAGTAATATCTGTATGTGCAGTCAAGTTTGTAGAAGCCGTAGAAGATATTTTGCATGGAAGAATGCAGCAGAAAGGCAGATTAGATGTTGCTGGAAAGATACTTGGAATCAGATTATTTATATATATAGTGGTATATATAGGTATGTATATTGCTACAGGTGATTTAGTGCTTACGTCAGTTGTGGCATTCGTAACAACCACACTTCTAGCAATTATATTTAACACATCTGTATATAAGGAATTTAGTACAAAAGAAAATAAATATGAGACTTCTAATGTTAAGAAGCTTATGATTACATGTTTTCCGCTTGCAGCATGTACATTTCTTATTATGTATATTGCAAATGCACCTAAATATTCGATTGATGCTGTATTAGATGAGAAGACACAGACATGTTTTAATATTATTTTTATGCCGGTATTTGTAATATCATTACTTAGTAACTTTATATTTCAACCTATGTTGTTCAAGGTTGCCAGTGTATGGCAGGAGAAGAAAACCCATGAATTTAAGAAGATAATTGTAAGACAGACATTCATAATATTAGGTCTTACAATTATAATAGCACTTGGTGGTTTCTTACTTGGAATTCCGGTTTTAAGTGCAGTATTCAGCGTTAACCTAAAAAGCTACAGAACAGAATTAGTTATATTAATCCTAGGTGGTGGAATGTTAGCGTTAATTAATTTTGAAAATATGATTATTACGACTATAAGATACCAGAGATTTCTTATCTGGGGATATTTGATAGTTGCTGTAATTTCATATGTATTTGGTAACAGAGTAGTAAGAAATTATGGAGTATTGGGGATCTCAACGTTTTATTCAATATTAGTCACCTTGCTTGCAATTGGATTCTTCATTCTTATGAGATGGTCAGTTGTAAGAATTGCTAAGAAAGATTTAAAAGAAGAATAAAAACTATACACGAGAAAGGAATTAATTTATGAAGATAGCAGTAGCAGGTACAGGATATGTCGGCTTAGTTACAGGTGTATGTCTTGCGGAACATGGTCATAATGTAGTATGTGTGGATGTAGACGAGGAAAAAGTTGCAAAAATGAGTAAAGGTATTTCTCCAATATATGAACCAGGTCTAGATGATCTTATGATTAAAAATATGGAGAGACTTACGTTTACAACAGATTATGCATCTGCATACAAAGATGCAGAAGTAATATTTATCGGTGTAGGTACACCAGAGAAGAAAGATGGTTCGGCTAATTTGACTTATGTATATAAAGTTGCTGAACAGATTGCTGAAAATGCTGAAAATGACTGTATAGTAGTCATTAAATCTACTGTTCCAATCGGAACAAATGATAAAGTGGAAGCATTTATAACAGAAAAGGCTAAAGATGGAATATCAATCCATATTGCATCTAATCCTGAATTTTTAGCACAGGGAACAGCAGTAAGAGATACTCTTCATGCATCCCGTATAGTAATTGGTGCTGAGAGCAAATATGCAGCAAATATCCTTAAAGAAGTATATAAAGATTTTGATGCTCCGATTCTTGTTACAAACAGAAGAAGTGCTGAAATGATAAAATATGCATCAAATGATTTCCTTGCACTTAAGATTTCGTATGTAAATGAAATCGCGAACTTATGTGAAATTGTGGGTGCCGATATTAATGATGTAACAAAAGGAATGGGATATGATCCTAGAATAGGTGATAAATTCCTTAATGCAGGCATCGGATATGGTGGTTCATGCTTTCCAAAGGATACTAAGGCATTACATTGGCTCGCTAATTTCAATGACTATGAATTAAAGACAGTTAAGGCAGCTATTGAGACAAATGATAATCAGAAATTCAAGATAATTAAGAAGGCAAGAAAGTATTATGAAAATCTCCAAGGCAAGAAAATCGCTGTATTAGGTCTTACGTTTAAACCTGGTACAGATGATTTAAGAGAAGCACCATCACTTGTAAATATCCCAATTTTCCTTGACGAGGGTTGCGAGATAAAAGCATGGGATCCTGCAGGTGTAGAAAATTATAAGAAGAAATACCCAACAGAGATTATTTACTGTGATTCAATAGATGAGGCAATTAAAGATGCAGACCTTTGCGTCATTTTTACTGAATGGGATGAAGTTAAGAAGTATGATATTACTAAGTTCGAGAAACTTATGAGAAATCCTATTGTTATAGATGGTAGAAACTGTTACGATTTAGAGCAGATAAAGAAAACAAATGTTATATATGACAGCATGGGAAGAAAGACAGTTAATCTCATTTAATGAAAGGATTATCCTATGAAGAAGATACCCGATATGAAAAACTTATTTAATTGGAAAGTTGTACTGACGTTTTTACTTGTAATATGTAACCTTATGGTTATATTTGGAAGTATGCCAAGTACAAATCCGATAATAGGGTGGTATGATGATGACATTACAGGTAATGAAGAATATGAAGTCCTGATTGTAACAAATGACAATCAGACGTATATAAAAGAATTAGATGTGAGTTATGGAGTGGCTACACTATATATTCCTGAAGAATATACTGATATAAAAAGTCTTACATTAACAGGCGATGTTGATATATTGAATGATTCTAAGGTAGTATTATCAAGCAGAGATATTATTATATATAGAGATGATATTAAAGCGGATATAGATGATAATGAACTTACATTGAAAAATAGTCAGTTTAAAAAGATACAGTTTTTATTAATGTTTGACTGGCGTGTTAAATTAGAAGTATTAACGGTAATATGGTTTGTTTATATATGTATAATGATATTTGGTATTCTTCGTGAAAAGAATAAGCTGAATCTTAAATATATTGGAACTGTAATTCTTACTTTATTACTCATAGGAAGTGCAGATATCATTAAGGATATGGGCAGGACCTATAGAACTACGAAATTAAACCTTAATGCCAGTGGTCTTACAGATATAATAAAATCTGATTCTGATATGTTACAGAAGATAAATACAGATAAAAATCTGCAAGGTGTAAGTGTGAGATTTGCAACATATTCAACTGAAATTAAAGGTAAATATATATTTACACTCTATGATGCAGACAAAAATCCATTGGAAAATGTAGAGGTCAGAGGAAGAGATTTTGCAGATAATGAATATGGTATAGCAATGTTTAATAATATTTATCCAAAGGGTGAATATTATTTCGGAATTGCTGCACAAGATAATAATGATGATACATTATCTGTATGGACAACAGGCGGCAATGACTATAAAGATGGTGCATTTTATAATAATGGAATTGATACAGGTGTGGATTTAGATTTTAATATTATAGTTGATGGACCCAATACCAAAGTCATTGCAATGATTATTGTATTAGTATTCTATCTGCTTGTATTGATGGTTATCTGGCATAATAATATTAGGTTTTTATCCAGAATAACAGTTAAAGCCATATATGGTATAACATTTGTATATGCAGTATTTATGATGATATTTGCATGGAAATACATGTACTTAGGCGTATATGACGAGATGGCACATATCTCATATCTTGCAGACCTGACAAGAAATCCACATATTGTATCCGAATATGAGAATCAGAATCTGTTAGTTGGTGAAACAAATGGAATAAGTGAAACCACAGCTAATACTATAGCATTACACCAGTCATTTGGAACATTTAAAGGCAAATGGAGTAATACAGTAAGTTATTTAGGTCATCCATCATTATACTACTGGCTTATGATACCACTCAATGCAGTAACATTTCATGATAATCTGGTATATGTGAATCTGGATATATTGAGGATATTTAACATGGTGTTAGTTGCGATGGGAATAGCCTTATTCTTGTATATCGGATATTCAAGAATTAATAAACGTTATCCTGCATTACATCTAATGTATGCAATGATGGTAGTATCATTTCCGATGCTTACAGGCTGTGCACCGATGATTAACAATGATAATCTGGCAATTTTGGTTGTTGCAATATTCACACTAGGAATAATAAGGTTTGCAGAGAATAAGAGAAATAAGCTCACATATTTCCTTATTGCAATAGGAATAACAGCGTCAGCACTTACAAAATTAACAACGTGTCTCATGCTTGTGATATGTGCATTATTCTTTGTTATAAAGACCATTATTGATGAGAAAGATATTAAGAAAGTATTTGGCAGAGATTTCTGGTATACGGTTCCGGTATATTTAATTGCTGCAGCTTATTATATGTTAGTATTTGTACAATATGGAAAGATACAGATAAGTCTTCATGATTTAGTAACAGATGAGGTATTTAAAACATACAACATTGTTTATAAAGAACCAATTATGAGGACAAGAATAACATTTTATGAGTTTATTAAAAGGTTTGAAAAGGGATTCATTAAGCAATGGATTCGTGGAGTTACCTGGCATACAGATGTAGATTTTAATAAGAAAGCCATCAGACTTGCGTATGAAATATTATGGTTATCACCAATAATAATGTTAATAAGAATAAAATATAAAGAAAATGAAAAGCAGATAAGAAACTTCTTTAAAAGCTTTTCAATTGCATTAATAATAACTGTTCTAATGCAGTTTATACGTGCATTTAAGGACTTCCAGTTTATATCAGGACATCCGGGATTACAGAGCAGATATTACATCTGTGTAATGCCTGTTATGGTAATGATGTTATGCTATGAACTTCAGTCACGTATGGAAGAAAATAAATTTATAACATCTTCTGTGAAAAATGATAAGAAAATTTACTTAAATAGTATTTTTAATGCAATTGCCATCACATTGGCGCTGTTAGCATTGTATGGAGGTGGATTAATTTACATCTTTTTTACAACAAGTTTTATAAAATAGTGATAAAATGTAATATAAGGCTTGCATTTTTTGCGATAAAATAATATATTAAATAAATACAAATAGCAAAGGAGTTAAATTATGAGAACTTATTTAGTAACAGGTGGAGCAGGATTCATAGGCTCAAATTATATTCACTATATGTTTAAGAAGTATGATAATGATATTAGAATTATCAATGTTGATGCATTAACATATGCAGGTAACCTTGAGAATTTGAAGGATATTGAAGATAGAGATAACTACACATTTGTTAAAGCTAATATCTGCGATAAGGAAGCAATTGCTAAAATATTTGCAGAAAATGACATTGACAGAGTTGTACATTTCGCAGCAGAGAGTCATGTTGACAGAAGTATTAAGAACCCTGAAGTATTTGTTCAGACAAATGTATTAGGAACAGCAGTTATGTTAAATTGTGCTAAAGCAGCATGGGAATTACCTGATGGAACATTTAAAGAGGGCAAGAAGTTTTTACATGTTTCTACTGATGAGGTATATGGTTCATTACCAGATGATGATAATGCATTCTTCTATGAGACATCACCATACGAACCACATAGCCCATATTCAGCAAGTAAAGCATCTTCAGATATGTTAGTTAAGGCATATATGGATACTTATAAGTTTCCAGCTAATATTACTAACTGTAGTAATAACTATGGACCTTACCAGTTCCCAGAGAAGTTGATTCCACTTATTATTAACAATGCATTACAGGGAAAGAAGCTTCCAGTATATGGTGATGGCAAGAATGTTCGTGACTGGTTATATGTTGAAGACCATGCTAAAGCAATTGATATGGTTCAGGAAAAAGGTAAGTTATTTGAGACATATAATGTCGGTGGACACAATGAAAAACAGAATATTGAAATCATAAAGATTATTATTGATACTTTACAGGAGATGCTTCCAGACGGAGATCCAAGAAAAGCACTTGTAAGTGAGGATTTAATTACTTATGTTGAGGACAGAAAAGGTCACGACAGAAGATATGCGATTGCACCTGACAAGATTAAAGCTGAAATTGGCTGGTATCCAGAGACAATGTTTAAAGATGGTATCAGGCTTACAATCAAATGGTTCTTTGAACATGAAGATTGGATGAAGAATGTAACAAGCGGTGATTACCAGAAGTATTACGAAGAAATGTACAAATAAAATGAATTAAAATGGGAATATGTGGAATGTTCCCATTTTAGTGTGTAAAATTAAATTGATAAATATCAAGAATATATGTTGAATATTTTATAAAAGCAGATTTTAGAGACATTAAAATGATAATATCAAGATAATGATATTAAGATGATGACATCAAGATGATATGTATAAGAATGGAGGAATATTGTGAAAGGTATTATTTTAGCAGGCGGTTCAGGAACACGTCTTTATCCATTAACAAAGGCAGTATCAAAACAGATTATGCCTGTATATGACAAACCAATGATTTATTACCCATTATCAACACTTATGTTAGCAGGAATCAGAGAGGTATTAATTATCTCAACTCCTAGAGATTTACCAGTATTTAAGGAATTATTCGGTTCAGGCGAACAGCTTGGCATGAGATTTGAATATGCTATTCAGGATCAGCCAAGAGGACTTGCTGATGCATTTATTATTGGAGAGAAATTTATCGGTGATGATAATGTTGCACTTGTACTTGGTGATAATATATTCTATGGACAGAGCTTTTCAAAGGTTCTCAAGAATGCAGCATCAAGAGAAAAGGGCGCTACAATATTCGGCTATTATGTAAAGGATCCAAGAGAATATGGTGTTGTAGAGTTCGATGAGAATGGCAAGGCTTTATCAATTGAAGAGAAACCTGCTAATCCAAAGTCAAATTATGCTGTACCAGGATTATATTTCTATGATAATGATGTAGTAGAAATAGCTAAAAATGTTAAGCCTTCTGCAAGAGGAGAGATAGAGATAACTTCAATTAACAATGAATATTTAAGAAGAGGAACTCTTATGGTGGAGACATTAGGAAGAGGATTTGCATGGCTTGATACAGGTAATCATGATATGTTACTTGATGCAGCAGATTTCGTGGCAGCATTCCAGAAGAGACAGGGCTTATATATTTCATGTATTGAAGAGATTGCATATAAGAGAGGATTCATTGACAAAGAGCAGCTTCTTAAACTTGCAGAGCCTTTAATGAAGACAGCATATGGACAATATCTTGTAGATGTTGCTAATGGATTATAGAATAAGAATTGAATGGAGATTTTAAAATGGGAAAAATAACAGTAGAAACATGCGAAATAGAAGGATTAAAAGTTATAACACCTTCAGTATTTGGCGATGAAAGAGGATATTTTATGGAGACTTATAATTATAATGATTATAAGGCAGCAGGAATAGACCAGGAATTTGTACAGGACAATCAGTCAAGCTCTAAAAAAGGAGTTCTTAGAGGACTTCATTTCCAGATTAATTTTCCACAGGATAAGCTTGTAAGAGTAGTAAGTGGAGAAGTTTTTGACGTAGCTGTTGATTTAAGAGAAGGTTCAAAAACTTACGGAAAATGGTTCGGGGTATTATTATCAGCAGAGAATAAGAAACAGTTCTTTATTCCAAAGAATTTTGCACATGGATTCATAGTGCTATCTGATTCAGCAGAATTTGCTTATAAATGTACTGACTTCTATCATCCAAATGATGAGGGTGGACTTAAATGGGACGATCCTGAAATTGGTGTAGAATGGCCAATGCCAGAAGGTATGACAAAAGAAGATTTGACTATTTCAGATAAAGACCACAAATGGCCTGGCATTAAAGATTTTAGAAAATAATTAGCTACTTTTAGAAAATAGCATAAAAAGAGCCGCCAAGCGACTCTTTTTTATCGACTATGGGTTTTAAGAATAAAATCTATAGTCGATAAAGCTATTTATAAGCAGGAAAGTGGAACAAATGAGGAAAGTGAAAAAAATAATGCTGATGCGATTATTTTTTTCACAGCTAAATGTTTGCGGGCGAAAACATTTAGCAACATATGGCAGAAGAGAAATCGCCTGCGCGAATTTCTCTTCGCCTCTTCGCGATAAACCGCGAAGAAATGAGGAAAGTGTGAAAAATAATGCTGATGCGATTATTTTTCACACAACTAAATGTGTTGCAGGCAACACATTTAGCTATAATCGCAGAGCTGAATCTGAAATTCAGCTCGCGTTCCTCCGGCAACAAGTGCCTGCGGAAATGAGGAATAGAATGAAAAAACTATCTAAACTTGCTGAAAGTAAAGATTTAGTATTATATTTATCAAAAAATGACTTTAAAACTAAATATGCCGGCTCATATATGGGTATTATCTGGGCATTTATACAGCCACTTGTAACTATAGTTTTATATTGGTTTGTATTCCAGGTAGGATTAAGAAGTGGTGATATTGGAGATACACCATTTATCTTATGGTTAATGGCAGGACTTATACCATGGTTTTTCTTTCAGGAAGCACTTGTTAATGCGACTAATTGTTTTGCTGAATATAGTTATCTGGTTAAAAAGGTTGTATTTAACATAAATATTTTACCGGTTGTGAAGGTTGTTTCATCATTATTTGTTCATATATTCTTTATGGGACTTTTAATAGTTGCATATATACTTATGGGATATTTTCCGGGAATAATAGTAATACAGTTAGTATATTATTCTTTCTGCATGATAGTATTAGTATTGTCAATATCATATTTTACATCTGCGATTTCGGTATTTTTCAAGGATACTACACAGATAATAAATGTTTTTATGCAGGTTGGAACATGGTTAACACCAATATTATGGAACTTCTATGCACCTGAATTTCAGAAAGCATTAGGTAAATTAGGTATAATATTTAAGTTAAATCCAATGTTTTATATAGTAGATGGCTGTCGTGGAACTATGATAGAGAAAAGATTATTCTTTGAAAAACCAATGCTTACATTATACTTCTGGTTATTTGTATTAGTAATGTCTCTTATCTCTAAATTTGTTTATACCAGACTTAAACCACATTTTGCAGATTCATTATAAGACAAGGGTAAATTATTAAGTATGGAATAATACTGAATATATCTTAAGGCACATTGTGTCTTAGAAAACCAGATTAATATGAACAGATTACCCATAGAAAATTTGAAGAAATGAGGATTATTAAGGAATGAGCGATTACGCAATTAAAGTTACAAACTTAAATAAAGTATATAAATTGTATGACAAACCAACACTAAGATTTAAAGAGGCATTAAGCATTACAAAGAAGCAGTATCATAAAGACTTTGTGGCTTTAAATGATATATCATTTGAGATTAAGAAAGGTGAGATGCTTGGTATCATTGGTAAGAATGGTGCCGGTAAGTCTACCGTTCTTAAGATTATAACAGGTGTTCTTACTCCTACTTCAGGAAAAGTGGAAATCAATGGTAAGATATCAGCTCTCTTAGAGTTAGGAGCAGGTTTTAATCCTGAATATACAGGACTTGAAAATGTATACCTTAATGGTACAATGATAGGATTTACCAGAGAAGAGATGGATAATAAGATTGATGATATAATTTCTTTTGCCGATATCGGTGATTTCATCAACCAGCCGGTAAAGACATATTCAAGTGGTATGTTTGCAAGACTTGCATTTGCTGTTGCTATTAATGTAGAACCGGACATTCTTATTGTCGATGAGGCACTTTCTGTAGGAGATGTGTTCTTTCAGGCTAAGTGTTATAAGAAGTTAGAGGACCTTAAGAACTCGGGTAAGACAATATTATTTGTAACACATGATATGGGAAGTGTTATGAAATATTGTAACAGGGCAATCATATTTAATCATGGTTCAATAGTCGCAGAGGGCGAACCCGCCGAGATGATAGACATTTATAAGAAAATATTAGTAGGTCAGTTTGACGGCGAGCAGAAAGAAAATGATGTGGCAGACAATGAAGCCGTAAGTAGTGATGTTGATGCTCTTATTAATAAAGAAACTCCAACAGAGATGATGGATAGTGCTAAGAAAAAGAAACAGCAGGATATCACTAACTGGAAAGAGTATATGCTCATTAATCCTAATAGTCAGATATATGGTGATAAGCGAGCCGAAATAATTGATTTTGGTATATTTGATGATGAGGGACAGGTAACTAATACGGTTTATAAGTTCAAAGATTTCTCATTGAAAATGAAGATTAAGTTTAATGAGACAATAGAAAATCCTATTTTTGCATTCAGTTTTAAAGATATTAAAGGTACAGAATTAACAGGTACTAATACAATTATCGAGAAAGTTGATACCGGAACTGTGAAAAAAGGGCAGATTGTAGAGATAGAATTTAAACAGAATATGATATTACAGGGTGGACAGTATCTGTTACTTCTAGGCTGTACAGGTTACGAGAAAGATAATCTTGTCGTATATAACAGATTGTATGATATATGTTGTGTAAATGTCATATCTGATAGAACAACAGTAGGATATTTCGATATGAATTCTAAGGTAACATATAATAAATAGAGTTAGAAAGCTCAGAAACGAGGAATTATGTCTAAGATAAAGAAAACATTAGCGATTACAAAAAGATGTATAAAAGAGCCTAAATTAATCGGTAAGGGCTTTCAATACATAAGAGTAAATGGTATACATGGTATTAAGGCAAAGGTTAATTCAAAGATTAACCCTGCCGTTACTGAGAAGATAACAGAAGTTAAGCCATCTGAACCCAATGTACAATATGACAGTGATATTAAGTTTTCTATTGTTATGCCGGTATATAATGTTGAGATAAAATGGTTAGAGAAAGCTATTGAATCAGTAAAGAGACAGAATTATGTTAACTGGGAAATCTGTATGGCTGATGACTGTTCAACTAAAGAAGGTGTAAGAGAGTACTTAAAGAGTGTTGAAAGTGATAAGATTAAAGTAGCTTATTTAGAAAAGAATCAGGGTATATCAGGAGCAAGTAATGCAGCTGCAGCACTTGCAACAGGTGATTATATTGTACTTATGGATAATGATGATGCCATTACTTATGATGCGTTATATGAATTCTTAAGAAAGATTAAGGAGACAGATGCGGACATAGTATATAGCGACCAGAATATAATTGATGAATTCGATAATGGACGTGAACCACTTCATAAACCTGACTGGTCACCTGATTTATTCTTAAGCCAGATGTATATCGGACATCTCTTAGGCTTTAAGAAGAGTCTGTTTGATTTAGTAGGAGGCTTTAGAACAGAATTCAACGGAAGCCAGGATTATGACCTCGTGCTTAGAATGATTGAACATACAGATAAGATAGAGCATGTATCAAAAGTTCTATATGGCTGGAGAGATTTACCAAGTTCAACGGCAACTAATCCGGGTTCAAAACCATATGCACAGACAGCAGGTCTTAATGCAATACAGTCACATTTAGACAGAATATATGGAGAGGGCAAGGCAACAGCTTTAGAGACAGAAGATTTATTTGTATATGATGTAAGATATCATTATGATGTGATGCCTAAAGTATCTGTTATAATTCCTACAAAGGACCATGTTGATTTACTTAAACAGGATATTGATTCAATAGAAGAGCTTACAACATATAAAGATTATGAAATAATTGTCTTAGATAATAATTCCGAGAAAGAGGAATCATTTAAGTATTTTGAAGAAGTACAGAAACAGTATTCAAATGTAACAGTTCATAAGGCAGCATTTGGATTCAACTGGTCTAAACTTAATAACTACGGAATGACTCTTGCTAAGGGTGATGTATATGTATTTATGAATAATGATATGAAACTGATTACACCTGACTGGTTAGAGAGATTAGCTGAAAAGGCAATGAGAGATGATGTCGGTATTGTGGGCGGACTTCTCTTATATGAAGATGATACAATTCAGCATGCAGGCGTGGTAGTCGGTATTCAGGGCTGGGCAGACCATATTTATAAAGGAATGAAACCGGTACACTATGGTTCGCCATATGTATCACCTATGGTTACTAGAAATGTAACAGCATGTACAGGTGCTTTGATGGCAATATCGAAAAAGGTAATTGAAAGAATCGGTGGTTTTGATGAAGATTTCATTATCTGCGGAAGTGATATCGAGATATGTATCAGAGCATATTTAAGAGGATATGTTAATATTTACGACCCACATATTAAGTTATATCATTATGAATCAAAGAGCAGAGATTCATATATTCCTGAAGTGGATTTTGAAATGTCTGCATTTGCATACAGGACATACAGAGAAGAGGGTGATCCATATTATAACTGTAATTTAGATTATAATTTAACAACACCAACTGTAACTAATAGAAATCAATTTGTAAAAATGGAAAGTGACGTTATGAGAAGCATAAATGAAAAAAATTCAGGCACAAAGATGCCAGAGTCAGAAGTAGCAATAGCAGAGATTTTGAAATATGAATTCAGAAAGTCAGATTTTAGTGAGAAAAGAATAAACCTCTTAGTACCATCAATTAATCCTGAGCATGTATTTGGCGGAATCTCAACAGCCCTTAAGTTCTTCGAGAAACTTATCGAAGAATCAGGATATTGCAGCAGAATTATTCTTACTGATGCAACACCATCGAGAACAGCCCTTAAACAGTATAAGGATAAATATACTTATGTAAAAGCAAGCAAAGACAGTGATGCAAGACATCAGATAGTAGGCTACAGTGACAGGTATATGCAGAGTATTCCTGTATCTGAAAATGATTACTTTATGTTCACAGGCTGGTGGACAGCGTATTGCACACAGGAAGCATATCTTGAATTCACTAAGGAGACGGGAATTAAACCTAACAAATTCATTAATTTTATACAGGATTATGAACCAGGCTTCTATCCTTGGTCAAGCAGATATCTTTTAGCAGATTCAACATACAGAAATGAATATCCACAGTTAGCGGTATTTAACAGTAAGTTATTACACGAATTCTTTATACAGAATGGTTATTCATTCTATAAAGAATATGAATTTGATCCTGTATTAAATGGTAAATTAAAAGAGATTCTTGAGAAAAACTTCGGTAAAGTCAATAAGAAGAAACAGATTCTCGTATATGGCAGACCATCAGTAGACAGAAATGCATTCTCGATAGTAGTATCTTCACTTAAGAAATGGGTAGAAAACCAGAAAGATATAGAAGAGTGGGAGATTTTATCAGCAGGAGAATATCATCTTCCTGTAGATTTAGGCAGAGGCAAAGAGTTAGTTTCAGTTGGTAAACTTACAATTGAGCAATATGCACAGACAATGTTAGACACATATGCAGGTATATCGCTTATGTCTTCACCACATCCAAGTTATCCACCACTTGAGATGTCAGTATTTGGTATAAAAGTAATAACAAATAATTATTCAAATAAAGACTTATCATCATTTAACAGTAATATTACTTCAGTGGCAAGTGCTAGTCCAAGTGTAATTGCTGCTAAATTAAATGAGATTTGTGATGGATATTCTAAAGAAGTGGAAATTAAGAATGAGAATCCTGATTATATTGAAAATACTCACGTATTTGATTTCATAAGTGATATAATTAAAGAACTTTAATAACAAAAATTTTAATAATAAAAAGTATTTGCTACACTTGCATACAGCATTATGTGTAGCATTAACTTTTAACACTTTAATCATTTGAAAATATAAAGGAAAGGCAAGTTATTGTATGGAAAAAGTAGGAAATGTTCAACTGAATTATGAATATTATAGTGGTACTGACGATTATAGTGATGGTGCAATTGAATTAGAATTATTAGATTATGTTAAGAGTGATAAAAGCATAATGGAAATACTTAAGAATGATAACAGATGGCCTATTCTTTATCATTTATCACCAGTAAGAAAGAATATATTAGAATGGTATCCATTCGATAAAAATGAGGAAGCTTTAGAGATAGGTTCGGGTTGTGGCGCTGTAACAGGTGCATTATGTGAAAAACTTAAATCAGTAACCTGTATCGAATTATCTAAGACAAGGTCCTTAATAAATGCCAACAGAAATAAAGAATATGATAATCTTGAAATTATGGTTGGTAACTTTAATGACATTAAAATTGAGAAGAAATACAAATATATAACACTTATCGGTGTGCTTGAATATTCAGCATATTATACGGATACTAAGAATCCTTTTGTGGATTTCTTAAAGAGAATTAAGAATTATCTAAAGCCTGATGGTAAATTATTAATTGCCATAGAGAATAAATATGGACTTAAGTATTTCGCAGGTGCATGTGAAGATCATACAGGAAGAATGTATGATGGAATTGAAGGATATATTAATTCTGATGCAAAAGTCAGAACATTTTCTAAGAATGAATTAGAGAATATAATTAAGGAAGCAGGATATGATGATGTGAATTTCTACTATCCTTTCCCGGATTATAAATTACCTACACAGATATATTCTCCGGAATTCCTGCCTGATGGTAAAGATCTTGTATGTAGTTTAGATTGTTATGATAATAACAGAGTCAGAGTATTTGATGAAACGGTGGCATTTGAAAATATTATAGATGCAGGAATGTTTGAATTTTTCTCAAATTCTTATTTCATAGAAGTAGGTCAGAAAGAAAATAAGGAATTCTCTAAATTTACTAAGGAAAGAAAAGAAGAATTCCAGATAGAAACAGGTATATATCATTCAGATAATGAAAGATACGTTGTAAAACGCGGGCTTAATGAAAAGAGTAAGCCACATGTTATGAAAATGTTTGATATATATGAAGAATATAACAGTAAAGGCATTACTAACCTAAATAAATGCGAAAAATACGGCGATGAAGGATTAAGATTTGAATTCTTAAAGGGTGAGAGTCTTAACAACAGCCTTGTAAATGCTGTTATGAAAAGAGACAAGTCATTATGTAAAAAATTAATTAATGAATATAAAAATGTTGTTAATAACATTACTGATAAATTAGGAACAGAAGAATTTGATAATAATGAACAATTTACAAGTGTCTTTGGTGATGCTAAGGAATTAGTAGGAACTGAAGCGTGCAAAGATATTGTATTTGACCTGATTTTTGAGAATCTTATTGATAATAAAGGACAATACAGTGTTATTGATTATGAATGGTGTTTTGATTTCGCGGTTCCTGTTGAGTTTATTATGTTCAGGGCGATGTGGGGCTTTTATTCCACACATGGCAGACTTATGGACGGATTTATGACATTAGAAGAGATAATGGATATAGCAGGAATCCAGGAGGACAGGGCAGAGATTTACAAACGCCTTAATAATAATTTCATAGAATATGTCTATGGTAAGGAAAGTTATCAGAGTATTTTATCCGCATATAAGAAGATAAATGCAGATATTTTAAATTCTTCAATTAAAGACAGTATTTTAAATTATGCCTATATGAAATTAGGATATACCGAAAATGAGAATTTTAAATATGAAAAGAAGATATTAGAAAATATCATTTCAGTTATGAATGAACATAGTGAATTATATGATGATGCAAATAAATTTTTTAAGACTACTGAAAAACTTGCTAAACAGGGTGCTAAACAGAATAAATTATTTCTTGGAAGTGAAATCTTCTGCACTGAGCTAACGAACTGTTTAGAGGACTTAAATAATACAATTACTTATTATAAAGAAATGGCATCGAAAAAAGATAAGATATGTACTGAACTGATAAGTAAGAAAAATGATATTGATGAAGAGAATAAAAGATTACAGGACGAGTTAGAAAAAGTACATCAGGAATTAGATTATATAAAATCTACTAAGGTTTACAGATATGGTCTTAAGAATAAAGTAGATAAATATAAGGAGCAGTCTGGTAATTAAGTATAACTAATCATACGGAGGCAGAAGTGAAAGAAAAAGTAACAGTAGTAATACCAAACTATAACGGAATTAAATATGTAGATAAATGCCTTGATTCGCTTAAGAAACAGACATATAAGGAATTCAAAGTTATCATTATAGATAATGCATCTACTGATGGAAGTCTTGAGTTGATTGAAGAAAATTATGAAGAATTTGAGCTTGTGAAAAATAGCATTAATACAGGCTTTTGTAAAGCTGTTAATCAGGGAATTGAAATTGCTGATACAGAATATGTATTATTGCTTAATAATGATACAGAGTTAGATGATAATTTCCTGACAGAAATAGTTGAGACTATGGAAAAATCAGATAATATATTCTCAGTAAGCAGTAAAATGATTAGTTACCACGACAGAGATATTTTAGATGATGCAGGTGATGGTTATACAATTCTTGGCTGGCAGTATCAGAGAGGTGTAGGACAGAGTAGTAAGGGATATACTAAAGAGTGTGACGTTTTTACTGCATGCGCCGGAGCCGCATTATATAGAAGAAATATATTTAATAAAATAGGTGTATTTGATGAAATGCATTTTGCTTATATGGAAGATATAGACGTCGGTTATCGTGCAAGAATCAATGGTTACAGAAATGTATATTGTCCTAAGGCAATAGTTTATCATATCGGAAGTGCAACAAGTGGCTCTAAATATAATTCATTCAAGGTTAAACTTGCAGCAAGAAATAATATATTTCTAATATATAAGAATATGCCTGCACTCCAGATTATAATAAACAGTCCATCTATTATTCTTGGATTACTTATTAAGTATATGTTCTTTAAGAAAATTGGTTTTGCAAAAGACTATAAAGATGGAATAAAAGAGGGAATAAGAAAGACATATAAATTAAAAAAAGTATGTTATAAACCTGAAAATCTGAATAATTATATAAGAATTGAACTTGAACTTATAGTAAATACATTTGAGTATGTTTTCGATTATGTGAAAAGACATATTTAGAATAAAATATAAAAGTAATGTAAATATATAAAGTGATAAAAAGACATATGTAAAAATAATGTAAATATAATATTTTAATAATTGATATTTTAAAAATGATGTAGTATTATAAGTAAACATAGTTTTGACTGTATAAATCAGGAAAAACTCCATAATTGTATGTAAATTGATTAGGAGACTTATTGTGATAAGAGATAACCAGAAATATTTTAACAGATTACACGTAATAATAGATTTATTTGTAGTAGAGTCCTCATATCTTGCAGCGTGGTATCTGAAATTCAAAACACCAATATTCGAACATGAATCAGGCAGACTCTCATTCGATACTTATATGCGAGCATCGTGGTTCATTGTTCCCTTATATATGTTATTATACTTAGCATTTCATCTGTATACTTCTAAGCGTGTACAGGGCAGAAGAATGGAATTCGGCAATATATTGAAAGCTAATGTATTAGGTCTGATGATAGTTCTTACAGTATTGTATATTACGCGGCAACATTATTTTTCAAGAGAGATGTTATTCATATTCTTTGCGATTAACATGTTGATAGAAGTATTAGTCAGATCATTTATAAGATTTCTTCTTCATATGATGCGAAAGAGTGGGTTTAATAAGAAACATATTCTGCTAGTCGGATACAGTCGTGCAGCAGAATCATATATTGACAGAATTAAAGCATTTCCACAATGGGGATATGAAGTGAAGGGTATTCTTGATGACAATGTGGAGATAGGAACTAACTATAATGGAGTTAAAGTTATAGGTAAGACTGATACTCTGTTAGAACTTTTAGCAGAAAATGATTTAGATGAAATAGCTATTACACTCGGACTTAATGAATATAGCAAGTTAGCTAAATTAGTTAATCTGTGTGAAAAATCAGGTGTTCATACACAATTTGTGCCGGATTATAACAATATTATTCCATCAAGACCTTATACAGAAGATCTTATGGGACTCCCAGTTATCAATATAAGATATGTACCTTTATCAAATACATTTAATGCATTGATAAAGAGAGTATTTGATATAGTATTTTCGGGTATTGGAATTGTTGTATTATCACCATTATTACTTATTATAGCATGCGCTGTTAAATTCACTTCAAAAGGACCACTTATTTTCAAACAGGAGAGAGTCGGACTTAGAAATGAGCCTTTTATGATGTATAAATTCCGTTCCATGAGAGTTCAGGACGAGAAAGAAGAGAAGAAAGCATGGACTGTTAAAGATGATCCGAGAGTAACTAAAGTTGGTAAGTTTTTGAGAAAGACAAGTCTTGATGAATTGCCACAGTTGTTTAATATATTTAAAGGTGAGATGAGTATTGTAGGTCCAAGACCGGAGAGACCATATTTTGTAGAGAAGTTTAAGGAAGAGATTCCAAGATATATGGTCAAACATCAGGTAAGACCTGGACTTACGGGATGGGCACAGGTCAATGGGTATCGTGGAGATACTTCAATCAAGAAGAGAATCGAATACGATTTATATTATATTGAGAACTGGACATTCGGCTTTGACATAAAGATAATGTTTATGACGATATTTAAAGGCTTCGTAAATAAAAATGCTTATTAGAAAAATTTAGTGAAAGGTACAGTGATATGAAAACAATTAATGAAACTAAGACTCCGAAATGGAAAATTGCATTATTAGTATTTGAATCAATAGTTATATTTTTATATTTATTTGTAACGGTCTTTTTCGTATGGTATAAAGTGGATAAGAATGGATTTATAGCAGCATGTTCAAAGAATCCACTGGTACGTTCATTGATTAATTATACTACTAAAGATGATTACGAGCAGAATGTACAGGATACAGATTATGATAAAGAGAATATTAACCAGAATGAGGGACTTAATGGTAATGTAGAAACCTATAGAAACATTGCATTATTTGGTATCGACTCAAGAGGCAGCGAATTTGATGATTCTACTCATAGTGATACAATTATTATTGTAAGTATCAATAATAAAACTGGAGAAGTAAAGATGGCATCTTTATACAGAGATACAATGCTTAAGATAGTAGATAAAGATGGTGATGTAAGCTATACTAAGGCAAATGCAGCATTTTTTAAAGGTGGTCCTGAATGTGCAATCAATATGCTTAATACAAATCTTGACTTGAATATCACAGATTATGCGGTTGTTAACTTTACAGGACTTACAAAGATTATAGATGCATTAGATGGAATTGATGTTACACTTACAGATGATGAAATGAATTATGTAAATGGATATCTTACAGAGACAAGACTTATTACAGGTCTTGATGCACCGGATCTTACTCATTCAGGCCAGGTACATTTATCAGGATTACAGGCTACAGCATATTGCCGTATCAGATATGTTACTTTCTATGATGAGGACGGACAGAAATATTATTATGATATGGGTAGAACAGCCCGTCAGCGTTCTGTAATTAAGAAAGTTGTAGAGAAGGCTAAAGATGCAGGAGTCGGACAGGTACTTCAGATTGCAGACAGTATTCTTCATTACAATACAGCAGATGAGAAGATAATTACAACAAGCTTATCATTAGACGAAGTAATGGACTTAATACCAACATTACTTAAGTTTACATTATCAGATAATACAGGTTTCCCATTTACATGTGATACTCCTAAAATCAATGGAGCAAGTATGGTAGTAGCACAGGGACTTGAATATAATGTATCAAAATTACACAAATTCTTATTTGGCGAAGAAAACTACCAGCCAAGTGAAACAGTAAAGACAATTAGTGATTACCTGATTAACTACACAGGTATCTCAACAGTCAAATTAGATGAGGATATTGAACCGGAGACAGACAATGATAATGTTAATACTGATAATTTGACTCAGGAAGATAATTCCGAGGAATAATTTGGAAATTTAGTTGTTAAATGATTTGTGACACCATAATCATTACAGAAATTATAGAGCATATCAATCTTTTATGAGATGAATTGAAGAAATTCGGTCATAAAATTGATATGCTCTATTTGTATATAATTGTCATTTGATTTATATAACTCAAATAAATCATATATAAAAATAGATAAAACTAACGAAAACCAACGAAATAGTAAAAATTATTGAAAAATTATTAAAATTAATTTATAAAACCAACGAAAACCAATTGTTGCTAACGTAGAAAATATAGTAAAATAATATATATTTATGTAGAATATTGTGGCGGAGAGGAAAGGTGAAGGTAGAATTAGTATATAGATTCAAATAATCGAAAGGAAAATACATATGAAAATTAAGAAAATAATTATATTACAGCTTTTATTAATAATAGCAATTAGCATCGTTGCGTGCAGCAAATCAGATAAGTCAGATAAGAAAAATGAAGAAGATAATGGACAGTATGAAGATATCGTTAATATGATTTTCAAAGATGAAGATAAAGATATAAAGGAATACTTAAATTCATTGGTAGTAAAGGATGTAGGAGCATTAGAATTAAGAGATTTTAAATTCTCACTTGATGAAATTATCTTTGACAGTCGGACAGGAATAGGTGCATATAAGATGAATGTTAAAAGTGATACAGTAAATTTGTCAGAATTAAATGCTGATCTTACATTAGAGAGTTTATATTATGTAATGGAAAATAATAATTATTCAATTAGTTTTTTTGATGGATTTGTTCCAAAAGATATATTTAATCACAAATACAAAAAATTACCATTTAAAAGCTATCAGGTGTCTCGAATAAGTGATAATGAAGTCATAATATATGGGGCATTAGATGTAAGTGAAATGGAGAATGAATTAATGATTCAGACAAATGATAGAATAAAAGCAGAGGAAAATCTTAGAAAGGAAGATGAGGGGATAGAGATAGAAGAAGATGAGAATGCATTACCATACTACGGCAGAATTAAATTGCCACAGTCAGATAACAGTATATCAATAAATGTTACAGAAGATAATACAATTTTAGAATTCTACATATCACCATTAGGTATCAGAAGCAGAGAAAGAGGAAGTGATAAAGAATCAAAACTGTTTAATAAAAACTCATATATAACAATGGAAAATGGTAAGAAAATTAAGATGGAAGATTTTGTACAGTATGGAGATAACTGGCAACTTGATGATTCAGATTCATATGAAATATATTTTGTTAAGAAATTTATTAATATAAATGAAATTAAAAGTGTAACCATAAATGGTGTAGAATATTCACCGGAATAGATACTACCACCAGATATAATAGGAGAAAACGTATGAAGAAAAAACATAAAATAATTATCTTAAGTCTTATAATAGTATGCGTAATCTGCTTATCAATAATATTATATAAAGTCTTTAATAAACCGGAAAGCAGACAGATAAATATTAATTACGATGAAGTAGAATATATAGAGATTAAATATCATAATAAAACAAGCGAAATTGTAAATAAGGAAACTATCACAGAGATAATAGATAATCTTAACAAATTACGAATAGAGAAGCATAAGGAAAATATCATAGAACAATTGTTTTATACAAGTTCTAATGTATACAAAGTTAAAATATATAATGATAAAGAAAATAGAACTCTCAAATATGAAATGGTTATTAAGTCAGATGATAAAATGACATTAGATAATGTATCATATAAAATAAAGAATAAGACAGATATATATGAATATTTAAAGGACAAAGAGTTATATTGCAAGAAAGCATTGCCGGAAGAAACAGAAAAGAATGTTTACAAATTTCAGGTAAATGGTTTAGAAAATATTGATAAAACTGAATTCATAAATACATATAATGAAATGACAGACGCTAAACCTATTAAGGAAAGTGAAATGCAGGAAAGTGAAAAATATATTGAAATGGAAACCTATGATGATGACAAGATAGTGGTATATTATGTGGACAGCCGGGTTTATATTAAATACACTTATAAAAATTTTGTTGTTTATTTTATGTATCAGGATAATTCATTGAATTAGAACTTAAATTTTTCACTACTTAAACACAGAAATGACACAAAACATTGTTATTATACTCCTATCAAAAGAAAGATAGTCAGTATAAACATAAAAGTTTGTACTTTACATACTGATTTATAGAATGGAGGAAATAACATGACTAACGAATTTGATTTCAATAATGAGAATAACACATCAGAGGAGACTTCAGTAAATGGAGCAAATGAAGTGAATACTACTACAGGTGATGATACAAATAATAATTTCTTCAGTAGCATATCTAATGAGACAGACAATAACACTTCAGATACATCCTCAGAAAATTTTTCAGATATGGCAGCTAATGATAGCCAGAGTACAAATTTTGTTATGGTTGACAGAACATCAGAAGATACAGAGGCAATGAAAGCAAGACAGCAGGTCGAGAAAGAGAAGAGTAAGTTCGAAGCAAAGAGAAGAAAAGCAGCAGCTAAGCTTGAGAAGAAAGAAGCTAAGAAGAAAGCTAAAGCGGGAAAAGGACATGGAGTCGTATTTAAGACAGTAAGATTAGTTGTATGTGCAGCAGTATTTGGTGTTGTAGCCACAGGAACGATGTATTTCACAGGTGATTCATTAGGAATATTTAAGAATAATTCAAAAGAAGCGGTTGTTATACCAAGTACTTCAGTGGGTGCAGGCAATACAGGAATAACAGGTTCAGAAGGTGGAACAACATTACAGACTGCTGCAGATAAGACTACTACATCAAGCAGTGGTGAAACAGTAATAACAGATGTATCTGGTGTAGTTAAGAATGTAATGCCATCAGTTGTAGCTATAACAAGTACACAGCTTGTACAGTCAGGTTACAGTGGAAGCTTATATGATTATTATTTTGGAAATGGTAATAGTAATAATAATCAGTATGAAGAACAGACAGGTGCAGGTTCAGGTATAATTATTGGTCAGAATGATACAGAGTTATTGGTTGTTACTAATAATCACGTTGTAGAGGGTGCAGACAGTTTACAGGTACAGTTTATAGATGGTGAAACAGTTGATGCTGCTATAAAGGGAACAGATTCAGAAAAAGACCTTGCAGTTGTGGCAGTTAAATTATCAGATATTAAGAAGTCTACATTAGAGCAGATAAAAGTAGCAACTCTTGGCGATTCAGATAAATTAGAAGTAGGCGAGGGAACAATTGCAATTGGTAATGCATTAGGATATGGACAGTCAGTTACAACAGGTGTTGTAAGTGCCTTAAACAGAGAAGTTCAGTATGAGAACAGAACAATGAAATTAATCCAGACCAATGCAGCTATTAACCCTGGTAACAGTGGTGGTGCATTACTTAATTCAAAAGGTGAAGTAATCGGTATCAATGCAGCAAAATATTCATCATCTTCAGTAGAGGGAATGGGATTTGCAATTCCGGTTTCATCTGTAAAAGATGTAATTGAAAATCTTATGAATAAAGAGACACTTACTAAGGTGGATTCAGACAAAAAGGGTTATCTTAACATTTATGGCAGAGATGTAACAAGCACTCTTTCAGAGACATATAGTGTACCAACAGGTGTATATGTTATCGAAGTAATAGAAGGTGGTGCTGCAGATAAGGCAGGTATAGAGAAATCAAATGTAATAACTAAGATAAATGGTGAATCAGTCTCATCAATGGAAGATTTACAGAGAAAACTTGAATATTACGAAAAAGGAACTGAAGTAACACTTACAATTCAGTATGCTAAGGGTAATGAATATAAAGAAAAAGAAGTAAAGGTTACTTTAGGTGATGAGATGAAATAATCAGATTTACTATTATTAATTAAAAGTAATTTACAGACCGGACGATTTAAGATCCGGTCTGTTTTTTGCTTATCAGGAAATTTCGTTGAAATTATCCTGGTAAGCAAAAACGTTCCGCGGGGATCGCCCTGCGGCGGAGTAGAAAATGTTGCTATCGCAATCCGCCGCAGGCGAAGAATGTCGCAAGCGACATTCTTTATTTTATAAATAAATATTTTCCACTAGATTAATATATGCTTTTTTGTTATACTTATCTATATATGGTTTAATTTATATACCAGATTTTAAATTATAAAGTCTAACGGTAGAATTAGGGAGAAAAGGTATGCGCAGAGTACAACTAAATCAACTAACAGAAAATATGACACTTGCAAAATCTATTTATCATGATGGAAATCTTATACTTGCTAAAGGTATGGATAAACTTAAAGATTATGTTGACAAATTGGAAAAATTTGGAATATTTTCAGTATATGTTAAAGATGATGTATCTGTTGACATAGAGGTTTTAGATGCAATACATTATGAAACCAGAGAGAAATGTAAGCGCATATTGAATAGCTGTTTCAATACAATAAAGAATCAGGGAAATTTAAGTAACAATATAATTGATGAGATGGTAATTTCAATACTAAGTGACTTATTTGAGAAAGAAGACGTAATTGTCAGTATGGCAGATATAGGTGTAAAAGATGATGCAACCTTGATACATTCTGTCAATACGGCAGTATTTTCAGTTTTAACAGGAAGAAGAATGAATTTATCTGAAATTGAATTAAAAAATTTAGCGGAAGGCGCATTATTACATGACATAGGAAAAGTGCTTATCAGTTCAAATATATTGCTTAAAGATGGAAAATTATCAGATGATGAATTCGCTAATATTAAAGAACATTCACTGTTAGGATATGAAATATTATTAGAGCGAACCAATATGAGTGAGGAAGCGAGAAAAATTGCTTTGCAGCATCATGAAAGATTAGATGGCTCGGGTTATCCGTATGGTTTATATGGTGACCAGATAAGCAAATTAGCAAGAATAGTTGCAGTTTCAGACGTATATGATGCACTTACGGCGGAAAGGTGTTATCGTAAAAGTATGTCTAATTTTAAAGCCTACAGCATTATAAAACAGGACGTAGGAATTAAATATGACGAAGAAGTATTTAAAAAATTTATGCTAAATATAGCTGTTTATCCTAATGGTGTGGTAGTACATCTATCTGATGGTACGCATGGAATTGTTAGCAGACAGAACAAAGGCATGCCATTCAGACCGGTAGTCAGGGTAATTGATGACAAGGATAAAGAAGACATAAAATTATATGATCTAAATCTGTTAGATGATTATGGAATATACATATTAGATTAAGTGAAAGGAAAGGATTATTATGAGTTTAGTAAATATTGCAGTAGGACAGAGTGGAGGACCAACAACAGTTATTAATGCAAGTTTATATGGAGTAATTAAAGAGGCTTGTGATAATAATGACAAGATAGACAAAATCTATGGAATGATTAATGGAATTGAGGGATTTATAGAGGGTAAGGTAATAGATATTATAGGTAAAGTTTCAGAAGAAGAAATAGAGTTATTAAAACATACACCTGCTGCATATTTAGGTTCATGCAGATATAAGCTTCCTGAATCTATGGAAGATTCTATTTACAGAATTATATTTGAAAAATTTGATAAGCTTAATATAAAATATTTCATTTATATCGGCGGAAACGATTCTATGGATACAGTTCATAAATTGTCGGTATATGCTAAAATGACAAACAGTCCCGTAAGAATAATCGGTGTTCCTAAGACAATTGATAACGATTTGACTAAGACAGATCATTCACCTGGATATGGAAGTGCTGCAAAATATGTTGCAACAACCGTAAGAGATATTGTTATGGATGCAAATGTATATGATACACATTCGGTTACGATTATTGAATTAATGGGAAGACATGCAGGCTGGATAACAGCTGCGAGTGTGCTTGCAAGAAAATATAAAGGAGATAATCCTGTTTTAATATATTTACCGGAAGTAGCATTTGATGTTAAAAAATTTGTGCAGAGAGTTAAGTTGGAATTAAATAAGAAACATAATGTTATCGTGTGCGTATCAGAAGGAATTAAAGATTCAGAGGGCAAATTCATATGTGAATACTCATCTGAAGCCGGAGTTGATACATTTGGACATAAGATGCTTACAGGTTGTGGAAAATATCTTGAAAATGTTATAAAAGAAGAATTAGGCGTTAAAGTACGTTCGGTAGAATTAAATGTAAACCAGCGTTGTAAGGCTGCATTAGCATCAATGACAGATATAGAAGAAGCTATTATGGCAGGCAGAAATGGTGTAAAGGCAGGGCTCAATGGTGAAACAGGCAAGATGATTGCTATGAAGAGAGAAGATACAGAAGAATATTCGATAGTATATGAGACAGTTGATTGTTCAGAAGTATGTAATCAGGAAAAAGTTGTGCCAAGAGAATGGATAAGTGAAGATGGTACAGATATTTTACAAGGCTTTATAGACTATGTACTTCCGTTAATTCAGGGTGAGAGTTTAACACCAATAGAAAATGGATTGCCTAAATATTGTTATAGGAAATAAACGGAATGGAGATTAACATGACAGATAATAATCAGAATATAAATGATGATGAATACGAAAAGATATGTTTTGTATGCAGAAGACCGGAGAGTAAGACAGGAAAACAGGTTACTATGCCAGGGGGAATTACGATTTGCCCTGATTGTATGCAAAGAACGTTTGATGCAATAGAACATAATAGCTTGAATGGTGGAATGGACTTAAATGATGTAGCACTTAACTCATTAATATTTGGCAATTCCAATAATTCAGGCGGAGGTACAAATAGTACAAAAGAAACTTCCAATACAGCTTCAAATGAGTCTTCAAATACAGAGAATAATGAAAATACTTCTTCTGAAAATACAGATGTTGTCAATGGCGGAGAGGACAAAGAGAAAGAAGACAAAGGCCCGGATAGAAACGGACTCAATAATATAGAAGGAAGATTGCCTAATATACGTTTTGTGAATCTGGCAGATTTGCAAGGAGATTTCAGAGGACAGAAGAAGCTTAAGAAGAGAAAACCAGGTGAGAAGAAAGACATCGGTTTCGATATTAAGAAGATACCTGCACCACATAAGATTAAGGCAATGCTTGATGAGTATGTAGTTGGACAGGAATATGCTAAGAAAGTTATTTCTGTCGGAGTATATAATCATTACAAGAGAGTAGGAGCAGATGTTGCAGATGGTGTGGAGATAGAGAAATCTAATATGCTTATGATTGGACCAACAGGTTCAGGTAAGACATATCTTGTAAAGACTCTTGCTAAATTATTAGATGTGCCTCTTGCAATAGCAGATGCTACATCACTTACGGAAGCTGGATATATCGGTGATGATATTGAAAGTGTAGTTTCTAAATTACTTGCTACAGCCGATAATGATGTAGACAGAGCTGAAACAGGAATAATATTTATCGATGAAATAGATAAGATAGCAAAGAAGAGAAATGCATCAACAAGAGATGTAAGTGGAGAAAGTGTACAGCAAGGATTATTGAAGTTACTTGAGGGAAGCGAAGTAGAAGTTCCTGTAGGTGCTAACAGTAAGAATGCTATGGTTCCATTGGCTACAATTAATACTAAAAATATCTTATTCATCTGTGGTGGAGCATTTCCTGACTTAGAGGATATAATTAAAGAAAGATTAAATGAGCAGGCATCTATCGGTTTCATAGCTGATTTAAAAGATAAATATGATGATGTAAATGACATAATCAGACAGGTAACAATTGAAGATTTAAAAACATATGGAATGATTCCTGAATTCCTGGGAAGAATGCCTATCATATTTACTTTGGATGGACTTACAGAAGAGATGCTTGCAAAGGTTCTTAAAGAGCCTAAGAATGCAATATTAAAACAGTATAAGAAATTATTAGAACTTGATGAAGTAGATTTGGAATTTGATGACGATGCGATATTGGCAATTGCTAAGAAAGCAATCGAGAAGAAGACAGGTGCGAGAGCTTTAAGGTCTATAATTGAAGAATACATGCTTGATATTATGTATGAGATACCTAAAGATGATAATATCGGAAAGGTAACGATTACAAAAGAATATATAGAGAAAACAGGTGGACCACGTATTGAAATGCGTGGAGCTGACAGACCACAGATAGAAAGTAAACAGGCTGAGGAATAGATATGTTTATATCTGCATAGAATTTATAAAATATGTGTATGTGGGTGAATTATGGATTGCCGACAGAATATTATATCAGAAATTTATGTAGATTTTATAGAAGAAGCAGTTCCTGATGTTGAAGAATATATAAGGAAAAACCTTGATGGAAAATGTTTCATTTATCCGGGAATACAGATTGTTTTTGTGTATAAATCGATAAATGAGATAATCGGAAGTGGATTGTCTACCTATGATTATGATGAGATTCCTAAATTATATGGACTGATGGATGCTGTTGCAATAGAAAGTACAGGGGCATCAAGACTTCAGAATATTCCGGGGCTTCAATTAAAAGGAAATGGAATAATAATAGGAATTATAGATGATGGAATTGATGCATACCATAGTGCATTCAGATTTTCGAATGGTGATACTAGAATATTGAGTGCGTGGAATCAGGAGGATCAGTCACTTGCTCCACCAGACGGCTTAGCATATGGAAGTCAGATTACGAGAGAATTAATCAATGAAGAATTGTCTAATCCCGATTCAGTTATTCTTAATAATTTGGCAAATGATAGTATACATGGGACATTTACGGCAGGAATTGCAGCAGGAAATATTAATTTAGAACAAGGATTTGCAAGTCCCGCACCTCAGGCAGATATTGTGGTAGTAAAGCTAAAACAGGCTAAAAAATATCTGAAAGATTATTATTTTATAAGAGAAGGCGCTAAAGCATATCAGGAAAATGATATTATTAATGCTGTTGTATATATAAGCAACATAGCTGATATGTATAATAAACCTGTTATAATATGTGTACAACTTGGAACCAATCAGGGTGGACATAGTGGAATAAGTACGCTTGGAACATTTTTAAACAGTTATGCAATAAGAACCGGAGTAGCCGTTGTATGTCCCATAGGAAATGAGGGAAACAGCAGACATCATTTTAGTGGGAGAATTACAGAAGCAGATGCATTTGAAGATGTACAGATACGAGTCGGTGCAAATATTTCAGGATTTACGATAGAATTATGGGGAAGATCCCCGGACATTTTTGAGGTCGAAATTATTTCTCCGACAGGTGAAAGAGTGAAAAGAGTTCAAGCAGTTTCAGGGCAGGAGCAGGTATTTAAGTTATTTTTAGAACGTACAGTTATCTATGTAAAATATGAACTTGTAGAGAGAATGACCGGTGAGGAATTAATACAGATACGATTAGAAGCTCCTACAGAAGGAGTCTGGACTATACGTGTATATGGTGAGCTGGTAATCTCGGGAACATTTAATATATGGCTTCCTATTACGGAATTTGTAGGCGACGATGTGTATTTTCTAAAACCTGATCCATTTACTACGTTAACGAGTCCGGCAGATTCATTTATACCAATATCTGTGGGAGCATATAACCATTCTACAGCAGGACTTTATATTAATTCAGGAAGAGGATATGCAATAGGCACAATGATGAAACCAACATTTGTTGCTCCGGGAGTTAATATCCTTGCACCGACATTGAATAATTCATATATCAGATTATCGGGAACAAGTATCTCAGCAGCTATAACAGCAGGTGTTATGGCACAATTTATGGAGTGGGGTATATTAAGAGGCAACAGAGTTAATATGAACACAATAGAAATTAAGAATTATCTTGTAAGAGGTGCGAGCAGAAAGCCGACGTTATCATATCCTAACAGAGAATGGGGATATGGAACACTTGATGTGTATAATAGCATAGATATATTGCGTACCTGAAATAATGATGATAGGAGGATTAGTATGGCTGCACAACAGAAATATTATGCCGTAAGAGTAGGCAGAACTCCAGGAATATATCTTAACTGGGACGATTGTAAGAGGCAGGTAGAGGGATATAAAGGAGCTAAATATAAAAGCTTTTTAAGCCCTAAAGATGCTGCTGATTTTCTTAATAACAAAGTTAATACAGGAATAAGTACCGATGAGGCTGGCAGACCTGTAACTGATGAAGATACTGCGGTTGCATATGTTGATGGAAGTTATAACAATGTGACAAAGGAATTTTCATATGGAGTTGTAATGTTTCATAATGGAAGTGAAAAGCATTTCTCACAGAAAGTTGATAATAAAGAATTAGCAGAGATGAGAAATGTAGCAGGCGAGATTAAAGGTGCAGAAGCAGCTATGCAGTATGCATTAGATAATAAAGTTAAAAAGCTTGTGATTTATCACGATTATGAGGGAATAGCAAGCTGGTGCCTTGGCTATTGGAAAACAAATAAGCAGGGAACGATTGCATATAAAGAATTTTATGATAAAATTAGTAAAGAAGTTAAAATCAGTTTTGTCAAAGTAAAAGGTCATTCAAACGATGTATATAACGATTTGGCCGACAACCTTGCGAAAAAGGCGATCTTTTAGATATTCATACAACGATATATGGAATCTGATAATAAAACATAAGAGAGAGAGGAACATTTAAATGAGTATTTTAGCAGAAGCATTAAGTTTGCAACTTGATAAGAAAGAAATTAAACATTCTGTACATGGAGATGATAAGGAAGGTGTAATAATGATGCAGCAATTACCTGAAACTAAGATTACAACTACTGTATTATTTCTGACTGAAGATAAGACTAATTCCGTATCAGTAAGATTTTATAATTTCTATAAAGTTGAAGAACAGGATAAGACGGGTAATTTATTCTTCCTGCTTAATAAGATGAACCAGAGATATAGATGGGGCAAGATAGTACTTGATGGTGACGATATTATGATATCAATGGATGCAATTGTTACACCATTTAATATTGCAGACATATGTGTGCAGCTTACAATCTACGGAGCACAGATAGCTGATGAGACATATACGGCATTAGAAAAATTGAAATATCGGTTGTAAGATATATTTTATTAGGTATAAGTCTAAATATAGATAACTCAGGCTTAGCACATACTAAATAAAATTAAATCATCTGCATTAGGTAAATTTGCATATATAAATATCAAAACATTTGTAAAAATTGCTAATTTGTAGATATTATTTTTCGGCTCTTTTGATTATTTGAGTTCATTCAATGCCACACACTTAAACCGATGTGTCCGTCTATGCCACACACTTGATTTATGACGTATCGTGTGCAAGTTATATGCTGTCAGATGCAAAAGGTCGGTGCAGTAAATCACCATTCAAGCGAAGCACGTTTGATTAACTGCACCGTAATAGACTTTGCGAATGACGGCATTTACTTGCACTAGATTAAGGAATTATGAAAGTGTGTGTCATAGTCGGACATCTCGGCTTAAGTGTATGTCTGTTGAATGTACACAAAATTTGAGCCGAAAAAGATATCTTACAAATTTGTACAATTATTTACAAGGTGTTTTGATATTTATATCTGTCAAATTTACTTTAACAGATTAATATAAAATATATTAGTATGTGCAAAGTCTGAGTTAGATATAAGAAAAGGACTATCCTACAATATGGATAGTCCTTTTATATTGTAATAAAATATCTTACAACTGATATTTTATATTATACACTTGAACTCTCAGAAGTTACTTCAGTAATTGGTTCTGTTGTCTCTTCAGAAGAAGGGTTTTCGGTAGAAGAAGACGATTCAGTAGTTGACTGTGTAGGCTTAGTTGTAGTTTCAGTTGGTTTAACACTAGGTTTTGTTGGTTTATCAGTAGTTGAAGTAGGATTGGTACTGTTATTCTGGTTGTTGTTAGAACCGGTTACTGTCAAGATAATTGTCTTTGCTGCACTTCTTCCTAACAGATCTGTTACATTGAATGTGACCTGATATGAACCTGGTACAGTAAGATTATAGTCACCTGATATTTTAACTGTAGATGTTACATCATTTCCACAGGTATCTTTAGCTTTAATCATATTTAATAAGTTAATACCTGAATTAGCAGCAATAGTCATATCGCTGGCTTCTATGCTTGGAGAACAGTTATTCCATGGATTGGATGAATCGGGGTCCGTTGGGTCCCAGCCTCTGTATGGGCTGTCCTCTGGTATCTTAATAACTGATGGTTTACCAAGTGGTCCAGGTGATGTCTCATCATCATAGACTATAACAGTTGTACCATATGGACAGTTATCATATATCCATTTGGCATCCTGTACATTTAATCTTACACAACCAAGAGAAGCAGGAGAACCTAATTTGTTGAATTCCTCATATTCTAATTGGTTTTTGTGTGGAGAATAGCAAGGAACTGAATGGAACAATATTCCACCATAGAATCTTGTGGCATATTGTGAATGAGTTCCATCGACCATTAATCTCCATGTATAACGTGATGATACCTTAAATGTTCCAAGTGGAGTATTGTTAATATATTTTCCGGTTGAACAAGCCATTGATTTATAAGGAACTGTAAATTTTCCGTTTGAATCCTTAGTATATACAGTTACACAGTTTAATACACGATTAACCTTAACTAAATAAGGGTATTTATCGGAAGTCATAGTTGTTTCAGTTTCTGATGTCTCATCTTCAGGCAATGTAAATTCTAAATCAGATAATCCTGTTGTTTCTCCTGAAACTGATTCGTTATCAGGTAAATTAGTTGTCTTATCTGACTGGGTTTCATCATCAGGTGAAGTGGTTTCGTAATCTGAATAAAATTCACCGCCTGAGGCTATATTAGTCTTATTATTTCCTTTTAGAAAGGAAATGGTAATTATTATAGCTATTAATGCAACTGCCGATAATATACTTGCAGTTATAAACTGTTTGTTTTCATATATATAATTTTTAATCTTATTAAGTAAATCTTTCATAAATAAATCTCTGTCCTTTATTATTGGGCATCGATAGAAGCTTTTACAAATCCTAAGAAAAGAGGATGAGGTCTGTTAGGTCTTGATTTAAGTTCAGGGTGTGCCTGAGTACCAATGAACCAAGGATGATTTTCTAGTTCAATCATTTCAACAATTCTTCCGTCAGGAGAGATACCTGATAACTTCATTCCATTTTCTGTGAGAACCTGTCTGTAATCATTATTAACTTCATAACGATGTCTGTGTCTCTCATGAATAGTTTCTTCTTTATATAATGCATAAGCTTTTGATGTCTTATCAAGTACGCAAGGATAAGAACCAAGTCTTAATGTTCCACCGATATCCTCAATGCCATCCTGGTCAGGCATAAGATGGATAACAGGATGAGTAGTCTGTGGATTTAATTCTACACTATGAGCATCTTCATAGCCTAATACATCTCTTGCAAATTCCACGATAGATAATTGCATACCGAGGCATAAGCCAAGGAAAGGAATGTTATTCTCACGGGCATATCTGATTGCCTGAATCTTACCCTCAATTCCTCTGTCACCAAAACCACCGGGAACTAGGATACCTGTTACGTCAGATAAGAGTTCACCAACATTTTCAGCAGTTACAGTCTCTGAATCAATCCATTTGATATTAACAGAAGCACTGTTAGCTATACCGGCATGCTTTAAAGATTCCACGACACTTATATATGCATCATGCAGGGAGATATATTTACCGACTAAAGCTATATTTACTTCTTTAGTAAGATTCTTGCTTGCTTTAACCATATCTTCCCATTCTTTAAGATCAGGTGTACGGTTCTCTAATTCAAGACACTGGCATACAACTTCAGCAAGATGTTCTTTTTCCATTGCCAAAGGTGCTTCATATAGAGATTCAACATCAAGATTCTGTAAAACATGAGATGTTGGGACATTACAGAATAAAGCAATCTTTTCTTTGATACCTTTGTCAAGAGGATGTTCAGAACGACATACAATTATATCCGGCTGTATACCCATTCCCTGTAATTCCTTAACACTTGCCTGTGTAGGTTTTGTCTTCATCTCACCAGAAGCTTTAAGATATGGAATTAGAGTTACATGAATTAAAATTGCATTCTCATGTCCGACATCATGCTGGAACTGTCTTATTGCTTCTAAGAAAGGCTGGCTTTCGATATCGCCGACGGTACCACCAACTTCAATTATAGCAATTTCAGTTTCAGTAGTAGAGTAGTTTCTGTGAAATCTGCTCTTTATTTCATTAGTAATATGTGGAATAACCTGAACAGTTCCTCCACCGAAGTCGCCTCTGCGTTCTTTCTGAAGAACAGACCAGTATATCTTACCGGTTGTTACATTAGAATTCTTAGTAAGGCTTTCATCTATAAATCTTTCATAATGACCTAGGTCTAAATCTGTCTCCGCACCATCATCGGTTACGAATACTTCACCATGTTGTACAGGGTTCATAGTTCCAGGATCAATGTTAATATAAGGATCAAATTTCTGCATGGTTACCTTATATCCTCTTGATTTTAATAAACGTCCAAGGGATGCGGCAGTTATACCTTTTCCTAAACCGGATACAACTCCACCTGTTACAAATACATATTTTACTGGCATTAATTTTCCTCCTAATAAATCACACGAAAAAATAAAACACAAAATCAATTATACAACGCACAATAAATAAATGCTAGACAAAAATAAAAAAACTTAAAAAAATATTAAATAAGAAATAACACTATTGATTTATGGAAAAACTACTTTTATAATAGTTAAGAAATTCAAGAAATTTATTTATGACAAGACAGACATTTTAAAGATTATTAATGCTAAACAAATGTCTGGGAAATATAATATAAAGAGGTATTTATGGAAAATAATCAAATGAATGGAGGCGGAGGCAACAACCGTCCGAATAATAATCGAAATGATAATAACAATAATAAGCAGAAAAAGCGTAACCAGACCATAATTATTATTGTTATCGCTGCATTAATTACAATAATTGCATCAACTTTTATGTCAAAGGTATTTGAAAATGCTACATCTAAGGAAATCTATTATAATGATTTTCTTAAAATGGTAGATGATGGCGAAGTCAAAAAAATAATATTCTCTGATGATGGTAAAATCTATATAACACCAAAGAAGCAGGAAGATGAATATTTCAAAATGACATATTATACAACACAGATAAATGGTGATGAGGAATTATTGCCTAAATTAAATAAAGCAGGCGTTGAATATAAAGGTCAGCTATCAGACAAACAGTCAAGCGTATTAACATTTATACTTGAATGGATATTGCCATTTGCACTTATATACTTCATTATGGGACTATTATTTAGAAAAGTAAGTAATGGTTCAGGTATGATGGGTGTTGGTAAATCTAATGCAAAAGTATATGTTGAGAAAGAGACGGGAGTAACATTTGCGGATGTTGCCGGACAGGACGAAGCTAAGGAATCGCTTACAGAAATAGTTGATTTTCTTCATAATCCTGGTAAATATGCTTCTATTGGTGCAAAGCTTCCTAAAGGTGCATTGCTAGTTGGACCACCTGGAACAGGTAAGACATTACTTGCTAAGGCTGTAGCAGGTGAGGGAAAAGTTCCATTTTTCTCATTGTCAGGTTCTGACTTTGTGGAAATGTTTGTCGGTGTCGGAGCATCAAGAGTAAGAGATTTATTTAAACAGGCACAGCAGTCAGCTCCATGTATCATTTTTATAGATGAGATTGATGCCATAGGTAAGAGCAGAGATGCAAAATATGGCGGAGGAAATGATGAAAGAGAACAGACACTTAACCAGCTGTTATCAGAGATGGACGGTTTCGATACATCTAAAGGATTGTTCATATTAGCTGCGACTAACAGACCGGAAGTGCTTGATAAGGCATTGTTAAGACCGGGACGTTTCGATAGAAGAATTATAGTTAATAAACCTGATTTAAAGGGAAGATTAGACGTATTAAAGGTACATTCAAGAAACGTTGCCATGGACGAAACTGTTAATCTTAATGAAATAGCACTTGCGACATCAGGAGCCGTTGGTTCAGACCTTGCAAATATGATTAATGAAGCGGCAATTAATGCTGTAAAACATGGAAGAAAAGCTATTTCACAGGCCGATTTACTTGAATCGCTTGAAGTAGTAATTGCCGGAAAAGAAAAGAAAGACAGAATCTTAGGCGAGAAAGAGAAAAAGACTGTTGCATATCATGAAGTTGGTCATGCACTTATAACAGCCTTAGAGAAACATTCAGAACCAGTTCAGAAGATAACTATTATACCAAGAACAATGGGTGCATTAGGTTATGTAATGCAGGTACCTGAAGAAGAAAAATATCTTATGTCTAAAGATGAACTGATTGCAAGAATAGTTACATTATTAGGTGGACGAGCTGCTGAAGAGATTGTATTTGAATCAATAACAACAGGTGCTTCAAATGATATGGAGAAAGCTACACAGATTGCAAGAGAGATGATTACACAGTATGGTATGTCTGATAAGTTCGGACTTATGTCATTAGAGACTGTAGAGAATCAGTATTTATCAGGAAGTGCCAGATTAAATTGTTCTGATGTAACAGCAGCGGAAGTTGATGAAGAAGTCAAGAAATTATTAAAACAATGTTATGAAAAGGCTAAGACACTTTTGAGTGAAAACAGAGCCGCTCTTGATAAAATTGCTGAATTCTTATATGAGAAAGAGACCATAACAGGTAAAGAATTTATGAAGATTTATAATGAAATTAATGGTTCTGATGAGAGTTCAGAAGATATTATCGAAGCAGTAAGTGAAGATATAAATTAAGAAAAGCTGACAAAATATATTAAATAAATTAATTAAGTTCAGGAAAACAGTTATAAAATATAATTAAGAGAAAAGTGAATAAAAATGTTTTGTATTGAAGAAGAGTTAAAGAAATTGCCGGGTTCGCCCGGCGTATACCTGATGCATGATGATACAGACGAAATCATCTACGTAGGAAAAGCAATCAGCTTAAAGAACAGGGTAAGACAATATTTTCAGACAAGCAGAACAAGAACGGCTAAGATTGAACAGATGGTTTCGAGAATTAGCCGTTTTGAATATATTGTTACCGATTCTGAGTTAGAGGCACTTATATTAGAATGTAATCTGATTAAGGAATACAGACCGAAATATAATACTATGTTAATGGATGACAAGGGTTATCCATTCATTCGTGTTACTGTGAATGAGGATTATCCAAGAGTTATGATGGCAAGAAATATGAAAAAGGATAAGGCTAAATATTTCGGTCCATACACAAGTGCGGGTGCAGTAAAAGATACAATAGAGCTGCTTACAAAGATATACAAGATAAGAACGTGTTCACGCGTACTTCCAGAGAACATAGGAATTGGCAGACCTTGCCTTAATTACCAGATAAAAAGATGTGATGCACCATGTATGGGTTATATTTCATCGGAAGAATATAAAAAGAATATTTCAGAAGTAGTAGATTTTCTAAATGGTAATTACACCAAGGTATTAAATATGCTTACCGAGAAAATGTATAGTGCATCAGAGAAAATGGAATTCGAAGAAGCAGCAACATACAGAGATCTGATAAATAGTGTGAAAGCAATTTCAAATAAACAGAAGATAACCACGGATGAAGATATGGACAGAGATATTATTGCATATGCGATGGAAGGCAATGATGCGGTTGTTCAGGTATTCTTCATTAGAAATGGTAAAGTACTTGGAAGAGAACATTTTCATGTGGAACTTGCACCACAGGCATTAGGGAGAGATGTTCTTACGAATTTTGTCAAGCAATATTATGGCAATTCACCATTTATTCCTAAGGAATTATTAGTCCAGGAAGAGATAGATGACGTGGAAGTAATAGAAAAATGGTTATCCATAAAACGAGGACAGAAGGTTGTGATTAAGCAGCCTAAGAAAGGTGAAAAAGAAAAACTTGTGGAATTGGCTGCAAGAAATGCTGGAATTGTTCTTGAACAGGATAAGGATAAGATAAAGAGTGAAGAAAGAAGAACAAAAGGAGCTGTAACAGAAATAGATAATTTATTAGATATAGCATATACTAAGAGAATAGAAGCATTTGATATATCTAATATAAATGGATTTGAATCAGTAGGCTCAATGATAGTGTATGAAGATGGCAAGCCACGTAAGAATGATTATAGAAAATTCAGAATAAAATGGGTAAAAGGTGCAGATGATTATTCAAGTATGAGAGAAGTTCTGACAAGACGTTTTACACACGGACTTAAGGAAATTGAAGAATTAAAAGAGAATAATATGGAAGAAAAATACGGAAGTTTTACGAGATTTCCAGACCTTATTATGATGGATGGTGGACGAGGACAGGTAAATATAGCCCTTGAAGTATTAGATGAATTAGGCCTTAATATTCCGGTTTGTGGTATGGTTAAGGATGACCATCACAGAACAAGAGGTTTATATTTTAATAATATTGAGATACCGATTAATAAATCAGGCGAGGGATTCAGACTTATAACACGTATACAGGATGAAGCACATAGATTTGCCATAACATTCCATAGAGATTTAAGAAGTAAGAAACAGATACATTCTATCCTGGACGATATAGAGGGAATCGGTGATGTAAGAAGAAAGGCACTTATGCGTGAATTCAAATCATTTGAGGCAATCAAAGAGGCAAGCGTGGAAGAACTTAAAAAAATTCCATCAATGAATCAGGCAGCGGCCGAAAAAGTCTATCAATTTTTCCATTGATATGCTATAATATAATGACAGCGAAAGAAAAGGAGAAGGCATATGCAATCAGTAAGTTTATCCAAAATTATTGAAAAAATGGGTCTTAAAAATCTTACTCCCGATATAGATGTAAGTCAGATTAAAGTTGAACAGACAGATATTAATAGGCCAGCATTACAATTGACAGGCTTCTTTGAACATTTTCCAACTGACAGAGTTCAGGTTATAGGACATGTTGAGAGTACTTATCTGACAACATTAGATGAGGGACGAAAGAAATATATATATGACCAGATATTTGGTGCTAACATACCATGTATGATTTTCTGCCGAGGTATACAACCAGATGAATATATATTAGAAGCAGGAAATAAATATGGTGTTCCTGTACTCGTAACTAATATGACCACATCTTCATTTATGGCAGAGATAATAAGATGGTTAAATGTAGAACTCGCACCTTGTATATCGATACATGGAGTGTTAGTAGATGTTTATGGTGAAGGTGTACTCATAATGGGTGAAAGTGGTATTGGTAAGAGTGAAGCAGCACTTGAACTTATTAAGCGTGGACACAGACTTGTAACTGATGATGTTGTAGAGATAAGAAAAGTAAGTGATGAAACATTAATCGGTACAGCACCAGATATTACAAGACATTTTATTGAACTTCGTGGTATAGGAATCATAGATGTAAAGACCTTGTTCGGTGTGGAAAGTGTAAAAGAGACACAGGGCATTGATATGGTTATTAAATTAGAGGACTGGAATAAGGATAAAGAATATGACAGACTTGGATTAGAGGAACAGTATACAGAATTTCTCGGCAATAAGGTTGTATGTCATTCGATTCCTATTCGTCCAGGACGTAACCTTGCTATTATAGTTGAGTCAGCAGCGGTTAACCACAGACAGAAGAAGATGGGATATAATGCTGCACAGGAATTATATAGAAGAGTACAGGCGAACTTAGTAAAACACGAAAATGATGAATAATATTAAAATTACATTTAAGAAAAATTTGAAGAATAGTATTTATACAATAATATATATTTATTAAAGAGGAAAGGATAAAATATATGGATAACCCATATATGGTATATTGAAATGGGAAAAGTGTGTTTTGGTATTGACGTAGGTGGAACTACAGTTAAAATCGGTTTATTTACAACAGAAGCAAAATTAATTGACAGTATGGAGATTCCTACAAGAAAAGAGGATGATGGAAGCCATATACTTCCAGATATATGTGCAGCGATTGATGCTAAATTAGTTGAGAAACAGATTACAAGAGATGATTTACTCGGTATTGGAATAGGTATTCCAGGACCTATAACAAAAGATGGTACAGTATTAAATTGTGTTAATTTAGGCTGGGGAATATTCAATGTAGAAGAAAAATTATCACAGATGCTTGGTGGCGTTAAAGTTAAAGCCGGAAATGATGCAAACGTTGCAGCCTTAGGCGAGACATGGCAGGGCGGCGGACGAGGCTTTGAAGACTTAGTTCTCGTTACATTAGGAACAGGCGTTGGCGGTGGTGTAATCATCGGCGGAAAGATAATAGCAGGTTCGAATGGTGCAGCAGGTGAGATCGGACATATTCCGGCAGTATTTGGAGATGATGCTGAGACTTGCGGTTGTGGTAAGAAAGGCTGCTTAGAGACAGTAGGTTCTGCTACAGGAATCGTAAGAGAAGCTAAGAAACTTCTTGCTAAATCAGAAGAAGATTCAGTATTACGTGGTATGGAAGAATTCACATGTAAAGATATATTTGATGCAGCTAAAGATGGCGATAAATTATCAATGGAAGTAGTAGATAAACTTGCATATTATTTAGGAAATGCAATTGCAGGAATTGCGGCAGTTACAAACCCACAGGTAATCGTAATCGGTGGTGGTGTAAGCAAAGCAGGTAAATTCCTTCTGGATAAAATAGAAGAAAACTTTCTTGCAAATGCGTTCCATGCAACTAAAAATGCTAAATTTGCATTGGCAACATTAGGCAATGATGCTGGAATGTATGGTGCAGCAGCACTTATTTTGGATTAATATAATGTGAAATATATGAAATGATATTGCGCCGCTTAATAAGCGGCGTTTTAGATAGTTGTAAAGGAGTAAAAAGTATATGTACCAGGAATTAATCAATATCTTAGGCAAAGAAAATGTATTTACTGATGAAGATATGAGTAAACATACTACGTTCAAGGCGGGTGGTAAGGCAAAATATTTTGTTACTCCTGACAGCTTTGAAAGGTTATCTGAATTAATTCGATTTTTAAAAGACAAAATTGACTATTACATTATTGGCAATGGAAGCAATCTTTTAGTAAAAGACGAGGGATATAATGGTGTAATCGTTAAAATCGGACAGAAACTTTCTAATATAACACTTGATGATAAGGTGATGTCATGTGAAGCAGGAGCATATGTCTCTAAAATAGCTAATTATGCCTGTGAGAATTCGCTTAGTGGACTTGAATTTGCGGCAGGAATACCGGGAATGCTTGGCGGTGCCGTTGCAATGAATGCAGGTGCATATGGAGGCGAATTTAAAGATATAATTATGAGTGTAACACTTATGGATAAATATGGCAACATTGTTGAAAAGTCAAATGAGGAAATGAAATTTGGCTATAGAAATAGTGTTGTTCAGGAAGAAGATTATATTGTTCTATCTGCAAAACTTAAGTTAGAAGCTGGAAATAAAGATGAAATAAGTGATAGAATGAATGAACTTCTTAAGCAGAGAAGAGATAAACAACCTTTGGAATATCCAAGTGCAGGAAGTACATTCAAGAGACCTGAGGGATATTTTGCAGGTAAACTGATAATGGATGCAGGTCTTAAGGGCTATAGTGTAGGTGGTGCATGTGTATCGGAGAAACATTGTGGTTTCGTGGTAAATAAAGGAAATGCAACGGCTGCGGATATAATAAGACTTATGAAGGATGTGGCTGATAAAGTAGAGGCTGAATTTGGTGTAAGATTAGAACCTGAAGTTAAAATAATTGGCTAAGCAGTTATCATAAAAGTTATTATAAAGTATGAAAAAGCAGATTAATAAGTCTGTTTTTCTTATAGCTATTGGTTTCTTTATGAAAACAAATAGCTATTATAGCAATAAATTATAAATTGCGCAGAATAAGAGAAAGGAGATTAGTGTATGAGATTTGTTATCATTACAGGGATGTCAGGGGCAGGTAAGAGTAGTGCCTTAAAAACATTAGAGGATAATAACTATTTTTGTGTAGATAATCTTCCTATTGAACTTATATTGAAATTTGCAGAGCTGACTTTCAGTGATAAGAATTCTAATGATAAAAATGTTGCACTGGGAATAGATATACGAAGTGGACAGGCGTTAAGTGAGTTAGATTATATTCTTGATAAAATGAAAAAATCAGGTTATCATTATGAAATTCTGTTTCTTGATGCTAATGATGATGTACTTATCAAGAGATTTAAAGAGACCAGGCGTGCGCACCCTCTGACACCAGAGGGACGAGTTGATGAGGGCATAGTTAACGAACGTAAACAGTTAGAATTTCTACGAAAACAAGCTGATTATATCATAGATACAAGCACACTTTTGATACGTGAACTTCGCATGGAAATAGAAAAAATATTTGTGGAGAATAAAGAGTATAAGAACCTTTTTGTTACAATTTTATCATTCGGTTTCAAGTATGGAATTCCTGTTGATGCTGACCTTATTTTTGATGTAAGATTTATGCCTAATCCATATTATATAGATGAGCTTAAGTATAAAACAGGAAATGATGATGAAGTGAAAGAGTTCGTGATGTCATCTGAAGTATCACAGAAATTTCTTGATAAGCTCTATGATATGATTAAGTTTTTAATACCTAATTATGTTAAAGAAGGCAAGAACCAGTTAGTTATCGGAGTAGGTTGTACAGGTGGAAAGCACAGGTCAGTAACTGTTGCAAATATGTTGTATGACAGGTTGTCAGAGGATAAGAATCTTGGTATAAAAGTTGCACATAGAGATATTATGAGATAAAAAGTTAGTAGAAGAAGAGGAATACAATGTCATTTTCAGGAAAAGTTAAGGATGAATTATCGAAACAGTGTCCGGTTGCAAGACATTGCCAGATTGCAGAAGTAGCGGCAATAATAAGCCTGTGTGGAAGAATCGGAATATCGCAAAATGATACATATTCGGTAAGAATTCATACGGAAAATATTGCTGTTGCAAGAAAATACTTTACATTATTGAAAAAAGCATATAATATAGATACGGAAATTTCAATCAGACAAAGTTCTAAATTAAGAAATTATACAATTACAATCAAACATCATAAAGATGCTATGAAAGTATTACAGGCATCGAAGTTAATTGATGAGTATGGTGAAATATGTGAGAATCTTTCAGTTTCAAGTAATATTCTGATACAGAAAGAGTGTTGTAAACGTGCCTTCATAAGAGGCGCATTTTTAGCGTCTGGGTCAATAAGTGATCCGGAGAAATTTTACCATTTTGAAATTGTATGTACTACAGAGGATAAAGCAGTTCAATTAAAGAACATAATTCAATATTTTAATATTGATGCGAAAATAGTTGAAAGAAAGAAGCATTTTGTGGTATATATAAAAGAAGGCGCTGGAATCGTAGATATTTTGAATGTGATGGAGGCGCATGTAGCACTTATGGATTTAGAAAATGTGAGGATACTGAAAGAAATGCGTAATTCAGTTAACCGTAAAGTGAATTGTGAAACAGCAAATTTAAAGAAAACAGTGTCGGCTGCTGTAAAGCAGATAGAAGATATAAAGTTTATCAGGGATAAAGTCGGCTTGTCAGTGCTTTCGGACAATTTAGAAGAGATGGCAAGACTAAGACTTGATAATCCGGATGCTTCTTTGAAAGAATTAGGAGAAATGCTAACCCCGGCTGTAGGCAAATCCGGTGTAAACCATAGGTTAAGAAAAATCTGCGAAATTGCAGATGACTTACGTGAAAGCTAAGGAGGATTATTATGGTAACCAAAAATATGAAAATTGAAATTCAATCAGGGCTTGAAGCCAGACCTGTAGCAATGTTTGTACAGACTGCAAGTCAGTATGACAGCTCTATTTATGTAGAACATGAGAACAAGAGAGTTAATGCTAAAAGTATTATGGGAATGATGACACTTGGTCTTGCAGCAGGCGAAGATGTATTAGTATCGGCAGACGGTACAGATGAAGAAGCTGCAATTGAGGGTATTGAAAAATTCTTAAGCAATACTAAATAGCAATAAATAAGCTGCATAAAATAATATCAATTGAGACAAAATATTACGGTAACGTAAAGTTATAAATTAATTAGAAAAGAGGAAAATTATGACTGATTTAAAATGTTCCGTAACCAATTGCTATCACAACAAAGAAAAATTATGTTGCTTAGACAGTATAAAAGTAGATGGTACAACAGCCGAGGTATCTGACGAAACAGCATGTGCAAGCTTTAAGGACAGATCAGAGAATAACTTTAGTAATTCCTGCGGTTGTAGTTCATCACCAAACCATTCTATAAAAATTGAATGCATGGCGGAAAAATGTGTGCATAATACAGCATGTTGTTGTACAGCTTCATCAATTGATGTAGATGGTGCTAATGCATGTACTTGTCGCGATACAAGATGTTCTACTTTCAGAATGGAATAGAATATAAAATAATAAAAAATAAGGTAAAATTATATTGACAAAACATCACAACAATGATAAACTATCAAAGTTGTGAAAAATAAATGAAGCAGAGTATCCGCTCTCACCTATGCACGAATGAGTGACATATGGTTGATGTTTTGAATATAAGCGTAAGCATTAATTTGAAAGTGGATAGTCTGACTATCCACTTTTTTTGGAGGTGCACTACTATTAGCGAATTAAATATTAACGAACAGATAAGAGACAAAGAAATTCGATTGATTGGAGAAAACGGCGAACAGTTAGGAATTATGTCGGCTAAAGAAGCTCTTAAACTTGCTAAAGAAGCAGATTTAGATTTAGTTAAAATTGCTCCAACTGCCAAACCACCTGTATGTAAGATTATTGATTATGGCAAATACAGATACGAGATGGCAAGACGTGAGAAAGAAGCTAAGAAAAAACAGAAAACAATCGATATTAAGGAAGTGAGATTATCACCTAATATTGAAGCTAATGATATGAAGACAAAAGCAAATATGGCTAGAAAATTTCTTGAAAAAGGTGACAAAGTTAAGGTTACACTTCGTTTCCGTGGAAGAGAAATGGCACATATGACAAATAGTAAACATATATTAGACGATTTTGCTGAGTTGCTTTCAGACATTTCTGTAGTAGAAAAGCCTGCAAAATTAGAAGGAAGAAGTATGCAGATGTTTTTAGCTGAAAAGAGATAATCAATATAAGATATTGTTTATTTATATAGTTAAAAAATAGATGAATTTAAGGAGGACGAACATAATGCCAAAAATGAAGACAAGCAGAGCTGCTGCTAAACGTTTCAAAAAAACAGGTACAGGTAAATTAAAGAGAATGAAAGCTTACAAGAGCCATATTCTTACAAAGAAGACAACTAAGAGAAAGAGAAATCTTAGAAAAGCAACTATTACAGATGCAACAAATGTAAAGAATATGAAGAAAATATTACCATATTTATAGGATAAAATAAAATAGGAGGAAGACTGAAATGGCAAGAATTAAAGGCGGAATGAACGCTAAAAAAAGACATAATAGAACATTAAAACTCGCTAAAGGTTACAGAGGCGCTAGATCAAAACAGTATAGAGTAGCAAAACAGTCAGTTATGAGAGCATTAACAAGTTCATATGCTGGCAGAAAGCAGAAGAAGAGACAGTTCAGACAGTTATGGATCGCAAGAATTAATGCTGCTGCAAGAATGAACGGATTATCATACAGTAAATTTATGTATGGTTTAAAAGTTGCAGGAGTTGAAATTAACAGAAAGATCTTATCTGAAATGGCTATCAACGATGCAGAGGGATTTGCTAAATTAGCAGAACTTGCAAAATCTAAACTTGCTTAATTATCATATAATTGAGAATTAAATAGAAATATAACATATAGATACCAAGGTTTTATTGAAAGCCTTGGTATTTTTGTGTTGTATAAGATTATATAGAAAGAAGCCTGATATTAAAGAATTCTTAATAAAGTCATAAGTAAGAATTAAAAAACTAAGAATTTGGATATGCTACAATATATAGGTCGATATTAACAGGTAAAATATGACGAATTACTTAGAAACGAGGATTAATGCTTATGAATAAGAAAAAATCAGTCAGAAGAAGAAAATGCAGAATTAAATATTTTATAAAAATCCTATTTATGATAATTATGCTTGTTACTGTATGTTATGCTACTGATAAGATAATTAATATGAATGGTGATGATAAAGAGGGAGCCGAGAAAATAAGAAATCTTGCGGTAAGTTCGAGAAATGCCAAACAATCAGAACAACTTGCTTATATAATGAAGAATAAGGATAATTATACAACAGATTTAATAGAGTTAGCCAAACGTAATTCTGAAGCAATAAAGTTTGTGTATGATTATCCGGAAAATAAAGATAATAAAATAGACATTTCAATTGATAAAGACATAGATTGTAACGGAGTGCCTTTATTTATGCAATGGGATGAGCGTTGGGGATATGATAAATATGGTGATGGAATAATTGGAATAAATGGCTGCGGTCCAACATGTCTATCAATGGTTGCAATTTATATTCTTAAAAATAATTATATGAATCCAGAGTGGATGGCGAACTTTAGTGAAGAATCGGGATATGTTTCGGATAATGGTACATTATGGGCCTTGATGGGTAGTGGAGCAAGAAAATTAGGACTTGAGTCTATTGAAATTCCATTAGATGAAAACAGGGTATATAGTAACTTAGAAGTAGGAAATCCTATAATATGTAGTGTCGGGCCGGGAGATTTTACAACAGAAGGACATTTTATAGTCCTTGCAGGACTTGAAGATGGTAAAATAATAGTAAATGACCCTAATAGCAGAAAGAACAGTAAAAAGAGGTGGACATTTGATGAAATAAAGGGGCAGATTAAAAATTTATGGGTGTTCAGATGAGACAAAAATTCATACACAGAATAGAAATATTAATCTGAAGTTAAAAGTCATATTTAAAAATTATGGATATTCAGATGATTTGTATAATTTGCACAAAAAAATAAAAACAAGGTAAAGAAAATCATACTATTGTTAAAAAATGATATATATGGTATAATCATTTTATGTTAAAAAATGTAAATTATAATGCAAGGAGCTGAAGAAGATGCAGATAACAGATTATATTGAATTAGAATCGTTAAAAGGCATAAAGGAAGACTTAGAAGGCTTAGTAGATGTAAAATTTGAGATAGCCAATACAGAGAATAGAAACATACTTAGTGCAGACGAAGAGATTCTTGATGACAATTTAGCAGTATCAGTTGTGGAGATAACATTAGAAGATGAATTATTGGGAAAAGTATTAATTTATAGCGAAGATGTTTTGGACGAAGAGAAAGTTAATCATCTAGATGGATTGATAAACAGACTTATTAATGATGTAATCAAAGATAAGCGATTAGAGGATGATGAAGAGAAATCAAATAGTGAGTACGTGAATAAAGCTTCAGGATTATTAGATGAATTAAAAGAGAAATCAAAAGCTCTTGATAAGATTGAATCTAAACAGAAGATACTTGCACTCAATGCTGCGATAGAAGCTGCGAGAGCAGGTGAATTTGGTAAGGGATTTGCTGTAGTAGCAGATGAAGTTGGTAAACTTGCCAGAAACTCAGGTGATATTAATCAGTCTATCAAAGTGTCACTTGGTGAGCTTACAGAATGTATAGATGTTTTGGTGAATAACTAAGGTATAATTAAAGAAAATATTATAATTTAACGATAACAACCATATGAAGATAAATAATATAAATGTGATTATTTTCATATGGTTGTTTTTATTATTATGTATGAAAGTGATTATTGTAATTTATATAGTATTATATAATAAATCGAGAAAATGTACTTTATGTTAAAGAACGATTTGAAAAGTGGTAAATAAAATGACTCAAGGATAATAAAAATGGATAATAAAAATCAAAAAATAGTTGACAATATGAAATTATGAGTTATAATATCATATGTAATTAATGTTCCTCGATAGCTCAATGGTAGAGCACACGGCTGTTAACCGTGGGGTTGTTGGTTCGAGCCCAACTCGGGGAGCTATTTTTATACTCAAAATGATATAAAAATTGAAGTTAATGAGTCCCTATATTTGATTTCTTATCATAAAGATGCATACAAGATAATTAGATGAGAAATTTTATATAGAGACTTTTTTAGCTTTAGTGACAATATAAAAATAGTGGTATATAATTAGCTTAAAAAAGTATTTAAATAATGCATAATATAAAATGCATAGAAAAGTTTAGAAAGGAAAAGTTACATTGGTATAATATAGATATAAATACCAAATAAACTATATTTAAAAGGATGAAAAAATTAATATCTTGGAATGTAAATGGAATACGTGCATGCGTACAGAAAGGTTTTGTGGATATATTTAAGGAAATGGATGCAGATATATTCTGTATACAGGAAAGTAAAATGCAGGAAGGACAACTGGTACTTGAATTAGAGGGGTATCATCAATATTGGAATTATGCAGAGAAAAAGGGATATTCGGGAACTGCTATATTTACGAAGGAGCAACCAATAAGTGACAGTTATGGTATAGGCATAGAAAAACATGATAAAGAGGGAAGAGTAATTACACTGGAATATGATAAATATTATATGGTAAATGTCTACACACCAAATTCGCAGAATGAATTAGCACGTTTAGATTACAGAATGGAATGGGAAGAAGCATTTAAAGCATATTTGAAGAAATTAGAAGAAAATAAGCCTGTAATTGTATGTGGTGATATGAATGTTGCACATAATGAGATAGATTTAAAGAATCCTAAAACTAATAGAAAAAATGCAGGATTTACAGATGAGGAAAGAGGAAAGTTCACAGACTTGTTAGATGCAGGTTTTATAGACACGTTCAGATATTTTTATCCTGATATGAAAGATATATATTCATGGTGGTCATATAGATTCAGTGCAAGAGCCAAGAATGCAGGTTGGCGTATAGACTATTTTCTTGTATCAGAGGCACTTAAGGGTAATCTGGTAGATGCAAAAATTCATACAGAAATTATGGGGTCAGATCACTGCCCTGTTGAACTTGATATAGAAATATAGTGATAAGAATAACTGCCGCTGAAAATTTTTATAAAATATATTGACTTTAGTATAATAAAGTAATATAATAAATTTCGAGGTTGATACCAAAGGCGGCTACATAACTCGTTTATTTGTAGTACCCTGAGGTATTTTTTACTTTATAGAAAAATTTATATTGTATAATATGTGTGAAGGAGGAAACCACTATGTCATATGTTGACGAGGTAATTGAGCAGGTTGTAAAACAGAATCCTGCAGAGCCTGAATTCCATCAGGCAGTTAAGGAAGTATTAGAATCATTAAGAGTCGTTGTTGAGGCTAATGAGGAGAAATTCAGAAAGGATGCTTTACTTGAAAGATTAGTTAATCCTGAAAGACAGATTAAATTCAGAGTTCCTTGGGTAGATGACAAAGGACAGGTTCAGGTTAACACAGGTTACCGTGTACAGTTCAATAGTGCAATTGGACCATACAAGGGAGGTTTAAGATTACATCCATCTGTTAACTTAGGTATTATTAAATTCTTAGGTTTTGAACAGATTTTCAAGAACTCACTTACAGGTCTTCCAATTGGTGGTGGTAAAGGTGGTTCTGACTTTGATCCTAAGGGAAAATCAGATAGAGAAATTATGGCATTCTGTCAGAGCTTTATGACAGAGCTTTGCAAATATATCGGTGCTGACACAGATGTTCCAGCGGGTGATATCGGAACAGGTGCCAGAGAAATTGGTTATATGTTTGGTCAGTATAAGAGAATCAGAGGCGTATATGAGGGCGTATTAACAGGTAAAGGCTTATCATATGGTGGTTCTTTAGCTAGAACAGAAGCTACAGGATATGGTTTATTATATTTTACAGAAGAAATGTTAAAATGCAATGGACAGGATATCGTTGGTAAGACAGTTGCAGTATCTGGTTCAGGTAACGTTGCTATCTACGCAACAGAGAAAGCACAGCAGTTAGGTGCTAAAGTTGTAACAGTTTCAGATTCAAATGGTTGGGTATATGATCCAGACGGAATTGATGTTGCAGCACTTAAAGAAATCAAAGAAGTAAATCGTGCGCGACTTACAGAATACAAGAAATACAGACCAAATTCTGAATATCATGAAGGAAAAGGTGTATGGACTGTTAAAGTTGATATTGCTCTTCCATGTGCAACTCAGAATGAATTAAATCTTGATGATGCAAAATCATTAGTAGCTAATGGTGTTATGGCTGTATGTGAAGGTGCTAATATGCCTACAACATTAGAAGCTACAGAATATTTACAGAAAAACGGAGTATACTTCGCTCCTGGTAAAGCAGCTAATGCAGGTGGCGTTGCTACATCAGCACTTGAGATGTCTCAGAACAGTGAAAGATTAAGCTGGACATTCGAAGAAGTTGATTCTAAATTAAAGAACATCATGGTAAATATCTTCCATAACCTTGATGCAGCATCTAAGAAATATGGATTTGAAGGTAACTACGTTGTAGGTGCTAACATTGCCGGATTCGAAAAAGTTGTTGACGCTATGAATGCACAGGGTATTTGCTAATAATACCTTATATTGCCCCTAATCCTCGTGGTTAGGGGCTTTTTTAGTTATAAAGGAAATTATTTCATAATATTCCTTTATAACTAAAGCTCCGCATAGATGCGACTGATGTAAAAATGAATTTTGCAAGTTAAAGCTTGCATACATCAGCGCCTGAAAGAGTTGCTAAGCAACTCTTTTATTAAAATAGACAATTCTGACAATTCATAAAATAAGTGGGTAAAAACAGGCCGTAATAGGCAAGTAATAGGCGAGTAATAGGCAGGTAATAGGCTTTAGAACAAAGCATTTAATTTCTGAACTTCGGTATGTCTTAAGGATTATCCATTCTTATTTTTGAAATAAAAAATCTTATATCAAATGATAATAAAGATGGTATAATAAAATAAAGACAAATTAATTATTTAAAGATGTATTAACTTGATTAAAATATGAAAATATAAAGTTGAATGTTATTAGAAGTAAATTAGATATAGAAAGTAGATGAGAATATGCAAAAAACAACCGAAGTATATAAATTATGTTTAGATTGTAAATGTTTGTACTGTAAGAATGAAACTATTACGAAAGAACCTTATTCTTGCAAAATTTATACTAAAAGAAGGCAAATACCACCACAAATATGGAATCACAAAGAAGTAGAATGTGAATATTTCTCTCCTAAAGAATTGGAGGGTGAAGAAACATTGTAATCCGCAAAAACTTCTTATAAGTAGTTATGATATACTGCTTACAATTTTAAAAGGAGTGAAATAGTATGAATGAAAAATTAGACAAAGCATTAGAGGATTATGCAGAAAAATTCAATGATGGTTTTCCAACATTTCAGATGAGTGCAGAATCGCCTGAAAGAATAATTGAAATCATTAGTGATTGTATAAAAAACAATAAAGACGTATATGATAGTGGGTATTTAACTTTGGATGATGACATATCATATTAGGTATATGAAAGTACAGCCAAACGGCTGTGCTTTTTAATATCTTAACAATTTATCCAATATATCATCAAGGAGATTATATATATTAAAAACCAAAGCATTCTCATATAAAAGATAAATGAATATTATATAATTATGATTCAGTTGAAATATGCGTAATCATATTTTCAAAGGCTTTGTTTGATTTTTATGTGAATTTACTATATCTATTTATAGAGAAAACATTGACGCATTGGAAATTAATAAATATAATTTAGATAAGATAATGTCTATGTATGATATGAGTGGAGGTGTTTGATGTGGAAATAGAAGAAATTAAAGAAATGTCAGAAATTAATGAATCAACAGTATATTGGAAATTGACAGATTATGAACATCAAAATCAGGTGATTAAAAGAGTTGGTTGTAAGTCATATCAAATGGAAAATGGTAAATGGGTAAGAATAGGATTATCAATAGGATATTTTTATCCTGATGCACCAGAGTTTGATTGCTATGAAGAAATCCCGGAGGAAGATGCATTGGAGTTGCTGAAACAAAATGATAAAAGTATTAGAAATATTAAAAGCACCGAAGCTTGAAACATTGATTTGTAACATAGATAAAGATGGAAGAACTGATAAAATTAAACTTATATATGAAAATAGCAGTGAGATAGTTGAAAAATTTAGAATATATAAACCATTGACATGTTTTTCCGATAGAGGTGTGGAATACATTGATATATATCGAACAGGAGGTGAAAAAATAATCGAAATAATATTTATATAGTAACTGTAGAAATAAAAAATATAGAGGAGGTATGTATTATGCCACAATTAAATGCGTATGGTATAATGAATGTTGAAAAAAAGACGGTTGTTAATTGTGTATATGAAGCCGATAAACACGTTGCAAAAGGAAGTAATATAGAAATTGAATTTATGTCCGGACAAAAAGTTGTAAGTAAAATAAATGAGTTGCATTTGAGTTATCCGCCATATGCAGACCCTGTATTGAGCATAGTTATTGATGATTGGATTGATGAAAGAGAATGCGGTAGAATAAAGAGCGTATATGTCTATAAAGACATAGCTGAGTAAATAAAAGGAATTGAATTCATGAAATCAAAAATAGAGAAGGTATTTGTTGGAGGTAGATATATACCAGCACCTCAGGATTATTATGATGCACCTATTATAAGAAAGGATATATCGCTAGAACAACTAGAGAAAGAGATTAAGGAAGAGGAAGAAAAGAGTAAACATCGAAATGATTGAGAATATAAAATAGTATTTGAGAGTAAGCTGGTAGAATTTAATCTTCACTCGAAAAATGTCGAAAGATATTGAAATATTTTATATTCAAACAACTTTACAATACATAATGAAATATGCTAACATGTCATATATTAGCATATTATTTTTATTTAAATTTATGTAAAATAACACAAAAGGTACTAAATGAATATTTTGGTACTGTGTATAATTAACAAAAATATATGCTGTTAATTTTGAGCATATGAACTTTGAAGGACGTATGCAAAATGTAATAAGATTAGGAGAATGAGATTATGCAAAAAAAATTTTTTAGTGGACTGAAAAAAACAGTTGCATCTGTTCTTTCAACAGTAATGGTGCTATCTACATTTTCAGGTTTAACGATAATCAGAGCAAAGCAGGAAATTGCATATGCTTCTAATGGTTATGAACTTGTAGATGATATACAGGATTCAGCAATACTTCATTGTTGGAACTGGTCATATTCAACTATCGAGGATCATCTGGAATTAATTGCACAATGCGGATATTCAGCAATTCAGACTTCACCGGCACAGCAGCCTAAGGATTATGCATGGGAGGGTGTTGTAGGGATGGACGTTGGTTTCCCAAGCTGTGGTGGAACTGGTAACTGGTGGAAGTTATATCAGCCGGTTACGTTTAGTGTTTGTAACAATGGAATTACATGGTTAGGTACAAAGGCAGAACTAGAGTCGCTTTGTGCAAAGGCAGAAACATATGGAATAAAAGTTATTGTCGATGTTGTGGCAAATCATATGGGAAATATTACAGGTTGGAAGAATAATTTAAGTGATGTTTCAAAGCAGGTCGGTGAATATTGGAATCCTGATATGCTTACAGACGAAACATTCTGGCATATTAATACAAGATTTGTACATGATGATGACAGCCGAATAAGCTTTACTATGGGTTGTATGGGTATGCCTGATTTGAACACAGCTGATTCAAGAGTACAGACATATGTTAAAAATTATCTGAATGAATTAATTGACTGTGGCGTAGATGGCTTTCGTTTTGATGCGGCAAAACATATTGAAACACCAGATGATGATCCGTCATACGCAAGTGATTTCTGGCCAAATGTATTAAATTCAGCGAAATCATATTATAAATCCAAAACGGGTAAAGACTTATATGTATATGGAGAAATATTAAATACAGTCGGTGATAATTTTGATATTTCAGGTTATACAAAATATATGTCAGTCACAGATAATAATGCTGGAAATAAAACACTTGAAGGTGTGAGAGGTAATACACCTTCAACACCAGCTCTTAAATATCCGGCAAATAAATCAGTGCTTTGGGCTGAATCGCATGATACATATATGAATGAATCCTCAAGATATGCATCAGACAGAGCGATCATTCGTGCTTGGGCAGCAGTTGAAAATGTGGACAATGCAGCAGCATTATTTTATGTAAGACCATATTATTCAACAGAGACATTAGTAAACGATATGGATAATCAGTTTATTTCTAATCCACAGAAGAATCTTGAGAAAAGACTTATGGGAGTATGTAATACATACACCTGGGCAACAAAAGAAGTAGCAGCGATTAATCATTTTAATAATAGATTTTATAACTGTTCAGATTCGCAGGGAACAAGTGATAATATTACATATATAAAAAGAGGAAATGGTATTATACTTGTAAACTTTAATGGATCAGGAGAGATTTCAACAGATGCACATGGATTAGCTTCAGGAACTTATACAGATGAAGTATCAGGCAATACATTTACAGTATCAGATGGAACAATAAGTGGAAATATTACAAGTGAATATGGTATTGCGGTAATCTATCAGAATGTTATGTCAAATCCTACTACTAAACATCCAGCACAGATAGCTACAAACCTTGGAAATGGTTCGGTATTCTATACAAATGGATTAGATGTAGATGTAACAGTAATGAATGCGACAAGTGCATCATACACTGCCTCAACAGGAGAATCTGGCACACTTACGGGTGAAAAAACTGTTACAATAGGAAAAGGTCTGAAAGATGGACAAACAGTAACATTAACGGTTAAAGCTACAAGTTCATATGGAACAGTAACTAAGAAATTTACTTATACAAAGCAGTCAAAAGCAGTTGAAATCAGTACAAGTAAAAAGGATGGTTCAGGTTTCTATACAGATGGATTTACACTTACAATGGAAGCATTATATGCCACAAATGCAACATATACAACATCAGATGGACAGTCAGGTTCATTTGCAACCACAAAAGATATCACTATAGGTACAGGACTTAAGGTTGGAGAAAAAGTAACAGTTACTATTAAAGCAAATAATGATTTAGGTTCTGTAACAAAGACATTTACATATATAAAAAAAGAGGGCAGCAATGCAATATACTTTAAGAATACAAATAACTGGTCTGATGTAACAGCATATGCATGGAAAAATGAAACTGTTAAAAATGCAGCATGGCCGGGAGCACCAATGGAATGTATTGATGCAGAAAATCAGATATTTATGGTTGAATTAGATCCAGATGCAGGATATACAAAGATTATCTTTAGCAATAATGGAGCAAGTCAGACAGCAGATCTTGATATACCGGAATTAGGATATATATATACAGGTTCTGGTTGGGAAGAATATGAAGAAACAAAGACCGGCTGGCAGCAGGCAGGTAAATATTGGTATTATTATGATTCCAACGGGAAAATGGTTACCGGCTGGCAGAAAATAAGTGGAAAATGGTATTACTTTAATGATTCAGGAATAATGCAGACAGGCTGGATAAAACTTGACGGAAAATGGTATCATTTAAAAGGTTCAGGAGAAATGCAAAAAGGCTGGATTAAGTTAAGTGGAAAATGGTATTATTTAAAAGGCTCAGGAGTAATGCAGACAGGCTGGATAAAACTTGATGGAAAATGGTATCACTTAAAAGGCTCAGGAGAAATGCAAAAAGGCTGGCAGAAAATAAGTGGAAAATGGTATTATTTAAATGCTTCAGGAGTAATGCAGACAGGCTGGATTAAGTTAAATGGCAAGTGGTATTATTTGAAGAGCAGCGGTGAAATGATATCAGGAGAGAAAGTAACTATAGGAGGCAAGAGCTATACATTTAATTCTAATGGTGTATGGATTAAATAGAGTAGTCTGTAATCAACAAAATAATTACAAATGTAAAAACTCTTTTGCATAAAATTCTTCAATAAAATGAACTATAAAAAATGTCAGATAAGTACATGGTTAATGTATATCTGACATTTTTTTGTATCCACATAAAAATAAACCACCTGCTATGCAGGTGTGTTCCCGGTAAGCTTTAGCTTCAAGAAAAACCTCCAGTACTATAATTAGTAAAGGTTCGCCAACCGTACTAAATAGCAAAGGAGGTGTCCGGATGGACAATAATAGTTTATCACATACAAAATGGACTTGCAAATACCATATAGTATTTGCAACAAAGTTTAGAAGAAAAGTGATATATAAGCAACTAAGGCAAGATGTAGCACATATATTAAGTGAGCTATGTAAAAGGAAAGGTATTGAGATAATTGCGGCAGAGTGTATGCCGGATCATGTGCATATGTTTGTAAGTATAGTGTGTCAGAAGTAATGGGATATTTGAAAGGTAAAAGTTCGTTAATGATATTTGATAGGCATGCGAATTTAAAGTACAAATATGGAAACCGACATTTCTGGTGTAGAGGATATTATGTAGATACAGTAGGTAAAAATGCAAAGAAAATAGAAGAGTATGTACGAAATCAGTTACAAGAGGATTTAGAGTATGACCAAATGTCGTTGAAAGAGTACATTGACCCGTTTACGGGTGAGCCAGTAAACAAGGCATAAAAAAAACCTTTAAGGGGCAACCTGTGACAGTAGTGCGGCTGGCGGACTCTTCATAGTTCTTTAGAGCTGGCAGGTATCACAGGCTTATAGCCGCAGAGCAAACCACCAGCTAAGCTGGTGGTACTGATTGCTTACCAGGAAATTTCGTTGAAATTGTCCTGGTAAGTAAAAAAAGCTCCGCAAGGATCACACTGCGGCGGAGCAGAAAATGTTGCTATAGCAACCCGCCGCAGGCGGAGAATGTCGCAAATGACATTCTTTATTCTTAGTTTACAGGCATATTTTCCATTAAAAACAATGAATTCATTGACAAACATATACATATTTTATATGGAAAGCCGTTCATAGCCTTACGTATCTTTTACTCATAATTTACATAAAGTGCGTTTTACATTTTACATACAGATTTTACAATGTGTTCAACAAGTTAAATAATACGACTTGTGGACTAGTGATATAAATACAAATTAATTGTAGACAAGAAAGGAAATGTAAAAAAATGAAATTAAAGAAAATCGCATTAATAACACTTAGTACAATGTTAGCAGCAAGTTGTCTTGCAGGTTGTGGTAATTCAAAAGCATCAGGTGGTTTTGATACATCTAAAACCATTACGGTAATGTCTCGTGAAGATGGTTCAGGCACAAGAGGAGCATTCGTTGAGTTATTTGGAGTAGAGCAGAAAGATGAAAATGGTGAGAAAGTTGACCATACAAGTGATGAGGCAATCATTACAAACAGTACATCGGTTATGATGACCAGTGTTGCCGGAGATACATATGGAATCGGATACATTTCACTTGGTTCATTAAATGACACCGTTAAAGCATTAAAGATTGATGGTGCAGAAGCAACAGTAGAGAATATTAAGAGTGGTTCATATAAAATATCAAGGCCATTTAATATTGCTACAAAAGATAAAGTAAGCGAAGTTACTCAGGACTTTATCGATTACATTATGAGTGCTGATGGTCAGGCTGTAATCGAAGAAAATGGCTATATTTCAGCAAGTGATGCGGCAGCATATTCAGGAAGCAAACCATCAGGTAAGATTAAAATTGCAGGCTCATCTTCAGTAACACCAGTCATGGAGAAATTAAAAGAAGCATATCTTAAGGTGAATACAAATGCAGAAATTGAGATTCAGCAGAATGATTCAACAACAGGTATGACATCAGCAATCGAGGGAATCTGTGATATCGGTATGGCATCAAGAGAATTAAAAGATACAGAAACTGCAAAAGGTATCAAAGGAACTACAATTGCATTAGATGGTATTGCAGTTATCGTAAATAAAGACAATAAAGCAGAAGATTTAACATCAGAGCAGGTTATGAAAATCTATACAGGTGAAATTACAAAATGGTCAGATGTATTATCATAAAAATCTGTATAAAAGCACAAACACATATATAAGTTAAAATAAGATTTTCCAAAGAAAGATACATATATAAATATTTTTCCTTGGAAATTTTCAAAAAGAGGTAAGTAGATTTGCAGAAAGAAAAAGATTCAATTAAAACAAAATCTGATGGACAAATGCGTATGCAGTCAGTCATTGAAGTTGTAATGAGAATAGTATTCTTTTTGGCAGCATGTGTTTCAATAATAGCGGTAGTTCTCATTTGCATATTCTTATTTGCTAATGGTATTCCTGCTATTAAAGAAATTGGGTTCAAAGAATTTTTATTAGGCAGGGTCTGGCGACCTGGTAATAAAATATTTGGGATATATCCTATGATTTTAGGAAGTATATATGTAACTGCCGGAGCAATACTTGTCGGTGTTCCAATAGGAATTTTCACAGCAACATTTATGTCGAAGTTTTGTCCGAAAGGATTATATAAGATAATGAAGCCGGCAATTGATTTGCTTGCAGGAATACCATCAGTTGTATATGGGTTCTTTGGAATAGTAGTATTAGTTCCATTTGTCAGAGATAATTTCGAGGGAAATGGAAACAGTATATTTACAGCATCACTTTTGCTTGGAATAATGATACTTCCAACTATCGTAAGTGTAGCTGAATCAGCAATAAATGCTGTGCCAGACAGTTATTATGAAGGTGCATTGGCACTTGGAGCAACTCATGAGAGAAGTGTATTTAAGGCGGTGCTTCCAGCGGCTAAATCAGGAATAATGGCTGGTGTAATATTAGGTGTTGGAAGAGCAATCGGAGAGACAATGGCTGTAATTATGATAGCAGGTAATCAGGCAAGAATACCTGACAGTATGTTTGATGGTGTCAGAACATTAACTGCTAATATCGTAATGGAAATGGGATATGCTACAGATTTACACAGAGAAGCATTAATAGCAACAGGTGTTGTATTATTCGTATTTATACTTATTATAAATGTTTTATTCTCAATAATGAAAAGGAGGTCTGAGTAATTTGAAAAATATATTTAAGAATTTCGATTATGAAAAGTTAAAAGCAAGAATGAAAACATATAAAGAAAGACCTCTTTCATTCATTATGATGTTATTAGTTGTATTGTCAGCGGCAATAACAATAGGTATCTTAGGATTTATCATTGTCTATATTTTAGTAAATGGTATTCCTTATCTCACACCTGAGTTATTTGTATGGAAATATACATCAGACAATTGTTCGATGATGCCTGCGATAATTAATACATTAATAATTACCATTCTTGCACTTGCACTTGCCATTCCATTTGGAATATTTTCAGCAATATATCTTGTGGAATATGCTAAAAAAGGCAACAAGATAACGGCAATAGTAAGAATAACAGCAGAAACTCTTACAGGTATTCCATCAATTGTATATGGTTTATTTGGATATCTGTTCTTTGTAATAGCTTTAAAATGGGATTATTCAATATTAGCAGGTGCATGTACATTAGCAATAATGGTTCTCCCGGTTATTATGAGAACTACGGAGGAAGCACTTATGTCTGTGCCTGACTCATATAGAGAGGGAAGCTTTGGATTAGGTGCAGGTAAATTAAGAACAGTATTTAAAATTATATTGCCAAGTGCAATTCCTGGAATCCTTTCAGGTGTAATTCTTTCAATAGGGCGTATCGTTGGCGAAACAGCAGCACTTATGTATACGGCAGGAAGTGTAACAGAGGTTGCTAAGAGTGTATTTGATTCAGGACGGACACTTTCGGTACATATGTACAGTCTTTCAACAGAAGGATTACATATTAATCAAAGCTATGCGACAGCAGTTGTATTACTATTCCTTGTTATTTTAATTAATTTTGTATCAGGAAGAATTGCTAAAAAAATTAAGAAAGCATAATTAAAGAAGTGTCATTAAAGAATTTGTAACCATTTTATATTTGCACACATTATTGAAAGTAAATATATTATGGGAGAAAGCGAGGAATTAGAAGATGTCAGAGAAAAGTAAATTTTCGGTAAGTAATCTTGATTTATATTACGGTGATTTTAAGGCATTAAAAGATATAAATTTAGAAATATTACCAAATGAAATAACTACATTTATAGGGCCATCAGGCTGTGGTAAATCAACATTTCTAAAGTCGTTAAACAGAATGAATGATTTAGTTGAAGGCTGTAAGATAACAGGAAATGTGTTATTAGATGGTGAAAACATATATAAGGACATGAATGTCAATCTGCTTAGAAAAAGAGTAGGAATGGTATTCCAGAAGCCAAACCCATTTCCTATGAGTGTATATAACAATATAGCATTTGGACCACGTACACATGGTATACGTTCCAAAGCCAGACTAGATGAGATAGTTGAAAAATCATTAAAAAATGCGGCAATCTGGGATGAGTTAAAGGATAGACTAGATAAAAGTGCATTAGGTCTGTCAGGAGGACAACAGCAAAGACTCTGTATTGCGAGAGCACTTGCGGTTTCACCTGAGGTTATATTGATGGACGAACCTACTTCAGCACTTGATCCTATTTCTACAATGAAAATTGAAGATTTAGTAATTGAATTAAAGAAAGAATATACAATTATTATGGTTACACATAATATGCAGCAAGCAACAAGAATATCCGATAAAACAGCATTTTTCTTATTAGGTGAGGTTGTAGAATATGATGATACAGAAAAATTATTTTCTATGCCGGCTGATAAGAGAACAGAGGATTATATTACAGGAAGGTTTGGTTGATATGAGAAATAGATTTGACAGACAATTAGAAGAACTTAATAATGGCCTTATTAAAATGGGAAGTCTTATTGAAAAAGCTATTGAAATGGCAATAACCGGAATGAGTAATCAGGATGTTGAACTGGCTAAGAATGCAATAGCATTTGATAATGAGATAGATGAGCAGGAGAAGGAGATTGAAAATCTGTGCCTTAAGCTTCTGTTACAGCAGCAGCCGGTAGCAAGAGATTTACGTCTTATTTCAGCGGCACTTAAGATGATAACTGATATGGAAAGAATCGGCGACCATGCAGCAGATATTTCAGAGATAACCATACATTTATCAAATGAGAAATACATTAAAAAGCTTGAACACATAAGTCAGATGGCTAAAGAGACTACGATTATGGTTGTTAAAAGCATCAATGCATTTGTAAGTAAGAATTTAGATATGGCAAAGGAAGTTATAGAAAGTGATGATGTTGTTGATGACCTGTTCGATAAGGTCAAAAATGAGTTGATTGAACTTATTAATAAAGATACGAAGAATGGGGAGCAGGCTACAGATTTACTTATGATTGCAAAATATTTTGAGAGAATTGGAGACCATGCGACTAATATTGCAGAGTGGGTAATATTTTCAATAACAGGAGAACATAAATTTAATTTTACATAGATTTTACATACATACTATTTGAAATTTACATAGATAAATTATAATCCACTTGTTTAATGAGTAAAATACAGACAGAAACGAGGATTAAAATGAATATTTTTAATGTTTTATCTATGTTAGGTGGATTGGCACTTTTTCTTTATGGAATGAATACACTAGGTGATGGACTTTCTAAATTATCAGGGGGGAAGTTAGAAAGAATATTGGAGAAAATGACTAATTCCAAGTTAAAAGCGGTTCTCTTAGGTGCGGGAGTAACGGCAGTTATCCAGTCATCTTCTGCCACAACTGTTATGGTTGTGGGTTTTGTTAATTCAGGAATTATGAAATTAACACAGGCAGTCGGCATTATAATGGGAGCAAATATAGGAACTACTGTTACATCATGGATTCTTAGCTTGTCAGGCATTAAAAGTGATAATTTCTTAGTACAATTTTTAAAACCTACATCATTTTCTCCAGTACTTGCATTTATCGGAATATGCCTTGTTATGTTCTCTAAGAAAGATAAGAAGAAGGATATCGGTGCAATCCTATTAGGTTTTGCAATATTAATGACAGGAATGGAGACAATGAGTGCAGCAGTAGCACCATTATCTGGTGTTAAGGGTTTTACGGATATTCTTACAATGTTTTCTAATCCTATCTTTGGTATGCTTGCAGGACTTATACTTACTGCAGTAATTCAGAGTTCATCAGCTTCAGTAGGTATACTTCAGGCACTTTGTGGAACAGGACTTGGTTTCTCTTCTGCACTTCCTATTATTATGGGACAGAATATAGGAACATGTGTTACAGCATTGATTTCAAGTATCGGTGCTAAGAAGAATGCTAAGAGAGCAGCACTTATTCATCTGTATTTTAATCTTATTGGTACGGTTATATTTATGGGTGTGTTCTATCTGCTTAATTCATTTATACATTTTAGTTTTATGAGTACAAATGCAACAAAGTTCGGAATTGCCATAATTCATACAACATTTAATATTGTAGCAACACTTATTTTGTTACCATTTTCAAATGGGCTTGTGAAACTTGCCTGTGCTACAATTAAAGATGAGAAAGAGACAGAGGATGTTTCTGATGATAACAAGAAAGATGATGGGATTATGCTTCTTGATTACAGATTTCTTGATAATCCATCATTTGCTATAGAACAGTGCAAAAATGTAAGTGTTGAAATGGCTAATATATGCAGAAATTCGATTGAGTCAGCGATAAGCCTGTTTGATAACTATGATGAAAAAGTAAGACAGAGTGTTGTCGAAATGGAAGAAAAAGTGGATAAATATGAAGATGAATTAGGTACTTATATGGTTAAATTAAGTAGTAAAAGTTTGTCAGAAACAGATAGTAAGACATTATCTATGTTACTTCATTGTATAGGAGATTTTGAAAGAATTTCAGACCATGCGTTAAATATATGTGAAACAGCTCTTGAGATGGAGGAGAAGAAATTATCATTCTCAGACGCAGCAGCCAAAGAAATAAATGTCTATACAAAAGCACTTGATGATATAGTAAATCTTACTACGGATATTTTTGATAACGGGGATATTAATGCGGCAATTAATGTAGAACCATTAGAAGAAGTAATAGATGGTCTTAATGTAGAACTTAAGAAGAGACATATTAAACGTTTAAGAAATGGCGAATGTACTATTGAATTAGGTTTTATACTTTCTGATATTATTACTAATTATGAAAGAGTTGCTGACCATTGTTCTAATATTGCAGTTGCATTAATACAGATTAATGATGATGGCTTTGATACCCATGAATATCTTGGCAAGGTCCGTAGAGAAGATAACGAAGAATTTATGAAAAAATACCATGAATATAAGAGAACTTATAATCTTCCTGTTTAAAAACGGAAAGTTCACATAAAATAAGCGGTTAAATAAAGATAATTTTTGATTTAGACAGTATTGGACTTATAAAAGTCTATAAAAAATATTGAATGAATTATTAGTTAGTTGTATAATTTTACAGGGAATATATGTATGCGTTGCTAACATATATTTCCTGTATATTTTATTATGCAACGCAGAATCGAGGAAAAAATGAGCAAAATAGATGAAGTCAGAGCCGAAATGGTTACTGCAATGAAGAATAAGGATAAGGACAGAAAGGAAGTTCTGTCATTACTATTATCAGCACTTAAAAATGTAGCTATTGATAAGAGAGCTGATTTAACTGAGGAGGAAGAAAATACTGTTGTATTAAAAGAGATAAAACAGTTAAACGAATTATTAGAGCAGACTCCGTCAGACAGAAAAGATATCATAGATTTATGCAAATACAGAATAAGTGTATTAGAAGAGTTTGCACCAAAGATGCTTACAGAAGAAGAGATAAAAGCAATAATTACAGAGGTAATTAACGGACTTGGAATCACAGAGCCTAAGGCATCTGATAAAGGTAAGATTATGAAAGAGCTTATGCCAAAAGTAAAAGGAAAAGCTGATGGTAAAGTCGTAAATCAGATGGTTGCAGAAATGTTCAAATAGAACATCATATATTATCATACAATTGAAATTATATAAGAATTATTTTTATGCCAGTTTTATGAAAATAAAATTGACATATTTATAATATGACTTAAACTTTGCACATTCATATATATATTTATATTCATCTGCTTAATACAGATAATTTAATTTTATTATGAATGTGCAAAGTTTGTGTTAATAATAAATGAATGTCGCTTTGCGGAGAAATGAGGAGAAGAATGGCTTTAGAAGTTAAGAATCTTGTTAAGAAATATGGAGAGAAAACAGTTGTTAACAATATAAGTTTTCAGATGTCTGAGCCAGGTGTATATGCACTTTTAGGTACAAATGGAGCAGGAAAGACTACTACTATAAGAATGATTCTTGGTATGTTATCAAAAGATGGAGGAGAGGTTTTATGGAATGGTAAAGAATTAGATGTTATAAGCACTAATATCGGTTACCTTGCTGAGGAACGAGGACTTTATCCTAAATATTCGCTTATGGATCAGTTATTATATTTTGCTAAATTAAAAAATGTCCCTAAATCAGTTGCAAAAGAAAGAATTAAATATTGGGCTAAACGTCTTGAAGTTGAAGAATATATCTATCCAAAGCCTGCTAAGAATAAGAAGTCAAAGTCTATGAATGCAGACCAGTTATCAAAGGGTAATCAACAAAAGATTCAGCTTATGGCAGCACTTATATCGGATCCTGATTTAATAATCTTAGATGAACCTTTAAGCGGTCTTGATCCTGTGAATGCAGATTTATTTAAAACTATAATAAGAGAAGAGATTGATAAAAATAAATATCTTATTATGTCAAGTCATCAGATGGCAACTATAGAAGAATTTTGTACAGATATTACTATATTAAATCGCGGAAATGCAGTGTTACAGGGAAATCTTAATGAAATTAAGAAGAGTTATGGACGTGTAAATATGCATGTCAGATGTGAAGAAAATATAGATAATATTATAGAAAAATTTGATTTTATATCAGTTAATAAAAATGCTGAAGAATATGAGATAAAAGTAACAGGAGAAGAACAGGCTAAGAATTTCCTGGCAGAATTAGTTGAGAATAATATAACTATAATTAAATTTGAACTTCGTGAGCCTTCATTACATGAAATCTTTGTGGAAAAGGTAGGAAATGCTCATGAAGAATAGTATAAAAGGATGGAAGGATATATTTTCATTTACATTTATCCAGGGTATAAAGGCTAAATCCATAATTATTTCAACTGCAATTATGTGTGTGATTATAATAGCAGGTGTACCGATTGCCAGTCTTATAAGTAGTAAAAGTGAAACAAAAAAAACATCTATTGAAGAAGTATGTATCGCAGATATGACAGGCATAAAAATAGCTAAAGATTTTGATATACTTAAAAATGTAAAAAATGATGATGAAACCGAAAATATGTACTCGAAAATAAAATATACTGAATTAGATTCACAGAAATTAAACATTGATGAGAATACAGGACTTAAGGATATATATAAATTTGACAAGGATTCTAAGAAGGTTTACTTACAGATTACATATCTAGAAGATAGCTTTGATATAGAAGTAATCTATGATGGAAAAGGAAAGTTAGAATCTGAAGATGTTAATAATTATAGTGATTTTATTAAAGACAATTTTCAAAAAATTCTTATGAAGAATATGAGCGTTGCTGATAAAGACATAGAAATTGTTAATTCAGTAAATACAATTAATTATTGCAATATTGATTCAGTAAAAGATGAAAATAATAATACAGATGCTTCATTAAATGAGTCTGATGATAAGTTAAATTCAGATAAACTGGAAGATGACAATTCTTCAAGTAATGCAGACGGAAAACACAGCAAAGGAAAATATAATATTTTATATACAATGCTAATGGCAACATTATTTATACTTACATTTTGTGGTGAAAGAATTGCGATGTCTATAATTACTGAAAAATCCTCAAAGGTAATGGAATATCTGATGACATCAATTAAACCTATGGCTATAGTTGTAGGAAAGGTTCTTGCAAATCTTTTAATTATTGGTGTACAGGTTGGACTTATAGCTATCTCATTTATAACAGCGATATTTGTTAATATATCGATTACAGGAGAGAAGCTTCCTGAAAGTCTGAGAAATATATTAAGCAGAAATAATTTTGATAGTGCGAATGTATTAACAATTCTTGTAAGCATAATTCTGTTAATCGGAGGAATTATTCTATTCAGCCTTATTGCCGCACTTGCGGGAGCTTCTGTAAGTAAGATGGAGGAAATGAGTGAGGGTATAAAAATGTTTACATTTGTTCTTGTAATAGGTGCATACATAGCGTTATTTGTATTAACAAGTAATACGTATGAAAAGGCTTCAGTAGTTAAATATGTCACAATGTTAGTTCCACTAACCTCAGTATTTTTGACACCAGGAGCTTTATTGACCGGATATCTGTCAGCCGGCTTAGGCGTCCTTGCATTGTTAGTTATGATTATTTCTAATGTTTTACTTGTCAGATTTGTTGCAGATGTATATGAAAGTATGATTTATTACAATGGAACGCATTTGAAATTGAAAGATATAATAGGTATTTCTAAGCAGAACAGAAATGGCAGCAAAAGGAGGGCTGAGTAGATGAAAAAAGGAATGTTTACAGGCTGGAAAGATGTGTTAAATTTTACATTTATACAGAATACTAAAACTAAAACTTTTAAAACTTCACTTATTGGAATTGCTGCATTGATATTTATTATATTCTTTGGTGCAAATGTCATTATGGGATATATGTCTGATAAAGGTGATAAGAAAAAAGCTAATGTTGTCAATAAAGCAGATAATATATGGATTATTAACGAGGTTGAAATTAATAACGAATTATTAGAAGAATTTAAAGAAGCAGATGATTATGTAAAAGATTCTGATATTGTTGTGTATAGTGATAAAAAGATTTCAGAAGTAGTAGAAGACATAGAGGATAGCACGATAGTTATCAATGTGTATAAAGGTGAAGAGAACGAAGATAAAAATGTAGAATATATGTTAGATGTATATGCTACGAAAGATTTATCTAAGAAAAATGTTAAGAAAGTGGCTAAAGCATTTTCAAAATATTTTGATGATATAAAGTATAATTTAACCTCTCTTAATCCTGATGTTATGCATATTGTGACCAGTGATTACGCAGTATATTCTGTTGATGTTAATGAGAAAGAAGAGTCGTTTGGAGTTATAATTGCTAAAATATTTGTACCTATGATATTTGTGCTTTTAATTTATTTTATGGTATTAATGTATGGACAGAGTATCAGCAAGGCTCTTATTATAGAGAAGAACTCTAAATTAATGGAGATGTTACTGACTTCTATTAAGCCACACGCAATTGTATTAGGAAAGATACTGGCAATGTATCTGAATGCAATTATGCAGATGGGAATATGGATTATATCAGCTGTGGCAGGATTTATAGTTGGAGACAGAGTTGCTAAGAATATGTTTAATAGCTATGATAATTCAATAATTAAGGTTATTAATCTGATAAGGGCAGATTCATCATCCGCATTCTCGGTAAGTGCAATAATCATAGGAATAGCAGCAATGTTTATCGGCTTCTTACTATATTGTGTATTTGCTGCACTTGTAGCATCTAATATTACGAAAGCAGAAGAACTTGCAAATGGAATGAGTGTATTTCAGATGGTTACGATAGCAGGCTTCTTAGGTGCATATATGCTTCCGCTGTTACAGGCAGACAGTCCTATTGTGGATATATTAAGATATGTTCCGGTAACATCACCATTTATGATAACATCAGATGTGATTATCGGCAATATAGGAATTATCGGTGCAATTGTATCTGTACTTATTATGATTGCTACAACAGTAGTTATGATTATAATGACAGGTAAAAATTATAAAAAGAAAGTCTTTTAATTATTTATAAAAAATGATAAACTATAAAACGAATGGCTATTAAAAAAACAATGGCTAATGATTTGAAAATATTTCCTTAATGGATTTTAATGGAAATAAACAGCATTTTGGAGGCTTTGCAGATGCGAATTACTTATCATTTGTTATCAAATAAAGGAAGTAGAAAGATAAACGAAGACAGAGTCGGAAGTTATGTTAAGGATGAAGAATACTGTTTTGCATTGGCTGATGGGCTTGGTGGCCATGATAAAGGCGAGGTTGCATCTAAGATAGCAGTTGAAACATGCATAGATTTGTTTAAAGAAGATGGCTTTAATGAATTCTATATACGTAATGCATTTGAAGAAAGCCAGGAAAATATACTTAACAGACAGATAAGAGATATGAAACCTGATGATTATAAGACTACATTGGTTTTATTATGTATCAAAAATGGATATATCAACTGGGGACATATCGGAGACTCAAGATTATATTTTTTCAAAAAGAATAAATTAATTTTACATACATTAGACCACAGTGTTCCACAGATGTTAGTTAACATCGGAGAGATAGAAGATAAAGATATCAGAAATCATCCGGACAGAAGCAGGTTGTTAAGTGCAATGGGAATCGAATGGGAGAGACCTAAGTATGAGATTGCTGAGCCTGTGGAAGATGAAAAGGGAATGGCATTTTTAATGGCTACTGACGGCTTCTGGGAACTTATTAATGAAGAAGAAATGATAAAATGTCTAAAGAAGGCATATGACGTACATGAGTGGGTTAATTCAATGGAGCGGATAGTTGTCAAAAATGGTAAAAATAAAGATATGGATAACTATTCCGCCATTGGTGTGTGGATTAAATAGATGTTTGAATAAAGTATGAGAATAAATGCTTGAAAGATTGTTAATTAAGAAAAATTAAGTTAAAAAAGTTAGAAGTAATATTGCAAGTAATATTAATCAATGATATACTAAATCTAGTCGAATTATATAAATTTCTGCAAGAAATGGGAGGCGTAGTTTTATGAGCAAAATTAATCCAGATTATTTATGCCCTGGTTGTATGGCGGTTTTAGATGAACCGGATTTACCTTGTCCTTTATGTGGATTTGATAAGAATACATATGCAGCATCTCCACGTAGTTTAAAACCATTTACAAAGTTAAATGGTAAATACCTGGTAGGTAAAGTAATAGGTGAAGGTGGATTTGGAATTACATATATTGGCTTTAATATGGAAACAGATTTACCAGTAGCAATTAAAGAATATTTTCCGTCAGAATTAGCAACAAGAGATTCATCACAGGGAAATACAATTAATGTATTCTCTGGTGAAGCTAAGGACTTATACAGAGAAGGATTAGAGAAATATTTAAGAGAAGCAAGAAATCTTTCAATGTTCTCTGATCTTCCGGGTATTGTTACTGTTAAAGATTTCTTCTATGAGAATGAGACAGCATACATAATTATGGAATACATAAATGGTATGACACTTAAGCAGTATCTGACAAAAGTCGGTGGAAGAATGAAGCAGAATGAAGTAATCAAGATGATGAAACCTGTTCTTGAATCTATGAATAAGATACATGAAGTAGGTATTATCCACAGAGATATAAGTCCTGATAATATTATGATTACAAGAAATAAACAGATAAAGCTTACAGACTTTGGCGCGGCAAGAGTGTTCGATACAGAAGATAATAAGAGTATAACAGTTGTACTTAAACGTGGTTATGCTCCGGAAGAACAGTACAGAGCTAAAGGTAATCAGGGACCTTGGACAGATGTATATGCATTATGTGCAACAATGTATAGAATGATTACAGGTGTAACTCCACAGGAAGCACTTGAGAGAATTATAGAAGATAATGTTGAACCTATATCTAAATATGATCCAAACGTATGGCCTGAGACAGAATATGCGATAATGAAAGGTTTGTCATTACGTGCACAGGACAGATTCCAGACAGTCAACGAGTTAATTGATGCATTATATTATAGTGTATTAGAGAAAGATGAAAATGGTAAGCCATATCTTGTGGTTACTAAAGAAAATGTATCGGAACCACAGCCAGTAGCACCTGCACAGAATCCAGCACAGGAAGATGAATTTGATTCTAAGCCAATTGTTGTAAGTATTGGAAGAACGACAGCAGAAGAGTTTGCAGCACAGATGCAGGCAGAACAGTCTGTAGAGCCTGAACCTGTAGTAACACCACAACCACAGGTGACATCTTCGAAGTCTGTAGAGTCTGAACCTGTAGTAACACCACAACCACAGGTGAAATCTTCACAGTCTGTAGAACCTGAACGACCAGTAGCACCACAGCCACAGGTGACAGAGAGACCAGCACCACAAGGACAGGTAGTACGACCACAGGTAACAGAGAGACCAATACCACAAGGACAGATAGCCCAGTCACAGTCTGCTGTATTACAAGGACAGAAGTCACAAACTGAAGAATTACAACTACAAGAGGTATCTGCACCAACTAGGTCACAGGAGAAGAAAGGAGGTTTCTTCAAATCGACATTCAAGAAACTTGTTAAATTACAGTTAGGTAAAGTCAGATTTGAAGATACTGTTACAGAACTTAATGTAGAGCATATGGATGTTGGAAATATTCAAGTACTTAAGGAATGTTATGGACTTAAGAAACTTGTTTTAAATAATAATATGCTTGATGATTTATCGCCTATTTCTGAATGTAGTAAGTTAGAGTATCTGGCTCTTAGAAATACATTAGTTGGTGATTTATCACCAATATCAAACTGTACAAATCTTAAATATCTAGATTTGTGGGGAACTAGAGTTACAGACTTACATGATTTATATTCGCTTACGAAGTTAACATATCTGTGTGTTAAAAATACAGATATAAGAGAAGCACAGGTAGAAGATTTTAAGAAGCATATTCCTGATTGTGTAGTAGAATTTTAGATGTAATCAATTAGTCCTAGGATATTTATGTATCTTAGGACTATTGTTTATATAGCATATTAAATGCTGATACATTTTAAAGAGGAAAAGAAAAAGGAGAAAAGAGAGAAATGACAATGTTCAAGGAGATTAAAAAAAGAGCAACAAGAAATGCGATTTTGACACTTATATTTTGTATGGTAGCAGGTGGCTTTTTATTTGTATGCTTTGGTAAAGATGCACTTACATATTTAAAAGGTGCAACTGATATCACAGAGGCTTCGGTCGCAAAGATTAAGGATACAGATTATGCAGAGATTACACTTGACAAATATAATCTATACGGTTGTTATTCTGAACAGTATTCTAAAAGCGGAAGTTCGCAAACAGTATCTGATTACTATTATCTTGTAGTAGTTGGGGATGATAATGATATGAGATTTATGGGCGTAAAAGTCAAAGCAAAGAATCGTTCAAAATTAAAGAAAATCGAAGAAGAATATACAGCTATGGATAATGGCGAAGATACAGGTACGACAACTACTTTGAAGATTAAAGGTAAATTAACTAAAATGGAAAGTAAGCCATATGTACATTTTAAACAGACAATATCACAATCATATGACTTTTCATACAGTGAACTTGACAGTGTTACATTAAACTTAATGGTAGTAGATGGAACTGTTAATGTTGGAGAATTGGTATTTTGTCTGGCTGGTGTTGTTATTATCTTAGTTGGTATAATAACAATGATTGTGGCTGCATCAGGAGTTACAGTTAACAAGTTTAAGAATGAATTAGAATCAAGGGGTCCTGGATATATTGATTATGTTGAACAGGATTTCATTAACGCAGTTAAGTTTACTAAGACAGTAAGAATTGGTAGAGAATTCACATTCTTAATTAAAGGTACCAAATGTGTAATGATTCCTAATAATGAAATAGTATGGGCATATCCTGTTAAGACAACACATAGAACAAATGGTATCAAAACAGGTTCTACACATTCAGTTAAATTATTAAATAATCGTAAGAAAGCATTTATATTACCTGCTGATAATGCAGACCAGGCAAATGATATTATTGCTTTATATGCAAATATGACAGATACAATTGTTTTAGGATATGATGATGGATTAAACGGATTGTTTGCAAGAAACTTTGATGAATTCCTTAATATAGCATATAAGAACCATATATATGGTGACAAGAATAATCAATATGCAAATGATAATTACAATAATTATGATAATGGTAATTATGACAATGTAAATAATGGCAATAATAATTATGATAATTTAAATAATGATAATAATAATTATGACAATGCAAATAATGGTAATAATTATTATGATAATACAAATAATACTACTATGTAAAGAAAAGAGGATATATGGTTAATAATCAGATTAACGACATAAAAAAAGAAATCAGTAAAGCTATAGTAGGTAAAGAGAATATTATTGACAAAGTTCTTGCAGCGATTTTTGCAGGAGGACATGTATTACTAGAAGATGTGCCAGGAGTGGGTAAAACCACTCTCGCTCTTGCATTTGCCAAGACACTTTCATTAGAATATAAGAGGATACAGTTTACACCTGATGTATTACCATCAGATGTGGTTGGTTTCTCAATGTTTAATAAGAAGATAAATGACTTCGAATTCAGAGAGGGTGCGGCAATGTGTAATATTCTGTTGGCAGATGAGATTAACAGAACATCACCTAAGACACAGGCAGCTCTCTTAGAGGTTATGGAGGAGGGGAAGGTGACAGTTGACGGTACAACACATTATCTTCCTGATCCGTTCTTTGTAATAGCTACACAGAATCCTATGGGATATGTCGGAACACAGAAGCTTCCTGAATCCCAGCTTGACAGATTTATGATTAAAATGTCTATGGGATATCCTGATGAGAAAAGCGAAATAGATATCTATAACGGCAGAAGTTATTCGGCATTAGATGAGGTCAGGGAAGTTATTTCTTCAGAGGATATAGTTAATATCAGAAAGACAGTAGAAAATGTTCATATCGATGAAAAATTAATGGAGTATCTTGTTAGGATAGTGAGATTATCAAGAGAGAATCAATATGTTTCATTAGGCATAAGCCCAAGAGGTGGTATTGCATTAGTTAAAATGTCTAAGAGTACAGCATATATGAATGGAAGAGATTATGTTATACCGGAAGATATTCTAGAATGTATAGATTCTGTTGCAGAGCATCGTCTTGTTCTTAATTCCAAGGCGAAAGCAAATGGTTATACTGAGCAGGATATTATTAACGATTTAAAAGATAGAATAGCAGTACCATAGATAAAAGGAGAATATTAAATAATATGTGGTTTGCAAGAATTAATTATTTGACATTAATAATACTTATAATAGTTGGAATGTTATTTTATAACAATTATGCATTATTATTTATGCTTATTTTGTTATTAGTATTACCGGTAATATCTTATTTTATTGCGAGATTTAATAAGGATAAAATATCGGTAGATATATATACAGACAAAACGTCAGTCGGAAAGAATTCATCCGTTGGCGTTTGTTTTTCTGTAAATAATAAATCAATTCTATCTATGGAGAACTTCACATTAGTTGTAAAGATATATAATGCATTTTACGGAAATGAGAAGACCTATGAGATAATTATTCCGGCAGCTTCTTATAGTGAGCGTAAGGCAATTCTTACTATAGAGAATAAATACTGTGGAAGAATGGTTGTATCACTAGAAGAAATCATAGGCTATGACTTATTTGGAATGTACAGGTTTAAAAAATCCTTTAATAAGACGAAAGAAGTAATGGTAATGCCATATGGAGCGATGGAGATAGATAATCTTCCACTTTCACTTCAGGGCAAATCAGATGATGAAGAACTTCAGTTTAAGAAAGGTGATGATGTTTCACAGATTTCACAGATTAGAAACTATATCCCAGGTGATAAATTGCAGAATATTCATTGGAAATTAAGTGCCAAAGCCGAGGAACTTCAGGTTAAAGAGTTCAGTATGCCTTATTCTGATGATGTAATATTACTCATAGAATTATATTCAGATAAGGATAATCCGGATATATTTGATGAATTAATCGAAAAATTATTTGCAATATCCGTATATATTATTAAGCAGGGAAGAAAATTCTATATATCCTGGTATGATAAAATGAGTGAGGACTTCTATAAGAAAGAGATAAATAATGATGACGAACTTATGGAGGCCATAATAGATTTATATTATGCAGAAATATCAGATACAGATGGCAGAAGTTATGAAATATATGAAAGAATATATGGATTTGATAAAAGCACAGTTATATATCTTTCTGATAAAGCCGGCAAACCAAAGGATGGTAGTGAAATAGATATTAATTCAGAAAGGGTGGTGCTTACATGTCTAAATTAGATTGGAATTTTCTATTCAAACCTATAGTTCAAAAAAAGAACAAAAAGGACGATGAACAGATAAAGAAAACAGGAATAGAGATTAAAGAAGCACCAAAACTTGATGAAAATAAGAAGATATATTTCATTCTTACTAATGCACTAATTAATTTTCTCGTGGTAATCGGAACAACTGGTTCATTTGTAAAACCTTTTGGTATAAAATGCTATATGCCGGTTATATGGGTGGTTTCGCTGATTATTGCTATATTTATGGCATTTTTATATTATAATATGCTCGCTAAGACTTTGGGATATTTCATATCTTTAGTAGCATTTATATATGGTATATTTAATCTTAAATACATGATAAAAGGTGGTTTTGGTTATATTTCTAATAAGCTTATGGCATTTTTTGAAAAGGAATTAGATCTTCCTGTAGAAAGAAGTTATAACGTATATGGATATAGTGAGAAAATATCTGTTACAGTTTGTATGATATTCATAATATTTGCGATAATGTTGTTGTTTAATATGGTTATATCGGAGATTAAAGGTTTTGTCTTTATATTTCTTGCGACATTTCCTGTAATGCAGATGGGAATGTATTTTAACCAGAAGGCGGATATGCTGTATTTTACAATATATATATCAGGCTTATTAGGCTTATTTTTCCTTAGAAATTCAAGACATTATCATATGGAATATAAGAAGAAAAAGGGATATAAGCAGATAAACAGAAAGAATAAGGTCATATATGATTATACTAATGACGGCAAGAATTCTCTTAGTTTTGTATTGATACTTGCAGCTTTAATAATTGGGATAACCCTGGTTGGTGGAGCTGCATTTCCACAAAGGGAATATCATACTAATTCTGACTATGATAGCTGGAGAGAAGATACGAAAGATTTCACCAAACAGCTTATTATGGTTGGTTTCTGGGGAATGATAAGTCCTAATGGTGGAAGTGCAGGAGGAGTCGGTAGAAACAGACTTGGACAGTCAAAGTATGTAAGATTAGACTATGAAACGGATTTAATTCTTAGGATGCCTGTGTATAAAGATGAAGAAAGCACATACCTTAAGTCATTTATCGGGACATTCTATCGTGATGAATACTGGGAAATGATTTCTGAAAATAAAGAGAATAAAATCAAGTTAGAAGATTATGGGCTGACATCTGATGACATTGTAGAATTACAGAGCGAAATAATAAGCAAATGCAATTTGTATTCGGGATATAGGGCATTTATTAAAAGAACTAAGGACATGGAAGTTATAAATGTAGCAGCTTCTCCACAATTTATGTATGTTCCTTATAATGATTTTACATTGAATCTGTATGATAATGTTATAAATGATGATGAATATATTGGCAGACACAGAATTAATAGAAGGATGATTATACGATCATTTCCGTTTGGTAATAATATTAATATTGATGAATTCAGAAATTATATAAGAAATTATATGGATATTATTAAGACGAATATATCGGCTATAACGCAAGAAGGCAGAGAACTTACAACAGAAGAAAGTGAACAGGATAATATCATTAAAACTGAAGAGAAGTATTCTGAATATGTTCATAATATGTATATGGATGTTCCCAAAAAAAATGAGAAAGTCATAGCAGAATTCTGTGAAAAATATGGTCTTAATAAAGATTCAGAAAATATAACGGAAAAACTTAAAGAGATATTTCAGACGGATTATACCTATACCTTAATGCCTGGAATTACACCAAAAGATAAGGAGTTTGTGAATTATTTCCTTACTAAGCAGAAGAAAGGTTATTGTACTTATTTTGCTACTTCAGCAACTCTGATATTCAGATATCTTGGAATTCCGGCAAGATATGTAGGCGGTTATGTATTACAGGATGTGGATTATCTTAGCGGAGTTTCTGTAAGTGATAATATGTTTGATAAAGATTTTACTAATCAGACTGGCGGAGATATATATGAGTATGAAATTAATGACAGCCAGGCTCATGCGTGGGTTGAAATCTATATTAATGGTTTTGGATGGATACCTGTAGAAGTTACTCCATCATTAGATGAAGATATGGAAGAGCCTAAACAGGATAATAATAACAATATAGCGGATTTTTTAGCCAATCAGGTATTTACGAAAAAGACATTTGATGCGGTTAAGAATACAACTGTAAGTATGATTTATATTGCAATAACAGGTGTCAGTCTGTCATTTGTAATCTATATCTGTACAGGCATGTGCGTGAGAAACAGAAGAAGAAATAACAAAAATGTCATAAAGCAATATCATTATTTGTGTATGGTAACTAAATTTATAGGATTAAATAAAGCTGACGAAGAATCTTATGCTTCATTTGGAAAAAGGATTATAGAAAAGAATATATCTGATGCAGACAGTGTTAACAGAATCAATGAGATACTTGAAAAAGATAAATTCAGTCGTAATAATATAAGTAATGAAGAAATTAAAGAATTCAATGATATTGTTATAAGAATATCTGAAAATGTATATATGAAACTAAGCTGGTATAAAAAACTATTATTCAGATATATAAAATGGTTATAAAAGCTACTTGTAATTAAGTGGTAAATGGTGTTATACTAATATTAGGTATAGACAACTGTCATATATTATAAAAGTTGTAATTCAATCGTTTTGTACAGGTGAAACGATTAAAAATAAAATATAATAATGGAGGTATGCATATGAGTTACTTTCTTGGAACAAATTCTAATTCAATAAGTATGTTGTTTTCTGGTATGTCAGGAAATGCAGGAAATTTAACAGGCAATATGATTTCAGATTATTATAGTATTAGAAATGGAAGCTATAAGAAGTTACTTACATCATATTATAATAAGTTAAATGCAGCTGATGATAAGACAAACAGTAATAAGACATCTGCCTCAACAAATATTTCTATAGATTCTAATGCACAGCTATCACAGATTAGCAGTGTGAGCAGTAAACTTCAGGAGAGTTCGACTAATCTGCTTGCTAAAGGTTCTACATCATTATTTAAGACATCGGAAGTTAAAGATGAAAATGGTAATGTAACTAAAGAATATGATATGGACAAGATTTACAAGGGTGTCAAAGAATTTGTAGATAATTATAATTCGGTACTTTCGAAGGCTTCTACATCTAAGGTTAATTCCATCAGTAAAGCTGTAGCTAATATGGCTTCATCAGGTAAGGTTAATTCTAACCTTTTGAAATCAGTAGGAATTACAGTTAATGATAATAATACATTAAGTGTAGATGAGAAGAAATTAAAAGAAGCAGATGTATCAACACTAAAGACATTATTCAATACATCAGGTTCATATGGATATTACATAGGAACAAAGGCTTCAGAGATAAATGCCACAGCGAAATTCGAGGCATCTAAGACGAATACATATACCCGCACAGGTTCATATTCATCATATGTATCTACAGGTAATTTATATAATTCATTTTATTAAGAAATACAATTAGCTATTAAGGAGACAGAAAAGAGCAATGACTAAGATAAGAACACGTTTTGCACCAAGCCCAACAGGAAGAATGCATGTAGGAAATTTAAGAACAGCACTTTATGAATTTCTTATTGCAAAGCATGAAGGAGGAGACTTCATTTTAAGAATTGAAGATACTGACCAGGAGAGATTTGTTGAGGGTGCATTAGACATTATATACAGAACATTAGAGAAGACAGGCCTTGTACATGATGAGGGACCTGATAAAGATGGCGGTTATGGTCCGTATGTCCAGAGTGAGAGACAGGCAAGTGGAATGTATCTTAAATATGCTAAACAATTGGTAGAGAAAGGTGAGGCATATTATTGTTTCTGTACAGAAGAGAGATTACAGACACTTAAACAGACTATAGGCGATAAAGAGATTATTGTATATGATAAGCATTGTCTGTCATTGTCTAAAGAAGAGATAGAAGAGAACCTTAAGAAAGGTATGCCATATGTTATAAGACAGAACAATCCTAAAGAGGGAACTACTACATTTGTAGATGATATATATGGCGAAATTACAGTAGATAATTCGGAGTTAGATGATATGATTCTTATTAAATCAGACGGATATCCAACATACAATTTTGCTAATGTTATAGATGACCATTTGATGAATATTACTCACGTTGTACGTGGAAATGAATATATATCATCGTCACCAAAATATCAAAGATTATATGAAGCATTTGGCTGGGAGCCACCTAAATATGTACATTTACCATTGATTACAGATGAGAATCATAAGAAATTAAGTAAGAGATGTGGACATTCTTCATTTGAAGATTTAATCGAACAGGGTTTTGTAGCTGAAGCAGTAGTTAACTATATAGCACTTTTGGGCTGGAGTCCTGAAGATAATACAGAGATAATGTCGCTTGACGAATTAATTAAGAAATTCGATTATCATCATATTAATAAATCACCTGCCGTATTCGACATTGTTAAATTAAAATGGATGAATGGCGAATATATTAAGGCAATGGATAATGAGAAGTTCTATGAACTTGCTATGCCATATATTAAAAAGGTGATTACTAAAGATTTAGATTTAAAGAAGATATTAGATTTAGTTAAGACAAGAATAGAAATCTTACCTGACTTAGAAGAACAGGTAGACTTCTTCGAAGAATTACCGGATTATGATATAGCGATGTATACTCATAAGAAGATGAAGACTAATTCGGAGAATTCTTTAGAAGTCTTAAAGGAGATGTTACCTATTCTAGAGAACCATAATGATTACTCTATAGATTCATTACATGATTTAATTATGAAATATATAGCTGACAAGGGAATTAAGAATGGTCAGGGTTTATGGCCACTTAGAACAGCAGTTTCAGGTAAACAGATGACTCCTGGTGGTGCATTTGAGATTATGGAGATTCTTGGTAAAGACGAATCAATAAGAAGAATAAAAGTAGGAATTGAGAAACTTGAACAGGCAGTTTAGTGAAGCACAGAGTAAGGCAATCAGACATTATACAGGTCCGAGCTTAGTATTAGCCGGACCTGGTTCTGGTAAAACGACAGTAATTACTCACAGAACGAAAAATTTAATAGAAGAATATGGAGTTAATCCGGCAAATATCTTAGTTATTACATTTACTAAGGCATCGGCAATTGAAATGCAGGAAAGGTTCGAGAAACTTATGGACGGAGTAAGATTACCCGTTTCATTTGGAACTTTTCATGCAATTTTTTTTAGAATTTTGAAATATGCATACAATTATTCGGCACATAATATCATAAGGGAAGAGGACAGATTCAGACTTATTAAGGAACTAATAGAAAGAGAAGAATTAGAGATTGAAGATGAGAATGAATTTGTCAGGTCAATAATGGCAGAGATAGGCAATGTCAAAGGCGATATGATAGACATTAATAATTATTATTCTGCAAACTGCAGCGACCAGATATTTAGAAAGATTTATAATAAATATGAAGAAAAATTAAGAAATAGAAATATGGTAGATTTCGATGATATGCTTATAATGTGTTATGAATTGTTTAAAGCAAGGCCGGATATCTTATCAGCATGGCAGAAAAAATATAAGTACATACTTATAGATGAATTTCAGGATATCAACCGGGTGCAGTATGAAGTGATGAAGATGTTAGCTGCTCCTGAAGATAATCTCTTTATTGTCGGTGATGATGACCAGTCAATATACAGATTCAGAGGTGCAAGACCTGAGATAATGCTTAATTTCGAGAAGGATTATGAAACGGCGGTTAAAATCGTATTAGACGAGAATTACCGCTCAACCGGAGCTGTTATTAAAGATGCACAAAGCCTTATTAAGAATAATAAGAAGAGATTTGATAAGAATATAAAGGCAGTACGTGACATCGGAACTCCGGTGAAATATATGGAATTCAAGTCGGTTGTCGAAGAGAACAGCTATATTATAGAGGATATTCTGAAACATATACAGAGAGGTGGAAGATATTCAGATATTGCAATCCTATTCAGAACTAACATAGGTCCACGTTTTCTGATAGATAAATTAATGGAATATAACGTACCATTTCATATGAAAGATGCGATGCCTAATATTTATGATCATTTTATAGCTAAAGATATAATAAGCTATATTAATATTGCATTAGGCGAAAATAGTCGTGAAAATTACTTAAGAATAATTAACAGACCTAAGAGATATATTTCAAGAGAAGCACTTAAAAATGAAGAGATATCATTAGATAGTTTAAAGCATTTCTATAGTGATAAAACGTGGATGGTCGAAAGATTAGAGAAGCTGGAATTCGATTTAGTAATGTTAAGAAGAATGTCACCATATTCGGCGATTAATTATATAAGACAGGGCATAAGATATGATGAATATTTAGCAGAATATGCAGAACTTAGAAGAATGAAAGTGGAGGACCTCTATGAAATAATTAATGAAATCGCAGAGGCAGCCAAAGAATATGATACCTATGATAAATGGTTTAAGCACATTGAGGATTATGCTAAGGAATTAGAGAAACAGTCAAATAAGAATTCTAAAACAGATAATGCGGTGGAGTTATGCACGATGCATAGTTCAAAAGGACTTGAATATAAAATTGTATATATCATTGATGCAGTCGAGGGAGTTACGCCTCACAGTAAGGCTACATTAGATGAAGATATTGAAGAGGAAAGACGACTGTTCTACGTGGCTGCCACGAGGGCGAAGGATTATCTTAATGTATTCTGGATTAAGGAAAGATTTAATAAACCTGTGGATATATCACGATTTGTAAGTGAAATGATGCTTGATTATGATGATATATGTGAAGGCAGAAAAGTTTATCACAGGAAATATGGTGATGGAGTAATTAAGACAATTGAAGATGGAAAGGCAGTTATCTATTTTAGTAAATATAGAAAAGAATTTGTTTTTAATATAGAATTTGCATTTGGAAACAAAATTATACAATTAAAATAATGAAGTAAATGCTAATTAAACAGCTAAAGGTCTAAAGAATGTATCTTATGACTTAAAATATGGAAGATTGATTAGATTTTTGACAAAAATCAGTTGACTTATTATTAAAATCATATAAAATATTTATGTACAAATTACAAAAGCATATGGAAGGAGAACATTTGTGGTTACGAATAACGGTGGCGAAAGTCGCAACAAAGGCACTAAGAATAATGGAGATGGAAAGGAAAGAGGAACAAGTTATCGTAATGGTGAGAAAAAAGACTATAAGTCATATAACAAGGGACCTAGAGATGACGACAGAAGAAATGTAAGGAATAATAATGATAACAAAGGTCCAAGAGATGGCAAGAAAGATTATAGAGACAATAAGAACGGCGGTAATGACAGAGGACAGAGGAACTCTTTCAAGAACAATGATTCCAGACAGAATAACAAATTCGGAGGAAACAAATCTTATAAGAAGAATTTTGGTGACAGGAATTATGGAAATCCATATGATAAAGATAGTGATGAAGATTCAAGACCTCAAAGAAGGCCAAGCGCTAATAAAGATAACAAGATAAAAGAGCAGCAGCCGGATAAGATAGAGATAATTAATAGAATTGAGAAAGAGAAAAAGGCAATGCAGAAAAAACAGGCAGAGAGAAAGAACAACAAACCTGTAAGACAGCAGACAAGACCTAAGAGAACTAATAATATTGATTGGACAAGAGCATATGAAAATGATTCATATGATGATGACGATTTAGATATGTATTTATAAAAAAGACATAACGATAAGTGGTATTTACAAGTGAACTTGCGATACCACTTATTGTGTACGTCTGATGAATATACAATTATGATATGTAAGAAATATATAGTCTATAGCAATGTATGGATAGTATAAGTTTAAAACTATGTATTTTTGAATGTGTAATGTAACAATGGAAAGTTGACAGATAAGGAGCAGCATATGATAAACAATGAAGTAAGGAGTAATATTCAAAAGTATGGTCAGGAACATTTGCTGAAATATTATGATACTTTATCTACTAAAGAGAGAAGTATATATGATGAGCAGTTGAATAACCTGAACTTTGGATATCTTGACATAAATAGAGAAAATAAAAATGAGAAAAAAGAAACTCACTATGAACCTATACAGGCCCTCAGAAAAGATGATATCAATAAAGATAGAGAACAGTTTGAGAAAATTGGAATTGATGCAATTAAGAATTGTAAAGTCGGTGCTGTGCTATTAGCTGGAGGGCAGGGAACACGTCTGGGTTTTGATAAGCCTAAGGGAATGTTCAATATTGGTATAACTAAGGAATTATACATATTTGAAAGACTTATAAGAAATCTTTTGGATGTAGTAGAGAAAACAGGAAGTTATATACCATTATTTGTAATGACTAGTGAGAAGAACGATTCTGATACCAGACAGTTTTTTAAAGAGAAGAACTATTTCGGATATGATAAGAATTTTGTATACTTTTTCGTTCAGGATATGGCACCAAGTATCAGCTATGATGGAAAATTCCTTATGGAAGACAGATATAAGTTGGCACTTTCACCTAATGGTAATGGTGGATGGTTTTCATCTATGGTATCATCAGGCTTATTAGATAAGATGAATAAGATGGGAATAGAGTGGCTTAATGTGTTCTCGGTTGACAATGTGTTACAGAGAATAGCTGATCCTATATTTATTGGTGCTACCATATTATCAGGTTGTCCTGCGGGTGCAAAAGTAGTAAAGAAATCAAAACCTGATGAGAGAGTCGGTGTTATGTGTAAAGAAAATGGTAAGCCATCAATTGTGGAATACTATGAGCTTACACCAGAGATGATGGAAGCAAGAGATGCATACGGAGAACCAGCGTATAATTATGGTGTGACACTTAATTATCTGTTCAGGGTTAAGGATCTGATAAAAATTAATAATAATAAATTAGTCAATCATATAGTAGAGAAGAAGATACCTTATATCAATGAGAAAGGTGAAATTGTTAATCCCGAAGAACCTAATGGATACAAGTTTGAGACATTGATTTTAGATATGATAAATATGCTTGATGACTGTCTTGTGTTCGAAGTGGAAAGACAGAAAGAATTCGCACCTGTTAAGAATAAAGAGGGTGTTGACTCGATTGATACAGCGAGAGAATTATTGAAACTCAATGGAGTAGAGATATAATTAAATCGCGCAGAAATGGAGATTAAGAATGAAGAAGATAATAGAATTAATCAATGACGAATTTGTCAAAGCATTTGATGAGTGCGGATATGATGTGAAATATGCTAAGGTAACTATTTCAAACAGACCTGATTTATGTGAATATCAGTGTAATGGTGCTATGGCAGCTGCTAAAGCATATAAAAAAGCACCGATAATGATAGCTAATGAAATCGTTGAAAAACTTTCAGGTAATAATATATTTAGTGAAATAAATGCGGTTATGCCGGGCTTTATTAACTTTAATATAAGTGAAGAATTTGTGGCCGGATATATTGATAAGATGAAGAATGATGAGATGTTTGGATGCAATAAGACAGATAATCCTAAGAAGATAATAATTGACTATGGTGGAGCGAATGTTGCAAAGCCTTTACATGTAGGTCATCTACGTTCAGCAGTTATTGGTGAAAGTATTAAGAGAATGACAAGCTATCTCGGGAATGATGTCGTAGGTGATGTTCATCTTGGTGACTGGGGACTTCAGATGGGTCTGATTATTGTTGAACTTAGATTAAGAAAGCCTGACCTTGTATATTTTGATGAGAATTATACAGGAGAATATCCTGAAGAACCACCATTTACAATTTCAGAATTAGAAGATATTTACCCTTGTGCTAATGCTAAATCTAAGGAAGATGAGGCATTCAAGGAAGAAGCAAGACAGGCTACATTTGAATTACAGAATGGTAATAAAGGTTATCATGCAATATGGAATCATATAATAAATGTTTCGATAAAAGATTTAAAGAAGAATTATGATAATCTAGATGTCCATTTTGAATTATGGAAGAAAGAAAGCGATGCACAGCCATATATTCCTGATATGATTAAATATATGAAAGATAATAATTATACAAGAATAAGTGAGGGTGCTTTAGTGGTTGATGTTAAAGAAGATACAGATACTAAAGAGATACCACCTTGTATGATTCTTAAATCTAATGGTGCAACGCTGTATAATACAACAGATTTGGCAACAATCGTTGAGAGAATGAAATTATTTAACCCTGATCACATAATCTATGTAGTAGATAAACGACAGGAGTTATATTTCGAACAGGTATTTCGCTGTGCAAGAAAGACTAAACTTGTTAGTGATAGTACAGAATTAACCTTCCAGGGCTTTGGTACAATGAATGGCAAAGACGGTAAGCCATTTAAGACCCGTGACGGCGGTGTTATGCGTCTTGAGAATCTTATTAAGGAAATTAATGATGCTGTATATGATAAGATAATGGAGAATCGTTCTGTATCAGAAGAAGAAGCAAGACAGACAGCTAAGATAGTTGGTTTATCAGCACTTAAATATGGTGATTTATCTAATCAGGCATCTAAAGATTATATATTTGATATTGAGAGATTTACTTCATTCGAGGGAAATACAGGTCCATATATTCTGTATACAATTGTTAGAATTAAGTCTATACTTAATAAATATGCAGAGAATTCTACAGTAAGCCATAACAAGATTCTTACAGCATTAAATGCGAGTGAGAAAGAGCTTATGCTTGTATTATCTAAATATAATGATGTAATTGAAAATGCGGTTTCGGAACTTGCACCACATAAGATATGTGCATATATCTATGAACTTTCAAATGCATTTAATAAATTCTACCATGAGACAAAGATACTCACATGTGAAGATGAAGAAAGAAAATCAGGCTATATTAATCTTATAAGTCTTTCTAAAGAGATACTTGAAAAGAGCATTGATTTGCTTGGATTCTCTGCACCTGACAGAATGTAATTTGTAATCGAAAAATTCGCTTGTAATTTGTAGAGTTTCGAAGTTTAAAAATTACTCTTTGTGACAATCTTAAAGACAATAAAAAATAAAGAGTTTCGTATTATTTGCTGATTAAATAATACGAAACTCTTTTCAAGTTCTAATATACAATATTATATCAGGTAAAATTTTAAGATGATATCTTAGATGTCAAAATATTAAGAAGCAGTAGTTTCTTTGTTAGAAGTAGTTTCATCTGAAGAAGTAGTTTCATCAGAAGCAGTAGTTTCATCAGAAGAAGTCTCATCAGTTGATTCTTCAGCCTCTTTCCATGCCTTTGAAATCTCTTTCTCAGAAAGGCTGTATGTAGTTGGTTCTGTATTAGCTGGCTCTTTATAAATGTAATCTTTATATATTGAATAACCAAAGAAACCTACGAATGCTACAATAACTAGAGTTGTTATGATAGCTCTTAAGACTTTCTCTCTTTTCTGCTTAGCAAGCATTTTCTTTCTGTTAGATTTCTCTTTTTTATATTGTTCTACTTTCTGCTGACTCATTTTTCATAAATCCTTTCTATCAATGTTTTATTATAGGGTACTTACAAAACAGTATAATAAATATATATTTTGCTTTCACTTCATAAATAATAAGAGATTAAAATGTAAAACACATTAACTTTATCTATTATATAACAAAATATGAAAATAATAAACAATAAAATACAAAATATAAAAAATATTTAGTATTTTATTTAGAAAATGCTATTAAATCAATATGATTTTTGTGTAAATTATATAAAAACAGGAAAAAATTCGTTGACATAAAGGCGGGTGTGTACTATATTATTTATGTATAGAAAAGTTCGTGAATAGTTAAGTCATTATTGGCAATTGCAGGATATTTGTTTGTATTTAGGACACTTATCTTAATCGTTCTTTTTTATAAAAAAATACTATAGAAATGGGGATACATGTAGATGGTAAAAAGTTTTGTACAGATTCTAAATATTGGATTTGGTATTATTAATAATACACAGCCTATTGAGGATAAGAATCCTGAAGTGATTATGGAAAAGGTATTAGCAATGGATGATCCGGCTCGTGATATTAGAATAATCGGATTTAGAACATATGATATGGATACTGATACCGGTGTGATGAGTAACCAGAGTGGAATCTATTACTTAGAAGGTGAAGAATTTACATATCCAAAAGTTGACCCAGAGATTACAGCATTTATGAAGAATGCAGGAATTGACTATGAAAAGGGTCAGCAGCTTATTAAGATTAAGAAACCTAATGTTTTAGTTTATCCATTCAATGCTAACGATGTAATTCTTGATACAGCCGCTGTTCTTATTAAGATGAAGATTAAGAAAGAAGAAGAGCGTAAGATTAGATTAGAAGAAGAAATCGTAACATATAAGAATAGTCTTGTTGAAGAGATGAAGAAAGCAGCTGAATATATTGAAAATAACCAGTTCAATACTATTCCGCTTGTTGACACAGGAGATAATTCTAAGGCACTTAACTTATTAGGTGATAAAGGTAACTTCCAGAAACATATTGAACATATGAGAAATATTCGTGTTGAGATAATGGCTATCGACAAGTTCTTAAGAGAGAATCAGATTTAATTAACAGAATTAAAAAATTAAATAAGAATTTACATACATATGGCAGGTTGCATAAGCACCTGCCATAGTGTGTTTTTATATAGTTTAGAAAATATATGTAAATGCTAACTGGCTTAAATATACAGCAAGCATTGAGAATACTGCAACGACAACAAGACTTTTCTCTTTATAAGCTAAGAATAATGCCACAACAGTACCACAGATAGAGCTTGCAACGGAATTAGTAGATGTGAAGATATCAGGAAATGTAAGTGCTGCTAATACTGCATATGGTACATAATATAAAAATGATTTTAAATATGTTGATTTAATCTCTTTTCTAAAAACAGCCATTGGAAGAACCCTTGGTAAATATGTTACTAAAGCCATTAATCCGACGGCAATCAGTGTTCTCGTCATTTTATCACCCTAAGTATATTACTAAATATGTGTAATATATATATCCTTTCGTTAGAAATAAAAATAATCTGTTATAATTTATACTTGTTATATATTTGATTTGCGTTAATTTATATTTGCGTTAATTTATATTTGTATTAATTCAATGATTGTATCAATTTTATATATGCATTACCTTGTATTTTCTTCGGAAACCGGAAATAAAAATGCTCCGATAGCAGAAGATATGACTGTTGCAATAATAATGCTGAAACCATAGGAAATAAAGCTGAATATAGGAATGTATCTTATAATACATACAATTGCAATTGACATTATGACAATTGTTAATACCGGTTTTGATTTCTTAGATGGTGGAATTATTATAGCGATGAACATAGCATATAATGCAATTCCCATAGCACCCTTAAGACTTGGAGGAAGAAGACTTGATGCACATGCACCTAAGAGTGTTCCTAATGTCCAGCCCCAAAATGGCCCTGTAATAAGTCCATACATATATGAAGCTGATAATGCCTTGGGCTCAGTGGCAGCAAGGGCAAAAGTCTCATCAGTTATACCAAAACTAAAAATAAGCCTATGTAATATTGAAGTTTTTTTCTCGACTTTCTGTGAAAGAGAGAGTGACATCAGGAAATATCGCAGATTAATAATAAATGTATTAAGTGTGATTTCTAATAAGGTTCCACCATGAATAATCAGGTTAGTTCCAGCAAGCTGACCTGAACTTGTGAGGTTTGTTACCGAAATCAAGACTGCTAACCAGATAGGGAGCCCTCCATTTACAGCCATAAAACCAAATGAAAAAGACACCGGTATATATCCCATGGCAATAGGAATACCTTTTTTAAAACCATATTTAAAATCTGATAGTTTATTATTGTTCATAATAATCCTCATTTCTGAGCGACTTGTTGCGAAGGGGCGGTGAGAAATTCGCGTAGGCGATTTCTCATCTGCCCCAAAAAGCTATTTGCTTTCGCTCTGAAACAAATAGCCGTGTAAAAAAATAATCGCATCAGCATTATTTTTTTACACTATCCTCATTTCTTTTGTAATATTAAACAAAACATAGAGATTATAACATTGCATTATTTAAAAATCAAATAATATTGAAAAAATATATCGAATGAAGTATTATTTAATATATTAAGTTCAAACAAAGAATAATAAAAATAATTGGAGAAAAATGTGAACGAAAAAGATATCAGATTTAAAAATATAATTATGGCATTTTGTCCACCGATAATATATTTATTTATAACAATGTTTGTTGAAGTGGTAGCAGATATAATAATATTTGTCAGACAGGCGAAAAGCACATCTAACAGTAACAGTTTTATATCATCATATAAATTTATGGATAATATAACGAATAATCTTGATAAATATTCATATCTGATTACATTTATTTCAGCAGCAATAGCAATATTTGTTTTTGGATATTATTATTTCAGACATAAAAATACTTATGAAGCTTATAAGTTATCTAAAGTATTTACAAGTCTTAAAGTAAACGATTATTTCAATCTTGTAATAATCGGAGCAATTGGAAGCGTAGGCCTTTCGAGATTCGTATCAATGCTTCCGCTTGATAATATAATAGGCAATTATGAGAATACCAGTAATGCATTATTATCAGGAAATATTATATTACAGATTGTGTCACTTGGAATTGTGGTTCCGATAGCAGAAGAATTAATCTATAGAGGACTTTTGTTTAACGGATTAACAAAGGTTATCGATGCAAAATATGCAATATTTGTAGCATCACTTGTATTTGGAGTATTCCATTATAATCTGTTGCAGGGAACATATACATTTCTATTATCGCTTATACTTATATGTGTATATATGAGATATAAATGTATTCTGGCACCGATAATTATTCATGCGTGTGCAAATATAGTTGCGGTAATATCAAGTTACTTTGGCATCTCAAGCTTTTTAAATAGAAATATATGGATATATCTGCTTATAATGGTAGTAGAATTGGTCATTGGAGTTATTAGTTTTGAAGTGATTATGAAAGAAGATTTGAAGTAAAAACAGAAAAATACAAAAAAAATAAAAAATTTAAAAAAGTTATTGACAAATATCTCTAAAATGGTTATACTATCCTAGCAAGTTCGATACAGGATAAGGCAACGGGATCTTAGCTCAGCTGGGAGAGCATCTGCCTTACAAGCAGAGGGTCACAGGTTCGAGCCCTGTAGGTCCCATCACTTTTAGAATGTATCTGACATATATGGCGGAATAGCTCAGTTGGCTAGAGCACACGGTTCATACCCGTGGTGTCATGGGTTCAAATCCCTTTTCCGCTACTGAATTTAAACCGGAACTTATTGTTCCGGTTTTTTTGTATAATATTATGTAAAAATATAAAGTAGCTTTCTTATTTATAAATTATATGATATATTATTCGATAGAAAATTACTTAAATGAAATATATAATTACATATTAAAGAAGTATAAAAGTTGCTTCAGAACGGAGGATATATGCGAGTTGGTTTAGGATATGATGTTCATAGATTAGTTGAAGATAGAAAACTTATACTTGGTGGAGTAGAGATACCTTATGAAAAAGGTCTGCTCGGACATTCAGATGCAGATGTGCTATTACATGCCATAATGGATGCGTTATTAGGTGCAGCTGCACTTGGAGACATTGGTAAGCATTTCCCTGATTCAGATGAAAAATATAAGGGAATATCAAGTATTAAATTATTAGAAGAGGTTGGAAAATTATTAGATGAGCATCTCTACGTGATAAATAATATTGATGCAACAGTTATAGCACAAAGACCAAAGGTAGGTCCTTACAGAGAACAGATGATTAAAAATATTGCAAATGCACTTAAAATTGATGAAAATCTTATAAATGTTAAGGCAACAACAGAAGAGGGACTTGGTTTTACCGGAAATGGCGAGGGAATATCATCACAGGCAATTGCATCAATAAGCCTTGCAACAGAGCAGTCTTATGGAGCACTTAACTGTGGTGGCTGTGGAAGTTGTACAGCCAGATAGACAATATAATATTGGACAATAAATTTAATAGAAAATAAATCCGGTATATGATTGATATACAAATATAAATAAAAATTGAATAAAAATTCATAAAATACAATCTGAAATTAAAAAATGCAATACACAATTAATATGAATAAGTGTGTTGCAAGGAAATAATTAATGTGATAATCTATACATTATTGTGAAATAGAGGCGAAAGGAGTTCTAATCAGAATGAAAATTTATAATACATTGACAAGACGAAAAGAAGAATTTGTACCGATAGAAGAGGGAAAAGTCAGAATGTATGTATGTGGTCCGACAGTATATAACCTTATTCATATTGGTAATGCAAGACCTATGATTGTATTTGATACAGTCAGAAGATATATGGAATATGCAGGATATCAGGTAAATTATGTAACAAACTTCACAGACGTAGATGATAAGATAATTAAAACGGCAATTGAAGAAAATGTTACTGCTGATGAGATATCTAAGAGATATATTGCTGAATGCAAAAAAGATATGAAAGCATTAAATGTTAAAGAGGCAACAAAGCATCCGCTTGCAACAGAAGAAATTCAGGGAATGATTGAGATGATAAGCAAACTTATTGAAAAAGGATATGCTTATGACTCAAACGGAACAGTCTATTACAGAACAAGAAAGTTCAAAGATTATGGTAAGCTTTCTAAGAAAAATATAGATGACCTGGAGGCAGGCCACAGAGAGATAAAAGTTGCAGGTGAAGAGAATAAGGAAGATCCGCTTGATTTTGTATTATGGAAACCTAAGAAAGATGGAGAACCATATTGGGAATCACCATGGAGCGAGGGCAGACCAGGCTGGCATATAGAGTGCTCAGTTATGTCTAAAAAATATCTTGGAGACCAGATAGATATCCATGCAGGTGGAGAAGATTTAATCTTCCCTCATCATGAAAATGAAATTGCGCAGAGTGAGGCAGCTAATGGTGTTGAATTTTCAAGATATTGGATGCATAATGGTTTCTTAAATATTGATAATAAGAAAATGTCAAAATCACTTGGTAATTTCTTCACAGTAAGAGATATAAGCAAGAAATATGATTTACAGGTATTAAGATTCTTTATGTTAAGTGCTCACTACAGAAGTCCTATTAACTTCAGTGCAGAACTTATGGAAGCTGCTAAGAACGGATTAGAAAGAATTCTTACAGCAGTAAGTAACTTAAAGCATATGGAAGAAAATCTTTCACTTGAAAGCATTACTCCTAAGGAAGAGGAAAATATCACTAAGGCAGATGAATTTACAGAGAAATTCAAAAAAGCCATGGAAGATGATTTCAATACAGCAGATGCAATTTCAGCAATATTTGAGCTTGTTAAATTTGCAAATACTACAATTAACGAGAATTCATCTAAAGAGTATGCAAAGAAATTAAAAGAATTAATTGTTACATTATCAGACGTACTGGGTATAATTGCCGAAAAAGAAGAAAGCATTGATGATGAAATAGAAAAACTTATTGAAGAACGTCAGACTGCACGTAAAGAGAAGAATTTCGCAAGAGCAGATGAGATAAGAGCATTACTTCTTGATAAAGGTATTGTGTTAGAGGATACAAGAGAAGGCGTAAAATGGAAGAGAGTTTAGAATTATTCGGTATAATTAAAAAAGGAATGGGCATAAGAGATATTGATTTAGTCGATTATTCACCTTTAGTATTAGCATATATCGGTGATTCTATCTATGAGATTATTGTAAGAACCTGTGTAGTAACTAAGGGTAATACCCAGGTTAACAAGCTTCATAAGAAGAGCAGCAGTTATGTTAATGCACATTCCCAGGCAGTGATAATTATGTCGTTAATGGATAAATTAACCGATGAAGAAATAAGGATATATAAGCGTGGAAGAAATGCAAAGTCAGTAACGATGGCTAAAAATGCAACCATATCCGATTATAAGAAAGCGACCGGTTTTGAGGCTCTTATGGGTTATCTGTATCTTAATAATGAAACAGACAGAATGTTAGAGCTTATGAAAAGCGGACTTGATTATTTAGAGAAGAATGAAAAATAGCAGGAATGGAGAAGAATGTGCCTGCAGAATGGAGAAAGTGTGAGATACGAAGAACTTACAATAGAGGGCAGAAATGCTGTAATTGAGGCTTTCAGAGCAGGAAAAACTATTGATAAAGTGTTTATACTTGACGGATGTCATGATGGCCCGATTAATACAATTACAAGAGAAGCGAGAAAACATAATACAATTATCAGTTATGTAGTAAAAGAAAGATTAGATCAGATGTCGCATACTGGCAAACATCAGGGTGTAATTGCGATAGCGGCCGCTTATGAATATGCGACAGTAGAAGATATCCTTGATAATGCCAAAGAGAAGGGCGAAGCACCATTTATATTTATTCTAGACAATATAGAAGATCCACATAATCTTGGAGCTATTATAAGAACAGCTAATTTAGCAGGAGCTCATGGCATAATTATACCTAAGAGAAGAGCAGTAGGACTTACAGCAACAGTTGCAAGAACTTCGGCAGGAGCAATTAACTACACACCTGTAGCTAAAGTTACCAACATTTCTAATACTATCGAGGAACTTAAGAAAGAAGGAATGTGGTTCGTATGTGCAGATATGGACGGAGAATTAATGTATAATCTTGACCTTAAAGGGCCGATAGGCTTAGTGATTGGCAATGAAGGTGAGGGTGTAAGTCGTCTTGTAAAGGAAAAATGTGATTTTACTGCAACAATTCCTATGAAAGGTGATATAGATTCATTAAATGCATCAGTAGCAGCAGGCGTACTTGCATATGAAATTGTAAGACAGAGAATGTTATAATTTTAATAAGTGGCAGAATGGAGACGGAAATGGATTATTCGGTTATGACGGACGAGAAACTCATAGAGTTATCAAGAGATGGTAAGGATGAGGTTATAGATTATCTTCTTGATAAATATAAAGGTCTGGTAAGACGTAAAGCCAGAACAATGTTCTTAGTCGGCGGCGATACAGATGACCTGATTCAGGAGGGAATGATAGGTCTGTATAAAGCTGTAAGAGATTATGATGTCAGAAAAGAAGCGTCATTTCTGACATTTGCCAATCTCTGCATTGACAGACAGATTTATTCAGCCATAAATGCTTCAAACCGTAAAAAGCACAGTCCGTTAAATAGTTATATTTCATTTCCGCTGTTAAATTTTTTAAATGACAATGTTACGAACGAATTATATATGGATAAACAGAATGTTAATCACAGGAATCCGGAAGATTTATATATTGACAGGGAAAATGTTCTTCATATTGAGCATATGTTAGAGAAAGAATTAAGTGCATTTGAATACGAAGTATTAAAAATGTATATAGACGGAGCAGATTATATAGAGATAGCTGAAAGAATGGATAAGAAACCGAAATCAATCGATAATGCCATACAGAGAATAAAGAAAAAGGTTAAATTTATAAAGTCGTTTTAAATATTGCTTGTTAAATAATTAATCATCTGATATAATATCAATGTTTGTAATATATATGCTGCCTTGGCTCAGTCGGTAGAGCGTCGCCTTGGTAAGGCGGAGGTCGGCGGTTCAAGTCCGCTAGGCAGCTTTTTATAATTGTGAGAATAGGGTAAGCAGAAGTTATCTGCTTACCCTAAAATTTATTTTACAGATAAATATTTATTAAAAAAGAATCTATTATGTAGATGGATATTCGTTATATAAGGAAAATTCATTATATAGATGTAAAGATTATATGCTATCCGTAATTTATGATTATGATTGCAATGTATAATTAAAAATGGTATCATAACTATATTATTTTAATGGTTTTATGGAATGATGGGCAGTAGAAAGGGTGAAATCAGATGGATAGAGATAAATCGTTAAAGAATAAAGAGTATAAACTGCTAGAAGTCGGCAGATGCGAGAATTGTGGCGGGATACTTAAAGATGCCGGAGTTGGAATATATGTGTGTTCACAATGCGGACATGAGACATTATCTCCGTTTGGCAAAGTTAAAAAATATATACAGGAAAATGGTCCTGATAATGCATATAATATTTCACAGGGAACAGGAGTACCTGTCAGCAGAATAGATAAATTCCTAAGAGAAGGCAGAATTGAGATACCTGATGGCTCTGATTGTTACATAACCTGCGAGATGTGTGGAACAGATATAAGATACGGAAGATATTGTCCAACATGTGCAACAAAGCTTAAAAAGGAGTTATCTAGTGCATTAATTGCCACAGAGATAGGAGAAGTTCCTAAGAAGAGCGGTAAAATGCGTTATATGAGTTTGGATGAAAGAAAATTATCGAATAAAGATACAAGAAAAAGATAAAGGCGAGATAGTATAGAAAGTTATGAATAAAAAACAGGAAACAAAAAGGAAAAGTGAAAATGAGTAACAAAGAAGATTATAATGATGGCAATGAGTATAAATTTGACAATATAGAGGTTGACAAAGATACTCATAAAAAGGTAAAGAAAAAAGGCGGAGCAGGTGTGAAAATATATTCTGTTCTGATAACATTACTTGCCGGTGCATTGGCAGGAACGACATTTTTTTATTACAGAAGAAGTAATAATGAGAAAAAGGAAGTTGATACATATGCAAGAATAGAAGAAAGTGGAAACAATGAAGTTAAATCAATAGTAAAAGATTATATGGAGAATGGAAAAGGAACAATGGCAATGCTTAGAGAACTTTTTCCAGAAAATATAGTTGTATATGCTTCTAATAAATATTCATTTTTACCGGTTGCCGATAACGTACCTAAAAATGATATTGACAACAAGAATATTAACAATCTTGAGAATGGTGAAATTGAGTATTTAAAGAATGATAAAGTTGTATCACATAAAGGCATAGATGTATCAAAATATCAGGGAGAAATCGACTGGGAGAAAGTTGCAGCAGATGGTGTGGAATTTGCGATGATTAGAATAGGATACCGTGGATATGGTTCAGGAGCACTTGTTTTAGATGAGACTGCACTTAATAATCTGGAAGGTGCAACTAAAGCAGGAATAAAAGTTGGTGTATATTTCTTCTCACAGGCAATATCTGTTAAGGAAGCTAAAGAAGAAGCTGAATTTGTAATGGAGAACATAAAGAAATACAAGATTACATATCCTGTAGTATTTGATACAGAAGATGTATTAAATGAAGATGTCAGAACAGAGGGACTTACATCAGAAGAACTCACACAGATAGCGATAGCGTTTTGCAATGAAATAAGTAATGGTGGCTACATTCCGGCGATTTATGCGAATTTAAGATGGTATGCACTTTCTTTAGATATGTCACAGTTAGGAGAATATGATAAGTGGTATGCTTATTATGATAAAGAATTTTATTTTCCATACAAAATTAATATATGGCAGTATACGGAGAATGGTTCTGTAGACGGAATAACAGGAAATGTTGATATGAATATCAGTTTCAAAGATTATGAGTAAAGAGGAAAGGTACGGTATGCAAATGCGCAGGGATAGAGCTCAGGCAATGGTAATAAGAAAAGACAGTATATTGATGGTAAAACATAGACTTGGAGGCAGAACTTTTTATTGCCTGCCGGGTGGAGGAGTTGAAAAAGACGAAACATATGAGCAGGCGGCTCTTAGGGAGTTAGAAGAAGAAAGTTGTGTAAAAGGTAAAATAGTCAGAAAATTGTCTGTGCAGTTTAAACCTGATAACAAAGGTGAGGTGCATACATATCTAATTGAAATTTCCGATGAGGAGGTGCCGAAGCCGGGAACTGATCCAGAATTAAGTAAAGAGGAGCAGACTATAATTGGTGTGGAATGGCTTACACTCGATAAAATAGGCGAAGTAGACAGAGCATATCTCTGGGCTTCAGGACTTAACAGGATTGATTCATTCCATAAAGAACTTCTTAAAATGGAAAATAAGATATACAAATAAAGCAAGACAAACTAATAAGCTTGTGAATTGTATAGAACAAAATAATTAATTAAATAAGATTCAGATAATTTGATATCTGAATTAAAATAAAAATGAAAGGACACTTCGGTGTAAAAGGTTAGAAAAATGCCAGAAATAATAAATTTGGTAATAACAGTTGTTATGATAGTAGTTTGTTATAACTTAGCGAAGAAGAATAATATGTCGGCAGCATTTGCATTCTTAGGACTCTTTGGAATTGTAGGTGCAGTTGCTCTTATCTTGATTATTAAATTCTCAGGAAACAATTCAAACCTTAAAGATGGTAATAATTACAATAATCCAAATGGCGGCTATAACGGAAATAATTATAACAATGTAAATAATGGATATAACAACAATAACTACAACAATACAAATGGTGGTTATAATTCAAACAATTATAACAATGGAAACAACGGTTATAATGCAAATAATTATAACAATGCGAATAATGGTTATAACAGAAATAACTACAATGCAAATAATTCATATAATGATGGTGGTTATGCAAGTCAGAATGGTGGATATTCATCTTCTGATGAGGATAAGTTTAAGAAATGTCCTAAATGTGGTGCAAAAATAGAAAAATACGCCTCATTTTGTACATACTGTGGCAAAGAACTTTAGGATATTTATAAAAATATAAGATAATAATTAAAAATTTATAGAAAATAATTTGTGGAAAATTAGAAAAAATTGTAGACTAATTTGAAGATTTGTGAGAAAATAAAAATATAGTGCGATGTGATATTACATATGATATGAATTGCACCAATGAAGATTACTTACTTGAAAGGAGTTCTATAATGATTTACACACAGGAAGTTCAAAACATGTGTCCGGTTGCCAAAGGCGCAAAACATGAACCGGCTCCAATTCCAGAAGAAGGAAAATGGGTACATTCTAAAAAAATCGAAGATATCTCAGGTTTTACACATGGTGTAGGCTGGTGTGCACCACAGCAGGGTGCTTGCAAGCTTTCATTAAATGTTAAGAAAGGTATTATCGAGGAAGCATTAATAGAGACAATTGGTTGTTCAGGAATGACACATTCAGCTGCTATGGCTGCTGAAGTTTTACAGGGTAAAACAATTCTTGAGGCATTAAATACAGACCTTGTTTGTGATGCTATTAATACAGCTATGAGAGAATTATTCTTACAGATTGTTTACGGACGTACACAGAGTGCATTCTCTGATGATGGTCTTGCAATCGGTGCCGGTCTTGAAGATTTAGGAAAAGGTCTTCGTTCACAGGTTGGTACAATGTATGCAACAAAAGAAAAAGGTGTTCGTTACCTTGAAATGGCTGAAGGTTATGTAACAGGTATTGCCCTTGATGCAGATAACGAAGTTATCGGATATCAGTTCGTTTCACTTGGAAAAATGACAGACTTTATCAAAAAAGGCGATGATCCTAACACAGCTTGGGAGAAAGCTAAAGGTCAGTATGGCCGTGTAGCTGATGCAGTTAAGATTATTGATCCAAGAAAAGAATAGGAAAGGAGACGGACAAAATGGCATTATTTGAATCATATGAAAGAAGAATTGATCAGATTAATTCTGTATTAAATAGTTATGGAATCAGCTCAATTGAAGAAGCTGAGAAAATTACAAAAGATGCTGGCTTAGATGTATATGAACAGGTTAAGAAAATTCAGCCAATCTGTTTTGAAAATGCATGTTGGGCATATACAGTAGGCGCAGCTATTGCAATTAAAAAAGGTTGCAGAAAAGCAGCAGATGCAGCAGCAGCAATCGGAGAAGGTCTTCAGGCTTTCTGTATTCCAGGTTCAGTTGCAGACCACAGAAAAGTAGGTCTTGGACATGGTAACTTAGGAAAAATGTTACTTGAAGAAGAAACAGAATGTTTCTGCTTCTTAGCAGGTCACGAATCATTTGCAGCAGCAGAGGGTGCTATCGGTATCGCTGAGAAAGCTAATAAGGTTCGTAAGCAGCCTTTAAGAGTTATCTTAAATGGTCTTGGTAAAGATGCTGCACAGATTATTTCACGTATCAACGGATTCACATATGTTGAAACAAAATATGATTATAAAGCAGCTAAATTAAATATAGTATATGAAAAAGCATACTCAGACGGACTTCGTGCTACAGTAAAATGTTATGGTGCAGATGACGTTCAGGAAGGTGTTGCAATTATGCATTACGAAAATGTTGGTGTATCTATTACAGGTAACTCAACAAACCCAACACGTTTCCAGCATCCAGTAGCAGGTACTTACAAGAAAGAATGTATCGAACAGGGTAAGAAGTACTTCTCAGTAGCATCAGGTGGTGGTACAGGTAGAACACTTCACCCAGATAATATGGCAGCAGGTCCTGCTTCATATGGTATGACAGATACATTAGGACGTATGCATTCAGATGCTCAGTTCGCTGGTTCTTCATCAGTTCCTGCTCACGTAGAAATGATGGGACTTATCGGAATGGGTAATAACCCAATGGTTGGTGCTACAGTAGCAGTTGCCGTAAGTGTTGAGGAAGCCGCAACAGCAGGAAAGTTCTAAGAAAAGATATAAAAAAGTTATTTTATCCAATATTATTTTGGGTAAAAAAGTTAATAACAAATATATATATTGTAGTATCTTGAAAATTTTATAAACCTTCAAGCGTATGTAATATAATTACAACGCTAGAAGGTTTATTTGTATAATAAGAGAAATTTAAGGTAAAACAAGATATATGTTAATAATTTAAGGAGGAAATGATATTGAAGATTATTAAGTGGGCGTATATTGTTTGTTATATAGTAATAGCCATATTAATTATCTATATGCAGCATAATGTCTGGAAACTATCAGCAAGAAAATATCTTTTTGTAATAATTGGTTATTTGTTATTTGCATTAATTGTGAGACTTTTGATCAAAAAAATAAATGGTCATCATTGATAAAATGGATATAAATATTTTAATAAATTTACATAAGTAGAATGCAAAAAAATTGTTAATAGGGCATCTAAGGTATCTACTGTTGCTGAGTATACAAGTTATGTAATTGGGATAAAGTATGTTCCGGCAGGAATATTGACAGGAATGTATGCTGGTAATATATCAGCTCAAAAAGCTTTTTTTTAACAAGCAGTAACTTTAAAGCGTGGTATTAAGATTTCATATGAGTGGGTAATCACAAATATAACATCTTGCAGTTATGCACGAAAAGGTTCGTATGTTTTTAAATAAATGTTGAAAATATACTAAGTTAAAAATAAAAATAGGTTTTATCGTTAATTTGTCTATTGAAATAATTCTTTGATGGACTAATAAGGATAGAACCTATTTTATTTATTAAAATAAGTAAGAGATATAACAGAAATGATACTTTTAAATAAAAGGATTAAGAGAAGAAATATAATATATTTTAGTATTGAAGTTAGTAATAAGTTGATATATTCATAATACCGCCTATTCCCAATATAAATACTATACAGGCAACTATAAATAAATGCTTATGATTTTTTAGATTATGTAAGTTCATTTTTATTCCTCATAAATTTGATTTTCAGTTATATATGTCGAAACTTGTTTAATGTCATTTATATTTATTTCACAGTAAATGCTATGAATATATTAACACGAAATTAGTTATACAACAATTAATATGTGCAAAATTATTAACAAACCATAAATATTATAGAGAATATTTAGATAGATATGTAAACAGATGAGAGAAATAGTTGATTTATTAACACATATTACTAATAATTATATTAATTATGTCTATAATATAAAAATATAAAATCAGACATATATATTTACAATAATAATATAAATATGGTACAGTTTTAGTAGGAGGTGAAAATATGCTAAAATCATATTTAATGGAGAATTATGGATATAATGAGCCTATTTTTTTAAATGATTTATCAGTTAAGGGAATGTCTGAAAATGCAATACGTCAAGCTGTAAAGAGACTCACGACAAATGGTTTTTTATGCCGATATGACAATGGAATTTATTATATTCCACAAAATAGTGGTGTATTAGGCAAGAGCTATCTTGATCCCTTATTGGTTATAATGCGTAAATATGTGAAAAATAATTCGGAAACTTATGGATATACTACAGGAATATTCTTTGCTAATCAGTTGGGTTTAACAACTCAGATGCCTGCTGTTATAGAGATAGTGACAAATAAGGAATCTACAAATGGACGTGTGGTTACTGTAGGAAAGCAAAAGGTAAGAATTAAGAAACCTGCAATAACTATTTCTGATTCAAATGCTGATATTCTACAATTTTTAGATGGTATTAATCAATCGGAAATATATACAGAGTTGCCTAGAAAAGAGATGATAAAAATAATGCTTGCATATGTAAGAAAAATGAATTTTACAAAGGAACAGTTAGCAGGAGTATCATCTGCTATGACAGGTACAACAGCAAAAAGATTAATTGAATGGGGTATGATATATGAATTTGCATTATAGTAAAGAAATATTTGAAGAGTTGATTGTGGCAGCATCAAATGAACTTGGAATTCCAACCAATATAATAGAAAAGGATTATTATGTGACAATTATACTTAAGGCATTGTCAGAAAAAATAAGTGATATGGTATTTAAAGGTGGAACATCACTTACAAAATGCTATCATATATTAGATTGTTTTTCAGAGGATATTGATTTGTCATATACGGCTGAATCAGGTATTCCTGGGGATAGTAGGAAAAGAAAGTTAAAGAAAGCAGTTGTGTCAACAATGAATGAATTTGATTTTAAAATTGTAAATCTTGATATGACAAGAAGTCGAAGAGATTATAATTGTTATAGGGCAATATACCCATCTATATATGGACAATCAAATATATTAAAGACTGAAGTAGTGGTTGAAACCTATGTAGCATTACTTACTTTTCCAACAATAAAATGTAAGGTGGATAATTATATTTATCGCTTTTTAGATAAAATTAATCGTATTGATTTGGCTGAAAGATATGATTTAATGCCTTTTGATATTACTATCCAGACAATCGAAAGAACATTGGTTGATAAGGTGTTTGCAATATGTGATTATTATTTACAAGTAAAAATAGAGAATCATTCAAGACATTTATATGATATTTATAAAATTTTTAATGTGTTAAATGATACAGAAATACAAGGGATAAAACAGATTGTGGAAAATGGTATATGGAATTGAGCAGATATGATAGTAGGAATTACAGAAGTACCTGAAAAGAAGAAAAAGACTAAATAATGAAGTAAATGGAATGCAGATGTTATCATCTGAATTTTTAAATTTGTTAACACAATTATTATATCTAATGTATAATAAGAGTTATTAAGTACAGTTGAATAATGAATGTATATAAAAATAAGAATTAACGGAGGCATAATCAATGAGAAGAAGTGACAGAGAAATAAAGGAATTTGATAAAATTGTTGAAGTAATGAGAAAATGTGATGTTTGCAGAGTAGCAATTAATGATGAGAAGTATCCATACATTTTACCACTTAATTTCGGTATGGATGTCATAGATGGAAAGATTACATTATATTTTCATGGAGCAAATGAAGGTAAGAAATACGAGTTACTTGAGAAGAATAATTATGTAAGTTTCGAAATGGATTGTGAGCATCAATTGATAACAGATGATGACAATCATAGCTGCACAATGGAGTATGAAAGTGTAATAGGCTATGGCAGGATTAAGATAATGAAAGAGGAAGAAAAGTACGATGCTTTAGTTAAGATAATGAGACAGTATCATAAAGAAGATTTTCCTTTTGGTAAAGAAGTTATACCTATGACTACACTTATGAAGTTAGAAGTTGATGAAGTGACAGGTAAAAGAAGAAAGAAAAATCCTCATAAATAATAATGGAGATAGGAATAGATATAACAATGAAAAACAATATTAGAAAAGACATAAAAACATATCATAGAAATATTAAAATGACTGTATCTTATGATGGAGCTAAATACAATGGCTGGCAGAAACAGGGAAATACTCATAATACTATTCAGGAGAAATTCGAAGAACTGTTAAGCAGAATATTAGAAGAGGATATCGAAGTAAACGCATCGGGCAGAACAGATGCCAGTGTTAATGCATTTGGACAGGTTATCAATTTTCATACACATAATCTGATAGAGATAAACGAACTTGTTAAAAAGATGAATCAATATCTGCCAAAGGATATAAGAGTTCTTACAGGCGAGCAGGTTAAAGAAAGATTTCACGCAAGACTTAATGCTACGGGAAAACATTATGTATACAGAATAGATAATGGTGAAGTTGCTAATATATTTGAAAGAAAATATATGTATCGGATAGACGAAAAGCTTAATGTTGATATGATGAAAAAGGCATGCAGAATATTAGAGGGAGAACACGATTTTGCAAGCTTCTGTGCTAATAAGAAGATGAAGAAATCTACAGTCAGAAATGTGTATAAGATAGTTCTTGAAGAGAAAAATGGCACAATAAATATGCATTTTTATGGAAATGGTTTTTTATATAATATGGTCAGAATTATGAGTGGGACAATAATTGAAGTGGGTCTTGGTAAGAGAGATGCTGAAAGTATCAGGGAATTATTCGAAGTGAAAGACAGAAGTAGGGCAGGTTTTTTAGCACCTGCAAATGCTTTGTTCTTAGCAGAAGTATTTTATGAACAGCAGATTTAATAGTGGTAAAGCAATATAATGATATAGATAATTGCAAATACACAGTAATAGTATTTAGTGGTGGCTGTTTTACAATTAATTAAGGGGAAATTTATCCAAAATGAATATCCTTTTTGGTTGACAAAATTTATAAATAAAGTTAAGATACAAGTGTGTTTTTATGCAAAATAGCACAAAATATTTATAAAAGGAGATACGAAAATGGACGGAGGAACCGGCAGCGGAAGTAAGCCCCGAGGGAATTATCCGTCGGTATAGATTCAATATCCAAAGAGCAGAGCTTGGATATTAAATGTGTACCGACGGCAGAAATCCGGGAATTACTTCCATGTAGCACATTAATAATGTGAAAATGTGAGAACAGATTCAAGTTGAGAGAGCAGGATAATATTATATGCCTACTCTGCCTTTTTGTGACTGTGTTTATCTTTAAATTGGTGAAAGGTAAGGTATAAGACACATGGAAGAGATGAGACTAGAGAAGAAGATAGAAGAATTGCTTGCTGAGAAGAAGTATTCTGAAATAAAAGAAGTATTCGCACAGATGAATGGTGCGGATATATCAGCATTATTTGAGGAAGTTCCGGAGAATAAGATACCCTTATTATTCAGACTTCTGCCTAAAGTATTAGCGGCAGAAACCTTTGTAGAAATGGAAGCCGATGCACAAAAGATGCTTATACAGGGCTTTAGTGATAATGAGTTAAAAGATGTATTTAATGAATTATATCTAGATGATGCAGTTGACATTGTTGAAGAGATGCCTGCGAATGTAGTAAAGAGAATTCTTGCCAATACTGATCCGGATACAAGAAAGATGATTAATGAAGTTCTTAAGTATCCAGATGACAGTGCAGGAAGTATTATGACTATCGAGTATGTCAGCTTAAGACTTAATATGACAGTTGAAGAGGCGATTAAGAGAATAAGACGTACAGGGGTAGATAAAGAGACAATATATACATGTTATGTTACGGATGAAAATAGAGTATTATTAGGAAACATTTCCATAAAGACACTTTTATTAGCAGATGAAAATGATGTTATTAAAGATATAATGGATACGAATTTCATTTCGGCACATACATTAGAGGATCAGGAAACAGTAGCAAATAAATTCAATAAATACGATTTACTTGCAATTCCTGTAGTTGATGATGAGAACAGACTTGTTGGTATCATAACATTCGATGATGCTATTGATGTAATGCAGGACGAGGCAACAGAGGACATTAAGAAGATGGCAGCTATTATTCCATCGGATAAGACATATTTTAAGACAACAGTATTTGAAACCTGGAAGGCAAGAATACCGTGGTTACTTTTATTAATGGTTTCTGCTACATTTACGGGAATGATTATTACATCATTTGAAGATGCGCTTGCAGCATATACAGTGCTGACAGCATATATTCCAATGCTTATGGATACCGGCGGTAATTCAGGTGGTCAGGCATCTGTTACTATAATTCGTGCATTATCACTTGAAGAGATTGAATTCTCAGACATTTTCAGGGTAATATGGAAAGAATCACGGGTTGCTATATTGTGTGGGCTTACACTTAGTATATGTAATTTTGTGAAATTATTATTATTTGACAGAGTTACGGTTCAGGTAGCACTTGTTGTATGTATTACACTTGCGGTAACCGTATTAATGGCTAAGATTATAGGTTGCACATTACCTATTCTCGCAAAGAAGATTGGATTTGATCCGGCAGTAATGGCAAGCCCGTTTATAACAACTATAGTAGATGCAATTTCATTAATTGTATATTTCAGGGTTGCATCTATATTTCTGGGGATATAATGCCTATAATAAAATATAATGATTGGAGCGGCTTTTATGGGTAAAGGTGAATTAATGGGAAAAATAATGGATACAAAGGAATTACAGAATTATCAGGATATTTTCTGTGAAGCCCAGAGGGTGTTTTTAGCATATTATGATAAATCAGGACAAAAGGTTACTATGTTGTCTGGCCGAAATGAAGAGATAAGAAATCTCTATGCATTTATTGGTAAAGAAGAATTATCAGAAATAATTGATAAAGCAGTAAGTGAAGCTGGAGACAGTACAGAGCCTGTCTGGAAAGATACTATATATGAGAATGTTAAAGTTGTAGGAATTGGTAATAACCTATACGGAAATAATGAGGGTACCTGGGCATTGGTTATTGTATATCGAGAAGATTTATATAATGATGAGAAGAATATACTTCCTACTAAGGGTCTTTATGATAAAGTTACATTTAATGGTGCTAATAGAACGATAAGACTGTTGCAGATATTTACGAAGTTATTTATTACGGCAGCTTATGATAATAACAGAACCATTATGAAATTAAATGAAATTACTGAAAAGGATTCCAGAATAACAGAAGAGTTAAAACATAAAGAAACTGTTACGAAGATTCTTGGAATTCTTGATAAAGATTTAGATATCGAGGGAATAATACAGGCGATAATTGATGCGATTGCGGATTATTTAGATATAAGTATGATAACTGTTTCTAAAGTTAGTGAAAATAGTTTGATTGAAGTAATAGGTAAATGGCATAGTGATGATTTCGGAGATTATGAGGATGTGGAAAAACGCATTCTGCCTGATATAATTCCTTATTATAATGGTGAAAGTATATTGATTATTGAGCCTGATACGGAAGATGAAGAACTTAAACAGATTTTACAGAATAATGGACTTAGAAGTCTTATATCAGTTCCTATAATAGTTGGAAAAGAGCCTGCTATATATGCAGTATTTGCTGAGAGCAGATATGATAGATTCTGGGATTCTAATACTGTAAGATTTCTGTTTGATGTATGCAAGATGATACAGAGTTTCTTATATAAACGTATTGCGAAAAATTCATTAATAAGTTCATATGCAGCATTAAAAGAAATACTTAATAATCTTGGAAGTGGAATATTTGTAATAAATAAGCCTGATAACCGGATACTTTTCTGTAATGATACAATGATGAAGATGGCAGGCAGAGACCTGGTTGGCGAACATTGTTACGATTATTATTATGGCTGTAAGGGTGATTGTTGTAAAGAATGTATTCCTCTTAAGAATAATACATATTATATAGAAAAATATGATGAGAAGCGCCAGCGCTGGTATGACATAAAATATAATGACATTATATGGGTGGATGGAAGTGAAGTTTCACTTTGTAATATAACTGATGTCACAGATAAGAAAACCTATCAGCAAAGGATTGAGTTTCAGGCAAATAATGATTTCTTAACAGGTCTATATAACAGAATGAGATGTGAAGAAGACCTGATCTTGCTTATAAGAGAAACGGAAAAGTCGCATAAACAAGGAATAATTCTATTCATTGATTTAGATGATTTTAAGCATATTAACGATGGCTTAGGACATCAATATGGTGATGAACTTCTAAAAATGATATCAATGTCGTTCAAACAGATAAAGGAAATATCCAACAGGTGTTATCGTGTGGGCGGTGATGAATTTATCATTATTATAGAACCAGAATTTTATGACAAACGTGATAGAATCATAAGTGAGATACAAAAGATATTTGCAAGTCCATGGTACCTGGAAAATACTGAATATTATTGCACTATGAGTATGGGAATTGTCGAATTTCCAAGTTGTGGCAAGAATGTAAATGACTTGATTAAAAAAGCGGATATTGCCATGTATGATGCTAAGAAAAATGGTAAGAACAGATACAGATATTATAGCGATGGTGAAGACGAGAATTCTTATATTAAGTTAGATATTGAGAAAAATATGCGCTCATCAGTAGCTGCAGGCTGCAAAGAATTCGAGGTCTATATTCAGCCTATTATGGATACGGCAACGGAAAAGTGTGTTGGTGGTGAGGCACTTGTACGGTGGAATAGCAATAAATTAGGTTTTATGATGCCAGGTGAATTTATTCCGCTTGCAGAACATATGGGACTAATTACACCGATTGGTGAGTATGTATTGAAAAATTCATGTATGCTTAGTAAGAAGTGGAGTGACATGGGAATTAACCTAAGGATAAATGTCAATCTGTCAGTAGTACAGTTACTTGCCAATAACATAGTTGAAGTTATTAGTGAGGTAATTGAAGAAACACAGATTAATCCTGAAAATCTGGTTCTCGAAGTAACTGAGAGTCTGGCAATTAATGATATGGAACGTATGGAGAGAATAATCAGTGAGATTAAGAAATTAGGTGTAAAGATTGCACTTGATGATTTTGGAACAGGTTATTCTTCACTTAATTATATTAAGCAAATGGACCTAGATATTATCAAAGTTGACAGAACATTTATAAAAGATATAAGTCATGATGATTATGCACAGGCATTTGTCAAGCTGATTGCAGAATTGTCGCAGAAATTAGAAGTTCAGGTCTGTGTCGAAGGCGTAGAGGAAAAGAGCCAGTTAGATACTTTGAAGAGTATGAATATCAGTATGGTTCAGGGATATTATTATGGAAAACCTATGAAGATTGAAGAATTTGAGAAGAGATTTCTGAATATATAATATATAATTAAAGTGTTAAAAGGCAATGCATTGTACGAAACAATTCGCTTAATAGCTATTATCCTTTTTAACACTTTTCTGAAATTTGCTACAGATTGGAGAAAATATGAATTTTTTTATAGCGTTATTTACGATTATGGCGTTTTTGTGCCTTGGTTATTATATTTTTGCCGCATCTTATGCAGGTGTGTCATCGGCTTTTTTGACATTTTGGCTGATAGCGGCTATCGGCTTTGTAATTCTTACAATAATATGTGTTCTTCATAAGAAGAAATCAATTCTTCTTATGATTCCAAAGTGGCTTAGAATAGCAATATGTATAATAATTATTGTGGGAATAGCCATTTTTACCACGATGGAATGTATGATTATCAGTAAGATGAACAGCAAAGCTGCTGACGATGCAGATTATATTGTAGTTCTTGGTGCCCAGGTAAGAGGCGAAAGAATAACTAAATCATTAGCTAAAAGATTAGATGCAGCCTATGACTATCTCATAGAAAATGAGGATACTAAGGTTATATGTACAGGTGGTCAGGGAACAGGCGAGGATATATCAGAAGCTTTTGCTGAAAAACGGTATCTTATGGAAAAGGGAATTGCCGAAGACAGGATTATTATGGAAGATAAATCTACTTCTACATATGAGAACCTTAAATTTACATTAGAAATAATTGGTGATAAAGATGCTAAAATTGCTATAGTTACGAATAATTTCCACGTTTATAGGGCAGTATTACTTGGTAAATATGTTGGCTTTAAGAATGTAGATGGAATTGCAGGTGATTCAGATAACAGGCTTTTACTTAATTATATGGTAAGAGAGGGACTTGCATTATTTAAAGAATTTATTGTACGCTAAAAATTGTTGACAAAATAAATTAAGGTGTTATACTAAAACTAACTTAATAAAGTAAACACATTGAAGAGACGAGTAGGTATTACAGATGGTTCAGAGAGAGACGAGAAATGCTGTGAGCGTCTTACCGGAGTAATATTGAAGACTACCTCTGAGTGACTCCAATCCAGTCCGTTGATTACGTTATAATCATAATGAGAGATATATAAAGATATTGATTAAATTTGTTATATAATGCTGAAGTTTAATTATTGAAGCATATTAGTATATAATATAATTTAGTCATATGCTTAATTTATATATAATCAGGGTGGAACCGCGATAGTATCGTCCCTTATGATTTTGAATCATAAGGGACGTTTTTGTATTACAGATTATTTTAAAACACCCTAAGATTAAAATAAATATGTAGTGCTAAGTACACATACACTTTAATCTTACTAATCTCAAAAGTACTAAAAGAATCATAAATATCAGAATGGAGGATTATCATGAAGATAACATTAAAAGATGGCTCTGTAAAAGAGTATGAAAAAGCTATGTCAGTAATTGATATAGCAAGTGACATTAGTGAGGGGCTTGCAAGAGCAGCCTGTGCAGGTGAAGTAAATGGCGAAGTTGTAGATTTAAGAACAGTTATTGATAATGATTGTGAATTGAACATTCTTACATTTAATGATGAAAAAGGTAAGGCAGCATACAGACATACAACATCACATGTACTTGCTGAAGCAGTAAAAAGAGTGTTCCCGGAAGCAAAACTTGCAATTGGTCCATCAATTGATACAGGTTTCTATTATGATTTCGAACATGAACCATTCTCAAGAGAAGACCTTGATAAAATCGAAGCAGAGATGAAGAAGGTAATTAAGGAAAATGCTGCATTAGAGAGATTCGAACTTCCAAGAGAAGAAGCTATTAAGTTAATGGAAGAAAGAAATGAACCATACAAGGTAGAACTTATTAATGATTTACCGGAAGATGCAGTTATCTCATTCTATAAACAGGGTGATTTCGTTGACTTGTGTGCAGGACCTCATCTTATGAAGACAGGTGTTATTAAAGCATTTAAGTTAATATCATCATCAGGTGCTTACTGGAGAGGTAATTCAGACAACAAGATGCTTACAAGAATTTATGGTACAGCATTTACTAAAAAGGCAGACCTTGAAGAATATCTTGCACATCTTGAAGATATTAAGAAGAGAGACCATAATAAGCTTGGCAGAGAGATGGAATTATTTACAACTGTAGATGTTATTGGTCAGGGACTTCCGCTTATTATGCCAAAAGGCGAGATAATGATCCGTACGATGCAGAGATGGATTGAGGATGAGGAAGAAAAACGTGGTTATGTAAGAACAAAGACACCTCTTATGGCAAAATCTGATTTATATAAGATTTCAGGACACTGGGATCATTATAAAGATGGAATGTTCATATTAGGTGATGAAGAAAAGGATAAGGAAGTATTTGCACTTCGTCCAATGACTTGTCCTTTCCAGTATTATGTATATAAAGCAAGTCAGAAGAGTTACAGAGATTTACCATTGAGATATGGTGAGACATCAACATTATTCAGAAATGAAGATTCTGGTGAGATGCATGGACTTACAAGAGTACGTCAGTTTACTATTTCAGAAGGACATTTAATTGTAAGACCTGACCAGATGGTTGAAGAATTTAAAGGTTGTCTTGAACTTGCCAAATATTGTCTTGAGACATTAGGTGTTGAAGAAGATGTAACATATCATTTATCAAAATGGGATCCTAATGACAGAAAGAAATATATCGGTGAGCCTGAAGTATGGGAAGAAACAGAGGGACATATAAGAAATATCTTAAATGAAATCGGTGTTGAATTTACAGAGGACGTTGGAGAGGCAGCTTTCTATGGCCCTAAAGTGGATATAAATGCTAAAAATGTATATGGTAAAGAAGATACAATGATAACAATCCAGTGGGATGCTTTACTTGCTGAACAGTTTGATATGTACTATGTTGACCAGAATGGTGAAAAAATAAGACCATATATTATTCATAGAACATCAATCGGCTGCTATGAAAGAACGCTTGCATGGTTAATCGAGAAATACGCAGGTTTATTCCCAACATGGCTTTGTCCTGAACAGGTAAGAGTATTACCTATTTCTGAAAAATATGCTGATTATGCAGCTAAAATTGAGAAAAAATTAAAAGATAATGGAATAAGATGCTCAGTTGATAACCGTTCAGAAAAGATTGGTTTCAAGATTAGAGAATCAAGACTTAACAGAGTTCCATATATGCTTGTAGTTGGACAGAAAGAAGAGGAAGAGAATAAGGTATCTGTAAGAAGCCGTTATCTTGGAGATGAGGGACAGAAAGATTTGAGTGATTTCATAGATGCAATTTCTAAGGAAATCAGAACAAAAGAGATAAGAAAGATTGAAGTAGAACAGTAAATTATAATATAATAAGTCTGCAAACCTGCGTATATGGGTTTGTAGGCTTACTTTATTAAATGTCAGAAAGAGTAGTAAAGTTTTGAAGAAAAGTGTAAGAATATTACTGATTGTCAGTTGTGTGATATTATTAGTCTGTAATGTTTCAATGCTAAAGAAATTAAAAGATGAGAAAAATAATACCAAAGCAGTAGACAACATTATTAATGATAAAAATAGTAACAGTAATAAAGGCAGTAATGGTAATAAAGACAGTAATGATAACCAGAATAATAATGACAATCAAGGCAATTCAGGAGAGATATCGAAGATGAGAATTACATTAGCCGATGGCTTTTATTATGAGCCAATATCTGATGAAATAAAACAGAGAATAACAGGTAAATCATATAAAGAAAATGATAAACTTGATTATAGTGATTTAAGATACATAAGAGTTAAATATATTGATTTCAATGGAAATGAACAGAGTGGCGAGCTGATAATGAATGTGCGTGTGGCTGATGAAATTTTAGAGATATTCAAGGAACTATATGATAACAGATATCAGATAGAGAAGATGCATCTTATAGATGATTATAATGCAGATGATGAAGCTTCAATGGCAGATAACAATACATCAGCATTTAATTACAGAACCATAGATGGCACAGATACGATTTCGGACCATGGTTACGGAATTGCCATAGATATTAATCCGCTTTACAATCCTTATGTAAGAAATGGTTTTGGTGGCAGGAATATATTGCCGGTAAATGGCGGTACATATGCTGACAGAAATAAAGATTTTGCACATAAAATAGTAAGTGGTGATATCTGCTACAATGCATTTATAAGCAGAGGCTTTAAATGGGGTGGCGAATGGGATACGACTAAGGACTATCAGCACTTTTATAAAGAGATAGAATAGTAATAAGTATTTTATAAAAAGATTTATTCTATTTCACAGAGACGATGGATAAGCGAAATGGAGACAGGCTATGAAGTTAACAACTTTATGTTATATAGAAAAAGATAATAAATATCTTATGCTACACCGGAACAAGAAAGAAAATGATTTGAGCCATAATATGTGGATAGGTGTTGGAGGACATTTCGAAGATGAGGAAACACCTGACGAGTGTCTGCTAAGGGAAGTTAAGGAAGAGACAAATCTTACGCTTACTAATTATAAATTAAGAGGAATTATTACGTTCTTAAGTAATGAGGCAGAGGGCGAGTATATGTTTCTATATACTGCTAATGAATTTAATGGCGAGTTAAAAGAATGTGATGAGGGCGAATTAGAATGGATAGATAAGAAAGATTTGTTTAAACTTAATTTCTGGACAGGTGATGAGATATTTTTAAAACTTATAAGAGACGATTATCCATTATTCTCATTGAAACTAAGATATGATGGAAAGACTCTTGTAAGTGCAAATCTGGATGGAAATGAATTAGAATTATTTGATATACTTGACGATTCAGGTAATAAGACAGGTCTTGTCAGGGAAAGAAGCATAGTCCATGAATTAGGCTATATGCACAAGACAGTCCATATATGGGCAATCCGTAAGAAGAAAGATGGTTTTGACGTATTACTCCAGAAGAGAAGCGCGAATAAGGATTCATTTCCGGGATATTATGATATATCAAGTGCAGGTCATATCCATGCAGGTGACAGTTCAATCGATTCTGCAATACGTGAATTAGAAGAAGAGTTAGGAATAACTGCCACTAAGGAAGAATTGCATTTTATAGGAATTCATAAAGGTATAGAAGATACTGAATTCTATGGTAAACCATTTCGTAATCATGAATTCAGTAAAATGTATGTATATATGGAAGATATTGACACAGATAAGCTGACACTTCAGAAAGAAGAAGTGGAATCAGTAATGTGGATTGATTACGAAGAAGGAACTAAGTTAATTAAAGAGCAGAAGATTAAGAATTGTATCTTTATGGACGAATGGATTAAATTAAAAGATATGTTTACTGTGATATGAGAAAGGAGTTGTATAGAGATTATGAAAGATAATATTGGTTTAATATTAGAAGGCGGAGGAATGCGAGGTGTATATACAGCTGGTGTGTTAGATTTCTTTCTGGATAAAGAAATTGAATTTAAGAGCTGTTATGGTGTCTCAGCAGGTTCGGTTAATGCCTGCAGTTACCTGTCTAAGCAGCGTGGCAGGGCATTTAGTATAGATGTTGATTATCTTGACGATAAGAATTATGCAAGTGCATACAATCTTATTACGACAGGTAATTTCTTTGGTACGGAAATGTGTTATCATATGATTCCTGAAAAGCTTAATCCATATGATTATGAAGCATATGAGAAATTCGATGGAAAATTCTATGCAGTAGTAACGAATTGTGAAACTGGACAGCCTGAATATTTAGAAATTAAGGATATGAAAGGTCAGATAGATTTCATAAGGGCATCATGCTCATTGCCATTGATGGCGCAGATGGTTAATATCGGTGGTAAATTATATTTAGATGGTGGAATTTCTGATTCTATTCCTGTTAGAAAATCAGTTAAAGATGGTAATACTAAGAATGTAATTATTCTTACAAGAGATATTAGTTATAGAAAGAAAGCTAACGAACTTATGCCTGTCATAAAGATTAAATATTCTAAATATCCTAAACTGGTAGATGCAATCAGAAAACGTCATAAATATTACAATATGACACTTGATTATATAGAGAAACAGGAGGAAAAAGGAAATGTATTTGTAATACGTCCATCTAAACCTGTCAAAATCGGCAGAATTGAGAAGAATAGGAAAAAACTGACCGAGTTATATCATCAGGGATACAATGATGCGAAGAATAGATACGAGAAATTAAAAAAATTTTTGGAAGATTAATATAAAATTGGACATACTAAAATACAGCAGAATAAAAAAGACACTGAAATGTGAAGTTACATCAGGAGTCCTGGAAATGGAGGAATATTATGGCAATATTACATGTAACAAGCGAGAACTTTGAAAGCGAAGTATTAAAGGCAGATGGAAAAGTGTTAGTAGATTTTTGGGCTACATGGTGTGGACCATGCCAGATGCTTACACCTATAATCGAAGAATTGGCTGAGGAATTAACAGATGTCAAAGTATGCAAAATCGATGTAGACGAGGAAAGAAGCCTTGCTCTTAAATACAAAATTATGAGTATACCTACACTTGTAGTATTTGACAGAGGTGAGATTGTAAGAAAATCAGTAGGCTTCAGTTCTAAAGAGGAAATCTTAGAATTGTTAAAATAATCTTTATTAATATAAAATGCAGTTAAATGAATGTTATGCAGTAATGTAAGTATGAAAAATGAGGTGTATATGGATAAAAAAGTATATGACATAATAATTATCGGTGCAGGTACGGCAGGGTTGTCATCTGCTATATATGGAAGAAGAGCCGGAAAAAATGTACTTGTATTAGAGGGAAAATCTTATGGTGGACAGATAATTGTATCGCCGGAGGTCGAAAATTATCCGGGAATAAAGCATACTTCCGGATTTGAATTTGCAACTAGATTATTTGAGCAGGCTAAGTCGTTAGATACAGAGATATTGATGGATGAAGCAGTCAATATAGAAGTAGATGGTAGTTATAAAAAAGTTATTACTAAAGGCAGTGAATTTATCTCGAAAGCAGTCATAATAGCTTCAGGAGTAGGAAGAAGAAAATTGCATGTTGAGAATGAGGACAGATTTACAGGAGCTGGTGTATCGTATTGTGCAACGTGTGATGGAATGTTCTATAAAGGCATGGACATTATAGTTGCAGGAGGTGGAAATACGGCATTGGAAGATGCTAAATATCTGTCAGAAATCTGTAAAACAGTGTATCTTGTTCACAGAAGAGATACATTCAGGGCAGAAGCAAGTCTTATAAAAGAGGTGGAAGCAAAAGACAATATAAAGATATTATTAAAACATAATGTTATATCATTATCAGGAGGTGATGTGTTAGAAAGTGTAAAGATAGCAGATACAGTTAATGGCAAAGTGTCAGATATTGAAGTTCAGGGACTATTTGTAGCAGTCGGACAGGAACCACAGAGAGATGTATACGAAAATGTTGTTAAAACAGATGAAAACGGCTACATTGTTGCAGGGGAAGACTGCAGAACAAATGTAGAAGGAATATATGCTGCTGGTGACTGCAGAACGAAAGAAGTCCGCCAACTTATAACTGCGGCAGCAGATGGTGCGGTTGCAGCAGTAATGGCATGTAAGAAAATGTAAATGGAGGTATGCATATGTTTAGTAAATATGATAATAAAAGATTTGCATCATTTAGAAAATTATTAGGCAAAGGTGATAATAAAAATACAATTTCTGTAAATCTTACGGAAGACATGATAGATAGATTAGATAAACTGGCTAAAAAGGCATCGGTAATTTCTGGTAATAGTATTACGAGAAATGACATTATTGAAGAGGGCGTGACTATCTATGTTGAAGAATTTGAAGATTATATAAACAGTCTGTATGAGAACTATACAGATTCTAATAAGTATATTGAAGATGGAATGAAACTGCCGAATAAAACAACTGATCCTAAACTAATTGAGTCAAAAAAAACAAAATAATATAATTTAATGTATTGTAAAAAAGGTAAAAATATTGACAAATAAAAAAAGTGATAGTAAACTAAGGTCTATGTTTAAAATATATTATATATTTGGAATGGAGGAAAAAAATATGAAGAAAAAATTTTTAGCTCTTTCCATGGCCACAGTTTTAGCAATGTCAATGTTTACAGGTTGTGGTTCAAGTGCAGAGAACAAAGGAAGTAAAGACACATTAGTTCTTGGTGGTATCGGACCTATAACTGGTGAAGCAGCTATATATGGTCAGGCAGTAAAGAACGGTGCACAATTAGCTGTTGATGAGATTAATGCTAATGGTGGTGTAAATGGCATGAAATTAAAATTTACATTCCAGGATGATGAGTGTGATAGTGAGAAAACTGTCAATGCTTATAATAAAGTTAAAGATTCAGGAGCAAAGGTTATAATCGGTGCAACTACAAGTGGCTGTTCAATAGCTGTTTCTGAAAAAACACATGAAGATAAAATGTTCCAGTTAACACCATCAGGTTCTGCTGTTGATTGTGTTAAATATGATAATGTATTCAGAGTATGTTTCAACAATCCTAACCAGGGTGTTGCTTCAGCACAGTACATATCAAAGAATAAAATTGGTCAGAAGATAGCAATTATCTATGACAGTTCAGATGTTTATTCAACAGGTATCTATGAGAAATTTATTTCAGAAGCAAAGGGCCAGAACTTAGAAGTAGTTACAGAACAGGCATTTACTAAGGACACAAACACAGATTTCTCTGTACAGATTCAGAAGATTCAGGAAAGTGGAGCTGATTTGGTATTCTTACCAATCTATTATCAGCAGGCAGCTAAGATTTTATCACAGGCTGATAAAGCAGGATTAAAAGTTAAATACTTTGGTTGTGATGGTCTTGACGGACTTATTAATCAGTTAGATACAGATGTTGCATTAGCAAACGGAGTTATGTTATTAACACCATTTGCACCTAATGCTAAAGATGATAAGACACAGTCATTTGTTAGTGCATATAAAGAAAAATATAATAATGAGACTCCTGTTCAGTTTGCAGCAGATGCATATGATGCAGTATATGCAGTAAAAGCAGCACTTGAGGAAGCAGGTGTTGATGATGGAACAATCAGTATTTCAGATCTCTGTGATAAGCTTACATCAGCAATGACTAAGATTGAAGTTGAAGGTGTTACAGGTAATATTACATGGTCAGCAGATGGTGAACCAACAAAAGAGCCTAAAGGTATGGTTATTGAAGATGGTTCATACAAAGCATTAGATTAATTTTAATAAGTATGAATTAAATATAAGCTGTTGTTGTAAGAAAGGACTTACTTATGGCAACAGCTTTTAATCTATTTATACGTTGATGCAGAAGGGAATGATTTAAAATGAATAGTTTTATATCCTATTTGATTAGTGGTATCGGGCTAGGCAGTATTTATGCTCTGATAGCTCTTGGATATACAATGGTATATGGTATAGCAAAAATGCTTAATTTCGCACATGGTGATGTTATTATGGTTGGCGGATATGCAGTATTTTTATCAATATCTTCTTTGAATTGTCCGGTATGGTTATCAATTATTATCGGAATAGTAGTTTGTACAGTATTAGGTGTGGTAATTGAAAGAGTGGCATACAAACCTTTAAGAAATGCTTCATCATTATCAGTATTAATTACAGCAATCGGTGTAAGTTATTTATTACAAAATCTTGCATTAAATATATTAGGTTCAAATGCAAGAACATTTAAGTCAGTTGTCTCACTTAAGACTATAGAAATTAATTCACAGTTGAAAATATCAGGTGAAGCAGTCGTAACAATTATAGTAACAGTTGTTATAATGGTTGCACTTACATTATTTATTAACAAGACCAAAACCGGTATGGCTATGCAGGCAGTATCAGAAGATAAAGGTGCTGCACAACTTATGGGTATAAATGTTAACAAGACAATATCAATTGTTTTTGCAATTGGTTCAGGACTTGCAGCAGTAGCAGGTATCTTACTTTGTTCAACATTTACACAGGTAAGCCCATATACTGGTTCGATGCCTGGTATAAAAGCGTTTATCGCAGCCGTATTTGGTGGTATAGGAAGTATACCAGGTGCAATGATAGGTGGTATCTTACTTGGAATCATAGAGAATTTAAGTAAGGCATACATATCAACACAGGTTGCAGATGCAATAGTTTTTGCTTCATTAATTATAGTTCTTATTCTGAAGCCAACAGGACTTCTTGGTAAGAAGATAAACGAGAAAGTGTAGGTGATTAAGTATGAATAAATCTAACAAAGTAAAGACATCTACAAAACAGTGCTTAATCACACTTACAATGGTTATAGTATTTTTCGTTATCTGTAATGTAATGGTAATGAATGGAATAATGGGAAGCCTGTTTGAAGGACTTTTAATTCCAATGTGTTATTATATAATACTTGCAATATCACTTAATCTGACAGTTGGAATTCTTGGTGAACTTAGCTTAGGCCATGCAGGATTTATGTGCGTAGGAGCTTATTCAGGTGCAATATTTTCTATATTAACTAAAGAAGTTATAAAATCAGATTTTGAAAGATATGTACTTGCACTTCTGATTGGCGGAATATGTGCAGGATTATTTGGTTTAATAATTGGTTTTTCGGTTTTAAGATTAAGAGGTGACTACCTTGCAATCGTTACATTGGCATTTGGTGAGATTACATATAAATTAATCCAGAACTGTTATCTTATTAAAGATAAGAACGGATTGCATTTTTCATTTTCTCAGCCTATAAGCCCACAGAAATATGATTTGGATAGTAAGGTTGAAATATTAAAAGGTGCAATGCCAGTGAGTGAAGTTCCAAAGACAGCTACACTTATTACTTCGGTTGTACTTGTACTTATAACTGTTGCAGTTGTGTATAATCTTATTGATTCAAGAGCAGGAAGAGCATTTAAAGCAGTTAGAGATAATAGTATTGCGGCTGAATCAATTGGTATTAATATTAATAAATATAAGTTAATAGTATTCTTTGTATCTGCATTCTTCGCAGGAATGGCAGGAACAATGTTTTCTCATTATCAGACACTTGATTCATCAAAATTCAATTTCAACGTATCAATTTTAATATTGGTATTTGTGGTATTAGGTGGATTAGGAAGCATAAGGGGTTCAATAATTGCTACAATAATTCTGTATGCATTACCTGAATTGCTTAGAGATTTCTACAGCTATAGAATGATTGCATATGCGATAATTCTTATTGCAATGATGATATTAACAAATAATGAGAAATGTGTATATATGAGAGAACGTATTGTATCAAAGTTATATAAGAAGAATAAGGTATCAAAAGATGCCTAAGGATTTTGCTGAATTCAATAATATAATAGATATAAACAGGTTGCTCAGGAATGGAGATTAGTATGAAAGATACGAATACTAAGACAGCTAATAAGGAAAATAACAATGATATACTGTTAGAGGTTAAGAATTTAAGTATAGCATTTGGTGGACTTAAAGCTGTAGATGATTTAAATTTGAATATTAAAAGAGGTCAGTTATATGGACTTATAGGACCAAATGGTGCAGGTAAAACCACAGTATTTAATATGCTTACAGGTGTATATAAACCAACATCAGGATATATTAAATTAGATGGTGAGAAAATAGATGGTTTATCACCTATGAACATAAATCGTAAAGGAATTGCAAGAACTTTCCAGAACATAAGATTGTTTGATAATATGTCCATAATTGATAATGTTAAATTAGGACTTAACAATAAGCAGAAATATACAGTTGCTGAAGGTATATTAAGACTTCCAAGATTCTTTAAAGAAGAGAAAAAAATGAATGAAAAAGCTATGGAATTGCTCAGGGTATTTGAACTGGATGAAGATATAAATACGTTAGCAAGTAATCTTCCATATGGTAAACAGAGGAAGTTAGAGATAGCTAGAGCATTAGCTACAGAACCAAAGCTCTTATTATTAGATGAGCCAGCAGCAGGTATGAACCCTAATGAAACAGCTGAATTAATGGAGACTATCCAGTTCGTTAGAAAAGAATATGGTGTTACAATTCTTCTTATTGAGCATGATATGAAACTCGTTTCAGGTATATGTGAAGAGATAATGGTACTCAATTTTGGCACAGAACTTGCACATGGTAAGCCAGAAGTTGTATTGAATAAACCAGAAGTTGTTACAGCATATTTAGGTGAATAGAGAGGTGGTGTTTCAATGTTAAAGATAGAAGACTTATATGTATCATATGGAATGATTAATGCCATTAAAGGTGTGTCATTTGAAGTCAATGAAGGTGAAGTTGTATCTCTTATAGGTGCCAATGGTGCTGGTAAAACTACAATTCTTCATACAATTACTGGATTATTAAAACCTAAGTCAGGTTCGGTAATGTTCGAGGGAAAAGAGCTTACAACCACACCTGCTCATGAAATTGTTAAATTAGGAATGGCACATGTACCGGAAGGAAGAAGGGTTTTTGCAGATTTATCAGTATATGATAATCTTATGTTAGGTGCATATACCAGAAAAGATAAAAATGAAATTGCAAAGACATTAGAGATGGTATATGAAAGATTCCCTCGTCTTGAAGAGAGAAAAAAACAGACAGCAGGAACACTTAGTGGTGGAGAACAGCAGATGCTTGCTATGGGAAGAGCTTTAATGTCAAAACCAAGAATTATTCTTATGGATGAACCATCAATGGGACTTTCACCATTGTTTGTTAACGAAGTTTTTGATATAATAAAGAAAATAAGTGCTAGTGGAACAACAGTATTATTAGTTGAGCAGAATGCTAAGAAAGCATTGTCAATATCTGACAGAGCATATGTTCTTGAAACAGGAAAGATTGCTCTTACAGGTAAGGCAAGTGACTTAATTAATGATGATAAGATTAAGAAAGCATACTTAGGTGAATAATAAGTTGTTAAAAGGCATTTAGGAATGGAGGGTTTTTCTATGGAGAAATATGTTATTACAATTGCCAGGGGATATGGTAGTGGAGGAAGAACCATGGGTAAGATGTTAGCCAAAGAGTTAGGTATTAACTTCTATGACAGAGAAATCTTAAGATTAGCATCAGATGACAGTGGAATAAATGAAGAATTATTTGCAAGAGCTGATGAAAAATTAAAGGGCAGCATTTTATACAAGGTAGCTAAGAATGTATATAAAGGTGAGTTGATACCACCTGACAGTGATAAATTTGTTTCAAATGATAATTTATTTAATTATCAGGCGAAGGTACTAAAAGAATTAGCACAGAAAGAATCTTATGTCGTAATTGGAAGATGTGCAGATTATATTCTAAAAGACCAGCCTAATATAATAAGAATCTTCGTTCATGCTCCAATGGAACATTGCATAGATGTAGTTGAAGATATGTCATCAATGTCGCGTAAAGAGATTGAACAGTTCATACTTAAGACAGATAAATATCGTTCAGATTATTATAATCATTATACCGGTAAAGACTGGAATGATGCGAGAAACTATGATTTATGTCTCAATACGAAAGAAATTTCTTTTGAAAAAGGTGTTGAAATAGTTAAGAGTTATATGAAGATAAGATTTAATTTGTAATTAAGACTTATTATAGTAGTAATAAAAATCAAATTATATATATTAAATTATCTGAAAAATAATGATTTAATCAGACAGTAAGATTTAGTCAGAAATGAATTCATTATATGCGGTTATAGTATATCAGTTAAAGTCGTATTAAAATTATACATAGAGAATATGATTAAGATTGATATATGGTAACCGCATTTTTTGATTATACAATGCATATACATTAATAAATGTTTTAGAAAATGTGGAGGATATGAAAATCATATAAGGATTTTCATGTAGTAAAAGATATGTTAGATATAAGGGGAACTAAGACCGAAGAAAATATTGAGAAGGAAATATGTGAAAAAGCGAAGTTATCTGTCAGATTAAGACTCTATGGCAGACAGGCAGAAAAAGATGGCTATAAATATATTGCAGATATTTTTAATGAAAATGCTGATAGATTAGAAGAACTTGCAATGGTCGGATATCGAATTATTAATGGAGGAGTTAACGAGACAAGAGAGAACCTAAATACCGTAGCTCAGATATTTGCGGATATGGAAGATAGAAACTGTATGTATAAAGGTTATTCTGATGATGCGGTTAATGAAGGATTAGATGAAATAGCAGATATATTTGAAAATGTCGTGAATATAGAAACGGGTATGGCAGAGAAGTTTAGTGGTCTATCAGAAAGTATGATTAACGATAGATTCTATAGGAGAGATGGCGAGGAAAAATGGGAATGTATGGTGTGTGGATATAATAAGACAGATAAGAATGCACCCAATATATGCCCTGTGTGTGGAGGCGGCAGAGGTAACTTCAGGGTTAGATGAGAATTTATCTATTTATCTTAAGAAAATCTTAAAGATTTATGTAGTTGTTTATTAATAAATTAACCTATATAATACAGTACATAAGGAAAGAGAAAAAGTAAAAAGAAAGGCTAATAAGAAAATGTACAATGTTTTGATATGTGATGATGAAATAGATATTGTGAATGCTTTAGAGATATATCTTGCTTCGGAGGATTTAAAAATTTATAAAGCTTATAACGGAAGAGAGGCGGTAGACATTGTTAAGACCGAAGATATACATATTATTTTATTGGATATTATGATGCCTGTTATGGACGGAATACAGGCAATCAATGAGATTAGAAAAATCTCGAATGCACCGGTAATCTTCCTCAGTGCCAAGAGTGAGGATACAGATAAGATATTAGGACTTAATGTTGGCGCAGATGATTATGTTACTAAGCCGTTTAATCCTGTGGAGGTTATTGCAAGAGTCAAGTCTAATTTACGAAGATATATGATGCTCGGAAGTGCAGTAAAGAATACATCAGAGATTAATGTAAATGGAATTGTAATAGATGATGATATGAAGAAAGTAGAGATAGACGGCCAGCCGGTGAAACTTACACCGATTGAATATGAGATACTTAAACTTCTTATGAGTAATCCCGGCAAAGTATTTTCTTCTAAGGAGATATATAATACAGTCTGGAAAAATCAGGTATATGACATTGATGGTACAGACGGTACGGTTGCCGTTCATATAAGACATTTAAGAGAAAAGATAGAGATAAACCCTGCGGAACCAAGACATATAAAAGTAATATGGGGACAGGGATACAAAGTCGAATGATAATGTAAAAGGCAATGCGGAATGGAGATTAATATGAAGATACTATATAATAGATTTGTTAAAGCTATAGCAATGCTTCTGCTATTAGTAACAGCGGTAATAACTATCGGTGGAATTGGTGGAATGTATTATACATATAGCAATGACAGTGTTAAGAATAAGGAAAATCCTGATTTTAATAAAACAAGACTTGCAAAATCACTTGTAGAAAACAGTTCATTCAGATTGTATAGATATATACGCGATGAAATGGACCAGTATATGGTGGGATATTATGATGACGATGGCGTTTATAGATATTATAATGAAACTGTAGATGCTACTTATTATGATGATGCGGGAAATACTGATGATGATAATTATAATAGTGAAAATGAAACCACAGCATATGATAATGAAAATACTGATGTTAGTTCGAATGCTCATAATATGACCGATGGTTCACATTCTATAGATGAAGAGTATGACAATGCAATAGAAAAAGTAAGTAAAGAGACTTCATATCTTCAGGTTGTAAATGACTTAATGAGTGATGAGTATGTTAATTACAAATATAAAATGTACTATAACGATAAAATTATTATTTCAAATGTCAATGATGATGATGATGATATAGTTAAAATAAGTACAACAACCTTAACCGTTGGAGATAGGAAATATATTACAATAGAGAATTACCTTAATAAAAATTTAGAAAAAGGAGATGTAATTTACAAAAAATATCAGGTATTTGATATAATTACCAAGAATTATAATGTAATAAAATATGCTACAATTATATCAGGTATATTAGCAGTTATTCTATGTATGTATATTATGGTAGTAGCAGGCTATAATGGACAAGGTGAATTAGAATTAAACTGGATTGACACAATTCCTTTAGAGATTATTATATTTATAGCATTTTTAGTCCAGTATATGACCGCCTTTATAATATCTGAGTCGGGAACATATGAATTAGGAAGAATGATGGATGGAATATTTTTTATCGCTATTGGAAGTGTATGGTATATATTTACAATTAATATATTCATTAGTATTCTATCAAGATTAAAGAATAGGGTATTATTTAAGAACAGTATAACCAGTAAAATAATTAAATTTATCATAAAATGTGTTAAAAATGTAGTTGTAAATCTTGATAAGAAATGGAAAGCCATAATAACCATAGGAGGATGCTTCTTCTGGGAGTGTGTATTATTTATTATAAATATCAGTGCACAGAGTATGATAATCTGGTTCATCTGGTTTATATTTAAAATCGTGGAATTCTTCCTGCTTATGTATGCATTTTCTCTTCTGTTAGAACTTAGAGACAGAATAAAGAGTGTACACGATGGTAATACGGAAAATTCAGCCTTAAATAAGCCGATGCCTGGATTATTCGGAGAAAGTAATGAATATATTACTGATATTTCAGCAGGACTTGAGAAAGCAGTGGCAGAAAAAGTAAAGAGTGAACAGTTAAAAGCAGAATTAATAACAAATGTTTCACACGATATAAAGACACCTCTTACATCTATAATTAATTATATTGATTTAATGAATAAAGAAGATATTCAGAATGAAAAGGTCAGGGAATATATAGGTGTTGCATATAAACAGTCATTAAGACTTAAGAAGCTTACAGAAGATATCGTGGAAGCCTCTAAAGCCTCAACAGGAAATATCGAGGTTAAATCAGATAAGATAAATATCTGTGAGATTATTAGTCAGTCAGTTGGTGAATATACGGACAAATTCGAACAGCTGAATATAACGGTTGTGTTCGATGAATCGGATAAAGGCTATGAAGCAATGGCTGACGGAAGATTGCTCTGGAGAGTAATTGAGAATCTGTTCACTAATATCTGCAAATATGCATTAGAGGGAACAAGATTATATATTGATGTGTCACAGGAAGAAAAATATGTTAAAATATACATTAAAAATATATCGAAATATAAATTAAATATTCCGGGAGATGAGCTTATGGAAAGATTTGTCAGAGGAGATTTATCAAGGTCTACAAGTGGCAACGGACTTGGATTATCGATTGCCAAGAGCTTAGTAGAACTTCAGAAAGGATATTTTGATATTGATATAAATGGTGATTTATTTACAGCAATAATAACATTGCCGAGAGAATAATTTTATTTTAAACAAATTATGTAAATGAAAATCACTTAGAGAGTAATGTAAATGAAAATCACGAATAATGTGATGCAAAGGAAAATTACGAAGAAAATAATTGAAAGGAAAATCACAAGGAATGTGATGGAAAGAGAAAATGATTGAAGTAAAAAATTTGAAAAAAACTTACAAACCCAAAAAGGGCGCAGCAGTTCAGGCTCTAAAGGGAATTAACCTTAAGTTTGAAGAAAAAGGACTTGTATTTATACTAGGTAAATCAGGAAGTGGTAAATCAACACTTTTAAATATGTTAGGTGGATTAGATAAATTCGATGATGGTGAAATTATAATTAAAGGAAAGTCATCTAAGCAGTTTACACAGTCTGATTTCGATTCATACAGAAATACATTTATTGGATTCATTTTTCAGGAATATAATATCTTAAATGATTTCACTGTAGGCGCTAATATTGCCCTTGCAATGGAATTGCAGGGAAGAAAGCCGACTAAAGAAGAACTTAATAAGATATTAGATGAAGTAGACTTAACAGGCTTCGCCTCAAGAAAGCCAAATGAATTATCAGGTGGACAGAAGCAGAGAGTTGCAATTGCAAGAGCATTAATTAAGAATCCTGAAATTATTATGGCTGATGAACCTACAGGAGCATTAGATTCTAACACAGGTAAACAGGTATTTGATACACTTAAGAAGTTATCTAAAGACAAGTTAGTTATTGTAGTCTCACATGACAGAGATTTTGCCGAACAGTATGGCGACAGGGTCATTGAATTAGCCGATGGAGAAATTATAAGTGATATTAAGAAATACATTTCTAAACCTAACGAAGTATCTAGTGGAATAAGTATAATAGAAGATAAGATTATTCATATTAAATCAGGATATGAGCTGACTAATAAAGATTTAGAGATGATTAATGAATATCTTAAAAATAATAAGGACGCAGATTCATTTATCTCGGTTGACGGTAAAACTAATAAAGAGATAAAGAAAGCAGTACGAATAGATGATGATGGGAACAGAGAAGGTTTTGAAGAAACAAGTGATAAGAACTTGTGGGTTGAAGAATATGATGCTTCAAAGTTCAAATTAATCCGTTCTAAACTACCTCTTAAGAATTCACTAAAGATGGCATTTGGAAGTCTTAAGAAGAAACCAATCAGATTGTTAGTGACGATATTTTTATCAATGGTAGCATTTACTTTGTTCGGTTTATCTAACACAATGTCGTCATATGATAAGATAAAAGCAGGAACAGATTCGATAATTGACAGTAATGTTAATTATGCTTCATTTGGATTTGAAAGAAAGATAAGTAACAGTGTATACAGTTATTATGCTGGAGATAAGTTATCAGATGAAGACGTGGAAAATATAAAAAATCATTTTAAAGATTATAGCTTTAATGAGATAGTAAAACCTAATGATTCATACATTTCAATACAGAATATATATGATACTGACAAGGTAAATATTAATGGAGAACTATCGTTTTATTCACTTGATTTCTATGGAATATCAAAAATATCACAGGATATGATTGATAGAATGGGCTACACCTTAGAGGGCGCACTTCCTGTTAATGATGATGAGGTTGTTATTACAGATTATATGGCACAGTCATTTATAATTGGTAAGTACACAATGAATTATGGACCTGATAATTCAACTGATATAAAGAAAACTACTGATATGATTGGCAAGGTATTAGAATTAGATATTAATGGCAATAAGAAATATACAGTTACAGGTATTCTTGATACTAAATTTGAAAGCAGCAGATATGATAAATACAAAGAAGAAATAAAGGGTAATACGGGAATTTTAGATTATTCTATGATGAGTGAATTAGCTAACATAAGAACTTATAGTAATCATGCAATACTCTTTACATCAGACAATGTATTTAACAGTGTTGTGGAGAATAATATCGGTGTGCAGGCATTTTCACAGGACTATAATATAAACTTCATAACTAATACTAACGAATATGGTTATTATGAAGTCAACAGAATATGTGAAATCGGTAAAATCAATGATGCAGTTAAAAATAATATTGTTATGATTAATAATCAGGCTAAGTTAAATGATAATGAAATGATTCTTCCATTGTCAGCACTTGAGACATATATTGATCTTGATTATGAAGAGGGCAATATTGAAAGTATAAAGAAGAGTATACTTGCAAATGCAAATGAAATAAGTAAATTACCAATGATTATGCAGGTTTCAAATGAAGGCTCAGACTGGCTTAACAGTGATAAGAATATGAGAGTCGTAGGCATCTATATAGATAATGAATTTAACAAAGGTATGGCAATACTTCCGAATGGAATCTGCAATGCATATTCAGTATATTCAAAAGGTAAATATGATGCACTTGTTACAGCGATGCCCGATAAGAGAAGTGAAATTGAAGAATTAGTAAAATATTCATTTAATAATGGTATAAGTGGTGTTAAATATACTTTGCAGAATAATACAACAGAATTACTTACAACAGCAACAGAGATATTTACAACACTTAAGAAAGTTTTACTTTATGTCGGAATATTCTTTGCAATATTTGCATCGATTATGCTTATGAATTTCATTGCAACAAGTATTTTACAGAAGAAAAGAGAAATTGGTATCTTACGTGCAGTCGGTGCAAGAGGTGCAGATGTATTTATGATATTCTTTAACGAAAGTACTATAATTGCAATAATTAACTGGATAGTTTCGGTAATAGCAACAGGATCGCTTATTTCTATTATTAATAAATCATTCAGAAAAGAGTATCATTTAGTAATAACAATGTTGCATTTCGGAATAATCCAGGTGGTATTAATGTTCGTATTATGTCTTATAGTAGCATTCGTGGCAAGCTTTATCCCGGTGTTTAAGGAATCTAGGAAGAAACCTATCGAGGCTATAAGAAAAGGCTGATAAAAATAAAAATATTTTCAAAATGTTGTTAACATTTGACGAAAATTGTAGTAGAATACATCTTATAAGTATGCTTATTGATGGAGGTTGGCAAATGAACAGATATTTTGAACTTGGTGTTTATGAAAAAGAAAAGTCAGATGGGACAGGTGTTTTAGGACGTTATTCCAGCTTTAATGAAGCTAAGGAAGCAATCAACAGCTTTAATAAAGAGGATAATCAGATTTTTATTATTGATGAATTAGAAGAACAGGACGATAATTCAGTTCGTCAGTTAGGTGAATGGTTATACAGATAACCAGAAGTTATGAAAAGACCGTATTATACGGTCTTTTTGTATACTCATACAGACTTAATTAAATGGAGGCGGATATTTATGCGTGTAATAGAATTTAAGATGGAAAGACCGGGACTGTTAAATGTCGGAGATGAAATAGATGTGGAGGAATCACAGCTTCAGACACTTCAGGGCATCGTATATTATTATACAATATATCCGGCATTAGCAATGTCTAATAACATTCCGGCAAGAAATAAACTCAAAAATTTCCATGGAAAAGTAGTAGATATCAAGGCTACAGAAAGTGCAGCATTTGTATACGGAGAGTTTGAGGAATAATAAGATGTTCGTTTATGACACATTAAAGTGATAAAATATTTTGTCATTTTACGTCAATGGAATACTTGACAAAATGCTTTATTGTGCTATGATTAATAAAAAAAATAAGGAGCGTATTCTATGAAGAAAATGGTTTTATCGATACTAGTTGAGAATACAGCTGGTGTACTAAGTAGAATATCAGGACTTTTTGCAAGAAGAGGATATAATATCGACAGTTTGACTGTTAGCGAAACAGAAAGTAATGAATATTCGCGTATGACTATTGTATGTAGTGGCGAAGATGAAGTTTTAGAACAGATTCGAAAACAGTTATCAAAGCTTGTTGACGTTAAGGATATTATTGAATTAAAAGATGGTGCTTCTGTATGCAGAGAATTAATTCTTTGTAAGGTTGCAGTAGATGCGGCACAGAGACAGCAGGTTATAGCAGTTGCTGATATATTCAGAGCAAAGATAGTTGATGTTGCAGAAGATTCAATGATGATTGAATTAACAGGTAATCAGCAGAAGCTAGATGCTTTTGTAGGTTTACTTAATGGTTTTGAAATTAAGGAATTAGTAAGAACTGGTATTACAGGTCTTACAAGAGGCCATGCAGATATGCTTGCTGGCGAGCTTGAATAGAATATGTAATAAATGTAAGTATGAAATACATATTTATTATTAAAATGATTATTAATAGTCATCGGATTTAACATAAGATGACATTAACAATATAAAATTTATATGGAGGCTAGAAATATGGCAAATAAAATTTATTATCAAAAAGATTGTAACTTATCATTATTGGAAGGCAAGACAATAGCCATTATCGGATACGGTAGTCAGGGCCATGCTCATGCACTTAATGCTAAAGATTCTGGTTGCAATGTAATCATTGGTTTATATGAAGGAAGTAAATCATGGGCTAAAGCAGAGGCTCAGGGATTTAAAGTTTATACAACAGCAGAAGCAGCTAAAAAAGCTGATATTATTATGATTCTTATCAACGATGAGAAACAGGCAGATATGTACAAGAAAGATATCGAGCCAAACCTTGAAGAAGGTAATATGTTAATGTTCGCTCATGGTTTCAACATTCATTTTGGTTGTATCAAACCACCAGCAAACGTTGACGTAACAATGATAGCTCCAAAAGGACCAGGTCATACAGTACGTTCAGAATACCAGGCAGGAAAAGGTGTTCCTTGTTTAGTAGCTGTTGAACAGGACGCAACAGGTAAGGCATTAGATATCGCACTTGCATACTCATTAGCAATCGGTGGAGCAAGAGCAGGTGTACTTGAGACAACATTCAGAACAGAAACAGAAACAGACCTCTTCGGTGAGCAGGCAGTTCTTTGCGGTGGTGTTTGTGCATTAATGCAGGCTGGTTTTGAAACATTAGTTGAAGCTGGTTATGATCCACGTAATGCTTATTTTGAATGTATTCATGAAATGAAATTAATTGTTGACCTTATTTACCAGTCAGGTTTCGCAGGAATGAGATATTCTATCTCTAATACAGCAGAATATGGTGATTATGTAACAGGACCAAAGATTATTACAGAAGATACTAAGAAAGCTATGAAGAAAATTTTATCAGACATTCAGGATGGTACATTTGCTAAAGAGTTCTTATTAGATATGTCGCCAGCAGGACGTCAGGTACACTTCCAGGCTATGAGAAAATTAGCTTCTGAGCATCCATCAGAAAAAGTTGGTGAAGAAATCAGAAAACTTTATAGCTGGAATAATGAGGACGAGAAGCTCATCAATAACTAATATAGAATTATCGCTTGTATCAATGCCTGATTAGATGGCAAAGGAGGGGTATTATGTTGTTCGGAAAGACTAAAAAAGTGTTAGAAGATAAAGAGGACGAGATAAAGTTGAATTTATCAAATAACTATAAAGATTCAGCATATAAAGGATACCTTGAATATATACAGTTAGTAAACGATTTTAAAGATAAAGGAAAAATCGGAGATAAAGATTTTGAAAAATTAAATTATAAAATCGAAGATTATAAAAGAATGTTTGCTAATTACATAAAGCGATAGAACAAAGAATTTTCAAACCGGATACGAAAGTATCCGGTTTTTATTTTACTTACCAGGAAATTTCGTTGAAATTGTCCTGGTAAGTAAAAAAAGCTCCGTGAGGATCGTACTGCGGCGGAGCAGAAAATGTTGCTATAGCAACCCGCTGCAGGCGGAGAATGTCACAAGCGACATTCTTTATTCTAGACAACTTTAAAATATTTGCTATATAAATCAATAACTTTATAATTTAAATTTTTTTAAAAATTTATGCAACAATTTCGTCTTAATATTACACATATAGATATAAGATAAAATTTATATGTCAGGCGAAAGGAATGATAGTTATGAAAAAAAGTAAAAAGATAATTAGTATTATAATGGCAGTAGTTATGATGACGCTTTCGGTTATTGTTGTATCAAAGACATTATTTAATAATACTCCTGGAAATGGTAATGAAGAAGATAAGAATATACAGGGCAGGGAACAGGGAGTTAATCCTGTAGATGATAAGATTATCCAGTCTATAGATGGTAAAGAAGAGTTGGGCAGGTATGTAAAGGAATATGTTAAAAATAATGCATTGGCATTTGAAAAAGAAATTAATAGTCTTGAAGAAGCTTATGTAGAGAAAACTGATTCTAAATCAGATAGTACAGGTATTGCTACCGGGACTGATACGGATTATTATAAGAATAATGAACAGACAAATGGTGTTACAGAGGGAGATATAACTATAACAGATGGTAAATATATCTATATATATTCAGATAATAAGAAAAATATAAGAATAATAGAGGCTGATAATGATAAATTGAATGAAGTCGGTATAATCGATATATTAGATAACTTAGAAGAAAATACGTATACATATAATGGAAAAATATATGTATATGGTGATAAATTAGTATGCTTAATGAATACAGAAAGAATGAACTCTCCATATATTAACGGATATGAAAATTTTATAGTTAATGATTGTGCATATTTTGATAACTGCAGAGACACGATAATTGTTTTATATGATATTTCTGAAAGAGATAAGCCAGTATTTATTAATAAAATAACTGTTGACAATGAATATGTACAGTCAAGAATGGTTGGTAATCATTTATATGTAATGACTCAGAAGAGTTTCTATGATGTTTTATATGGATATATGGAAGAATATGGGGATAATGAAGAGAATAAAGAGAAAATTGAAGATATCTCATATGAAGAACTTGCAGGTAAAGTCATAACTAAGATAAATGGTAAAGAAGTATCAACAGATAATATATATTGCCCTGATAATGAACAGAGTGGTGAGCCATCGACCTGTACGGTTATTGCATTAGACATTAATAATGATTTGAATGTTACTGATAATTGCACTATAATTGGAAGTATTGATGATGTATATGTAAGTGAACAATTTATATATTTATTTAACAGGGTAAGTAAGAATGATGATGAAAGCAGAACTAGTACTTATAAGGAATTAACAGATGTAATAAAGTTTAAATATGGTGATGGTAATGTTGAGCCTTATGCAAAGGGAAATATAGATGGTACAGTTAATAATCAGTTTTCGGCAGATGAGTATGATGGTTATCTCAGAGTTGTTACGACTGAGTATGAATATAATATGATATATGAACCATCTGATATTGAAGAGTTTCAGGATAAATATAGAAATAACGTATATGTATTAGATGATAAATTAAATGTATATGGAAGAATAGAGGGACTTGCTGAAGACGAGAGAATTTATTCAGCGAGATTTATGAAAGATAAAGGATATTTTGTAACATTTAGAAATACAGACCCATTATTTGTAGTAGATTTCTCGAAGCCTGATAATCCTAAAATATTAAGTGAGTTAAAAGTAACAGGCTTTTCATCATATCTTCATATGTGGAATGATAACTTATTACTTGGAATAGGTATGGAAGCAAATGAAAGTGGCATTACAAGTGGTGTTAAGTTATCAATGTTTGATATATCAGACCTTAATAATACAAAAGAAATTGCAAAATATGTAGAAGAAGACACAGAAGCATACGAAGCACTTAATAATTATAAAGAAATTTTAGTTGATGAGAATAAGAATCTCATTGGTTTAGAGATGAGTAAAGATAACAATAATAGAATTGAAGAAAGTACCAGTACAGAGAGTAATAGTACATCATATAATAGTGATAAAAGCAGTAACTATGAGAAATTTATAGGTTACAGTCAATATTATGTTTTATACAGATATGATAATAATTCATTTACAGAATTACTAAAGTATGATTATAATAAGTTTAATAATTTAAAATTTACAGAATTTGATTATGAGAAAATGTATTGTGATTATAGAGGACTATATATAGGGAATTATTTATATATAATTACTATGGATAAGGGAGTTCAGGCAATTAATTTAAGTGATTTATCATATGGAGATAATCTTATATTTAATTAGTCCGAAGATAGGAAAGGACGTGTAATATTTGACAATTGATGAAGAACTAGTAGCTTTGGCAAAGCTAGGAGAAGATGATGCTTTTTCAAAGCTATATGCATCGGTATATAAAGATATGTATAAATATGCATATTATATGCTTGGAGATGCTTATGATGCAGAAGATGTAGTGAGTGAAACGGTTTTAGAAATGTATTCGGGTATAAAAAGTCTTAGACAGAATAGTTTATTCGGTGCATGGACATTTAAGATATTATCTAACAAATGTAAAAGAAGGCGAAAACAGTATTTGAAGAAAACGATTTCACTTGATGATGAAGATCAGAATATTGAATTGTATGAAAGTCAGTGTGACTTAGAATTAAAACACGATTTAGAGCTAGCATTAGATATATTATCACTAGAAGAAAGAGAGATAGTATCCTTATCGGTATTTTGCGGCTATAACAGTAATGAAATAGGCGAAATTCTTCAAATAAAGCCGGCAACGGCAAGGTCGAAGCTTAGCAGAGCCTTAGCTAAAATGCAAAGGAAGATGAAAGTTCAGTTTTAACATATTGCGAAATGGAGGTTTCTATAATGAATAAAGAGAATCCTGACGAGATAGTGAAAAGAATCAGAGAGAAATTACCGGATGATGAAATTCCAGAGTCATTATTACCTGAAAATGTGATGCAGAAGATAAAAGCCGGACAAAATATAAATATACAACAAAATCTAAATATAGATGTTAATTCATATAGAGATAAAATAAGAAGCCATAGAATGAGAATGTTAAAGATATCCGGCTTAGCTGCTTCCATAGCAGTGGCAATGTTATGCATAACATTTGCACTTGGTACAAATTCAGGAAAGCTGCTTGATACAGATAAAACAGGAATTAATAAGGAAAGTAGTAAATGGCAGGATAGCCAATATACAGGTTCGACGGCTTCTGGTATAGAAAATAATGAATATAGTGGCAGTGTATATGAAGATGCAGAAATTGCAGAAACTGCTACGGAAAGCTATGATGAAGTTAACGATAGTTATATGAGTAAGGATTTAGTTAGCAATAGTGAACAATTCCAAGATGATAATGCAGGCAATAATGAGTATTGTGAGAATATATATAGCAATAATATAAGTGGCAGCTCTGATTTAAAATATGGTATCTTTTATCTGTATGACAATGATAAAGTGATATCAGAGATTTATTATCTTAAAAACATTGCCATATCAGATAGATTTATGGTTAGATATATGGGATATAAAGTTGTCGATAATAAACTCACTATTTGTCTGGTATATGATAATTTCAGAAAAAGCTATACAGATGCTGGAGATGTAGAAAATAAGAATGTAGAAAGTAATAATGTATATGATAATATAATTAACTTAGAATATGATATTACAGACCTTACTAAACCAAAGCTTATGGATTAGCAATAAAATGCATAAATAAATAATATGAATGAATAATTAGTAATTGCATTATGTCGAAAAAAATGATAAGATTTTATTCAGAGAAATTTTTTAGGAGGAATGTTATCATGGGAATGACAATGACACAGAAGATTTTAGCAGCTCATGCAGGACTTGAAAGCGTTACAGCAGGTCAGTTAATAGAGGCTAATCTCGATTTGGTATTAGGAAATGATGTTACATCTCCGGTTGCCATTGGTGAAATGAAGAAAATGAAAGTTGATGGTGTATTTGATAAAGACAAGATTGCAATTGTTCTAGACCATTTTACCCCTAATAAGGATATAAAGTCAGCAGAATTATGTAAATGTGCTAAGGAATTTGCTTGTGCTAATGATATAACTAATTTCTTTGAGACAGGAGAAGTTGGTATAGAGCATGCATTATTACCTGAAAAAGGTCTTGTAGTAGCAGGTGATGTTGTTATCGGTGCAGATTCACATACTTGTACATATGGTGCATTAGGTGCATTCTCTACAGGTGTAGGTAGTACAGATATGGCAGCAGGTATGGCTACAGGTAAAGCATGGTTTAAAGTTCCATCTGCAATTAAGTTTAACTTAGTTGGTAAACCATCTAAATGGGTTAGTGGTAAAGATGTAATTCTTCATATTATCGGTTTAATTGGTGTAGACGGCGCATTATATAAATCAATGGAATTTGTTGGCGATGGTATTAAATATTTATCAATGGACGATAGATTCGCAATGACTAATATGGCAATTGAAGCAGGCGGAAAGAATGGTATCTTCCCTGTAGATGAACTTGCAATTGAATATATGAAAGAGCATTCTAAAAAGGAATATAGAGTATTTGAGGCTGATGCTGATGCCGAATATGATGAAGAGTATACAATTGATTTAAGCACACTTAAGTCAACAGTTGCATATCCTCATTTACCAGAGAATACAAAGACAATTGATGAGATTAAGGCAGAACCTGATGTAAAAATTGACCAGGTTGTAATCGGTTCTTGTACAAACGGACGAATTGAGGACTTAAGAGTTGCTGCAGAAGTTATGAAAGGCAGAAAAGTCGCTAAAGGAGTAAGAACTATTGTAATTCCAGCAACACAGGCTATATATCTTCAGGCTTTGGAAGAGGGATTACTTACCATATTTATTAAGGCAGGAGCAGCAGTAAGTACACCAACTTGTGGACCATGTCTTGGTGGTCATATGGGAATTCTTGCTAAGGGAGAAAGAGCAGTTGCCACAACTAACAGAAATTTTGTTGGACGTATGGGAGATCCTGAATCAGAAGTATATCTTGCAAGTCCTGCAGTAGCAGCAGCAAGTGCCATAACAGGTAAGATTTCCGGACCTGAAGAATTAGGATTATAGAGAGAAAGGCAAGGTATTTATATGAAAGCAATTGGTAAAGTACATAAATTTGGTGACAATGTCGATACAGACGTAATTATTCCTGCAAGATATCTGAATGTTCCTGATCCAGCAGAACTTGCAAAACACTGTATGGAAGATATAGATGTTGATTTCGCTAAAAAAGTAAATAAAGGCGATATCATTGTAGCTAACAAGAACTTCGGTTGCGGTTCTTCAAGAGAACATGCACCTATAGCAATCAAGGCATCAGGAGTAAGTTGTGTAATTGCTGAAACATTTGCGAGAATATTCTATAGAAATGCAATTAATATCGGACTTCCTATTATTGAATGTCCTGAAGCAGCTAAAGGTATCGATGAAGGCGACGAAGTTGAGATAGATTTCGATAGCGGTAAGATAATCGATAAGACTAAGAATGAAGAATATCAGGGACAGGCATTCCCTGAATTTATGCAGAAGATTATAAAAGCAGAGGGCTTAATTAATTATATAAACAACAGATAATATAGTCATTGATTATATTGCATAGGAATATACGAATTGTGTAAAAATAAGAGCATTGTATGATATTTAGTGGATATTTACAGTATTTAATCTGTAATTAACCAGTATCGGTAAATATCAATTTAACAATGCTCTTATTTTTTTTGATATTTTAATAGTTGAATGAATGGAAGCATATTGTATAGGTGAGAGTGCCTCAATGTAATTGGTCTGATATGTATTAATTATTCCGGCATCTTTAAGAAGATGGCATACCTTGTTATATGCGATAGCCGCTTCGTGTTCGGTCTTATATTTACCAATAATGTAATCACCATTAATATGTACCTTTGCAATATATAAAGGCATACCATCTTTTACAGTCATTGTAACACCGTTATATCTGTTAATTATCTTAATATTTTTATAACGGAAGTCGGTAGGGTCGCCATTAAGAAAGATATAATCCTTGCCGGCAACTGCATAATTCTTGATACCATATCTGGATAAAATATTGACCTGCATACCGAAATCAGCGACAAACAGATGACCATTACGTTTCATTATCTTGTGTGTCGAATAATAGAATAAATCATCTACATCAAACTTATATTCTGTATTTGAGTCATAATAATAGATGAAGTATTTACTCATAAGATATATTGGTGTCTTAAAATATATCTTATTATCGCGAAAATTCACCAGGCAAACCCATTTTTCGAAAGAAATTGTATGAGTTTCTTCTATATTAATGTAGTCAGAAATAGATAAAGTCGAATTAAGCAAATTTAAGGCTTCAAGATAACATAAATGTGCTTCATCCTCCGTAGGAAAACTGCCAAGACTTATGTGTTTATTTTGATATGTAAGGGATGAACGGTAATAAATTGTCCCGTCTTTCTTAGTGGCAATATATACGCCTTTTTTAAGGTTCATACTAATCCTCTTTTCTAAACGATATGTCATAAAGAGACATTGAGAAATTCGCTTAGGTTATTTCATAACAGTAATAAAAACTATTTGTTTTCGTGCAGAAACAAGCTATCTCGATTCTATAGACATTTACGTATAAAGATATTTAATAATATTATATCATATATGCTATGAAAGGCAAAATATAAAATAGTGTATAAATTATAATGATAGTTTACATAATATTAAATGCAAAATATTTTTGTAATAATTCGTAAAAAATAGTTAATAAATATTAATATGGTGGGACAAAATATAACTATGAAATATTAATAAAAATAGTATAGTATATTCAAGAAATTTGTGCATAAATAACTAATGTTTACAAAAAATGCCAAAATAAAATCAGTAATTGTCCCAAAAGTGCCAGATTTGTATTGACAGTTTTGTAAGTCAAAAATATAATGACACCTATGTTTTAGCGACGCATGTCGCAAAAAAAAGAGAAAAGAGGCGTAACAATGCTTAATATTTGCTCATTATTTCAGAAATTTGTTGGATTTATCAAAAGCATACAGAAGAAAACATACAGAACATGTATGGTAATAGTATCAGGCATAATGCTTGTGTCTGTTATATGTCTTACTGCAAAGGACTTTGGTGGTTCAGGAAAAAATAAGACTATGGGAAATGCTGAAAGTAAAGTATCAACGTTATCCGAGTCAGATACTGAAGATGATGATACAGATGCTAATGCAATGGTACAAAATTTATTATTTAGCTACGGAAATACTGGTGATGATGAAAATAGTAAAGAGCTTTTAGATTATAATTGTATTTTGCAGATAGTAAATAAAGGCGATAATAAGCTTGAAAAATTACCGACTGCATCAATTGTACCGGTCAGTACAGAACTGCTCGGAAAAGAACAGGAGAGTCAAAATGAGACTACAAAAGCTTTGGAAACTGAGAATCTGAATGAAGCTGAGAAGGAGACAGAAGCTGTAGAAGAAACAACTGTAACAGAAACACAGTCAGAGCAACAGGCAGTGGTGGTCACAGAGACAGAACCAGAGACTGCTGAACAGGTTATAAATACACCGATTGATATTAAGCTTTCAGATTCAGATTACTACTGGCTTATCAGAATAGTTGAAGCCGAGGCAGGGGATCAGGATGAACTAGGAAGAATAATGGTGGCTAATGTTATATTTAATAGGGTTAAAAGTGGGAAGTTTCCATCTACGGTTAAATCAGTTATATTTCAGAATAACGGAAGAACATATCAGTTTGAGCCGGTTAAAAATGAAAGAATCTATGATGTTATTCCATCAGATACAACAATTAATTGTGTAGACAGAGCGATTAATGGAGAAGATTATTCACAGGGGGCATTGTTTTTTACAATGAAAACATCATCAAGAAGCTGGTTTAATACTTCGTTAACATTGCTATTTGTATATGGGGATCATTATTTCTACACATATTAAGTGGAATATTACTTGTTTATTGATGGCACATATGATATAATTCTTTGAAAAAGATTATACAGAAAGAGGGATACCATGGAAATATTGTATAAAAGTACAAGAAGTGATAATGTAACGATAACAGCTTCGCAGGCGATATTAAAAGGTCTTGCAAGTGACGGAGGATTATTTGTTCCTACACAGTTACCTAAATTAAATGTTTCATTAGAAGAATTATCAAAGATGTCATATAAAGAAACAGCATACGCAGTAATGAAAGAGTTTTTAACAGACTTTACTGAGGAAGAATTAAAGAGCTGTATAGATAAGGCATATGATTCTAAGTTTGATACAGAAGAGATAGCTCCTTTGGTTAAAGCAGAGGGCGCATATTATTTAGAGTTATTCCATGGTGCTACAATTGCATTTAAGGATATGGCTTTATCAATATTACCACATCTTTTAACTACATCAGCTAAGAAGAACAATGTTAAGAATGAAATAGTTATTCTTACAGCTACTTCAGGCGATACAGGAAAAGCAGCATTAGCAGGTTTTGCAGATGTACCTGGTACAAGGATTGTTGTATTCTATCCGAAGGGAGGAGTTAGTCCTATTCAGGAGAAACAGATGGTTACACAGAAAGGTGATAATACATTTGTAGTAGGCATCAAAGGAAACTTCGATCAGGCACAGAGTGGTGTTAAAGCTATATTTGGTAATAAGGAATTAGAAGCAGAGATGGACAAGGCAGGTTTCCAGTTTTCATCTGCTAATTCAATTAATATCGGACGTCTTGTTCCACAGGTAGTATATTATGTATATGCATATGCTAAATTACTTGCTAATGGTGAGATAACAGATGGTGAGAAGATTAATGTTGTAGTTCCTACAGGTAATTTTGGTAATATACTTGCAGCTTATTATGCTAAGAATATGGGATTGCCAATTGATAAATTAATTTGTGCATCAAATGACAATAAAGTATTATATGATTTCTTTACAACAGGAATATATGATAAGAATAGAGAGTTCATATTAACAACATCTCCATCAATGGATATTCTTATATCAAGTAACCTTGAGAGACTTATCTACAAGATTGCTGGAAATGATGCTGCAAAGAATAAAGAGTTAATGACATCTCTTACAACAACAGGTAAATATGATATTACAGATGATATGAGAGCTGAACTTAAGGATTTCTATGGTAACTATGCAACAGAGAAAGAGACAGCAGAAATAATTAAAGATATCTATGAGAAGACAGGATATATAATTGATACACATACAGCTGTAGCAGCAGTTGTTTCAAGAAAATATTTAAGAGATACAAATGACACAAATAAACTTGTAATTGCTTCAACAGCAAGCCCATTTAAGTTTACAAGAAGTGTTATGAATGCAATTAACAGCAAGTATGATTCAATGGGTGATTTTGAATTAGTTGATGAATTAAGCAAAATCGGAAATGTTAAAGTTCCAAATGCCATTGAAGAAATCAGAAATGCAAAAGTTCTTCATAATACAGTTTGTGAAGTAGATGAAATGACAGACGTAGTTAAGAAATTTTTAAATATATAATAGATTTAAAATATTATATATATCCCATATATTCAATAAATAAGAGCAGGGTGTCAAAAGCCCCGCTCTTATTTATACTTATTTATAAATAAGTATAAAAAACGAGCTGACAGATGGAATATTTATCAACTCGTTTTGTACTATAAAATTATAAACCGATTGAAATTCTTATTGTTCCAAATGGATACTGGAATGGAAGAATTAATGAATGTTCTATATCATTAGGTGTTAATCCGGATAATGGTGTAGGTGGAGTTAATGTTAATTCAATCTGCTGATTGTTAGAAACATTAACAGTGAATAATCCGTTATGTAAGTTAAGGAAATCCTGACCTGATGCTTCAACATATTCATTTAATTCATTGATTTCCTCACCTGAATATCTGCTTGCAAATTCAATAAATGTTGTCTCATCTGCAAAAATCTTTGTATCTGTTGTAAATGCACCATTTATTTCTTGAGAACTTGCCTTGAATGAAGTAGAATTAATACTATATTCAGGCTGCAATGGTGTAAAATCATCACCAACAAATCTGATAAGATTATTCATTAATAAAGCAACAAATTCCTGATATAAAGCAGGATTGCTTGTCTTACTGAAATCACATAATGAAAGTATTAAATTGTCTACTTTTGAATTTTCATTAGAAGATATATCCTCATCTGTTAAAGAATATTTCTTTTTATATGACTTTATAGCATTTTCAAAAACCTCATTAGTCATATACCCTTTGTCTACTAATGCTTGTCCAAGTAAGAGGTATCCAAGTGGCTGTGCATGTAATAACTCCATAACCTGATCTTCTGTCATATAACCAAGTTCAACAGCGATATCACCAATACGTTTATCCATCTTACTTTGCAATTCATGAACACGTTCTACCTGACTTGCAGTCATATATCCTGCGTTGATAGCTAAAACACCAAGTTTCATTCTTGTGTTCTGCTTTTCTTGAAGTGCATCAACAAGTTGCTCAGGAGTTACTAACTTCTGATTTAATAGATAATTTCCGAAAAATTGTGTAAACATTTAGTTCCCTCCTTCACAATATGTAGATATAAGCTTTTTAACCTGTTCAGGATCAAGTGGTTTCTGAAGAAAGTCTGTGGCACCAGCTTTGATAGCATCTTTTAAGTATGACTGTGTACCAACAGAAGATGCCATAATAACCTTTGCTGAAGGATTTATTTCTAAAATACCCTTTAAAGCTTCAATACCATCTTTTTTAGGCATTACAATATCCATAAATATAATATCAGGTTTATTAACTTCGTATTGAGCTATAGCCTCCTCACCATCTGCTGCCTCAAATACTTCTGTACAACCGAGTGAAATTATACAGTCTTTTAGCTTCTTGCGTGCTAAAATTGAATCATCACATACAAGAATCTTTAGTTCGCTAATATTCATTGACTAAAACTCCTTTCTGAATTATAATTTCCATTGGAATATGTTAATATTGTACAATATTTTACGGAAAAATACAATAATAATAGTGAATATATTAAAATTTATTCAGAAAAGCATAAAATTATATTCACGCAATTGTCACATTGACTTAGTATTATCTGATTATCACATAGACACTTGTGAAATATAGGATATTTGATAGATAGCTTAGGTATTACAGATATCTGCTTATAATTTTATAGAAAAGGAGGTTAAAGATGTATAGTTTACTGGTCGTAGATGATGAAGAGAAGATAAGAACCATAATCCGTAAATATGGCGAATTTGAAGGATATAAATTACAGAGATATCAAATGGAATAGAAGCTATTGAAGTATGTAAGAAACAGGATTTTGATTTAATTATTCTAGATATTATGATGCTGCCAGAGGAATGAAGCAGGATGCTAATAGTAACGAAGAAAGACATGCAGATATAGAAAATACTGATAAATATGACAAGTTACCTAATATGCCAAATGAAAATGAGAGTGAAAGTATTATTAAAGTCAGAGTAGTTGAAACGCAGTCAGGCGAAACATATGTAATATTCTTAAATTCAGTAATTACGCCAGTTGGTGCGACCGTACACACATTAAGAGTACAGCTTATATACATAAGTGGAATAATGATTCTGCTAAAGAACTTGCAAAAGGTAATTTTGAAGTGGAATTTGACGGCAAAGATTATAGGGAGATTACGGAGCTTTCAGATACTCTTAATTATACGGCAAAAGAATTATCTAAAAGTGATGTGCTTCAGAAAGAATTACTTGCAAATGTCTCACACGATTTAAGAACACCACTTACAATGATAACAGCATATTCAGAGGTAATGAGAGATTTGCCGGGGGAAAACACACCTGAAAATGTACAGGTAATTATTGACGAGACAAAGAGACTTACATTTTTTGTGAATGATTTGCTTGATATGTCGAAGATTCAGGTTATTGACAGCGAAGAGGACATTGGAAGTACATTCTGGTTTGAACTGCCTGTCACTTCAGAAGTGAATATTGCAGTGAAATATACTATTTAAAGAAAGGAGTTGAAAGCAGAATGGCAATAGAAGTATTTAACAGGATTGAGAAAAAATATCTTATTACCGAAGATGTATATGGAAAATTTTTTGATAAAATAATTCCATATATGGAAATGGATGCGTTTTGTAAAGATGGAAAATTCTATTCAATTAATAATATTTATTTTGATACAGAGAATAATGATTTAATCAGAACTTCAATAGATAAGCCTGCATATAAAGAGAAGTTAAGACTTAGAAGTTATGGTGTTCCAGAGTTTAACGACATTGTATTTTTAGAAATCAAAAAGAAATATAATGGTATAGTCAATAAAAGAAGAACCCTTTTGAAACTCAATCAGGCATATGATTTCTTATTCGATGGAATTATGCCATCTGAGGGAGATTATCTCAATGCACAAGTCCTAAAAGAGTTAAAATTCTTTATGGAGTTCTATAATCCGGTTGCAAAACTTTTTTTAGCATATGACAGGGTTGCAATGTTTGGTAAAGATGATGAAAACCTAAGAATTACAGCTGACAGGAACATAAGAACTAGAAGAGACGATTTGAGATTAGAAGATGGAGATTATGGTGATAAGTTGTTGCAGGACGGACAAGTTCTGATAGAGATTAAGACAGCAAGCAGCTTTCCGGTATGGCTTGTAGATATTCTTACCGAATTAGATATGAAAGGGACATCATTTTCTAAATATGGTACGGAATACAGACAATTTATGGATAACACATTACAGAAAAGAGGAGCAATATGTTAGAGACAATTTTAGAGACAACATCAACAGAAGGATTAAGGACAAAAGAGGCATTAATATGTATAGGAGTCGCACTTGCGCTTGGATTAATTATAAGTATTATTTATATTTTTAGTGACAGAAAGAGGAGATTTTCAACGAACTTTGCAATTACATTAGTCATATTACCAGCGATTGTTACTATAGTTATTATGCTTGTTGGAAGTAATGTCGCAAGAGCATTTTCTATGGCAGGAGCATTTGCACTTGTAAGATTTCGTAGTGTTCCGGGTGATTCTAAAGATATTGCAAGTGTATTTTTTGCGATGGCAGTTGGTCTTGCAACAGGACTTGGCTACATAAGTTTTGCGGTAATATTTACAGGAGTTATCGGTGGTGCATATCTGCTTTTAATGCTTACAGGATATGGCATTGTTAAGAATCTTCCTAAGACGCTTAGAATTACCATTCCAGAGAATCTTAATTTTAATGGAACATTTGATGAAGTATTTAATGAATACACAACAGATGTAACACTAGAAAAGGTTAGAACAACTAATTTAGGTTCAATGTATGAACTAACATATAATATAAGCCTAAAAAAAGATGCTGACCAAAAGAAATTTATAGATGATCTGAGATGCAGAAATGGTAATCTTAATATTACATTGTGCAACGCAGAAACAAAAGAATTATTATAGATTGCCTAGTTAAAGTAAAAATGTTATAATTGTACAGATATGTATTGTGCAATTATAACATTTTTTTGAATATGGTGAAATTATGAATATAGAAAAAGAATTATTTGGTAAAAATGAAGATGGTAAAGAGATATATAAATATAATGTAAAGGGCGAAAATATCAGTGCCACATTTTGTGAGACAGGCGCAGCTATTATGTCAATATTTATAAAGGATAAGGATGATGAAGTTAAAGATGTAGTATTAGGACTTGAGACCTATGAACAATATAGAAAGAACTGGCTATCATTTGGCGCGGTTATCGGCAGATGTGCTAATAGAATAAGTGGAGCAAAATTCACACTTAATAATACAACATATAAGTTAAAGAAGAATATAACGGGTGGTTGTTTACATAGTGGATTTAGTTATCATTACAGAGACTTTGAATCTGAAAGCTTTACAGAAGATGATTCGGCACATATTATCTTCAAACTTGAGAGTCCTGATGGAGACCAGGGATTTCCTGGTAATCTTAAGGTAAAGGTAGAATATGTAGTTAAAGAAGATAAATCAGTTACAATTAAATATAGTTATATTTCTGATAGCGATACAGTTGTGAATATGACAAATCATTGTTATTTTAATCTTGATGGACATAATAGTGGAAGTGTTTTGAATCATAAAGTTATGATTAATTCTGATGAAGTTACGCAGGTGGACAGAAAATTAATGCCAACAGGAAAGATTATGAAAGTTGATGGTTCGGCATATGATTTTCGCAAGATGACGAAGATAGCTGATAATATGAGGAAGTCATTTAAACCATATTCATATGAAAAAGCTTATGATATTAATTATGTTCTGTCGGATCATTTTGGTGAATATAAGTTAGTGGCAAAGTTAGAGAGTGAAAAATCAGAAATCGGAATGAATGTCTATACGAATATGCCAGGAATGCAGTTTTATACTGGAAATGCTGCTAAGGGATTTAAAGCAAAGGGAGATGCAGAATATGCTGCTAATCCTGGAGTATGCTTTGAAACACAATTTTATCCAGATGCAATTAATATAGAGAAGTTTCCGAGCCCTGTTGTAAAAGCGGGTGTGTTTATGAGTACAGAGACTAAGTATGAGTTTTATGATTTGAGAGGTAAAGCTATTGAATAATTATAATTTTTTTGCAATGACATCAAGAATGAAATATATAAACAGATGGGGACTTATGAGAAATACCATTCCTGAAAATATAGCTGAACATAGTTTAGAAGTGGGAATGATTGCACATGCCCTTGCAGTAATTAATAAAGTGTATTTTAATGGAAATATAGATCCGAATGAAGTAGCTGTAATGGCAATGTACCATGATGTTCCTGAGATAATAACAGGTGATTTACCTACACCAATAAAATATTTTGCACCAGAGATACGAGATGCATATAAAGTTGTGGAAGAGACAGCTGTTAATAAATTAGTTTCATCACTGCCAGAAGAGATGAAGCCGATTTATGAAAATATTTTGAATGAAGAAAATAGAAATAAAGAGAGTCAGCTGTTAGTTAAGGCAGCAGATAAGATTTCAGCACTTATTAAATGTGTTGAAGAAAAGAGAATGGGTAATTTAGATTTCATTGAGGCAGAGAAATCTACAATAGAAGCAATAAGAAGGTTAGATTGTAAAGAAGCAGATTATTTTATTGATAAATTTCTTGATACATACAGTTTAACATTAGACGAGCAGGCATAGCGCAAAGATAATGCTGATGCGAATATAATGCATAGAATGAAAGTGGAGGGAAAATGGCAAAATCAGTATACATCGCAGAAAAACCCAGCGTAGCAAGGGAATTTGCTAAAGCATTAAAAATAACAGGTAAAAATAGAGATGGATATATAGAGGATGATAAGAGTATAGTTACATGGTGTGTCGGACATCTTGTTACAATGAGCTATCCGGAAGCATATGATACTAACCTTAAGAAGTGGAGTATTCAGACTCTCCCATTTCTTCCAAAGGTATGGAAGTATGAAGTAATAGATGGGGTTAAGAAACAATTTGAAATCGTCAAAGGTATTCTTAACAGAGAAGATGTAGATACCATTTATGTCTGTACCGACTCGGGACGTGAGGGAGAATATATCTACCGCCTGGTTGCACAGATGGCAGGAGTTCATGATAAGAATGAAAAGAGAGTATGGATAGATTCACAGACAGAAGAGGAGATAATTAAGGGAATTAACACTGCTAAAGATATATCTGAATATAATAATCTATCAGAAGCTGCATATCTGAGGGCTAAAGAAGACTATCTTATGGGAATTAATTTCTCTAGAGTGTTAACACTTAAGTATGGTAATTCAGTATCTAGTTATCTTAGAACCGACAGGGCTGTATTATCGGTAGGTCGAGTTATGACATGTGTACTTGGAATGATAGTAAGACGTGAAAGAGAGATAAGGGCATTTGTGGAGACACCATTTTATCGAGTCAATGCGAATATAAAATGTACAGAGGATTTTAATTTCGATAGTGAATGGCGTGTGAATGAGAAGTCAAAATATTTCCAGTCACCATATCTATATAAGGAAAATGGTTTTAAAGAAGAAAAATATGCTAAGGAATTAATTGATAAAATAAAAGAAAATGGAAATATAGCTACAGTTGAAAGTGTAGAAAAGAAAACGGAGAAGAAAAATCCTCCATTATTATTTAATCTTGCTGAACTTCAGAATGAATGTTCTAAGTTATTTAAAATTAGCCCTGATGAGACTCTTAAAGTGGTTCAGGATTTATATGAGAGAAAATGTGTTACATATCCAAGGACAGATGCGAGAGTATTATCAAGTGCAGTAGCTAAGGAAATCAATAAAAATATCAGAGGTTTATGTGGATATTCAATGATTTCCGAATATGCCAAGGAGATTTTAGAATCCGGTACTTTCAAAAATATCGCATCGACCAGATATGTAGACGATAAACAGATTACAGACCATTATGCAATAATTCCTACAGGACAGGGATTAAGTGCATTGAATTCAATGAATCCTATAAGTGTTAAAGTGTATGAAGTTATTGCGAGAAGGTTTTTAAGTATATTTTATCCACCGGCACAATATCAGAAAGTTGGAATTAAAATATCTATGCCAATTAAAGAAGAGGAAAATGTATATAGTGAGCAATTTTTTGCGAATTTCAAGATATTGACAACAGAAGGATATCTTAAGGTTACTAAGTACTCATTTATAAAGAAGAAAGAAGATATGAATCAGGATAATATAAAAGATACTGAACAGGCAATTGATACAAATACTATAGAATTGTTGAAAAAATTAAGAAAAAGTGATACACTTCAATGCAATGAGTTATTGATAAAGGAAGGAAAGACATCACCGCCTAAAAGATATAATTCAGGTTCACTTATTCTTGCCATGGAAAGTGCAGGACAGTTAATTGAAGATGAAGAACTGCGTGCACAGATTAAGGGTAGTGGAATTGGCACGAGTGCTACCAGAGCAGAGATACTTAAGAAACTTGTGAATATTAAGTATCTGGCATTGAATAAGAAGACACAGATTATAACACCTACACAGATGGGTGAGATGGTATATGAAGTAGTTAATGCATCAATTTATCATTTGCTTAACCCTGAGCTTACAGCGAGCTGGGAGAAAGGTCTTACATATGTTGCAGAGGGCAAGATTACATCTGATGAATATATGAATAAACTTGAGGGCTTTGTTACCAGACGAACAATGGGTGTGATTAATTCTAATAAACAATATGAATTAAAACAGAAATTTAATGAAGTCTCTAAATTTTATAAAAAATAATAGTAGGGTGTCAAGGTCCCTGCGGGGACTGAACTTCACAGATATATGTGTATGCAAACAAAATAAATTAATGAAAGGATAATCAAATTATGTGTGGAATAGTCGGATATGTAGGCGAAAGAGAATGCGCTGACGTTTTAGTTGACGGTTTAAAGAAGTTAGAATATAGAGGATATGATTCAGCAGGTATTGCAGTTTTTGAAAGAGATAAAATTGTAGTTGAGAAGTCTAAAGGTAAATTAAATGATCTTATTGAAAAGATGGCAAGAGAGAAAAAACCACATGGACATTGTGGAATTGGTCATACAAGATGGGCTACACATGGCGAGCCATCTGATATTAATTCACATCCACATGGTAATAAAAGAGTCACTATTGTCCATAATGGAATAATAGAGAATTATAAACAGATTAAGGATTTTTTGATAAATCAGGGATATGGATTTGAAAGTGAAACAGATACAGAAACAGTCGCTAAATTATTGGATTATTATTATAATGGGAATCCTGTAGAGACAATTAGTAAGATGATAGACAAAGTTGAGGGTTCATATGCACTTGGAATATTATTCAGGGATTATCCGGATACTATATTTGCGGTTAGAAAAGAAAGTCCTTTGATTGTAGGTGTAGGAAAGAATGAGAATTTTATTGCATCGGATGTACCAGCAATTCTTAAATATACAAAGGATTATTATCTGTTAGAACAGAATGAAATTGCGATTATAACAGAGAAAGAAGTTAAGATATGTACTACTGATGGCGAACCTATTACAAAAGAACTCCAGACAGCAGACTGGGATATAGATGCTGCAGAAAAAGGTGGTTATGAGCATTTTATGCTTAAGGAAATAAATGAACAGCCTACAGCTATTAAGACTACAATATCCCCAAGAATACAAGATGGAATGCCTTATCTTGAGGAAAGTGGACTTACAATGGATATGCTTAAGAACTATAAACGTATCTATATAGTTGCTTGTGGAACTGCTATGCATGCAGGACTTGTTGGTAAATATATAATTGAAAAATTAGCAAGAATAGAAGTGACGGTTGATATTGCATCAGAATTCAGATATAGAGATCCAATCATAGAAGAGGAAGATTTAGTAATCTTAGTATCGCAGTCAGGTGAGACTGCGGATACTTATGCAGCACTTAAGTTAGCTAAAGAAAAAGGAGCTACCACACTTTCAATAGTCAATGTTAAGGGTTCTACAATTGCAAGAGAATCAGACATAGTTATATATACACATGCAGGTCCGGAGATTTCAGTTGCATCTACTAAAGCATATAGTGTACAGTTAAGTATTATGTATCTTCTTGCATTCGAACTTGCATATGCCAAAGGAAAGATAACAGAAGATAAATGTAGGAAATTAACTAAAGCACTTATAGATATTCCGGACAGACTTACAGATGTATTAGAATTAAAGGAAAAGTGTCAGTTTATTGCATCTAGATTAGTTAATGCAGATAGTTTATTATATATTGGCAGAGGACTTGACTATGCACTTAGTATGGAGGGTTCTTTAAAATTAAAAGAGATTTCTTATATTCATTCAGAATCATATGCAGCAGGTGAACTTAAACATGGAACAATTTCACTTGTGACTGATGATATGCCTGTAATAGCAGTAGCAACACAGAGTGATTTGATTGAGAAGACAGTCAGTAATGTGAAAGAAGTTAAATCACGTGGTGCAAAAGTAGCTATTATATGTACTGAAGATGTGGAATTAGAAAATGATGTAGCTGATTATCTTGTAAAGATGCCTAAACTAGATGATATACTTATGCCTATGTTAGCGGCAGTACCTATGCAGTATATTGCATATTATACAGCGGTTTTAAAAGGTTGTGATGTTGACCAGCCAAGAAATCTTGCAAAATCAGTAACAGTAGAATAATAAAGGAAGAATATACTGCTTTTATTTGAATATAATGATTCTTTAATTTGTAAATATATGGAGGAAAATATGCTAGAAATCAGTGAATTACTTGATTTAGAAAAGACAATTGCAAAAGATTTTTTTAAAGGCCTTACCTATCCCTGGGAAGTCTTCAATGGATTAGATGAGAAGATTATTGAATTAGGTAATACTTTGCCTGAAGATAGATATGAGAAATGTGGAGAAAATATCTGGATTGCTAAAAGTGCAAAAGTTGCACCTACAGCATTTTTAAACGGACCACTTATTGTTGATGAAGATGCTGAAATCAGACATTGCGCATTTATAAGAGGCGCAGCAATAGTGGGTAAAGGATGCGTTGTAGGTAATTCGACAGAGTTAAAGAGTTCTATTTTATTTGATTGTGTACAGACACCACATTATAACTATGTAGGTAATTCAATATTATCATATAAATCACATATGGGTGCAGGTTCGATTACATCGAATCTTAAATCTGATAAAACATTTGTTAAGATTAAAACAGACAATGGATACGTGGAGACAGGACTTAAGAAATTAGGTGCCATACTTGGAAGTTACGTTGAAGTAGGTTGTAATACGGTTATGAATCCAGGAACGGTAATTGGATCACATACAAATGTATATCCGTTATCAATGGTAAGAGGATATGTTCCTGCTAATTCCATATATAAGAATAAAAATGAAATAGTAGAAAAGACAGACAATAATTAGTCTGTGGAATGGAGCTAAATGTGGCAGATTTAAGTACAGAAATAAAAAAAAGAAGAACATTTGCAATTATTTCCCATCCTGATGCAGGAAAGACAACATTAACAGAGAAATTTCTGTTATATGGAAAAGCTATTAATCTTGCAGGTTCAGTTAAGGGAAAGAAGACAGCGAAGCATGCAGTATCTGACTGGATGGAGATTGAAAAAGAAAGAGGTATTTCTGTTACATCATCAGTTATGCAATTTAACTATGGTGGATATTGTATTAATATCCTGGACACACCTGGACATCAGGACTTCTCAGAAGATACCTACAGAACGTTAATGGCAGCTGATTCAGCAGTAATGGTTATAGATGCATCTAAGGGTGTTGAGAAACAGACAATTAAATTATTCAAGGTGTGTGTAATGAGACATATACCGATATTTACATTTATTAATAAGATGGACAGAGAAGCTAATGATCCGTTTGATCTATTAGATGAGATAGAAAATGTATTAGGAATCAGAACATGTCCTATAAACTGGCCTATTGGTTCGGGTAAATCATTTAAGGGTGTCTACGAGAGACAGGAAAATGTGGTCACTACATTCAAGGCTTCGATGAATGGACAAAAAGAAGTTGAAACAAGCAGAATTGAATGGGATGAAGCTAATAATAACGAATTAATAGAACATATGGGAAACGACCTCTACGATAAATTAACTGAAGATTTAGAGTTATTAGATGGTGCAAGTGCAGAATTTGATCTAAGTGAGGTACAGGCAGGAGATTTGACACCAGTATTTTTTGGTTCAGCACTTACTAATTTCGGTGTAGAGAATTTCTTACAGCATTTCCTAAAGATGACAACCTCTCCCCTTCCAAGAAAATCCAATATTGGAGAGATTGATCCGTTCAGACCTGATTTCTCGGCATTTGTATTCAAGATTCAGGCAAATATGAATAAGGCGCATAGAGATAGAATTGCATTTATGAGAATTACTTCAGGTAAATTCGAAGCAGGTATGGAAGTTAATCATGTGCAAGGTGGAAGAAAGGTAAAACTTTCACAACCACAACAGATGATGGCTCAGGAGAGACATATTGTGGAAGAAGCATATGCGGGCGATATTATAGGTGTATTTGACCCAGGTATATTTTCGATAGGTGATACACTATGTTCTTCGAATGATAAATTCGAATTCGAAGGAATACCTACATTTGCACCCGAACATTTCGCAAGAGTAAGACAGGTTGATACTATGAAGAGAAAACAGTTCGTCAAAGGTATTAACCAGATTGCACAGGAAGGTGCTATACAGATATTCCAGGAGTTTAATACCGGAATGGAAGAGATTATAGTCGGAGTAGTTGGTGTGTTGCAGTTCGAGGTATTACAATACAGACTTGAGAACGAATATAATGTTGAGATTAAACTTGAAAGACTTCCATATGAACATATAAGATGGGTAGTAAGTAAGGATATTGATTTAAATCAGATATCAGGAACTTCAGATATGAAGAAGATAAAAGATCTTAAGGATAATCCACTTCTGTTATTTGTAAATGCATGGAGTCCTAATATGGTATTAGAAAGAAATCCGGGACTTGAACTTTCTGAATTTGGTAGAAATTAACTAAAAAAACTTGCTAAAAATATGAATTTTTTATTGAAAATTTTCATAAAATAAAGTATACTAAATTCAACGATTTAGTTAGTATATATTTCCTGGAATGCACGATAACTTCTGTTTTTTTGAACCTACATTTTTGAACAGGGACTCTTATATCTTTAGTCGGATGTGAAGCCTCCTTTGAGTGGACCACAGAAGCCTGAATGCGGAAACCCACCTAGCTTTGCTAGGAATCAAAACTGCAGGAGCCGACATTTTGGGGTATATATGAAATTAAGGCAGCACCAATGGTGCTGCTTTTTTCATACTTACCAGGAAATTTCGTTAAAATTGTCCTGGTAAGTAAAAAACGCTTTGTGAGGATCGCACTGCGGCGGAGCAGAAAATGTTGCTATAGCAACCCGCCGCAGGCGGAGAATGTCGCAAGCGACATTCTTTATTTATATTCAATTCAATTATTTAGTGGTAAATTTATATTATATTTTAAATGTATGGAAATATTACTTCAGTATTGTATATAGATAAATTATATTATTGACAGAAGATTTTATGTAATAATGGAAATGGACTACTCATAAGATTAAAAAGCAGATAGCTATATGAATAAACGAAGGGAATGGTTAAAACAATGTTGAAGAGGAAAAGCAGGATTTTAATTTCTGTGTTATGTATAACAGGGATTATTTTGTCGTTAATTTATATAGCTTTTTTTATGAATAAGAAAGAAAATAACATAAAAGAGTATGTAATTATAGAAGAGGGAATTGAATCGATTAATTCAATGTATGGAGAAGAGATTATTAAGCGTGGTAATTATAAGAACGGAGATGATTATATAAGCATAGATGATGTAGAGAATATGTTAGAAACACTTGGTTTAGAGGATATTAAAAACGTTATCAGAGTTAAGTTAGGTAAAGCTGATAAAATAAGCAGGGAAAACTGGTATGAGATATTAGGATTTGTCAGCAATGCAAATGGAATGAAAAAAATATGTGATACTAAAGAAATTAATATATATAGTATTGATAAGGAGAATAAAAATATTATATCCGATGCCGGAAGTTATGTGTATAATCTTGCACTGGATAATCTGGATGATAAATGTATTGAAGCAATGGTTCGTGATAACCAGATTATATTTATTAAAAAGGTGGTCAATGAGGTGACTTTTAATAATCTGTTAATCATTGGCAGTGAGAAAGATAATATTACGGTCAGATTAAATGGTATTGAGCGTACATTTGCAGTAAAGGGATTAAAAGAAAAATTAGAAGGCATTATGTGCGACTTAGTTGTAAGAGATAATAAAATTATGAAAATGAGTCTCAAAAGGGACAGTATAAGTGGAAAAGTGCAGGCAATAAGTGAAAATGGTATAGAAGTAGAGGGTTTTGGTAATGTTGTATTAGATGAAAAATACAGAGTATATTCTTCGTATGATTCTTATAAAGAACAGGGAATTGAAAATGTAAGAGTTGGAGATGGAAACCTGAGATTTATAGTTGCAAATAAGAAAATCTGTGGAATATTTATGGATAGTACACCTAGTGCTGATAATATAAGAGTTCTTATTAAGACTACAGGTTATACCGCTTTAACACATGATTATGTAACTGTAAGCAGCAAGAGTCCGTTCTATGTGATTTATTTTGAAAATGATGGTTCAGATACTCCTAGAGAGAAGAAAGATTTATATAATTCAGGAGATTCTATTACATTTAATTGCGATAATGATAAGTTAAAAGTTGGAAGAATAAAGATAACAGCGCAGGATGAAAATGGTAAAATTATGCTTAATTCGGTTAGTCGTAATGGTAATAATCCTGAATACAGAGGAACAATTGAGCTGGGTTTGAATGACGGTAAAATAGTTGTGATTAATGAATTATCATTAGAACAATATCTGTATGCTGTTGTTCCAAGTGAGATGCCTTCCTCATATGGTATTGAAGCATTAAAAGTTCAGGCTGTATGTGCAAGAAGCTATGCGGTAAGTCATATGAATAACGGCGCATTAAGTGCATATGGCGCACAAGTAAATGACAGTACAGATTATCAGGTATATAATGTCACACCTGAAAATGAGAATTCAATATCAGCAGTTAAAGCTACATACGGTCAGGTATTAATGTATAATGGTGAAATAGCAAATACATATTTTTTTGCAACCTCTTGTGGAAGTACAACAGACTCTACAGTATGGGGAGGAAGTCCTCTTCCATATATCAAAGGTAAATTATTGTGTGACGATGACAATAACATTGATTTATCTGATAACAATACATTTAATGAATTTATCAAAACAGAATATGATACTTATGATAAAGGAAGTTCATGGTATAGATGGAATATTACAATGACACAGGAGCAGTTATCGGACAGTATTAATGGAAATATAGCAAGGATATATAATAACTATCCTGATAATGTCCTTACCTGGACGTCTGAGGGGTTTGTAAGCAGGAAACTTACTAATATAGGGGAAGTTACGGATATATATGTAGAAAAACGTGGTATAGGTGGAACGATAGAGGAATTAATTATTAAGGGAACAACGGCTGTAGTTAAGATAGTAAAACAGACAGCCATAAGAAATCTTATAAGTCCTAATGGAATAGCAATTAATAAAGCAGATGGAACATCAGTTGATACATTTAATGCTTTGCCAAGTGCTTATTTTACAGTAGAAAAAAATGGCAATAGTTATACTTTCTATGGTGGTGGCTATGGGCATGGTGCGGGAATGAGCCAGACGGCTGTAAAAAGCATGATAGATAAGGGAATGAATTACGAAGAAATACTCAAATTCTTCTATGACAATGTGAATATAGAATTTATTTATGATAATAAATAGTTTTATGGCAACTAAGAAATTGCATGAACAAATTTCGGAGCATTTCTTTGTGACAAATTGTTTAGAAAAGAAGAAAAGTACGAAAAATCATTGACATATCATACGAAAATAATATATAATCATCTTTGGTGAAAAAATGAAAACATTTTCCTCGAATATCATTTTTGAAAAATGATGGGAAAAGCAAGCGTAAAGTTTTGCAGGAATTATTTTGAACAAGGTAATTTTGAAATTACCATATTGATTGAATTTATAATTCAAATTTTATAAGTTGATGCCAGTGATGGCATTGAGTTGGTGACTTGATAACCAATTGGATAGACAGTTGCACTATGTGCACATCACACTTGTGAAAAATCAATAAGAGTAGTAAAAGTAATTTCTTGCTATATAGACTCTAAACGCTATATTGAATAAATAAATATGAATTAATTTTGTGAAATTCAAAAATAAATAAACCAATTAGTAAATATAATCAAGTGTCTGTGCTGAAAGTGTGCATACACTTGATTTTTATTTAATAAGAAAATTAGAATTATGCAAAATGGATTTATCCTTTTGCAACTTGACAGGAGAAGAAGATGAATGACAAATTAAAATTATATGGTTTTAATAATCTGACTAAATCATTAAGCTTTAATATATATGATGTCTGTTATGCTAAAACAGAAAGAGAGCAAAAAGACTATATTTCATATATCGATGAACAGTATAATTCTGAACGTCTGGTTAAGATACTATGTAATATTACAGAGATGATAGGTGCACATATCCTGAATGTGTCTAAACAGGATTATGAACCACAGGGAGCAAGCGTTACAATACTTTTAGCAGAAGAGCAGATGTTGAAGGCCAGAAGTGGTGATATGAGTAGGGAGATTATCACTAAGGGAGATACTACAGTAGCACATTTGGATAAAAGCCATGTTACAGTACATACATATCCTGAATATCATCCTGAGACGAGTATTGCAACATTCAGAGTAGATATTGATGTGGCAACGTGTGGAGAGATAACACCATTATCTACACTTGATTATCTGATTGGCAGCTTTGATTCAGATATTATAACCATGGATTATAAGGTGAGAGGTTTTACACGAGATGTCAATGGTAAAAAGTTATTCATAGACCACAAGATTACATCAATACAGGATTATATAGACAGTACAACATTGAAGAAATATGATGCAATAGACATAAATATGTATCAGGCTAATATTTTTCATACGAAAATGCTTATTAAAGAGATTGATTTACAAAATTACCTGTTTAATACAGATGTGTATGAATTGTCACCAAAAGAGAGATTAGAGATAACTAACAGTCTTAGAAGAGAAATGATAGAAATATTTAGTGGAAGTAATATTTTCTAGATAATCCCATAGATGAAATGGAGACAGAAATGAAACTTGAACAGAACAGAATGCCATTATATGAGGCATTGAACAGATTTAAAAGAGAAAGAATAGTACCATTTGATGTACCAGGACATAAACATGGAAAAGCTAATAAAGAGCTGACAGATTTTCTGGGTGAAAAATGTATGTCAGTAGATGTGAATTCAATGAAGCCTTTAGATAACCTGTGCCATCCGGTATCAGTAATTAAAGAAGCAGAAGAGCTGGCAGCAGATGCATTCGGAGCAGAACATGCATTTTTCATGGTTGGGGGAACGACTTCAGCAGTACAGACAATGATACTTGCAACATGTAAAGAGGGCGATAAGATAATAATGCCAAGAAATGTGCATAGAAGTGCCATAAATGCATTAATACTAAGCGGAGCAATACCCGTATATGTTAATCCTGAGTCAGATAAAAGATTAGGAATTGCTCTAGGAATGTCTATATCAGAAGTTGAAAAAGCCATATTGGCAAATCCTGATGCAAAAGCAGTAATGGTTAATAATCCGACATATTATGGAATTTGTTCGGATATAAAGAGAATTACTGAACTTGCACATGCACATGGAATGAAAGTGTTAGCTGATGAGGCACATGGAACACATTTCTATTTTGATGAAAGCCTTCCTATGTCTGCGATGGAGGCGGGAGCTGATATGGCATCAGTTAGTATGCATAAATCAGGTGGAAGTCTTACACAGAGTTCAATATTGTTAGTTGGCAAAAAAATTAATCATAACTATGTGAGACAGGTTATAAATCTTACACAGACAACAAGTGGAAGTTATCTGTTATTATCGAGTCTTGATATGTCACGCAAGAATCTGGCATTAAATGGCAGGGAGACATTTGAAAAGGTGAGAAGTCTTGCAAAATATGCAAGAGACGAGATAAATAAGATAGGTGACTATTATGCGTATTGCAGAGAAATAATTAATGGAGATTCAATATATGATTTCGATGTCACAAAATTATCGGTTAATACATTTGACGTTGGACTTGCTGGTATAGAAGTATATGATTTGTTAAGAGATGAGTACGACATACAGATTGAATTTGGTGATATCGGAAATATTTTAGCCTATATTTCAGTAGGTGACAGGGAAAGAGAAATAGAAAGATTAGTAAGTGCATTAGCAGAAATAAGACGAAGATTTAAAAAAGAAAGGACAGGAATGCTCGACCACGAATATATCAATCCGACAGTTGCGATGTCGCCTAAAAAGGCTTTCTATGCTGACAAAGAGTCATTGCCAGTTAAAGAGACAATAGGAAGAATCTGCAGTGAATTTGTAATGTGTTATCCGCCGGGAATACCGATTTTAGCACCGGGAGAAATGATAACAGAAGAAATACTTACATATATATCATATGCAAAGGAAAAAGGCTGTTTTATGACAGGACCTGAAAGTATGGATATAACAAGATTAAATGTTGTAAAGGAGGAGAAGTAATCAGATGGAATTATGGTTTACTGAAAAACATACATCAGATGTTAATTTTTCAATTAAAGTTAACAGACAATTATTTAGTACACAGAGTGATTATCAGAGAATAGATGTATTTGATTCAAAGGAATTTGGAAGATTTCTGACTCTCGATGGATATATGATGCTTACTGAAAAAGACGAATTTATATATCATGAGATGATTGTACATGTACCAATGGCGGTTCATCCTAATGTAAAGAAGGTATTAGTTATAGGCGCAGGAGATGGTGGTGTAATAAGAGAATTATGCAGATATTCTTCCATTGAACACATAGATATGGTTGAAATAGATGAACTTGTCGTAGAAGTGTGTAAAAAATATCTTCCGCTTACAGCATGCAGCTTAGATGATGAAAGAGTCCATATTACATATCAGGATGGTCTTAAATACGTGCGCAACCACGAAAATGAATATGATTTAATAATTGTAGATTCTACGGACCCGTTTGGACCAGGCGAAGGACTTTTTACCAAGGAATTCTATGGTAATTGCTATAAAGCACTTAAAGAAGATGGTATAATAGTTAATCAGCATGAAAGTCCATTCTATAGTGAAGATGCACTGGCTATGCAAAGAGCACATAAGCGTATAGTTGAAAGTTTTAAGATAAGTAAGGTATATCAGGCACATATTCCTACATATCCGTCAGGACATTGGTTATTTGGATTTTCATCTAAGAAATATCATCCGACCAAGGACTTTAGCGGTGCTAAATGGGATATGTTAGGTATACAGACAAGGTATTATAATACCAGACTTCATGTTGGTGCATTTGCACTTCCTAATTATGTAGAGGAGCTGTTAAGAGATGTGGAATAGAAATATTGAAAACTTTATTGGTTGTGAATCTGATTTTGAAAATGCGGATATTGTTATATTTGGTGCTCCATTTGATTCGACAACATCATACAGACCTGGTACACGTTTTGCAAGTAAGACAATAAGAAGTGAGTCATATGGAATTGAGACATATAGTCCATATCAGGACAGAGATTTAGAGGATATTAAGGTATTCGATGGCGGGGATATAGAACTGCCATTTGGCAATCCGAGAAAAGCTCTTGATATGATTGGTGAAAGGACTGCTTTAATTCTTGAAAATGGAAAGATACCATGTATGATCGGTGGAGAACATTTAGTGACATTAGGTGCATTTGAAAAGGTTTATGAAAAATATCCGAATGTAAGGGTGATCCATTTCGATGCCCATACAGACCTGAGAGATGAGTATTTAGGTGAAAATCTTTCACATGCTTCAGTTATCAGAAGAATATGGGACCTTGTAGGAGATGACAGAATATATCAGTTCGGTATAAGAAGTGGTGAAAGAAATGAATTCTACTGGGCAAAAGAACATACAACACTTAATAAGTTCAATTTTGACAGATTAGAAGATGCTATAAGAGAATGTAAAGGTTATCCGGTATATTTTACTATCGATTTAGATGTGTTAGATCCATCGATATTTCCTGGAACAGGAACTCCGGAAGCTGGAGGCGTTACATTCCTAGAACTTCTCAGTGCGATTATAAAAGTATCAGAATTAAATATTGTAGGAATGGACGTTAATGAACTGGCACCTAATTTAGATACTTCAGGAGTATCTACAGCGGTTGCATGCAAGATTATAAGAGAATTATTACTTTCCATAAGAAAAAATTAATGTAAGAAAGGTTAAAATGGTGAATCAGAATGGGTAAAGCTTTAATAATAGGTTGTGGTGGAGTTGCAGGAGTTGCAATCCATAAATGCTGTCAGAACAGTGAAGTATTTGAAGAAATAATGATTGCAAGCAGAACAAAGAGTAAATGTGATAAATTAAAAGAAGAATTAAAAGATAAGACAAAAACAATTATACATACAGCAAAGGTAGATGCAGATAGTGTAGATGAATTAATTGAACTTATTAATGGATTTAAGCCTGATGTTGTATTGAATCTTGCTCTTCCTTATCAGGATTTAACAATAATGGATGCGTGCCTTGCAACTAAGACACATTATGTAGATACAGCTAATTATGAACCTCTTGACACAGCGAAGTTTGAATATAAATGGCAGTGGGCATATCGTGAGAAATTCAAGGAAGCAGGAATAACAGCACTCTTAGGAAGTGGTTTTGATCCGGGAGTAACAGGTGTATTCAGTGCATATGCCTTAAAACATGAATTTGATGAAATTAATTATATAGATATACTGGATTGTAATGGCGGCGATCATGGCTATCCTTTTGCTACAAATTTTAATCCTGAGATTAATATAAGAGAAGTTTCGGCAAATGGAAGTTATTGGGAAGATGGAAAGTGGGTTGAAACTAAGCCGATAGAAATAAAAAGAGAGTATAATTTTAAAGGTGTAGGTAAAAAAGATATGTATCTTTTACATCATGAGGAATTAGAATCACTTGGAATAAATATACCGGGAATTAAGAGAATCAGATTCTTTATGACGTTTGGACAGAGCTATCTTACACATCTTAAATGTTTAGAAAATGTTGGAATGACATCAATTGAACCTATAGAATTTGAAGGAAAACAAATTGTACCATTACAATTTCTAAAGGCGGTATTACCTGATCCTGCAAGTTTAGGTTCAAGAACAGTTGGAAAGACTAATATAGGATGTATATTCAGAGGCAAGAAAGATGGCAAAGATAAGACATATTATCTGTATAATATTTGTGACCATCAGGAATGCTATAAAGAGGTTGGTTCACAGGCAATCAGTTATACAACAGGTGTTCCTGCAATGATTGGTGCAATGCTTGTAATGACAGGTGTGTGGAAAGGTCCTGGTGTATTTAATATCGAGGAATTTGATCCTGATCCATTTATGGAAGCACTTAATAAGTTTGGACTTCCTTGGGAAGAAGATTTTAATCCAGTATTAGTAGATTAATCAGAAATAGATGTAGAAATTATTGCAGAACAGAATTCAATGTTTTGCGATAATTTCTACAATATGATAAGTTTGCAAAATGGAGAGTTTTATGGAAGATAATTTTGAAATATATAAATTAAGTATTAGACAGGCACTTTATATATGTGAAAAATATGAAGGAAACGGATATTTATTTGATAAAGGAGAATTGCAGGAATATTTTCAGGATGACTTACTGCGCATGGGATATTTACTTGCAACTATGGATGGTGTTTTGTGCTACAGAGAGAAGAAAATTCTATGTTCTACATTCGACATTATTGAAAATGAAGAGCTTCTTAGAAAATATTATTGGGAAGATGTCTGTCTTAAAAATAATTTTTTGACAAAGATTCCAAAATCAATACTATATGTGCTTAGTGAAGAAAGAAAAATCATGAAGAAATCAATGAATATTTTTCTTAAGGATACAAGAATTCTATACAAAGCATTAAAACAGTTCGGATATGGTGTAATAAGTAGTAATACAATACAGTTTCCATACCAGATGATGGCATTTGAAGATATGTTAAGAAATATTCTCAATCTTATTCTGAATGCAGAAGATATGGATATATATTTTGATGAAGTAGAAATTGATAAAACAGAATCTAATTTCAATAAGGTAATGTTAAGCAGAGGCGATTATACTGATAAATCACAAAATTTCTATGCGCGTGCAAATATGAGAGATGAAAATGCGTATTATAATCCTTATTCCGGAGATAAAAGTTTTACCGGATATTATGATTTAAAAGGCAGCTCAAAAAGTGAAAGTGTGAATATCAATTTTAGTATAAAAAGAGATTATTCAATGAGTGGCTCTGTTAAAGAAATGTATGAAAATAAAGTACCTGAATCATTAAGAAATAATCCTGATTATCATAGATATGTAGATGGAAATATGGAACCTTCAGCTAATATCAAGGCTTTACTTGATGATATAGATTCAATGATTGGTTTAGACGGAGTGAAGAAAGAGATTCACAGTCTTGTAAACATTTTACAGGTGCAGAAGATAAGAAAAGAAAGAGGCTTAAAATATCCTGTAATGAGCAATCATCTTGTATTCATAGGTAATCCGGGAACAGGTAAGACAACGGTTGCAAGAAAAATCGGTCAGATATATAAATGCCTTGGATTGCTAGAAAAGGGTGATTTAACAGAAACAGACCGTTCAGGACTTGTTGCAGGTTATATGGGACAGACTGCCGAAAAGGTTCAGGAAGTCGTTGAGAAAGCTATGGGTGGTATACTGTTTATTGATGAAGCATATGCACTTACAAGTTATGAGAATAATGGCGGAGATTTTGGACAAGAGGCAGTTGATACATTGCTTAAACTAATGGAGGATAACAGAGACAGACTGATTGTAATTGTTGCGGGTTATCCTGAGCCTATGGAGAAATTTTTAGACTCTAATCCGGGACTTCGTTCAAGATTTAACAAATATATACAGTTTGAAGACTATTCGGTTAGTCAGTTAGTTGATATATTTATTGAAATGTGTACATCTCAGGACTTTATAATAGGAGAGGGTGTTAAAGAAGAGCTTGCCCTTAAAATTGGTGTTATGGTTGCTAATGCAGGCGAAAATTTTGCTAACGCAAGAGAAATACGAAATTATTTTGAAAATGTTGTTGCAAAGCAGGCAGAGAGACTTATGAAGAAGTCATATGATGAAATAAATGGTGATGCATTGCTTACAATTGAAAAGGAAGATTTATAATGAAGTATACGTATGATAATATTCCTACTCCATGCTTTGTGGTGGAGGAAGATTTGCTAGAGAAAAATCTGAAAATCTTAAGAAATGTTATGGATAGAACAGGTTGTCATATTCTGTTAGCACAGAAATGTTTTTCAATGTTTTATACATATCCGCTGATTGGTAAATATTTATCAGGGACAACAGCAAGTGGACTATACGAAGCCAGACTTGGTAAAGAATATATGGGCGGTGAAACACACGTATATTCAGCCGCTTACAGAGATGATGAGATAGATGAAATCTTAGAAATCTGTGACCATATAGTATTTAATTCCCAGTCACAATGGAGCAGATATAAGGAAAAGGCAATTAAGGCAGGCAAGAAGTACGGCCTTAGAATTAATCCTGAATATTCAACACAGGAGGGTCATGAGATATATGATCCATGTGCTAAATATTCGAGAATGGGAATAACATTAGATAATTTTAAGAAAGCTGATTTAGATGGAATATCAGGCTTACATTTTCATACATTATGTGAGCAGAATTCAGATGATTTACTTAAAACTCTTGAAATAATCGAAGAAAAATTCGGATATGCATTGTATGATATGGAATGGATTAATTTCGGTGGCGGACATCATATAACAAGAGAAGATTACGATATCGAAACATTGATAAAATGCATAATTCATATGAAAGAGAAATATAATCTTGAAGTGTATATTGAACCTGGAGAAGCGGTTGCACTCAATGCAGGCTATCTTGTTACAACTGTTTTAGACATTATTGAAAATGAAAGAAACATTGCAATTTTAGATACTTCAGCAGCCTGCCATATGCCTGATGTCTTAGAAATGCCATATACACCATTAATATGTGACAAAACCTGCGATAATAATGGTATCAGATACAGACTTGGAGGTCCTACATGTCTTGCCGGAGATATAATTGGCGATTATTATTTTAAAGAGCCGTTGAAAGTCGGAGACAGGATTAAGTTCTGTGATATGGCAATTTATTCTATGGTTAAAACTAATACATTTAATGGAATGAAGCTTCCATCAATTGCATATGAAAAAGACGGAGAGATACAAATTATAAAAGAATTTGGTTATGATGACTTCAAAATGAGATTATCATAACAGGTTGTTGTCAGTACGGAATTCTTTAATTATTCTGCAAGGCATTTTAGAAAGAATTATGACTCTGTCACTGATTGATAAAGCCTCATCAATATTAGAAGATATAAAAATAGCACTTTTGTGTTCTAAATGAATAAGATTAATAATATCTGTTCTGATAGCTGAACGGGCTTCACTGTTAAATGAGGTAAAAGGCTCATCTAAAAGAAGTAAATCAGGCTCAGAAGCAAGAACTTTGATAAGAGCAGCTTTTTTATCACAGCATTTGCAGGAATTAATGTTTGAACATTTTTCAGAAAAAGATGAATTGATTTCAGGGTGTTTATAGAGGGCTGGTGGATTATTATAGTATTTCGAGAAATTACGGTAGATATTATGCCATTGGAATAAATCGCCATTCTGAACCATATATCCGATATGGGTTTTATTGCAGCTTATATATCCGCAGGTGGGACTGGTCAGACCGCAGATTATAGAAAGTATGGTGCTTTTACCACATTTTTCAGGACCGATTATAGATATAATTTCACCAGGAAATACTTCTAATGAGAGGCTGTCAATTATTGTTATCTGTTCTGATGCTGACATATACGAAAATGAAATATTATTTAATTTAAGAATTGGTTTCATCGAATGACCTCCACATTTTACATTATAGATATTATATGTATTATAATAGATGTCAGGCGTGTGGGAGTGCAATGTACGAAACAGTTAGCAGGGTAGCTTGTGACATCAATATCATATTATATAGTATGTCAAAAAGCTTATAATGTGATTGATTTAAAAGGTGTATTAGGGTATAATTATAACATTATGCAAGTCATACAAGAAGATAGTGATAAAATTATAAGAAAAAACAATGGGGGAAAATTCTTTGGAAGATAAAAAAACTAATTTAGAGAAAATGTTAGAATGTATAGATAAAGAGCATATATATATTCAGACACATAACTTTCCAGATCCAGATGCTATTGCAAGTGCATTCGGGCTTCAGGTATTATTAGAGAAGAATGGAATAAGAAGTACAATATGTTATCAGGGAAGGATTGATAAATATAGTACAAAGAAGATGATAGAAAGTTTAGAAATCGATATAAAGCATTTAAGTGAAGTTAAGGATATTACGAAAGAAGACGAGATTATTTTAGTTGATTCGCAGGCTGGTAATGCTAATCTTAAGAATTTAGAAGGTCATATTACTATGTGTATAGACCACCATCCATCATTTGGGATGGCTGATTATAAGTTCTGTGATATAAGACCTAGAGTAGGTGCGTGTGCATCTATTATAGCGGCATATTTTATATCTAATAATATAAAGATTGACAGAAATGTTGCAACAGCGCTTATGTTTGGAATTAAGGTTGATACTGCTAACTTATCAAGAGGTGTATCGGATCTTGATCTCAATATGTTCTATTCACTATACAATCTGTGTGATATTGATTTAATTAATTCATTAGAGACGAGTACGTTGCAATTTGGAGATTTGACAGCTTATGCCAATGCAATTAAGAGTATAAAGGTATATGACAATATAAGCTTTGCGAATACAGGAAATCATTGCCCTGAACCATTAATAGCATCAATATCTGACTTTATGTTACTTATTGCAGGCGTCAATCTGTGCGTAGTATATTCAATTAAGGTTGACGGAATCAAAATCTCTGTAAGAAGTGATGTATCATCATTTGATGCGGGACAATTGACTAATGATGCCTTATTAGGAATTGGAAGTGGTGGTGGACATCCGTCTATGGCAGGAGGTTTTGTACCATTTACTGAATCTCATGAAAAAGTAGATGAATTAATTGAACATATTGAGAATAATTTTATAGATACTGTTATCAGATATGAGAAATATAATATGAGAACAGTTAAATAGTTTATATAAATAAATACCGGCCTTTTAATCTAAGACTTTGAAATCTTGCGTTTAAAGGTCGGTATTTTTATATATTTCATACAATAGAAAGCTTCCGATGGGATTCGAACCCACGACCCACGCATTACGAATGCGTTGCTCTACCAACTGAGCCACAGAAGCAATGTGATTAGCACACTACTTATATTATATAAAAAAAATGAAAAATATTCAATATAAAATTTAAAAAGTAGTTGCATTTTGAAAAAAATGTGGTATAGTATACATACGTCGCAAACAGTTGTACGTGATAGACGGACAGAAACAATAGCGATAATAAATTTACATTTAAAATATATGAGGTGAAAATATGAGTCAGAAATTAAGAGTCGGAATTTTAGGTGCAACAGGTATGGTAGGACAGAGATTTATCTCACTCCTTGAGAATCACCCTTGGTTTGAAGTAGTTACAGTAGCAGCAAGTCCACGTTCAGCAGGAAAGACATATGAAGAAGCTGTAGGAGGACGTTGGAAAATGGATACTCCAATGCCGGAAGCAGTTAAGAAATTAGTAGTATTAAATGTTAATGAAGTTGAAAAAGTTGCTGCAACAGTAGATTTCGTATTTAGTGCAGTAGATATGACTAAAGATGAGATTAAAGCTATTGAAGAAGCATACGCTAAGACAGAAACACCTGTTGTATCAAACAACAGTGCACACAGATGGACACCTGATGTGCCAATGGTAGTTCCAGAAATTAATCCTGAACATTTCAAAGTTATAGAGTCACAGAAGAAACGTCTTGGAACAACAAGAGGTTTCGTAGCAGTAAAACCTAACTGCTCAATCCAGAGTTATGCTCCTGTACTTACAGCATGGAAAGAATTTGAGCCATACGAAGTAGTAGCTACTACATATCAGGCTATTTCAGGTGCAGGTAAGACATTTAAAGACTGGCCAGAGATGGAGGGTAACATTATTCCGTTTATCGGCGGCGAAGAAGAAAAGAGTGAGCAGGAACCATTAAGATTATGGGGTAAAGTAGAAGATGGAGTAATCAAGAAAGCTGAATCTCCTGTTATCACAACACAGTGTATAAGAGTACCTGTTCTTAACGGACATACAGCAGCAGTATTTGTTAAGTTCAAGAAGAAACCAACTAAAGAGCAGTTAATCGAGAAATTAGTTACATTTAGTGGTGTTCCACAGGAATTAGAACTTCCAAGTGCTCCAAAGCAGTTTATCCAGTATCTTGAAGAAGATAATCGTCCACAGGTTTCATTAGATGTTAATTATGAAAATGGTATGGGCGTTTCAGTAGGACGTTTAAGAGAAGATACAGTTTATGATTATAAATTCGTTGGATTATCTCATAATACAGTAAGAGGTGCAGCAGGTGGTGCAGTACTTTGCGCTGAATTACTTAAAGCTCAGGGATATATTCAGGCAAAATAATTAGTATATTATATATTTATATAGTAAGAAAATAATGTATGAGTTACAGCCGGTTTTTTGGTGAATTTAGTTACCAGAAAGCCGGCTGTTTGTATTTTGACTTCATTTAGATAAAATGGTATAATATGGAATATTAACAGAGGATAAAGTAGAATTTTAAATAATAATTAACATATAAAGAGAAAAGTGTATAGATAACGGAGGATATAAGAAAAAGTGAGAGTTGGACTATATAATTTTGATAAGAATGAATTAGAGGAAGTTAAAGAAATAGTTAATAATGAGTTATGTAATATGGAGATTATAAATGAAATTGTGGTTATATCCAAAGAAGATAAAGAAAGATTAGGAAGAGCCGATGATTTCTTCAATATATTAATAATTGGCAATTCGTTTGACATTCTTGTAGAATTAGAGCATACATTACAAAATATTTCTCATTATACAAAAATCATTATTGGAATTGATGAGAGAAGCTTTGCAATGTCTGATTTTGGTATAAAAGTGTATGGTTACTTTATGAAAAACACCATAAAAGAGAGCCTGCCACAGATTATAAGAAATCTGGCGGATAAACTTACAAATGAGGATGACGATAAAAAGCAGATTAAGAAACTAATTAATGAAATAACTTACATATCAGTAGAACATATATATTTAGTTGTTCATTTTAAGAATATGACAGCTAAAATTATCAGAAAGACTTTGAAGTCAGTGGAGGAAGAATTAAAAATGTATGGTTGTTTTATTAAAATTCATAAATCGTGTCTTGTTAATATGAAATATGTAGATGATGTTATTGGCAATAAAGCAATTATAAATGGTAAGGAAATAGATATTTCAACACGTAGGTTAAAGATGTTTAAGGATATATATCATAATTACCAAATGAATAACAGAAAGCTTGATAGATAGGTCATAGAAAGAACAGGATAATCATTACATTATAATAGAAAATAAATGTATAGGGATAGCGGAGAATATAAATTATGCAGATGGAAAACATAAGCAAATCATACTTCATATATCAGGAAATATTAGGATAGATGGTATTGAATATGATAATTGTGGAAAAAATCAGTTTGATACTATTGCAGATATTTATAAAAATAAATATGAATAGCATATAATAAAGATAATGAATATCAGACTATATTAATATTTGAAACATAAAAGGCGGGATTATTCCCGTCTTTTATTATATGCCTTTATGATGAAAAATTTTGAAAATATGTAGATATTTTTAAAACAAAATTTTAGTAGTAAAAGTAATAAAATGTCGAAAAACGCATTAAATACGTTGCGTTCAGAACAAAAGTCTTGCATTCAGAACATTTTTGTTGCAATTATTCATATGGAATAATATAATTGCCCCAGAAACGTTTCTGGTAACTAACAGGTCATATTACATATATAAAATATAAAATAGATATGTAATTATTTTAATATTTATTTATAAGGAGAGAGTTTATGAAGAAGAAGAGAAATTTAGCATTATTTATTTGTATTATGATAGTTGCAGTTAATTCTGCTTTAGTATATGCCAAAACAGATTCAGCAACAAGAAGTTTTACTGATAAGGCAACTAATGTATCAGGAACTGCTAAAGTAACAATATCAAGTGGAATTGCTGGTGTTAATACAGTAAAATCTAATGGTTCAATATCAGGAAGTGGAGTATGGATGACAAGCAGTCAGTATTACTGTACAAAAGTTGATGTTAAGACATATTTGGGCACAATGGGTTACAAAATGTATAATGGACGTAAATCAGGAAGTGCTGTAAAAAAGGAATATTGTGCGTGGCAGGCAACAATGAAAATGTATTATAATAATAAATATAAATGTGGCTGGACAGTATGTTGCTCATAAGTAAATAAGAAAATACTCTGTCATAAAATTATTAGATATCATTTAATAGATATGAATAATTATGATATGGCAGAGTATTTTTAAATTATAATATATTTATTACATAAGTCTACAGCTTAAATGGAGGTTACAATGCGTGAAAAGTGTACTAAGATATTCCGAGATATCCCATCATCACTTCTGCTTATTATCGGATTTTGTCTTACAATGTTTGTTGCTATGAAGTCCTGTGAATTCGTGAATAAAGTAATGGGAAGTAAATCAACTGACAAAGGTTATGAGATGTATTATATTAATTTTACACATTCAGAAGTCATAACAGAAAAGAAAGATAAATTGACATATATGTATGTTGATTCTTCATCACAATGGATTAAATTTGAGGATATATATAACATTATGGCAGAGAAGAAATTGAATTTCTGTATCAATAATTTTGTGCATATTGGTGAAAGTCAGGAAATAGAGCGAGTTGTGACATATATCTATAATTTTGATGATATATATCCATTTGAATATAAAAAGAGAATGAAAACAGATAGTGAAAATGAACCTGTTGTCGTGATAGGAGAATCAATAGTTGATTATACGAATAAAATAGGAGACAGTTATTATCTGAATATAGAGGGACGTTATTATGAAGTTGCTGGAATTACTGTGAATAATGAGGCTGGAGGATATGATTCATCTATCTATTTTATTGGAGACCATATAGAAAATGCAAAATATTATAAAGATGCTGAATCTGAGTTTGAAACTACAATTATGACAGGTGATGAGAGTTGTATGTATGCATATGGTAAAAATAAAGGAGTTGTTACACTGATTAATGAAGTTAAGACAGAGTGTGAAGAAGAATATCCTGTAAATATTTCTGTAAGTACGGAAGAAACAGATTATACAGAGAAGAATATGACAAACATTATATATAGAAATATTAATATAATTTTATTACCGATATTATTCATATTCTGTATTAACAGTTGTTATTGTATTACATATCTATGGGTTAAAGCAAGAAAATATGATATAGCAGTAAAATATACATTTGGTTTTTCTAAAGGTCAGATATATGGCTGGATAATGAAAGAAATAAGCATACTTATTGGAATTGCAGTAATTATAACTATGGTTGTTAAGATAATATTTGATTTGATAATTAAGAATAGTTTTAATTTTGATTATAGAACATTATACGATATTCTTATCATTACAGGTTCAGTAGTGTTTACGTTATTAATAACTTCTATTGGCGCATATCGATATTCAAATAGAATTATCCCGGCAGAAGTACTAAAGGAACTATAGATTACAAAGAGATATTAGTGTGAAAGATAATGCCGATGCGATTATTTTTCACGCAGCTAATTGTTTAGGGGCGAAAACAATTAGCATATATGGCAGATGAGAAATCACTTTAGCGAATTACTCATCGCTTCCTCACGACAAAGTCGCTCGTAAATAAGGATTATTATGGAGGAAAAATGTTTAAACATAAATTAAGAATTGCATTTGATGAATTAATTAGAGAACGTAATTCGGGTGGAAATATATTGTTAGAGGCAGTGTCATTGTTACTAATAGGAGTAATGCTTTTTATTGTAGATATGAATATTTATAATGAAAAAATGGTTAGTAATATACTTGTATCAGATTTAGATAATACAGGAATCATATCAATAGAAGATGATAATAATTACGATAGATATGAAACTATGGAGGGACTTGAACGATTTAAAAAGGAATATATGCAAAGATTTAATATCTTTTTAAATGAATTGAACAATTATAAAGGTATAGATGCAGCAATAGAGTATCAGTGGTCAGATATGAGTATAGATTTATATACAGATACAAATGGAAATAAAGTTTTTACTCAAAGTTTTAATATAGCGGAGCAAACCTATGAGTCATATACAATGTTTACGGAAGATGAGATAGGAAGAAGTATTAGCACATTATGTGTTGGAAGAGACTATAATAAATTATTCAAAATAGATGTGATAACTGACTATACAGAAGATGAAGAGAATGAAATGTTTAGTAAATATACGGGCATAATATATATGGGAGATGCACTTGAACATATAGAACCAGGAACAGTTATAACGAGTGAATTTGGTGAAACATATATAGTTGGAGGTACTATTAAAAAGGGAGATAAGATGCCTAAGATTGAAGATGTAAGCGGCCAGGCAACAGCTTACGAGATAATGGATTATAAAATTCTTATAGTAAGAAATATGATAGAAGCTCCGGAAAAAATATGTTTTAAGCTTAAAGATGGATATTCTATTAATGATTTAAAAAATGAGATGTCCATACTGGGCAGAAAGATGAATTATACTCTGGCAGTAAAAAATTTCAAAATTATATTTGATACAATAGGCTTTAAAAATAAGACATTTGTAAATTACATAAAACAAATATTATACATTATTATGATAACAGTTATTGTATTACAGGTAAGTATGCAGGTGGTACATCTGTTAGAGAATTTTGGCAATTATGGAATATTATATGCAAATGGTTTTTCGGCAGGCGACCATTATTTTATATTCCTGATTCAGAATATATTGAAAGGAATTATTGCATTTTTTATTGCCCTGGGAGCAGGATATCTTATTCTGAAATTTATGTATACGGATATTGTGAGCAGGTATACTATGAGAATATTATATAATGTTGTACTTAAATATATATTATGGAAAGTTGCACTTTGTGCATTTACGATAGCTATATTTACGGCAATAATAGCGATTGTTTTATTCAAGAGAAAATCACCTGCTGTTTTAATTAAGGAAAGTAAAAAATAAGATTATTAATCATAAAAATATTGCAGTAGAAAGGATAAGTAATCAGATTATAGGAAATGATAATCAGATTTTGGAATAATATATGATAGAATTAAAAGATGTATGTAAAACATACAAATATGGAAAAGAAGAAACTAAAGCACTTGATAATATTAATCTGACTATAAAAGATGGCGAATTTGTCGCAGTTATAGGTAATTCAGGTTCAGGTAAAAGTACACTCTTAAATGTAATAGGGTGTATGGATCTGATGGATAGTGGAAGCTATATTTTAAATGGACAGGAAATAAGTGGAATAAAAATAAATAAACTGCATAAGGCCAGAAAAGAATCAATTAGTTTTGTATTTCAGAACTTTGCTTTGTTAAATCATTATACAGTTTTTGAAAATGTAGAAGTACCTTTACTAGCTAAAAAAGTCAGGAAAAGTGAAAGAAAAAGAATAGTAAAAGAAAAATTAGAGTTAATGGGAATATATGATTTAAAGAGTAAACTTCCAACTAAGATATCGGGAGGTCAGCAGCAAAGATGTGCAATAGCAAGAGCACTTGCATCGGACAATAATATTATACTGGCGGATGAACCAACAGGAGCATTAGACAGTAAAACAGGCGAAGAGATTATAAATGTGTTGAAACAACTCAATGGTATGGGGAAAACAGTTATAATTGTTACGCATAATATGGATATTGCAAAACAAACTGACAGAATATTAGAAATGGAAGATGGAAGAATCAGAGATATAGATTTAGAGCAGGTAACAAAATAATCCTAATGTAAAATATAATAAATATTTTAGAATATATTGCTAACTTTTTAGAATTATTGTGATATAATAAAAAGAGGATTGCGATATTTAACGGAAAATATATTGATAAAGAATATATTAATAATTATATTTAATAAATGTAATATATCATTATTAATTAACAGATATTAATGATTAATATTAATCTAATCATTAATATAGAAAGGTTAGATATTGCATAGATTTGATTGAGAAAGGCATGGTCAGATTATGAGTTTTAAAGAGATTAGTGCAAATGATATAAAAGATAATGCATTTGATATGATAGGTAAGAAATGGATGTTAGTAACAGCCTCTGATGGAGAAAAGGTTAATTCTATGACAGCATCATGGGGTGGTGTTGGCATAATGTGGGGCAAACCAGTGGCATTTGTATTCATAAGACCACAGAGATATACTAAAGAATTTGTTGATAAGGCAGGTACTTTATCGCTTACTTTCTTTGATGAGTCATATAGAAAGATGTTAAATTATATGGGAACTACTTCAGGAAGAAATGAAGATAAAATCGCTAAGGCAGGACTTACAACATGTTTTAGTGATAAGACACCATATTTTGAAGAAGCTGAAACAGCATTAATAGTTAAGAAATTGTATGCACAGGAAATGAGCAGTGATTATCTTGTGGATAAGAATATTGATACAAGATGGTATCCTGAAAATGATTATCATACTATGTATATATGCGAGATAGAAAAAGTTTTAGTTAAATAGAATTACGGGGTGGTTAGAAAATGGATTCAAGATACGGGATGCTTAAAGACGTAGGTATTGACATTATTGAATTAACTGATAATATGGGATTTGATGATAAAATGATAGAATATGTCTTTAAGGCTTTTCTGAAAGATGAAAATTTTGAAAAGTTATGTAAGAGTATAGAATGTAAAGATTACGAAACAGCATTTTTTGCGGCACACACTTTAAAAGGTGTGCTTTCTAATCTTGCTATAAAAAATTTACAATTAATTTGCAGTGATATTGTTGAAAAATTAAGACATAAGGACTATGATAACATAGATTGCGAATTTAAAGAATTTTGTAATATGTATAATGAAATACGTGATACGATAATGGAGGTATATGATGAATAAAAAGAAACCTTTAATAGGTTTGATCGGTGCTTCGGTATTAGCTGGAGGTGCATATGCATTTGTTAGAAATATCTATGGAGGAAGTAAATTTTTAGACAGTTATGTTGATAAAGTCAGTAAAATAGATGTCAATTCTACATTTGAGTTAGAAGAGGACGGATATTATGCAATTCGTAAGACAGATAATAAGCCATTCAGAGTATTGCAGTTAACAGATATTCATATTGGTGGAGGATATCTGTCAAGACACGAAGATATGCAGGCTTTAAGAATTGTTCAAAGAGCAATTGCAAGTACGAAGCCTGATTTGATAGTGGTTACAGGTGATATAGCCTGTGCTAAAGCACATATCTCTCTTTCAAGAAATAACTTGAACTGTTTCAGAATATTGACAAATTTATTAGAGAATATAGGAATTCCTTATGCGATTACATTCGGTAATCATGATGCAGACGGAAGATGCATCTATAAGAGAAGAGAGCTTGCTGACTATGTGTCAAAGAGAGAACATTCCTTAATGGTTGAGACAGAGAAAACAGAGGGTATAACAGGTTTTTCAAATTATCTTGTTAAGCTTAGAAATAAAAATGGAAAGCTTAATTCAGTTATCTATATGCTTGATTCTAATGAATATATTAAGGTTGAGCAGAAAAAAACTTATGATTATATCCATAAGGACCAGGTAGAATGGTATGCAAGTGAGACTATAAGAATTAACAGTGAAGAGGGCAGAAATGTTCCGTCGCATTTATTCTTCCATATTCCACTTAGAGAGTACAATGATGCATGGAATGCGGTAATCAATGCGGATAAATCGGCAGAGTATTATTATGGAAGCAGAGACGAGGCAATAAGTTGTTCGAAATCAGATTCAGAGTTGTTTGATAAAGTGCTTGAATTAGATTCCACTAAGGGAATATTCTGTGGTCACGACCATCTTAATGATTTCTCTGTAAGCTACAAAGGTATAAGATTGACATATGGACAGGGAATTGATTGTCTGTTATATGCTAAGAATTTATCAGAACATAAGGGTGCAACATTATTAAAGATTCATAAAAATGGAGATTTTGAGATTAAAGGAAAGAAGCATAGGTGAGATAAATGTTATATTACATATTAGGAATACTTGCTGTGATAGTTGTACATTTGATAACTTTCTTGAAATGTTATGAGAATGGTATCAAAGTGAACTGGTTACATATGTGTATGTCAGCAGGTTTTTCATGTTATATGGTGTATATTGTTGAATATTTACATAATAATGTAATTGAGAATGGAATAGGGCTGGCCAAACTAACGGTGATGTTTATACCGGCAGGAATATTTATGCCTATAATCTACAAGAGATTCAAATATTTTCTTATGAATATATTATATGTATTATGCGTGGGTGGATTAATTAGTGTACTTCAATATATTAATTGCAATAAATTTAATCCGTTAAATAATGTTTTTGAATTATTTGGTGTATTAATCGGCTTTATTTTCACTATGATTATTAATGAGATTTCACCGGAATTTCGAAAGAAATGTATAATAAAGAAGAGAAATAAACAAATCAGATATTTATCGTTTGAAGCTGAAACACTGGCATTATTGGTATTTGTATTATTCTTTGCAGGTGCAATAGTAGAGCGTATATCAGGCAGAGATATAGAGAAACAAAAGGGTGCCGTTGTATATGAACATGAAGATGAATATAAAGATATCTACTATGCTGATAAGGACAAGTATGACAGATATGATGCATATGCTAAGTTACATCCGGATATGAAATTAGAAGATGTAGTATGGAGAGTAGATGCTAATTTAGACCAGAAATTTTATGATGAGACATATACAACAAAGGCAGATGCGAACACTAAATCACCACTCCTTATTAATAAGTTCAACAGGGTATCTGAAGATTATAAGCCTGAAGAATTAGTAAGCATAGAGGGTGATTATGTAGCAACACCGGAGACGACTAAAGCCTATCATGAGCTTATTAATGCTTTAGAAGACCTTGGAATGAAGATATATGTTGTGTCTTCTTATAGAAGTGTTGAATATCAGAGAAATCTTCATAATTATTATCTTAAAAGTGACACTCCGGAAGAAGTGGATACTTATAGCTCAAGAGCAGGATACAGTGAACATCACACAGGACGAGCATTGGATATAAGTCAGGTAAGAGGTAATCTCAATGCTTTTGAGGGAAGTGATGAAGCTGTCTGGGTATATGAAAATGCATATAAATATGGTTTTATTGTCAGATATATGGACAATGAAATTGATGTGACGGGATATATTTTTGAACCTTGGCATATCACATATGTTGGAAAAGAAATTGCACAGACTATGCATGATGAGAAAATTACTACTTTAGAGGAATATGTTGTCAAATATGTTGACCATAAAAAGCCATAAAGCATATAGACATTCTATAATATAAATGTTATAATTTTTATTCAACTATGGAGGAAAAAATGAAATTATCTGATTTTAACTATGATTTGCCGAAAGAACTTATAGCTCAGGATCCGCTTAGTAACAGAGAATCATCAAGACTTATGTTATTAAATAAGGAGACTGGTGAAATAGAACATAAAATATTTAGTAATATTATTGATTATCTTAATCCGGGAGATTGTTTAGTCATTAACGATACAAAGGTTATACCTGCAAGATTAATTGGTACTAAGATAGGAACAGATGCACATATAGAAGTTCTTCTGTTAAAGAGAAGAGAGAATGATATATGGGAAGTGCTTGTTAAACCGGGTAAGAAAGCAAGACCAGGTTGTAAGATTTCGTTTGGTGACGGACTATTAACAGGTGAGATAATTGATGTTGTGGAAGAGGGCAACAGACTAATTAAGTTTACATATGACGGAATTTTTGAAGAGATTCTGGATAGATTAGGAGAGATGCCGCTCCCACCATATATTACACATAAGCTTCAGGATAAGAACAGATATCAGACAGTTTATGCTAAACATGAGGGTTCAGCAGCAGCTCCGACAGCAGGTTTACATTTTACAGAGAGTCTGCTAAAGAGAATTGAGGACAAGGGAATACAGATTGTCAGAGTTACACTTCATGTCGGACTTGGAACATTCAGACCTGTAAAGGTTGACAATGTATTAGAACATCATATGCATTCAGAATTCTTTGTTGTGGAGAAAGAAGCAGCAGACAGAATAAATGAAGCAAGAAAGAATGGTGGCAGAATAATTGCAGTAGGAACTACAAGTTGTAGAACTCTAGAGTCGGCAGCAGATGAGAATGGAATTATCCATCCAATGAGTAAAGAGACAGATATATTTATATATCCGGGATATAAGTTCAAGGCAATTGACGCATTGATTACTAATTTCCATCTGCCTGAATCGACATTACTTATGTTAGTATCAGCATTAGCAGGCAGAGAAAATATTATGAATGCTTATAATGAAGCTGTAAAAGAAAAATACAGATTCTTTAGTTTCGGTGATGCTATGTTTATCTCATAGTAATTAATGAGTTATATTATGTCAGAAAGTATATAAATGGGTTCTGGCAAGGAGGATTAAGTTGAATGAAAATATGTTATGAGGAGAAATGCTTTTAGAGGTATTCATTCAATTAAAATTTACCTGATTAGTTTCGGGAAAAATAAAAGCATAGTGAGTTTATGACACAGGAAAGAAGAAGAGCTAACAGAATGGACATCAATGCATGTATTAAGTTAAGCTCTGTAAGAAACAAAGGAAATTTAGATGGTTTAAAGAATGATGCATTTGAAGTAGAAGTTGTTAATTTATCTAAAGACGGACTGGCATTCAAAAGTTCTGAGAAATTAGAATTAAATACTTATTATGATACAACAGTTTTATTATGGACAAAAGAGAAATTCCAGACAGTTATAGAGATAGTAAGAATGGAAAACTATGGTGAAGAACAGACATTATATGGCTGTAGATTTATCGGCATAATGCCATCAGACCAGTTAAAGATTCAGATTTATGAAATGGTAAGTGAAATGGAAGACTAGGTTCATAATTATAATATCTATAATGCGATGCAATAAAAAAGTATTTCTACTAAATTGAATCATAAGATGAGGATGATTCGGTGATAGTAGAAATATTTTTTTCTTAATTAAATATTTATAGAACGCATACTTCGCACATACATAATAGAATTAAATTATCTGTATTAAGCAAATTTGCATATATAAATATTGAAACGTTTGTAAGAATTACTAATTTGTGAATATCCATTTTTCGGCTCTTTTGATTATTTATGTTCATTCAAGGTCCCTACACTTAAACCGATGTGTTCGTCTATGCCACACACTTGAATTATGACGTATCGTGTGAGAGTTAATGCCGTCAGATGCAAAAGGTCGGTGCAGTAAATTACCGTTCAAGCGAAGCGCGTTTGATTTACTGCACCGTAATAACCTCTGCAGATGGCGGCATTTACTCTCACTAGATTAAGAAATATGAAAGTGTGTGTCATAGACGTACATCTCGGTTTAACTGTATGTCCGTTGAATGTACACAAAATTAGAGCCGAAAAAAGATATCTCACAAATTTACGCAATTCTTACAAGGTGTTTCGATATTTATATATCAAATTTGCTTTAACAGATGAATATAAATTACATATGTATGTGCGAAGTCTGCGTATATAAATATTTAATTAACGAATATAAGTTTTATAGTTATAATTCTTTAATTTGCAATCTGCCTTATCAAGAGCTTCTTTACTATAAAATTCAATTTTAAGAACTCCGTCCTCAAATTCACGATTATGAATAATTCCAATATTTTTAATACTTATATCATTCTGTGCAAGGATTGTTGCAATGATTGAAATTGCACCTGATTCATCGATGATATCGCAATATAAAGTATATTCTTTAGTAATTGGACCACGTCTGTTATCAGAGAATGAATTTCTGTATTCGCGGCTTTCATGGAATAAATCATATATATATTCAGAATTACCTGAATTAATTGCATTTTTAATATCGCTAAGTGAAGTAATGTATTTATCTATTAATGTTACAATATTAGCACTGTTTGTTGAACAAATCTGCTGCCACATCTCAGGAGAAGATGAAGCTATTCTTGTAATATCTTTAAAGCCTCCTGCAGCAAGCAGCTTCATTGTTTCATCTTCTGAATCGTTATGCTTAACCAGATTAACAAGGCTTGCTGCAATCAGGTGAGGAACATGGCTTATTGCTGCAACAGCGTAATCATGTTCTTTATAATTAAGTACGATTGGAATTGCACCTATAGATTCAACTAATTCGTAGAATTCAGATATCTTGTCTTCAGGTGTTTCGTCAGTTGGTGTGATTGGATAGTAAGCATTTTCAAGCAAATATCCTGAAGCATTATTATAGCCTGTTTTCTCAGAGCCGGCCATAGGATGTCCACCTATGAATTGACGGTTTAAATGTCTGTCAGCAATTGCAACGTGAATATTTGTTTTAACACTTCCAACATCTGTAATTATGCAGTTTTCATTTATAATATCTTTTAGAATATCCAGATATGAAATATTATGCTCTACAGGAGTGCAGAGAAAGATATAGTCGCAATCTGAAAAGGATTCGTCAACTTTATCCGTAACTGAGTCGGCTGTACCATCATTAAGTGCAGTAAGCCTCGCATTTTCACTTCTGTTATATGCAAGTATTTTATGATTAGGGTGAACTCTTTTGATGGCTTTAGCAATTGAACCACCGATAAGTCCAAGTCCTATAAATCCTAATTTTAAATCTCTCATCTTAAGAACCATGCCTTCCTGATACTTAGTAGCTGATTAGTCCGACTATATAACATATAAATCAGACTTCAAACATTAGTTCATTTTGTATATAAATAATACAGTAAAAGTCTTTATAAATATCGTATGATATTATAACAATTTGTAAAAGTAATGTCAATTTATCTTGAAAATAACAATAGAAGCTAGTAGAATATATTCAAAATAAGGATTAGGATGTCAAAACATCTTAATTGAAAAAAGCATTTGGAATGGAGACAGAATGAAAAATACTATTAATAGTGCTACAGAAATAGTTGAAATGAGATATGAGGATTCAGCAATTGATAAAAGAATACTTCGTGGAATAAAGGAAATGGGTTTCGAACTTATGACACCTATACAGGCACAGGCTATTCCTTTATTGTTAGAAGGCTATGATATTATCGGACAGGCACAGACGGGTACAGGTAAAACAGCCGCTTTTGGTATTCCGCTTATTCAGAATATCGACCCGGAAGACAAACATATACAGGCAATCGTTTTATGCCCTACAAGAGAATTAGCTATACAGGCGGCAGAGGAATTAAGAAAATTAGCTAAATTTACACATGGAATAAAGGTACTTCCTATCTATGGAGGCCAGGATATTAATACACAGATAAGGTCACTTAAGACAGGAGTGCAGATTATAGTCGGTACACCTGGAAGAGTTATGGACCATATGAGACGTCATACTTTAAAGATGAATAATTTAAAGACAATGGTGTTAGATGAAGCGGATGAAATGCTTAATATGGGCTTTAGAGAGGATATAGAAACAATATTAAAGGGGATACCAAAAGAGCATCAGACAGCATTATTTTCAGCTACGATGCCAAAAGCTATAATGGATATTACTGATAAATATCAAAGAGATGCCAAGTTAATTAAGATTACACGTAAGGAGATAACAGTTCCTCTCGTTAAACAGTATTATTATGAAGTAAATGGTAAGAGTAAGGCTGACGTTGTATGCCGGTTATTAGATTATTATAATCCTAAGAGAACAATGATTTTCTGCAATACAAAGCGTATGGTAGATGAGCTTGCAGAAAAATTAAAGGGACGTGGATATTTTGCAGACGGACTTCATGGCGATATGTCACAGAGACAGAGAGATATGGTTATGAATCGTTTCAGAAATAATAAGACAGACATACTCATTGCGACAGATGTGGCAGCGAGAGGTATAGACGTAGATGATATAGAAGCTGTATTTAATTATGATGTACCGCAGGATATTGAATATTATGTTCATAGAATAGGAAGAACCGGAAGAGCAGGAAGAAAAGGCAGATCCTTTACATTAGTTGTCGGTAAAGAAATCTATAAATTACGTGAAATAGAGAAATCATGCAAGACAAAGATTAAATTAAGAAGTATCCCATCAGTAAATGATGTAAATGAGATAAAAGCACAAAAATGTTTAAATGATGCAATAGATGTCTTACAGAATAAGGATATAAGTAAAGCACTTAAATATGTTGAACAGAAAATCAATGATGATGATATAACAGCACTTGAATTAGCAGCGGCTTTCTTGCGACTTAATATGGGAGAAGAAGCTAAAGAAATTGAGAAAGTGGAATACAAGACTTCAGGCAAAGGATGTTTTTCAAAGAGAGCATATAATAATTCTGATAAATCTTCAGGCTCAAGAAAGAATGGTAAATCTAATAAATTATCAGCACAGAATAAATCAGATAAAAAGAAGAAAAATGACAGTCGCAATAAATCTGGCAAAAATGATAAGTCTGGAAGAACAGATAAAAAACAACGCATCCCATCTTCACGATAAAGTTGCCTGTAAATGAGGATTAGTATAAAAATTAATATCGTCAGATGCAAAAGGCAGGTATAGTAAAATGATGTTCAAGTAAAACACGTGTGAACTACTGCACCATAATAACATCAATTCCTCTGGCACAACGTGCCAGAGGAATAACAAGCTAAATTTCAGATTTGCCTCTGTGATGTATGCTGTTTGTGGTGCCAGTGACACAAAATTCAAGAGAATCAGGATTAACAGGCTTGCACATCATAGAATAATTAGTGTGGTAAATAACGAAGCCCGGTGCGGCACCGTTAACACGTTTTAAGTTCTTTTTCTGTGTGTAGTCTATTTCGACTTTTTTCTGATTGCGTGATTTTGAATAATATGCAGCTAAACCACCTGCTAATTCATATATGTTATCAGGTAAATCAGGGTTTTCTGATTTAACGATTACATGTGAACCGGGTACACCTTTGGTATGGAACCACCAGTCATTACCGGAAGCAATTTTAAATGTAACTTCTTCGTTTTGAAAATTATTTTTACCAATATATATATCATATCCCTCAGGTAATCTAAGATGAATTGGTTTGTTTGTGAATTTTGCTTTTTTATCAGAGGATTTTCTCTTAATATATCCATATTCAATTAACTCTTCACGTAGGGCTTTCAGGTCGTTTTCATCGGTTGCTATATCAAGTGATGTAGAGATTGATTCAAGGTGTTCAATTTCATTTTTAGTATCAATTACAATTTTTGAAAGTGCTTCATAAGTACGTTTGAGTTTACTGTATTTATCAAAATATTTCTTAGCATTTTCAAGTGCAGATAAATCAGGATTAAGAGGAATGGTTATCTCGGTATTATCGTAATAATTTAAACAGGTTAATTTCTTAGAACCCTCTTCTAAACCATAACCATATGCAGTAAGTAATTCACCATATAACTTATATTTATCACGCTTTTTAGTGTCATCTAACTGCTTTAACTGTAAGTCGTATTTTTTAGATTCTTTAGAAAACGCAGTAGTTACCACTTGTCTTAAATCAGAAGAACGTTTTCTTATACGCGTGATTAAATCTTTCTCAGCATAATATTTTTCAAGAACCTCACTTATAGATGAGAAGTATTTTGCATTGGAATTCTCATAAACCGAAAGAGGAAGAGCACTAAATTCCAAAGGTGCATCATCCTTATAATATATTACGGGTTTAAAATCAGAATTAATCACATCTGACATATAATTAGTGAAAATATTATATAAATGATATATTTCTGTATCATTTAGTGTGTTTGCAGGAATAGATGAATCTAAGCTTGCAAGATTAATAATATCCTCACTGACAATAGGACTTATACCCGTAATTGTCATATAGATTGCCTTAGAAATTGGCAATGCCTTACTTCGTATTGCTGTATCAAAATTGTTAAATTCAAGTTCAAGAGGGTTCAATTTCATATCAGCCATTGGAATAAAATATTCCCGTCCCGGTAAAACCTCTCGGACAGAACTCATTTGTGCATTAATATGTTTAATACTGTCAATTATGTGATTATTATCATCACAAAAGATAATGTTACTATGTTTGCCCATTAATTCAATGATTAGGACTTTTTTACATAAATCACCCATTTCGTTCAGATGCTCAATCTCTAAATTAATTACACGCTCAAGTCCGGGCTGATATATTCGTGTAATTCGTCCGTTGCTTATATGTTTTCTTAACAACATACAAAAACTTGGAGCAGTCAGAGGTGAGGGTTTATTCAAGCTTGTTAAATAGATAAGAGGCAAAGACGCACCTGCTGAAATCTGTAATCTGTATTGCTCTTTATTATTTTTTATGGTAAGAATTAATTCATCTTTTTCCGGCTGGGCAATTTTGAAAATTCTTCCGTTAATAAGTGTTTTATTTAATTCGGCAACAACTGCCGAAACTGTAATTCCATCAAAAGCCATAACATTCCTCATTTCTGAGCGACTTGCCTAGAAGAGGCGATGAGAAATTCGCACAGGCAATTTCTCATCTGCCGTAAAAGCTATTTGCTTTCGCTCATAAACAAATAGTTGTGTAAAAAAGTGTATAATAAATTTGAAATGTTTTCAAGGGGTAGTACAAAAGAATTATGTTTGTCATTATTTTTTGGATTTATCTGATATGCCTCAAGCAAACCTTGACGTTGTTTTTGAAATGTTTTATAATAAAATTTAGCTTATTATTTCTAAAATACAATGTATTTTTAGAGTATGGCCTGATATGAGAACAGAATGAAAATGTAAATGATTGGAGAAGAACATGGTTAAGAGTATGACAGGCTTTGGAAGAAGCGAATTGTCTGAAAATAATAGAAAACTTACTATAGAAATGAAATCAGTTAACCACAGATATCTCGATGTTAATATAAAATTACCTAAGAAATTTAATTTCTATGAGGCGTATTTGAGAAATCTGTTAAAACAGTATATTGAACGTGGAAAGGTCGATATATTTGTAACATATGAGGATAACTCAGAGAGTAGCGAGACACTTTGTTATAATGGAGCACTTGCTAAGGAATATGCGAAATATATCGAGCAGATGGGCAGAGAATTAAAGATTGAGAATGATATAACGACTTCTGCACTTATTAAATGTCAGGATATCTTCGTTATGCAGGAGCAAAGCATTGCTGAAGAAGAATTAGAAAAAATGCTTAATAGAGTATTCTGTGAGGCAGCAGAGAATTTTGTTAAGACCAGAGAGACAGAGGGTGAGAATCTTAAGACAGACATACTTGCTAAACTAGATGAAATGTCTAAATATGTTGAGTTTATAGAGGAACGTTCACCTAAGATTATTGCAGAATATAGAGAAAAATTAGAAACTAAAATCAAAGAATTACTAGACAACAGTCAGATTGATGACAGCAGAATAGTTACTGAAGTTACAATTTTTGCTGATAAGATATGCGTTGATGAAGAGATAGTCAGACTTAAGAGCCATATAGATGGAATGAAGAAATCACTTATAGATGGTGGCGCAATAGGAAGAAAGTTGGATTTTGTAGCTCAGGAGATGAATAGAGAAGCTAATACCATTCTTTCTAAGACAACAGATTTAGAAATTACAGATATTGGAATAGAACTTAAAACATCAATTGAAAAAATACGTGAACAGATACAAAATATAGAGTAATATATGTTGACTATTTTCAAAAAAATATATAGAATAGGGTGATGAATTTGCATAAGATGCTTAATATAGGATATGGAAATGTTGTGAATTCAAAGAAAGTAGTTGCAGTTGTCAGCCCTGATTCGGCACCTGTTAAGAGGCTGATTCAGAATTCTAAAGACGAGGGCATAGCTATAGATGCTACACAGGGAAGAAAGACAAAATCTGTTATTATTACTGACAGTAACTATATTATATTGTCGGCATTGGTGCCTGATACGATAGCAGGACGATTTAATGAAAGTATAATGCAGGGAAAGGAAGATAATAATGAAGAATAAAGGCGTACTTACTATTATTTCAGGTTTCTCGGGCGTAGGTAAAGGTACACTTGTTAAAATGCTTCTTGAGAAATATGATAATTATGCACTTTCTATATCAGCAACTACCAGAGAACCACGAGTTGGCGAACAGGACGGTGTGAATTACTTTTTCATAACTAAAGATGAGTTTGAGAAGAAAATTGATAACAAAGAATTACTTGAATATGCACAATATGTTGGTAATTATTATGGAACACCCAGAAGATACGTTGAAGAACAGCTTAATAATGGCAAAGATGTTCTGTTAGAAATTGAGATTCAGGGTGCTATGCAGATTAAAGAGATAATGCCTGATGCAATGACTATATTTGTAATGCCACCTGATGCTAAGACGTTAAAAGAGCGTTTAGTAGGAAGAGGCACTGAGAGTATGGAAGTTATAGACGAAAGACTTAAAAGAGCTGTTGTTGAGTCTCAAGGCATTGAGAAATATGATAATATTTTAGTAAATGATGATTTAGAAGAAAGTGTTAAAGAGTTGCATTCAATTATTCAGGCGAGCCATAACAGTTCGTTTAGAAATATAGATTTTATAAAAGAGATAAGAGAAGATATAAAGGTCTTTTCGAAAGGAGAATAAAATATGTTACACCCATCTTACACAGATTTAATGGAAGTTGTTAATAGCGAGGTAGAACCAGGAGAACAGCCAGTAGTACAGAGCAGATATTCGATTGTAATGGCTACTTCAAAAAGAGCAAGACAGATTATTGCAGGAGAGGAACCATTAGTAAATGGTTGTGGAAAGAAACCTCTTTCAATTGCAGTTGAGGAACTTTATAAATCAAAAATCAGAATAACAGGTGACGACGAAGAGGAAATTTAATTATTTATGAGTAATGATAGCAATAAGATGAAGATTTTGTTTATATCTTTAGGCTGCGATAAGAATCTTGTGGATTCAGAGGAGATGTTAGGGTTGCTTAATCGTGAACATTTTGAATTCACAGATGATGAAAGTGAGGCTGATGTAATAGTTATTAATACCTGCTGCTTTGTAAATGATGCAAAAGAGGAAAGTGTTAATACTATCTTACAGATGGCTGAGTATCGTAAAAGTGGCAGTTGCAAGGCACTAATTGTTACAGGTTGTCTGGCCCAGAGGTATAAGACAGAAATTTCAGATGAAATACCTGAGGTAGATGCGATTCTTGGAACAAGTTCATATGACAAGATTGTAGATGCAGTAAAGAGTACAATTTGTGGAGAAAAATATGAAAAATTTAATCCATTAGATGAACTTATTGTAGAAGAAAGCGAAAGGGTCGTTACTACAGGAGGTCATTATGCATATATTAAGATTGCAGAAGGCTGTAATAAATGTTGCACGTATTGTATTATTCCAAAGATAAGAGGAAGATACAGAAGTGTACCAGAGGAAGACATTCTTAAAACGGCAGAGAAGCTTGTTGAAAATGGTGCAAAGGAACTTATACTTGTTGCGCAGGAGACAACACTTTATGGTGTTGATTTATATGGCAGAAAGATGTTGCCTGATTTGCTTAAAAAGATTTGTAAGATTCCGGGACTTATATGGGTAAGAATTTTATATTGTTATCCTGAAGAGATTACTGATGAACTTATAGAGGTTATGAAGAATGAACCTAAAGTCTGTCATTATATTGATATGCCAATCCAGCATGCAAGTGACAAGATCCTGAAAGCAATGGGACGACGTACAAACAGAGTAGAATTAACTGAGAGAATATTAAAAATTAGAAAAGAGATTCCTGATATTGTTCTTAGAACAACATTAATTTCAGGCTTTCCGGGTGAGACAGAAGAAGATCATGAAGAGATGCTTGATTTTGTTGACGAGATGGAATTTGAACGCTTAGGTGTATTTGCATATTCGCCTGAGGAAGATACGGCAGCAGCCGAGATGCCTGATCAGATAGATGAAGATATTAAGATTAAGAGAAGAAATGAAATTATGGAATTACAGCAGGAGATTGCATTTGAGAACGCTGAGAACATGATAGGCAGAGATTTGCTTGTTATGATAGAGGGAAAAGTTGTTGATGAAAATGCATATGTAGGAAGAACATATATGGATTGTCCTAATGTTGATGGAAATATCTTTATTACGACTGATGAGGAACTGATTACAGGTGACTTTGTAAAAGTTAAAGTAACAGGTGCAGCAGAATATGATCTCATTGGCGAGATTATATAATTAATCAAAAAAATATACGGAAAGGTAGAATAATGAGATGAATTTACCTAATAAATTAACGATGTTCAGAGTCTTTATGATTCCATTTTTTGTTATATTTATGTTAGTGAATGTGACAGGTGAATATGATAAATATATTGCTGTTGCCATATTCATTATTGCAAGTCTTACAGATATGTTAGACGGAAAAATTGCCAGAAAATATAATCTGGTAACTAATTTTGGAAAGTTTATGGATCCATTAGCAGATAAATTGCTAGTTTGTTCGGCACTTATCTGTTTAATCGGTGATAAATTACAGGCATGGATTGTGATTGTAATTATCAGCAGAGAACTGATTATCAGTGGTTTCAGAACAATTGCAGCAGATAATGGAGTAGTTATAGCAGCAAGCTGGTGGGGAAAATATAAGACAACATCGCAGATGCTTATGATAATAATTATGATTGTGAATCTTAATTATAGCTGGTATGGAACATTAGAATATGTATTTATATATCTGTCACTTGTTCTTACAATTATCTCACTTGTAGATTATCTTGTTAAGAATAGACAGGTGCTTGTAGATGGAAGCACAGGTAAATAAATGATGGAAGAGAAAATTGTCAGATTTCTAAATGAACATAATATGATGATAACAACTGTGGAGTCATGTACAGGCGGACTTATAGCAGCAAGGCTTGTAAATGTATCAGGTGCATCGAATGTGTTTAGCGAAGGATATATTACGTATTCAGAAGATGCAAAAGCTAAAATGGTAGGTGTCAATCCTGAAACTATAAAAAAATACAACGTGGTAAGTGAAGAGGTCGCATATGAGATGGCATCAGGTGGTGCTAAAACCGCAAATGCAGATGTGGCTGTATCAGTTACTGGAGTTGCAGGACCACTTGGAGGAACGAAAGATATTCCAGTTGGAACAGTATGCATAGGTGTATATTATAAAAACAAAGTTATAACAGAAAAGTTCCTGTTTAATGGAGATAGATTACAGGTTAGGAACCAGGCTGTGGATAAGGCATTAGAAATGGTCTGGAATGAATTTAACAATAGATAAGATAATATAAATGATAATAAATTATATATAATAAAATTTCGAATAATATTTTCGGCTCTATATAGTGTATCTTAAATGTACATACACCATATTGAGCCGAAAATATTTTATATTATATGGATTAAGATATGTTTTATACTTCAAATGTGATACAAAGGATATGCCTGCTAAAAAATCACAAAATAAAAAGTTAAATTACATATTGACAAAAAATAATAAATATCATATATTATATATAAAATAATCCATGGAATATAGATAAAAATAAGTTGACAAATATTAGTTAATATTATATTATATTTAAAGACGAACATTAGTTCGATTAGACGGAGGTATTATTTATGGATAACAGTGAAAAACTAAAAGCATTGGAATCAGCAATTTCACAGATAGAGAAACAGCATGGTAAAGGTTCGGTTATGAAGTTAGGAGATCCTAAGTCAACCATGAATATAGAGACAGTACCTACAGGTTCATTAAGTCTTGACCTTGCACTTGGTCTTGGTGGAGTTCCTAAGGGAAGAATTATTGAGGTATATGGACCTGAATCAAGTGGTAAGACAACAGTTGCATTACATATGATAGCAGAAGTCCAGAAGAGGGGTGGAATTGCAGGCTTCATAGATGCTGAACATGCACTTGACCCGGTTTATGCTAAAGCTATTGGAGTTGATGTGGATAATTTATATATATCACAACCGGATTTTGGTGAGCAGGCATTAGAGATTGCAGAGACATTTGTTCGTTCAGGTGCTGTTGATATTGTGATTGTCGACTCGGTTGCAGCACTTGTACCTAAGGCAGAAATTGATGGTGATATGGGCGATTCCCACATCGGATTACAGGCACGACTTATGTCTCAGGCACTTAGAAAATTAACGGCAGTTATAAGCAAGTCTAATTGTATTGTGGTATTTATTAACCAGTTAAGAGAGAAAGTTGGTGTAATGTTTGGTAATCCGGAGACAACAACCGGCGGTAGAGCATTAAAATTCTATGCATCAATAAGATTAGATGTAAGAAGAATTGAGACATTAAAGCAGGGTGGAGAAATAGTTGGAAACAGAGCAAAAGTTAAAGTTGTTAAGAATAAGGTTGCGCCACCATTTAAGGAAGCTGAATTCGATATTATGTTTGGTAAAGGAATCTCAAAAGAGGGTGATATACTTGATCTTGCAGCTAACTGTGGAATAGTTTCTAAGAGTGGAGCATGGTATGCATACAATGGTGATAAGATTGGCCAGGGTAGAGAGAATGCTAAACTTACTTTGCTTAATAATCCTGAATTAATGGAAGAGATTGAGAAAGCAGTAAGAGAAAAATATGCGTTAAATTCCAGTGGAGAGACTGAGAGAGAGAATGCTTCTAAGGAAACAGATGAATCGGAAGAATAGATATGATTGTAACAGATATTGTCAGAACGGATAAGAAGAAAAGTTTAATATACATTGATTACGAGAAAGCATTTTCACTATATAATAGTGAGATTACGAGATTGGGTATAGAAACGGATAAAGAGCTTGATAGCACTTCGTATAATGAGATTATGAATGATATTCTACCTGAAAGATGCAGGGAACGTGCAGTGTATATATTAAAAGATTCAGACAAATCAGAATTTATATTGCGGGATAAACTGTCTAAGGGCGGTTATCCCGCAATTATAATAGATAAAGTAATAGCTGATTTTAAGGAATATAACTATATAGATGATGAAAGATATGTGAAAAATTACGTCAAATATAACATTTCAGCAAAGAGTAAGTCTAGAATTATTAATGAATTATATGCAAAGGGAATTTGCAAAACTTTAATTAGCAAAGCATTTGATGAGTATGAAGATGAGGATATTAATGAAGTCCAGTATGAATTGGTCAAGAAAGAATTTCTAAAAAAAAGATATGATTTTCTTGGAGATGATAAGAATCTTCTTAATAAAATTATAACTGCACTAATGCGTAAAGGATTTAAATACGATGATATAATGCAAGTTTATTATGAGCTTAAGAGAGAAAACTGATTATCAGAAAATTATACAAAAAACAATTGAGATTTTTCTTCTTTTATATCAAAATGCATATGAAAATGTGAACTTTACTTGACATAATTCTAAAAACAGTATAAAATTTATATGTTGTGATTGTACAATGAAAACTAAATAAGGAGGTGCTCCTGTGAATACACCTACAATAATAGCAATTAGTGTAGTTGCTACCTTGTGTATTGTTTTTCCAGCAGCTTGGTTTTTAGCAGTTGCCCATCGCAAGAAGTCATATGAAGCGAAAATTGGCAGTGCTGAAGAAAAATCAAGAGAGATAATAGATGAAGCTTTAAAGACAGCAGAAACTACTAAAAGAGAAGCAGTATTAGAAGCTAAGGAAGAGTCAATAAAGACTAAGAATGAGCTTGAAAAGGAAAGCAAAGAGCGCAGAGCTGAGATTCAACGTTATGAGAAACGTATACTTTCTAAGGAAGAAGCGTTAGACAAAAAAGCTGAACAGATGGAAAGAAAAGAGGGTTCTCTTGCAAAACGTGAAGAAGAATTGGCTAAGATGCGTGAAGATGTCGCTAAATTAAATGAACAGCGTGTACAGGAATTAGAAAGAATCTCTGGTTTAACCTCCGAACAAGCAAAAGAATATTTGTTAAAAACTGTTGAAGAAGAAGTGAAAATTGATACTGCTAAGATGGTTAAAGAACTTGAAAGCAGAGCAAAAGAAGAAGCAAGCAAAAAGGCAAAGGAATATGTTGTTACAGCTATTCAGAAGTGTGCAGCAGACCATGTTGCAGAAACAACAATATCCGTTGTTCAACTCCCTAACGATGAAATGAAGGGCAGAATTATAGGTAGAGAGGGTAGAAATATCAGAACTCTTGAAACTATGACAGGCGTAGATTTAATTATTGATGATACTCCTGAAGCAGTTATTCTTTCAGCATTTGATCCAATAAGACGTGAAGTTGCACGTATTGCTTTGGAGAAACTTATTGTTGATGGAAGAATTCACCCAGCTAGAATTGAGGAGATGGTTGAGAAAGCTCAAAAAGAAGTAGAAACAATGATGCGTGAAGAAGGCGAAGCCGCAACATTGGAAGTTGGTGTTCATGGTATTCATCCGGAATTAGTTAAATTATTAGGAAAGATGAAATTTAGAACAAGTTATGGACAAAATGCACTTAAACATTCAATCGAAGTTGCACAGTTATCTGGATTGTTAGCAGCAGAGATTGGTGTAGATGTTAGAATGGCAAAGAGAGCTGGTTTATTACATGATATAGGTAAATCGGTTGACCATGAAATGGAAGGTTCACATATCCAGATTGGTGTTGACTTATGTAGAAAATATAAGGAATCTCCAGTTGTCATCAATGCAGTCGAAGCTCATCATGGTGATGTTGAGGCTGAATCATTGATTGCATGTATTGTTCAGGCAGCTGACACTATTTCAGCAGCTAGACCAGGTGCTAGAAGAGAGACATTAGAAACATATACCAACAGATTAAAACAATTAGAAGATATAACCAATTCCTTTAAAGGTGTTGAAAAATCTTTTGCAATTCAGGCAGGTAGAGAGATTCGAGTTATGGTTATCCCAGAACAGGTTAGCGATGCGGACATGATACTTTTAGCGAGAGATTTGTCTAAGCAAATCGAGCAGGAATTAGAGTATCCGGGCCAGATAAAAGTTAGTGTAATCAGAGAAAGCAGAGTAATTGATTACGCGAAATAAAGGATTATGATAAAAAAAGTCAGGTTTATATAATAATCAAATTATATGAATCTGGCTTTTTAATTATATAGAATTGGATTGTGGAATAAAATATCATAACTGATATTCTTATATATATTAAAAATATATGTTGATATGTAATTTTGGTATATCATTTTTGTAGTTTTAATATATAAATATAATATGCTGCTCAGAAACAATAAGTATTGCAAAATGCAGACTATTATATTAAAATAGTTTAGAGAATACAGATCGGGGCGAAAAAAGCAGAAATATATTTATTGATTTTGCCGGGCGTTCCCAAAATGGAGGATTAAAATGAAGTCGTATAGTGAATTAACTAGAGATGAATTATTAACAATTAAAGATGAACTTGAGAAAGAGTACAAAGAGGCTGCATCTAAAGGGTTAAAGTTAGATATGTCAAGAGGTAAACCAGCAGCTAAACAGCTCGATTTATCAAGAGATATGTTAGATGTTGTAAACAGTTCTTCAGATTTGAAATGTGAAGATGGCGTAGATGTAAGAAATTATGGTATCTTAGATGGTATATCAGAAGCTAAGAAGATAATGGCTGACATATTAGGTGTATCTTCAGATAATGTTATAGTATTTGGTAATGCAAGTTTAAATATAATGTATGATATGGTATCACGTGCAATGCTTTTTGGAATTCTTGGCAGCACACCATGGAGTAAATTGGATAAAGTTAAATTTTTATGTCCTGTACCGGGATATGACAGACATTTTGCAATTACAGAGTTATTTGGTGTAGAGATGATTAACATACCAATGAAAGCTGATGGCCCTGATATGGACTTAGTTGAAAAATATGTGAATAATGATGAAAGTGTTAAAGGTATATGGTGTGTTCCTAAATACTCTAATCCACAGGGTATAACATATTCTGATGAAGTTGTTAAGAGATTTGCAGCACTTAAACCAGCAGCTAAAGATTTTAGAATTTTCTGGGATAATGCCTATGCAATTCATGATTTATATGAAGACGATAAAGATGAATTATTAGAGATATTTGCAGAATGTAAAAAAAATGGCAATGAAGATATGGTATATGAATTCTGTTCTACATCAAAAGTTACATTTGCAGGTGGTGGTATTTCAGCACTTGCTGCTTCAAAATCTAACATTGATGATGTTAAGAGAACAATGACAATACAGACAATTGGACATGATAAGGTTAATCAGTTAAGACATGCCAGATATTTTAAAGATATAAATGGTGTATATGACCATATGAAGAAGCATGCAGCAATCTTAAGACCAAAATTCGAAGCAGTAATTAATGAATTTGAAAAAGAATTATCAGGACTTGGAATAGCTTCATGGGTAAAACCAAAGGGCGGGTACTTCATTTCATTTGAGACAATGGAGGGATGTGCAAAAGCTGTTGTAGCTAAATGTAAAGAAGCAGGAGTTACACTTACAGGAGCAGGTGCAACATATCCATATAAGAAAGATCCTAATGATAGCAATATAAGAATTGCTCCATCATTGCCTACAGAAGAAGAATTAAAACAGGCAACAGAACTATTCATATTATGTGTTAAATTAGTAAGTGTTGATAAATTATTAGAAACAGCATAACAGGTGCGGAAAAGAGGAAGTCATGAAAATAGGTTTTATTGGAATGGGTAACATGGGATATGCTATGTTAAAGGGAATATTACAGGTATTTCCTAAAAATGATATTATATTTACAGATGTAAATAAAGAACGTTGTATGACAGTAAGTGAGGAAACAGGTATAGAATATGCCGAGTCGAATGCTGAATGTGCAAATAAGGCAAAATATGTTATTTTAGCAATAAAACCCCAATACTACAATCAGGTGCTTAAGAATATCGAAAATGTTATAAGACCTGACCATGTTGTGATTTCTATTGCTCCTGGAATAACTATTGATACACTTAAGAATGCCCTGGGTTTTGATAAAAGAATTGTTCGTGCGATGCCAAACACACCTGCATTATTAGGTAATGGAATGACAGGAATCTGCTATGATGATAGGTTATTTGACTTTAATGAAAGAGATGTTATCGGTAAAATATTCTCATCATTTGGAAGATATATAAAAGTAGAAGAACGTCAGATGAGCGCTGTTGTATGTGTGAGTGGAAGTTCACCTGCATATGTATATATGTTTATTGAAGCATTAGCTGATGGTGCTGTAAAATATGGTTTACCAAGAGATGTGGCTTATGAAATGGCTGCACAGGCTGTTATGGGTTCAGCTAAAATGGTATTAGAAACAAAAGAACATCCTGGTAAATTAAAAGATCAAGTATGTTCACCTGGTGGAACAACAATTGCCGGGGTATCGGCACTTGAAGAATATGGCTTTAGAAATTCTATTATTAAAGCAACAGATGAGTGTTATAAGAAGTCAGAGGGTATAAAATAATATGGAAAAGTATAACAGAGTCAAAAGGGAACTTGTGCATAAAGGTACAATTATAAATATGTACAAGGATTATATAGAAGTTCCTAATGGAAATCATGTAGAATGGGACTTTATAGGACATAATGGTGCGGCGGCTGTTATTCCGATAACTGACGATGGCAAGATTCTTCTTGTTAAGCAATGGAGAAATGCATTAGACAGATTTACAATTGAATTGCCGGCAGGAGGACTTGAAAATATAGATGAGCCAATGATAGAATGCGCGGCAAGAGAATTAGAAGAAGAAACAGGCTATAAATCAGATGATTTAGAGTTTTTGTTATCTCTTAGGACAACAGTTGCGTTTTGCAATGAACGAATAGATGTGTTTGTTGCAAGAAATCTTATAAAAACTCATCAGCATTTAGATGAAGATGAGAATATAGAGATACAGGAATATGGTATAGACGAACTGCTTAAGATGATTAGAAAAGGTAAAATGCAGGACTCAAAAACTGTATCAGCAATATTAGCATATAAGATTTTCTACTTATAATTTATAACTAGTAAAGTATATTTGTTTTTGAATTTAAGATGATATATAATTTCGAATCTGAAATATGTATATTTAAGATAGTAATAAGATATACAGAATATGTATTGAAAATAGTAATATATTAAATATAGAAAAGCATATATTCATTTAGGAACTTATCCAAAATTTTAATGTTTTGAGAAAGAGGGTAAATGAGATATGCTTTTTTCTTATAGAAAAACACATATATTTTTACTAATGAGTATGTTATTGGGCGTGATATGTGGAACAGTTTTATTCAATCGTCTTGATGATATTAATAGAAATAATCTAGTTATTTATTATAATTATATTGTAGGCAGAATGAATTTCAGAAAAATATGTGAGACAGATTATTTTGTCTATGTATTATTAAATAGGACAAAGGAAATTATCTTTCTGATAGTTCTAGGACTCACAAGCTACAGAGTATTGTTTCATTCGGCTTTTTTATGGTATTTCGGGATGAAAAACAGTATTTTAATAGGATTGTTTACTGTAGCAAAAGGAAGTACCGGTGTGTTGTGGTATCTACTGTTTACGCAGCCACATATGATTCTATACATAATTATAATATGGTATCTGATTACGAAAATGGATTTTGAAGATTTTAGCCAGAGAAAACAGACAGGGATTAAAGAAATATTTAAGCTGATTTTTGCTATAATTCTACTGAGTTTAACGGAATGTTTTATGAATATTTTCATAATGTCAAAATTCATTTGATTTTATCGAAGAAAGACTATATAATATCTTATATATGGGTATTTTAGAAAAAAACTATAGATGCAAAGGGTGGATACTATGGAAGAGACGATTGAGCTCTTTATATCTTTTATAAGAGATATAAAGCAGGTATCTGAGAATACATCAATTTCCTATAAAAGGGATTTGATAAAGATGAGTCAGTATTTTAAAAAGCAGGGATACTATTCTCCAGAGAAGATTACAGCGACAAGCATTAATACATACATATTGTGGTTAGAAAAGAATGGTTGTGCATCAACTACGATTTCAAGATATATTGCTTCGATGAAGGCATATTTCCATTATATGTTACAGATTGGCAAAATCGATAGTGATCCAACATTGTTACTTAGAGGTCCTATAAACGTGAAAAAGACCCCGAATGTATTAAGCGTAGAGGAAGTTGACAGATTGCTGAAGCAGCCATCAGACAAGAATAATAAAGGCATAAGAGATAAAGCTATGCTTGAGTTATTATATGCAACAGGAATAAGAGTATCAGAACTTATTGGATTACGTTTAGAAGATGTTAATATGCAATTAGGATATATAGTATGTCATGGACGTGATAATAATAAAGAAAGAGTTGTGCCTTTTGGATTATCTGCTAAAAATGCTATAACGAAATATATTGAAACTGCAAGAAAAGTTTTAATTAAGGGAAAGGAAAGCGATATTCTGTTTGTAAATTGTTCAGGTGGAGCTATGAGCAGACAGGGTTTTTGGAAGATTGTTAAATTATATGGTGAGATGGCAGGAATAGATGAAACTATTACACCACATACACTCAGACATTCATTTGCACTTCATCTTGTAGAAAATGGTGCAAATCTTCAAGCGGTACAGGAGATGCTTGGACATTCAGTAGTAGCTACCACACAGATGTATGTTAATATGAAAGGTTCTAAGTTAAGAGATGAGTATTCTAAGAATCATCCAAGAAAATAGAAAATGACAATGATAGAATCAAATGAAATTAGCAATAAAAATGAAATATAAAATATAAGGAAAAATATAGAAAAAATATAAAGAAAATAAGAAATTAATATTAAGATAATAAAATACTGTGTCAGGAGATATAATCAATATCTCGTGACACAGTATTTTGTATTAAATGTATAGAAAATACAAAAAATCCCTATACAATCTGATATTCATTTAATAATTAAAACATAAATGTGTTAAGCATTATACTATGCAGGCAAAATGAGCCTTTTTGACATTTTACCCCCTGGCATTATGTTATAATAAATCAGCAATATCAAGAATTAATGATTCTGTCTGCTCCCATCCGATACAAGGATCTGTAATTGATTTACCATAAATATGTTCTCCTACTTTCTGGGAACCTGGCTCTATGTAACTTTCAATCATTAAACCTTTAACAAAATTATTAATATCTGAAGAATGTCTCATGCTATGAAGAACTTCTTTTGATATTCTAATCTGTTCGATATATTGTTTAGCTGAATTAGAATGATTGCAGTCAACGATAACAGCAGGGTTTTTGAGGTCTAATTCACTGTACATATTGTGGAGACGAATTAAATCTTCATAGTGGTAGTTAGGGATGCACTGACCGTGTTTATTAACAGCACCACGTAAGATTGTATGTGTTAGTTCGTTGCCAGTTGTCTTTACTTCATACCCTCTGTAGATAAATGTATGTCCTGACTGTGCTGCTATAACTGAGTTAAGCATAACTGATAAGTCGCCGCTTGTTGGATTCTTCATGCCTGCTGGAATGTCCATTCCACTTACTGTTAATCTATGCTGCTGGTCTTCTACTGAACGGGCACCAATTGCAACATAAGATAAAATATCTGAGAAATATCTGTAATTCTCTGGATAAAGCATTTCGTCAGCAGCAGTAAGTCCTGTTTCATTAATAATTCTTATGTGCATTCTTCTGATTGCCATAAGACCTGCTACAAGGTCTGGTTTCTTCTCTGGATCTGGCTGGTGTAACATACCTTTGTAGCCCATACCTGTTGTACGAGGCTTGTTCGTATAGATTCTTGGAATAATTAAAATCTTATCTTTAACTTTTTCCTGAACCTTAGCTAATCTTGAAACATAATCAGCAACCGCATCTTCATTATCTGCAGAACAAGGTCCTATTACTAATAAAAACTTATCAGATTCACCTGTAAATACTTTTTTAATCATGTCATCTCTGTCTGCTTTTAATTTTACAAGGTTTTCTGGTAATGGAAATTCTTCTTTAATTTCAGCAGGAGTTGGCATTTTCTTTAAAAAATCGAAACTCATTATGTTGTCCTCCTTAATCTGTATATAAACTTTTAGATGATATTATAATATATATGTGTCAAAAAAACAAGCAACTAATAATGATTTAATCCATCCTGACAAATGTTTGCAACTGGAAAAAAGTAAGAAAATATGATATTATTATAAATATTAAGAAGGTTGTAAAAAGTAAGAATGGAGGTCAGTGTGAAAGATATGCAGATTAAAAGAGTTATTTGGATTGTACTTGACAGTGTTGGAATGGGTGAGTTGCCTGATGCAGATAAGTTCGATGATGTTGGAACAAATACAATAGGTCATGTATCAGAGAAACATAATGGATTAAAAGTGCCTAATATGGTAAAAATAGGATTAGGTAATATTAATGGAATTGTTGGTATTGATAAATGTGATAATCCGATTGGATGTTATGGTAAGATGGCTGAGATGTCAAATGGTAAGGACACTACAGTGGGCCATTGGGAAATGGTAGGAATATATTCGTCTAAGAAATTTCCAACATATATGGATGGCTTTCCTGAAAATATTATTGACGAATTTATAAAGGAAACCGGTGTTCCAGGAGTTCTCGGCAATAAGGTAGCGTCAGGTACAGAGATAATAAAAGAATTAGGAGAAGAGCATATAGCTACTAAGAAACCGATTATATATACATCCGCAGACAGCGTATTTCAGATTGCATGTCATGAAAGCATATATTCACCGGAAGAATTATATAAAATGTGCAGGATAGCAAGAAGTATATTAAAAGGAAATGATGAAGTGGCAAGGGTAATAGCAAGACCATTTGAAGGAGAGAAACCATTTACAAGAACAGCAAACAGAAGAGATTTTTCTAAATTACCTGATAGAAATAACCTGCTTGTCAAAATGAAAGAAAAAGGAATGAATGTTGCGGCAGTTGGAAAGATCGAGGATATATTTGCAAAAGAGGGTATTACTGATGCGATTCATACTAAAGATAATATGGACGGAATGGATAAAACCCTGGATTATATGGATACAATAGATAGTGGACTGATATTTACTAATCTTGTTGAATTTGACTCGAAATGGGGACATAGAAATGATTATGAAGGATATGCAATTGGATTAGAACAGTTTGATGAAAGACTGACAGACGTAATGGATAAAATAAAAGAAGATGATATACTGATTATTAATGCTGACCATGGCTGTGACCCTACGACTAAGGGAACAGACCATACAAGGGAATATGTTCCGTTGTTAGTATATGGTAAATCATTAAAGAAAAATGTTAATCTTGGAATAAGAAGTACATTTGCAGACGTCGGACAGACAATTGCACAGATAATGAATGTTGATAAATTAAGCATTGGAGAGAGCTTTTTGGAAGATATTATTTAACAAATGCTCAGAAACGAGGATTACTATGAGAATATATGATATTATAATGAAAAAAAGAGATGGATATGCACTTGATAAAGAAGAGATAGAGTTCTTTGTAAATGGCTTTACAAAAGGGGATATTCCGGATTATCAGATATCGGCATTACTTATGGCAATATATTTTTCGGGAATGAATGAAGAAGAGACATTGAATCTTACTATGGCTATGGCAAATAGCGGTGACAGATTAGATTTATCAGGGATAAAGGGTATAAAAGTAGATAAACATAGTACGGGAGGAGTAGGAGATAAGACTTCTCTGGTGCTTGGACCGATGGTAGCGGCCTTAGACGTTCCGGTTGCTAAGATGTCAGGAAGAGGGTTGGGACATACCGGAGGGACAATTGATAAATTAGAGAGTATACCGGGTTTTTCAACAGTATTGCCTGAACAAAAATTTATTGATAATGTTAATAAATATAAGATTGCTCTTGTTGGACAGACTGCTAATTTAGCTCCTGCAGATAAAAAACTTTATGCGTTAAGAGATGTAACGGCTACTGTAGACAATCTTTCGCTTATTGCCAGCAGTATTATGAGTAAAAAGCTGGCATCGGGTGCAGATGCTATAGTGCTTGATGTCAAAACGGGCAGTGGTGCATTTATGAAGCAGGAAAAAGATGCTATAGATTTGGCGAGAGAAATGGTTAAGATAGGTAATGGCGCAGGAAAGAATACGGTTGCGATTGTTTCTGATATGAATGAGCCGCTTGGTAAATCGGTTGGTAATGCACTTGAAGTAAAAGAAGCGATTGATACACTTAACGGAAATGGTCCTGAGGATTTACTTGAATTATCATTGGTATTAGGTGCACATATGCTTATTGCGGCTGGTGTGACAGATGATTTAGAAACGGGAATAAATATGTTAAAGCAGACGATTAATGATGGAAGAGCTATTAATAAAATGCGTGAATTTATAGAAGCACAGGGTGGAGATGGAGAAGTTGTAAATAATACGGAACTGTTGCCTAAAGCATCTATAATAATGGATATAATAGCAGAAGAGTCAGGCTTTGTTGAAAGTATTAATACTCAGGAGATAGGAATAGTTTCGCTTACTCTTGGTGGAGGCAGGGAGACTAAGGATAGTAAGATAGATTTATCGGTCGGAATTGTACTTAAGAAAAAGGTGGGTGACAGAGTAGAAAAGGGTGATACTGTTGCTACACTATATGCAAATGATATTGAGAAATTAAAAGCGGCTAAAGATAGATTTGAAAGAGCTTATGAATTCTCAAAGACGCCAGTGAAGAAACAACCATTAGTTAAATGGATTATTTCTAAAAATGGTGCAAAGAAATATTAATGCTAGTGTGAAACGTTATGGAAATGTGAAATATTTATGAACATATGGACACAAAAAAATAATTGTGCTAAACTATCACTAATTTGTCAAAAATATATGTTGATGGAAAGGCAATAGAAATGAATAAGATAAAAGATTTTTTCAAAAACAAAATATATAGAAATAATATTCTGATTTTTATATTACTTCCTATATGCATAGAACTTGTTATAGAGATTTTAAATAGAGGCTCTTTAATAAAAGGGTTTAAGTTTATGTTTACAAGTCCATTTATATTCTTCTGTAATTTAATGTTTATTTTTGTTTCTATATCAATTGGATTATTAACGAGAAGAAGAGTTTTTTATATCGCATTTGTATCAAGCATATGGTTAATAGCAGGAATTATTAACAGAATTCTTTTAATGGTAAGGGTTACACCATTTAATGCAAATGATCTTAAGCTTATTGATGCTGCAGTGGCGATTGTTGACCAGTATTTCACACCGTTTTTAGTAAGTCTTACGATGATTGGCCTGATATTATTACTATTAGTAATTGTAATGTTATTCTTAAAAGGACCAAAGATTTCATATAAGATAAATTATTGGAAGAATATTGTAATTGTAGGAATAGGTTTCGTGGTATGTGTGCTTAGTACCAATATTGCATTGGACACAGGTACTCTTGTTACAAAATTCCCTAACCTGACGATAGGATATAATAAATATGGTTTTGTATACTGCTTCGGTGCAGGTCTATTCAATTCAGGCGTTAAGAAACCATCTGATTATTCTAAGGACAAGATTGATTCGATAATTGATACAGATGATAATAATACGGAAGATAATGAAGTTAAACTTAACAAGGTAGAAAGGAAACCTAATATAATCTTCTTACAGCTTGAATCATTCTTTGATATTAATAAAGCAACAGACATTAAGTTCTCGAGTGACCCGATACCATATTTTAATCAATTGAAGAAGGAATATTCATCAGGTTTTTTAAATGTATATAATGTTGGATATGGAACCTGTAATACTGAATTTGAGATAATGACAAGTATGAATCTTGATGATTTTGGACCAGGCGAGATACCATATAAGACGGTACTTAAATCAACTACGTGTGAAAGCACAGCATTTAATTTGAAAGAATATGGATATTCAACTCATGCTATGCATAATAATGATGCAACATTCTATACAAGAAAATCTGTATTTCCACACCTTGGATATGATACATTCACATCAATAGAGTATATGAATGTTGAGGAATATACTCCTGAGGGATGGGCTAAGGATAAAGTTCTTACTGATGAAATTATAAAGACACTTAAGAGTACAGATTGCCCGGATTATATATATACTATTTCTGTTCAGGGGCATGGAAGTTATCCTACTTCAAAGGTTATTGAAAATCCGGTAATTAAAGTAGAATCAGGTGCTGATGATGAAGGCAGAAAGAATGCGATTGAATATTATGCTAACCAGATTCATGAAATGGATGAATTTATTAAGAAATTGACAGAGGCATTATCTGATTGTGGTGAAGATACTATACTTGTAATGTATGGAGACCATTTGCCTGGACTTGGTTTTTCAGAGAAAGATTTATCAAATGGTTCACTTTACCAGACCGAATATGTTATCTGGAATAATTTTGGCTTGCAGAAAAATGACAGAGATTTAGAAACATTCCAGCTTGCACCAAGAATCTTAAAGGAATTAGGTATGAATTCGGGTGTAATTAACAGATATCATCAGCAACATTTAGACGAAGATAAAGATGATGAGGAACACAAAGATTACCTGAGTGGTTTACAGAATCTCGAATATGATATTCTATATGGTGACCAGTTAGTATATAGTGGTGTTAGTCCTTATAGTCCTACGGATATGACTATGGGAGTAGAGGAAATAGAGATAACTAAGATAGAACCTGTTACAGATGGTGATACAGAATATGTTGAGATTAAAGGTAAGAATTTTACAAAGTTTAGTAAAGTTTTTGTAAATGGTGATAAGCGCGATACTGAATTCATAGATACCTCGACACTTAGAATTAAGTATTCAGGATTACAGACACTGGATTCCTTTGTAGTCAGCCAGGTAGATAAAGATAGTGGCTATGTTGTAGGTTCGACAAAAGAATGTCTGTATTATGGTCAATAATATACAAAACAATATAAATTATAAAAAAGTATGATATATGAAAGAATGCATTTGATATAATTAGTGTATTTTGATATTATGATTTAAGAACTTATTAAGTAAGAAAAATAGAATATAAAAGTAAAATCCCCATATAATTAATTAAAAATATTAGTTAGTGGGGATTTTTTTGAAAAGAAACATAGTAGCCATACTACTTGTACTTACTATATTGATATGTAATAACCCGTATATTCAGAGGGCAGAAGCAAATCAGCCTGATATGATTGCAGTTAATGGAGAAAATTCAACAGATTTAGGAATTCAGTCAAAAGCTGCAATTTTAATGGAAGCATCCACAGGTAAAATTTTATATGAGAATAATGCGGATGAGATTGTATCGCCTGCGAGTATAACTAAGATAATGACTCTGATACTGATATTTGATGCGATTAACGAGGGCAAAATAGATTATGATGATGTAGTAACAACAAGTGAATATGCAAAATCAATGGGTGGTTCACAGGTTTTCTTAGAGACAGGTGAGAAACAGACTGTGGAAACACTTGTAAAATGTATTGTCGTAGCCTCTGGAAATGATGCAAGTGTATGTATGGCAGAGTACATAGCAGGAAGTGAAACAGAATTTGTCAGAATGATGAATGAAAGAGCCAGAGAATTAGGAATGACAAATACTGTGTTTAAGGATTGCTGTGGACTATGTGATTCTATGGAACATCATACTTCCGCGAGAGATGTCGCTATAATGAGCAGGGAGCTTATTACAAAATATCCTGAGATTCATAATTATTCTAAAATATGGATGGAAAATATCACACATGTTACTAATAAGGGAAGCATTGAATTTACACTTGCTAATACAAATAAGCTATTGAAACAATATGAATGGGCAACAGGACTTAAAACAGGAAGTACATCACTTGCAAAATATTGTCTTAGTGCAACTGCATGTAAAGACAATATTGAATTAATAGCTGTTATAATGGGAGCACCAGATTATAAAGTACGTTTCTCGGAGGCTGTCACGTTATTAAATTATGGTTATTCTGTAGTATCAATGTATAGTGATAAGAATGATGAAATTAATAGAGAGATTAAAATTTCAGGTGGAGTAAAAAAGACAGTTAAAATTGAACCTGAGAAAGAATTTGTATACATTTGTGGGAAAGATGAGGTGATAAATAATATTACGAAAAAGGTAAAATTAGAAAAGAAAGTTAAAGCACCGGCTAAATCAGGAAGTGTTGTGGGTAAAACTGAATATTATATTGGAGATAATATGATAGGCGAAGTAAACATATGTCTCATAGAAAATGTAAGAAAAGCAGGTTATGTGGACTATTTAAAAAAAATGTGGTATAAATATATAATGTAAAAAAGTATCATTAAATATTTGGTTGACTGATATATAAAAGGTATGCTTTATTTATCTGCTAACATTTAGAAATAATATACAATATATAAAATCATATATGTCATAATCAGAAAGACGAGGATAATTTACATATGAACTTAGAATTTAAGCTGCAGGTATTCGAGGGTCCGCTAGACCTTTTATTGCATTTGATAGATAAAAATAAAGTAAATATATATGATATTCCTATTGTTGAAATCACTGCACAATATATAGAATATGTTCAAAATATGGATAAACAGGATTTGAATCTTGTGAGTGAGTTCCTGGTTATGGCCGCAACTCTTTTAGATATAAAGGCTAAAATGTTACTTCCAAAAGATCCTGAAAACGAAGAGGAGGAAGAAGATCCAAGAGCTGAACTGGTTGAAAAACTTTTAGAATACAAAAGATATAAGTATATGTCATATGAATTGAGAGACAGACAGTTAGATGCAGAGAAAAGTATGTACAAGAAACCGACAGTTCCCGATGAAGTAAAAAAATATGAGCCACCGGTTGATTTAGACAAACTATTAGATGGAATTACATTGCGAAAGCTTAATGCTATTTTTAATGAAGTACTTCGCAGACAGGAGAATAAGATTGATCCTATAAGAAGTAAATTTGGTAAAATAGAGAAAGAAGAAGTAAACTTAGAGGATAAGATGTCTTATGTAGAAGAATATGCAATAAGAAATGGACATTGCAGTTTTAGACAGATTCTTGGCAGACAAAAATCCAAGATGCAGGTTATAGTAACTTTCCTTGCAATATTAGAGTTAATGAAAACAGGTAAAATTCATATAAAGCAGGATAATATATTTGATGATATCGAAATAGAAGCAGTCAGTGAAAATACACAACAAAATACAACTCAGGAGGAAAATTAATTGGAAATATCAAAGATAGAAGCAGCTATAGAAGCGATACTTTTCACGATGGGTGATTCAGTGGAAATAGAAAAGATTTCTATGGCTATTGGACATGATATAAAAACAACACGAAAAATAATACACAATTTAATGGATAAGTATGAGAGCGAAGAACGTGGAATTAAGATATGTGAACTTGAGAATTCGTATCAGATGTGTACTAAGAATGATATGTATGAATATCTGATAAAGGTGGCTTCTCAACCTAAAAAGAATGTGCTTACAGATGTATTATTAGAGACGTTATCGATAATTGCATATAAACAGCCGGTTACCAAAACAGAGATTGAGAAAATCAGGGGTGTAAAATGTGACCATGCGGTTAATAAACTTGTAGAATATAATCTTGTAGGAGAAGTTGGACGACTTGATGCACCGGGACGGCCAATATTATTTGGGACAACAGAGGAATTCCTAAGACAGTTCGGAGTATCTTCTATAGAAGATCTGCCTGAAATAAATGCTGAAAAAGATGAAGAATTTAAGGAAGAAGCAGAAGAAGAGGTGCAGCTTAAGTTAAATGTATAATTTGAATATATTAATAACTCAAAATCTGCATAGACATAACGCAGAAAAGTTAAATGTCAGACATTTTAAGATTTTAATATATGAAAAATATATAAAATAATGAGAAAAAAAACACAGGACGATTTTATGCAATATGCACAAAAAAATGTCCTTTTTTCTTGCTAATAATATTGACAATAATATTAGTGAATGATATACTTACAAAGAACAGTAATAAATAGTGTCAGGTTTTGCACATTTTTACTATTATTCAGTAATAAGGCACTTAATTTTATTAAGTAGTTATTGTGAATATTTACTAGAAATTATGCTTTATACGACATTTAATTTGCTGGGTGAAACATTTAGCTATTGTATATTTTTACTAATGTTAGTCACACCAAAGTTATGTAACAGTCTGCGAACGGACTATTATATGAACGAAAAGATACTGTTCGCAACAAGAAAATTTAAAGAACGTATAGTTCGGAAAGGTAAAAGGTATGAAAAAGAGAATTTTATCAGTTGCCTTAGTAGTAGCGATGGCAACAACAATGTTTGCTGGTTGTGGAAAAAAATCAGACAAGGAAGTTAAAGATGCTGTTTCAGGTATTGATGTAAAAGCAATCGATTTCAAGACAAATCAGCAGCTTACAAGCGACAAAGTTGAACTTACAGTTTGGGAGTCAACAGGTGGACCAGATAAGTTTATTGAAGCAGCAGGAAAGTGCTTCACAAAATTATATCCAAATATCACAATCAAATACGTTAATGTTGAGTCAAGAGATGCTAACTCAAAAATCGTATTAGATGGCCCTGGTGGAAATGGTCCTGACCTTTTCGCTACAGTTCATAACAATGCTGGTGTTATGGCAGCAAGTGCTTCTATTGCTCCAGTTCCAGATTCAGAAAAAGAAATCTTATCTGCTTCATGTAATGCAGCAACATTAGCAGGTGCTACACTTAGTAAAGCAGATGGTACAACACAGCTTTACGGTTATCCGGTATCAGTTGAGACATATGCTTTATTCTACAACAAAGATTTAATTAAAGAGGAAGAAATTCCTAAAACAATGTCAGATTTAGTAACATACATTCAGAATTATGATAAGAAAAGTGGTGTTCAGCCATTCTTATTTGATGCAGGTAATGCATACTATAGTGTAATGTTTACTTCAACACCAACAATTCATCTTTATGGTGAGAATGGTAACGATATCAAGAATACATATATGAATTCAAAAGAGTCAGTAGCACAGATGGCAGATTTCACAGCATTAGCTAAAGCAATTAATCAGAAATCTGGAGATATCGATTATAAACATAACGACTCACTTTTCGCAGCAGGCCAGTTAGCAATGAATGTTTCAGGTGCTTGGAATATCAGAATATTTGAAGAGAGTGGTATTAACTTCGGTATCACTTCAATTCCAGCTTTAACAGGTTCTACAAACCCACCTACAAACTTCATGGGTGTTAGATGTATGTTCGTTTCAGCATATTCTAAACATCAGCCAGAAGCAACAGCATTTGCTGAGTTCTTAATGACTAAAGAAATGCAGGCATTAAGATGTGAACTTACAAGCACAATGCCATCTAGAGATGATGTACTTGACATGATCGATAATGATAAAATCAAAACATACATGGAAGGCATAAATAAACAGATAGCATACTCTTATCCAATGCCAAATATGGCACAGGCAAGTTTATTCTGGACAGCATTTGAATCAGCATTTGCTAACATCTGGAATGGTGAAACAACAGATATCCAGGCAGAACTTGATACAGCTAATAAGTCAGCAACAAAGAAATAATTAAATATAGAATTTTAAATTGTTGTCAAATATGCCAACCAGATAATCTGGTTGGCATAATATAAAAAGGACTCTAGTAGTTACATGAATATGAAAGATAGGTGAGTTGAATGGGAGCATCACTTAAGACTGATGGTTCTTCAAGAAAAAACGTACTTGTATCATCTTGTATATTTATGGGATTAGGTCATATAATTTATCTTAAACAGTACATAAAAGGTGTGCTGTTCGCAATTATTGAAGTGATTATGTTATGTGCATCACCAAAACTTGCACAGATGATTAAAGATATGATTGAAATTTCAAGATGGTATCCAAAAATCAGACCAGCTACATTCAGATTAGTAGATGGTATTATGGCTTTGGCAGTAATAGCAGTATTCGTTATAGCATATATTATATCTGTAAGAAGCGCTTTAGCAGGATATGAGGATTATTGCCTTGATGGCAGATGTAAGAGTAATAAAGAATCAATGCAGGGTGCAGTTGGTAAAGCTTTCCCATTATTGGGATTAGCTCCATCGTTATTGCTTGTGGTATTCTTTGTTATTATACCACTTTTATTCTCTGTAATAGTTGGTTTTACAAACTGGTCGATGCCAGATCACTTGACACCAGGTGCACCAGTTAACTGGGTAGGACTTAAGAACTATTTCAATATGTTCGGTGGTGATTCAAGCTGGACTTCAGCATTTGGTCGTGTTGCAGCATGGACAGTTATCTGGGGATTTTTAGCAACATTTACATGTTACTTTGGTGGTATGGTATTAGCTACATTCTTATATGAAGCTAAATTAAAAGTAACACCAGTTTTCAGAGCTATCTTAATTTTACCATATGCTATTCCTTCAATTTTAACACTTAAGGTATGGCAGAACTTATTAAATGGTACAACAGGTGCAATTAATGCAACATTAAGAGATTTGAATATTATTCAGAATAACATTCCTTGGCTAACAGATAAAACGTTAGTTAAAGTAGTATGTATTCTTATAAATATGTGGGTTGGTGTTCCATACTTCATGCTTCTTATTACAGGTCAGATGACAGCTATTTCAACTGATGTATTTGAAGCAGCCACAATTGATGGAGCTAATAAGTTCCAGATATTCAAGTGTATTACATTACCACTTGTTTTATATCAAACAATTCCACTTGTTATTATGTCATTCACACATAATATCAACAACTTCGGTGCTATCTACTTCTTAACAGGTGGTGATCCAAAGATTAGAGATACTACTGTAACCGGTGCCGGTGCTACCGACTTGTTAGTAACGTGGATATACAAGTTGACTATGGATCAACAGAAATATTGTAATGCATCTGTACTTGCGATGCTCGTATTCGTTGTATTAGCTCCATTTGCAATATTTAACTTTAAAAATACGAAGTCTTACAAGGAGGGTGAATTATAATGAATACTAAAACAAAACAGACTGTATTTAAGACATTAGTTATAGTAATATTAACCATCTGCTCCTTGGTTGTATTATATCCAATTGTTTATGTTATAAGTAATGCATTTTCGCCAAAAGCAACAGCAGCAAACAGTAATCCAATACCATTTGCTGATGGATTTAGTACAATACAGTTTGAAAAGTTATTTAATGAGACAAATTATTTGCTTTGGTTCCAGAATACATTTATTATTGCGCTTTGTACAGCAATCTTAACAGTTATATGTTGTTCATTAGCAGCATATGTATTCTCAAGATTCAAATTTATGTTTAAAAAAAGTATGATGATGGCTATGTTAATCCTTCAGATTTTCCCATCATTTGTTGGTATGATAGCTATATTCGTTATTATTAACAGAATACATGCATACAACCAGTTATGGGGATTAGTACTTGTATATGTTGCAGGTAATATTCCATATAACACTTGGCTCGTTAAGAGTTACCTTGATACAATTCCTAAGTCACTTGATGAAGCAGCAAGAATTGATGGTGCTAACCACTTAAAGATTTTCTTCAGAGTCATTCTTCCAATTGCAAGACCAATGATTATTTTCCTTGCAATTACAAGTTTCACAGGACCATGGATGGATTGGATCTTCCCTAAGATGGTATTAGGACAGAATGAAAAGTATACGCTTGCAATCGGTCTTATCAGCTTTATCGATGGTACAAGAAACCAGTTTACATTATTTGCAGCAGGTGCATTAGTAATTTGTATTCCATTTGTTATTTTCTTCATCATTTCACAGAAAGCAATGACAACTGGACTTGGTGCAGCAGCTGTTAAGGAATAATTTTTCGAATTATTTAGTAATAAGCATATTAAGAACCTCTGGTTATACAGAGGTTCTTTGTTATATAGAAGTATTTTGTCCAATATAGAAATTGTGTGTATGCGATTCTATGTGATTCTATATAGAAAAAAGTATTGACAAATAAATACATATGAGGTAGTATGTATAAAAATAAATATGTAAACCGTTGATGTGGAGATAAAAATGGTTGTGCATTTACAGAGAGTCGTGATGCTGAGAATCGACAAAACGCAGATTATTAAATGGACCACAGAGGGCATGATGAAAAGTGTTTTACTTAGTATCTCATGACGTAGTGCATACGTTAGTTGCTAGGAATATGTTAGTATTCTGAATAAGGTGTACGATTTATCGTAAATCAAGGTGGTACCGCGAAAGTATATTCGTCCTTGACAGAACAGAGATGTTTTGTCAAGGACTTTTTTATTTACCAGGAAATTTCGTTGAAATTGTCCTGGTAAGTAAAAAATGCTCCGCGAGGATCGCACTGCGGCTGAGAATGTCGCAAGCAACATTCTTTATTCTTTAATATGAAAACAATACACAACAAAATACAAAATCAGAATAGAATGTAGTTTATTACCATATGATTTTACAGATAATTAAACATAATATACAACCTTCATTTTGGAATGTCTGACATAAAGAAATGGAGGTTTTTTAATATGAAATTTTTACCATCACTTGAAGAAGCGATTGAATTAAAGAAGTTAGAAGAATATAAGATTGTACCAATAAGCACAGAGATTTTATCAGATATAAAGACACCGATTGAAGTTATGAGATTATTAAAGAATGTAAGCAGTCATTGCTATATGTTAGAGAGTATAGAGGATAATAGAAACTGGGGAAGATATACATTCTTAGGTTATGAACCAAAGATGGAGATAACCTGTACAAATTCAAGATTAGTTATAAAAGGAGAAAAGAAATTAGAAGTTCTTACAAGTAACCCGGGACAATACATAAGAGAAATACTTAATGACTATAAGAGCAAGAAATATGATTATCTTCCAACATTTACAGGTGGACTGGTAGGATATTTTTCATATGACTATATAAAATACGCAGAACATTCATTAAATCTTGATTCTAAAGATGAAGAACACTTTAAAGATGTAGATTTAATGTTATTTGATAAGGTAATAGCATTTGATCATTTCAGACAGAAGATAATACTTATACAAAATGTTAAATTAGAAAATATCGAAAATGATTATGACAAGGCTGTTAAAGAGTTAGAAAAAATGATTGAACTTATTACAAATTATAAGGCTAAGGAGATACCTAAAGGAAGAAAGACTTCAGATTACAGATATCTGTTTGAAGAAGATGAGTATAAAAAAAAGGTTGAAATCACAAAGAATCATATTAAAGAAGGAAATATATTTCAATTAGTTTTATCTAATAGAATTGAAGCAGACTATGAAGGAAGCCTTTTTGATACATATAGAACTCTTAGAACACTTAATCCATCACCATATATGTTCTATTTTTCAAGTGGTGATATAGAAATGGCAGGTGCGTCACCAGAAACACTTGTTAAAGTAACAAACGGTGAAGTCAGAACATTTCCATTAGCGGGAACCAGACCAAGGGGAAAAGATGATGAAGAAGATAAGAAATTAGAAAAAGAACTTCTTGCTGATGAGAAAGAATTGTCAGAACATAATATGTTAGTCGATTTAGGAAGAAATGATTTAGGAAAGATTTGTAAATATGGAAGTGTTAAGGTAGAAAAATATATGGAGATACAGAGATATTCACACGTAATGCATATCGGTTCGACAGTATATGGAAAGATAAGAGATGATAAAGATACAGTAGATGCGATTGAAGCAGTGTTACCGGCAGGAACATTGTCGGGAGCACCTAAAATCAGAGCATGTAAGATAATAAATAAACTTGAGAACAATAAGAGAGGTGTATATGGTGGTGCAATCGGATACCTTGATTTCTCTGGAAATATGGATACATGTATAGCAATCAGACTTGCATTTAAGAAAAATGGTAAAGTATTCATAAGGTCAGGTGCAGGAATAGTGGCAGACAGTGTTCCGGAAAATGAATTTAAGGAATGTATTAATAAAGCAAAAGCAGTATTAACAGCACTTGAAATGGCAGAAAATATTTAAGAAATGGAGGAAAAGACAAATGATTTTATTAATTGATAATTATGATAGTTTTTCGTATAACCTGGTTCAGTTAATTGGTGAAATAAACAGTGACATTAAAGTTATCAGAAATGATGAACTATGTGTTAAAGAAATAGATGAACTACAACCGGAAGCAATCATTATTTCACCAGGTCCGGGACGTCCGTCGGAAGCAGGTGTATGCATAGATGTTATAAAAGAACTTGGCAGCAAATATAAGATTCTAGGCGTATGTTTAGGACATCAGTCAATCTGTGAAGCATTTGGAACAAAAATTATTTATGCTAAACAGCTGATGCATGGTAAACAATCAGAAATTACATTAGACAGTGATTCAAAGATATTCAAAGGACTTGATAATAAAATAAGAGTAGCCAGATATCATTCACTTGCAGCAGATAAAGGGTCTTTAGGTGATGAATTAAAGATTATTGCGTTGACAGATGACGATGAGATTATGGCAGTAGAACATAAGAAATATGATATATATGGTGTACAGTTTCATCCGGAATCAATACTAACACCAGATGGAAGAACGATAATTGAAAATTTCTTAAATATATAAAAATATGTAAGGCATATAGAAAAGAGGTAAATTATGATTAAAGAAGCAATATTAAAATTAGCAAAAAAAGAGGATATAGGATATGATATGGCAATGGAAGTAATGGACGAAATAATGAGTGGAAAAGCTACTGATGTTCAGATAAGTTCATTTCTTACAGCAATGAGTATGAAAGGTGAAACAATTGAAGAGATAACAGGCAGTGCTAAAGGTATGAGAGCGCATAGTGTAAAACTATTAGACCATCAGAATGTACTTGAAATTGTGGGAACAGGTGGAGATGGTTCTAACTCAATTAACATATCAACAATTGCATCAATTATTGTCTCGGCAGCAGGAGTTAAAGTTGCTAAACATGGTAACAGGGCAGCTTCAAGTAAATGTGGTACTGCTGATGTATTAGAAGCCTTAGGAGTAAATATTACTATTTCTCCTGAAAAAAGTACAGAAATACTTGAAAAGATTGGAATCTGCTTCTTGTTTGCCCAGAGTTACCATGCGTCTATGAAATATGTAGGTCCGGTAAGAAAAGAACTGGGAATCAGAACAATATTTAATATTTTAGGACCTTTAACTAATCCGGCAGGTGCAAATATGCAGTTGCTTGGTGTATATGATGAAGAACTTGTAGAACCACTTGCAAAAGTATTATTTAATCTTGGTGTAAACAATGCAATGGTAGTCTATGGTCAGGATAAGATTGATGAGATTTCGATGAGCGCACCTACAACTGTATGTGAGGTGAGAAATGGACATTATACTTCATATGAGATTAAACCTGAAGATTTTGGTTTCACAAGATGCGATAAGAAAGATATTGAGGGTGGAACTCCACAAGAAAATGCAGCTTATGCATTAGAAATTTTGAAAGGTGCAAAAGGACCAAAGACAGATGCTGTACTTATCAATGCCGGAGCTGCCATACATATTGCAAAACCTGATGTTAGTATAAGCGAAGGTATAAAAATTGCAAGAGAAACATTAGAGAGTGGAAAGGCATTAAAACAATTAGAAGAATTTGTTAAATTTTCCAATATGTAAAAAGGAATGAACTAAAATGATATTAGATAAGATAGTTGAAAGCACGAAGATTCGTGTCAATAAAATTTACGAGAATGAAAATGTTAATAAAATCAAGGAAGATGCAATAGAACTCGCAAAGAATGATAAGGATAAATACAGGTTTGAAAAGTCACTTAAGACAAAACCAATTGCATTTATATGTGAAGTTAAAAAGGCATCTCCATCAAAAGGCATTATAGCAAAAGATTTTCCGTATGTAGAAATTGCAAAAGAATATGAAGCTTCAGGTGCAAATGCGATTTCTGTGCTTACAGAGCCGGATTACTTTAAAGGAAGTGTGGATTTTCTTAAAGAAATAAGTAAAAATGTAGATATTCCATTGTTAAGAAAAGATTTTATAATAGATGAGATTCAGATATATGAAGCAAAGGTAATAAGAGCAAGTGCAATATTACTTATTTGTGCAATATTAGATGAAGATACATTAAAGAGATATTTTAAAATTGCAGATGACTTAGGAATGTCGGTACTTGTTGAAGCCCATGATGAAGAAGAAATACAGAAGGCTATAAGATGTGGAGCAAGAATCATAGGTGTTAATAACAGAAATCTTAAAGACTTTACTGTGGATATTAATAACAGTATTAATCTGCGAAAGTCAGTTGATGAAGATATTATATTTGTTTCAGAAAGTGGAATTAAAAATTCTAAAGATATAAAGAGACTTGTTGAAAATAATGTTAATGCTGTATTAATAGGTGAGACATTAATGAAATGCAGTGATAAGGCAGCAATGATTAAAGATTTAAAATCTGAAGTAGTCTGACCAGAAATAATCTAAGAAAGAAAAATAAGTTGCCTTATACATTTAAGAATGGAGAAATATATGTCTAAGATTAAGATATGTGGATTATCAAGAAAATGTGATATTGATTATGTAAATGAATTAATGCCTGACTATATTGGCTTTGTATTTGCAAAGAGCAGACGACAGATTGACAGAAGAAAAGCTGAGAAATTAAGAGAAATGCTTAATGAAAATATACAGACTGTAGGTGTATTTGTAAATGAAGACATTAACAAGGTTGCGTATATGGCAAATAATAGTATAATAGATATGATTCAACTTCATGGAAGTGAGGATGAAACATATGTTAAAAGTCTTAGATATAAGACTGATGCTAAGATTATTAAGGCATTTAAGATTAATTCATATGAAGATATTAAGATGGCTAATGAATCAGATGCAGAGTATATATTGCTTGATAATGGTAATGGTGGAACAGGTGAATGCTTTGACTGGAGTTATGTTGATAATATAGACAGGCCGTATTTCTTAGCAGGTGGAATTAACGAAAGTAATTTAGGAGCAGCGCTTAGGTTACAACCATATGCAATAGATCTTAGCAGTGGCATTGAAACGGATGGTTTTAAGGATTATAATAAGATTAAAAATGTCATAAGAACTGTAAGAGGTTCATTGCCTGACCACAATAAATATTAAATACCAAACCAAAATGACGGAAAGGATATACAATAATGGAAAACAGTTACTTGAAAAATGGACGATTCGGAGATTTCGGTGGACAATACATACCGGAAACACTGATGAATGAGATAAAGAAATTAGATGAAGCATATGCTTTTTATAAAAATGACAAAGAATTTAATGATGAATTGAATACATTATTAAAAGAATATGCAGGCAGACCATCACTTTTATATTATGCTGAAAAGATGACTAAAGATTTAGGTGGTGCTAAAATATATATTAAACGAGAAGACTTGAATCATACAGGTTCTCATAAGATTAATAATGTATTAGGTCAGGTCCTTATGGCCAAGAAGATGGGTAAGACAAGAGTTATAGCTGAAACAGGAGCAGGTCAGCATGGTGTGGCAACAGCTACAGTAGCAGCACTTCTTGGAATGGAATGCGAAATATTTATGGGAAAGGAAGATACCGAACGTCAGGCACTTAATGTATACCGTATGGAATTATTAGGAGCTAAAGTGCACGCAGTTACAAGTGGTACAATGACACTTAAAGATGCAGTTAATGAAGCATTTAAGGAATGGACAAGACGAGTTGACGATACTCAGTATGTTTTGGGTTCAGTTATGGGACCACATCCATTTCCTATGATAGTAAGGGATTTTCAAAGTGTAATAAGTAAGGAAGCAAGGGAACAGATATTAGATAAAGAGGGACGTTTACCAGATGCAGTAGTAGCTTGTGTAGGTGGTGGAAGCAATGCAATGGGAATGTTCTATAATTTCATAAATGATGAGAATGTAAAGCTTATAGGTTGTGAAGCAGCAGGACGAGGAATTGATACTGATAAACATGCGGCAACAATTGCAAAAGGAAGCCTTGGTGTATTTCATGGTATGAAATCGTTATTCTGTCAGAATGATGAGGGACAGATTGCACCTGTATATTCGATATCAGCAGGTCTTGATTATCCGGGAATAGGTCCAGAACATGCATATCTTAATTCTGTTGGCAGAGCAAAATATGTAAGCATTACTGATGATGAAGCTGTAAATGCATTTGAATATATTGCAAGAACAGAAGGAATTATATGTGCGATTGAAAGTGCTCATGCAGTTGCAGAGGTTATTAAATTAGCACCAACAATGAAGAAAGATGAGATAATAATAGTATGCCTGTCAGGACGTGGAGATAAAGACGTTGCGGCAATAGCAAGATATAGAGGAGTGGACTTACATGAGTAGAATAGAAAATGCATTCAAGAATGGTAAAGCATTCATAGGATTTCTTACAGCAGGAGATCCCAGTCTTGATAAAACAGAAGAATTTGTATTAGAAATGGCAAATGCAGGAGCAGACCTAATAGAAATAGGCGTACCTTTTTCTGATCCGATAGCTGAGGGTTCAGTAATACAGGAAGCTAATATAAGAGCGCTTAGTGCGGGTTGTACTGTAGAAAAAGTATTTGAAACAGTTAAGAAGATAAGAACTAAGACAGATATTCCACTTGTATTTCTTACATATTTAAACCCTGTATTTCATTATGGATATGAGGCATTTATGAAGAGATGTAATGAATGTGGAGTTGACGGATTAATTATACCTGATATGCCATATGAAGAGAAAGGAGAGATACTTCCTTTTGCAAAATCACACAATATAGATATTATATCAATGATTGCACCTACATCAGCTAAACGTATTGAGATGATAGCTAAAGAAGCAACAGGCTTTATATATGTAGTATCTTCAATGGGGGTAACAGGTGTACGTTCAGAAATTAAGACAGACCTTGAGTCAATAATAAAGGTAATTAAAGAAAGTACAAATACACCTGCAGCGATTGGTTTTGGTATAAGCACACCAGAGCAGGCTAAACATTTCTCGGAATTTGCAGATGGTGTAATAGTTGGAAGTGCAATTGTAAAAATTATTGCAGAATATGGTGAAGATGCAACACCACATCTTTATGATTATGTCAAATCAATGAAAGAAGCTAATGTGAAAAATACAGATTGATATCTGATTTTTCATACAGTTATTTATGTCGCAGGAATCACAAATAGCATCTTTCATAGAGCAAATTCTGAAATTTATCCTGCGATTCCTCCGGCGTTTTGCAACTGCAGAATGGAGAATATTATATAGATACGAATATTATATAGATAATATCTAATAGTTAACAAAAATTTTACTTTTTTATATAGATTAAAATTATGAATTGTAATATAATATGCCTGTCGTTTCGTGTAAAAAAATAATATGAATAGATTGGTGTGGAAATATGAATCAGAAGAAAAGTATTAAAAATATAATTATGCATGGCGGAATTCTTGCAATGGCCGGAATATTTGTAAGAATAATTGGTCTTGTATATAGAATTCCTATGGTAAATATAATAGGTGCAGAGGCTAATGGTATATATGGAGCAGCATTTAATGTATATAATATAATGTTAGTTCTGTCATCATATGGTTTACCTATGGCAGTTTCTAAATTGATTTCGGGACGTTTAGCTAACCACAGATACAGAGATGCCAGAAAGATATTTATTTCATCTGTAACAGTATCAATTTGTACGGGTGGAACGGCAGCATTTATTCTATATTTTGGTGCGAACTTTATTGAAAAACATTTCTATTCGGCATATTCAGGAATAGCTCTTCCTCTAAGAGTACTTGCACCTACAATATTTATAGTTTCGGTATTAGGTGTGTTAAGAGGTTTCTACCAGGGACAGGGTACTACAATTCCAACTGCCATTTCACAGCTTATTGAACAGATAGTAAATGCGGTTGTAAGTATAGCTGCGGGTGCATTTTTAGTAAAAGCATATAAAGGAACAGCAAAGGTTGATGGTTATGGTGCAGCAGGTGGTACTATGGGTACAGCCTTTGGTGCATTCTTTGGACTTGCATTCCTATTGATTTTATTTATTGTTTATTATCCTACATTTAAGAGAAAAGTTAAACGTGACATATATAGTGTTGATGAACCATACAAGAATATATACAAGGATATTATATTTACAATGATTCCAATAATTATTGGTCAGACTTTCTATCAGATAAGTGCATTGATAGATGATATATTATATGGAAAATTAATGACTGGTGCAGGTATGACTTCATCAGAGATAAAGACAAGTATCGGCAATTTTAATTCAAGTTATGTAATACTTACAGGTGTTGTAATGGGAGTAGCATCAGCGATGTCGGCATCATTACTTCCTAGTATTGTTGCATCAAAAGAGAAAAAGGAATATTCTACAATACGCGAGAAGATTTCAGCAACAATTGGTGCCAATATGTTCATTGCGATGCCATCATTTGTTGGTCTTGTAGTTCTTGGTAAACCAATGGTTCAATTATTATTTTCAAGATATGACAGTGATCAGGGTGGAATGATGCTAAAGATTGGTGCAATTGCAGTTGTATTTTATACTGTTTCAACGGTTACAAGTTCAGCACTTCAGGGCATTGATAAAATGAATATACCTGTAATTCACTCTTGTATATCTCTTATAGTTCATATTGTACTGGTATTTGGTCTGCTTAAGTTCACAAATCTTGGAATATATGCAATTGTAATAGGTAATGCAACATTTCCGATTGTTGTACTTGCACTTAATCTGGTAGCTCTTAATAAATATGTTGGATATACGCAGGAATATATTAAAACATTTCTTATACCAATGATTTGCTCAATATTTATGGGCGTTGTTACGGCACTTACTTATAAAATCTTCAATATTATAAGCGGACATAATATAGTTGCATTATTCTTTGCATTTATAATGGCTGCGATATCTTATTTTGGCTCGATATTTATATGTAAGAAAAAGAAATTATATTAACTTGCTTTTTTTCAGAATTTGAGATACACTATTCAAGGATTTTAAGTGAATAGTGCAAAAAAAAATATGAAGAAGGAGATGCACTGTCTTATAGCATTATTCTTATTAGAAGTGAATATGGAATATATTCTGAAATTTTTGTTAAGACAGAGTGCAGATTACAATTATGAAGAAGAAAATAGCATTATTATTAACAGCAGCTACACTTTCATTATGTGCATGTGGAAGTAGCAGTGTCCCTGCAAACAAGGTTAACAGTATTGATGACTTAGAGGGGAAGAAAATCGGTGTCCAGTTAGGAACAACAGGTGATATCTATGGTTCTGATGTCAAAGATGCTAAAATGGAAAGATATAACAAAGGTGCAGATGCGGTTCAGGCTCTTAAACAAGGTAAAATTGACTGTGTAATCATTGATGAGCAGCCGGCTAAAGTATTTGTTGAGAAAAATAGTGATTTAAAGATATTAGAAGAGCCATTTGAAGATGAAGAATATGCAATTTGTATTGCAAAAGGCAATGACGAGTTAAAAGGTAAAATAAATGATGCATTAAATGAATTAAAGGATAATGGTAAAGTAGATGAAATAGTAGCTAATTTCATCGGCGAAGATGCAGGAAAGAATCCTTATAAATCTGCAGATGATGTTGAGAGAAATAACGGTAAGTTAAGAATGGCTACTAATGCAGAGTTTCCACCATATGAATATGTTGAGGACGGTAAAGTAGTTGGTATTGATGTAGATATAGCACAGGCAATCGCTGATAAACTTGGTATGGAATTAGTTGTTGATAATATTGAATTTGATTCAATTATTACAGCAGTTTCAACAGGTAAAGATGATATTGGCGTTGCAGGTATGACAGTTACAGAAGACAGACTTAAGAATATCGACTTTACAGATAGCTATACAAAGGCTAAACAGGTTATCATCGTTAGAAAAAAATAATGATTAGAAAGAAATAGGGTTTGATAAAAATGGCTGAATTCAAAAGAAAATTTACTCAAAATTTTATAGATGACCATAGATACAGATACCTTTTAGATGGTTTAAAGGAAACACTTATTATTGCAGTATGTGCTGTAATTATCGGTATATTGATAGGTTTTATAGTGGCAATCATCCGTTCAACACACGATAAGAACCATTCTAAGAAAAAAGGTTTTTCAAGATTTATAATTGGATTACTTAACTTTATATGCAAGGTTTATCTTACAATAATCAGAGGAACACCTGTTTTAGTACAGTTACTTATTTCCTTCTACTGTATTTTTACAGCACCGGATACGAGCAAGACATTTGTTGCCATAATGGCATTTGGTATTAACTCAGGTGCATATGTAGCAGAAATCGTACGTTCAGGTATTATGTCAATAGATAATGGTCAGTTTGAAGCAGGAAGAAGCCTTGGTTTTAACTATATCCAGACGATGGTATTCATAGTTCTCCCACAGGCATTTAAGAATGTTTTACCTGCATTATCTAATGAATTTATTGTATTGTTGAAAGAGACTTCAGTAGCAGGATATATCGGAATACAGGATCTGACTAAAGGTGGAGATTTTATCAGAAGCCGTACATTTGAACCTTTATTTCCACTTATTGCAGTAGCGATTATTTATCTTATTATTGTAATGATACTTACAAGTCTTGTATCAAAACTTGAAAGGAGGTTGCGTAATAGTGATCACTAATGAGAATGTATTAATAAAAGTAGACAACCTTAAGAAGAGTTTTGGAGAAGTTGAAGTGTTAAAAGGAATTAGCACAGAAATCAAAAAAGGTGATGTAGTTGTAGTAATCGGACCGTCAGGATCTGGTAAATCTACATTCTTAAGAACACTTAATCTGTTAGAAGAACCTACTGATGGAACAATATGTTTTGAAGGAACGGATATTACAGATCCAAAGGTTAATATAAACGTTCATAGACAGAAGATGGGAATGGTATTTCAGCAATTTAATCTGTTTCCTCATATGACGATTCTAAAGAATATGACAATAGCACCTATGAAACTTTTAAAGAAGTCAAAAGAAGAGTCTGAAGCCAAGGCTATGGAATTATTAAAAAAAGTTGGATTAGATGATAGAGCCAACTCATATCCATCACAGCTTTCAGGAGGACAGAAACAGAGAATAGCAATTGTACGTGCTTTATGTATGGAACCTGACGTTATGCTTTTCGATGAACCTACATCAGCACTTGATCCTGAAATGGTCGGAGAAGTTCTTCAGGTTATGAAGAATTTAGCAGATGATGGAATGACAATGGTTATTGTAACACATGAGATGGGTTTTGCAAGAGAAGTAGCCAATCGTGTATTATTTATTGACGAGGGTATCATTATGGAAGAAAATGAGCCTAAGGAATTTTTTGATAATCCAAAGAATCCAAGATTAAAAGAATTTTTATCAAAGGTATTATAAGTGTGAAATTATTAGGTATGTGTAAATTTACGCATACCTAATTTAGTTGGCGAATATTTATATGAATACAATATAATTATATTTGTAAAACTATTAATAAGACACGTATTTTAGATAATATTTATAGTATGAAGTAAGTGAGAAATTATGAGAGAATTAAATTTTAGAAAGCCAACATTAGATGATATAGATAATATTAAGCATGCATTGAAATATGTAAAGCATAATGCATGTGATTATACCCCTACTAACATTATTATGTGGGGAGATGAATATAACACAGAGATAGCATTTGATGATAGTGACTTGTATATAAAATATAATGTAGATGGAATGACATTTTTTGGAATTCCATTTGTAATGACTGGTATGAAAAAAGGAATAGAAAATCTAATTAAATATACAGAAGATAATAATATTGAGCTGACTATTGGAGATGTTGAACCTGAAATTTTTGAAATTATAGATAGAATATATCCGGGACAATTCAAAGTATCTTATCAGAGAGATGGAGCTGACTATGTATACAATATAAAAGATATGGCTGAATTGTCAGGAAAAAAATATCATGGTAAGAAAAATCACATTAATAAATTCAAGAAAACCTATATTAACTGGTGTTATGAGAAGATGTCAGATGATAATACTAATGAGTGTATTGATATGGTGAAGGAATGGCGTGTAAAAAATGTTTGTGTGGATGATGTGGAGAAGGCAGATGAAATCTGTATAATGATTAACAGTATTAAGAATAGAGAAAGGTTAGGTCTTATTGGTGGGCTTATACGTGCAAATGACAGGGTTGTGGCAGTGACTCTTGGTGGAGCGATAAATGATGAAATGTTTGATATTAATTTTGAAAAAGCATTTTCAGATGTACCAGGAGCATATCCGATGATAAATCAACAATTTATTATTAATGAATTAATGAATTATAAATATGTAAATCGTGAAGAGGATATGGGACTTGATGGACTCAGAAAAGCGAAAGAATCATATCTGCCGGAATTTATGGTTCAAAAAGGTCTGGTGACGTTCAAAGATGCAAAGTAAGAATTTAGGCAATATTAATAAATTAAATTTAGATAATAACTTAACTGAAGTTCAAAATTTCAGATTGTCAGGTTTAAATGAAGGAAGTAATCAGGTTGATGAACTTAAGAAGTTATGGATTAATACATTTGGAGATACTAAGGAATATGTTAATACATTTTTTGATAAATTCTATAGTCCGGATAATGTAATTGTATATAAAGAAAATGGTAAAATAGTATCATCACTTTATATGATAGATTATTGTCTTAAATATAATGATAAATACTATAAAATAATGTATCTGTATGCCCTTGCGACTGATAATGAGTACAGATGCAAGGGGATAATGTCAATGCTTATAGATAAAGCTGATAAAATTATGCATAACAAAGGGTATGTAGGAGCTTTTTTGATTCCGGCCGAAGAAAGTCTATATGATTATTATGGTCGTTTCGGATTCACGGATATTATTTATAATAAAAAATATACTGAATTAAATAGTGATTATTTGTATAATTATTCTTATGTTGAATGTTATGATAATGACAAAGTGTATGAAATTGATAACAGTTACAGATATTTAGAAAATACAAGAATAGTTTTATCGGCAGAGCAGAATGAATTTATGTGTAAAACTTTCATAGATGAGGGTGGAAAGATATATATAAATTCTGATAAAGATAAATATATTATGGCTAATACATATGAATGTGATGAAAAACTTGTGATTTATTCCACTAATGATTATTCTTTATATGATAAGACATATGTAAAAGCAGGTTTGTTTAAGAAAAATGTAGAAGTATTTACTGGTAAATTTGATGTAAGTAAGTTAAATCTTGATAAGATTTTAGAATGATTTGTAGAAGTGAAGAAAATGAGCATATAAAGAAATAGATTATTATATGAGAAATTATGTTCCTTTTGATGTCGAGATGTTCTTAAGAAAATGATATTAAAGGGAATTATAAGACAGGTTTAATCGAGGTTTAATCAATATTGACATATTTTAGTATATATTATATTATTAATTACATATGAAAATATTGAAAATTATATAAAATGTATAGTTGTGGAATGGAGATTAATATGAGTAAAATTATTCTGACAGGAGACAGACCAACAGGAAAATTACATGTGGGTCATTATGTCGGTTCATTAAAGAGAAGAGTTGAATTACAGAATTCAGGAAATTATGATGAAGTATTTATTATGATAGCAGATGCACAGGCACTTACTGATAATGCGGACAACCCAGAGAAAGTAAGACAAAATATTATAGAGGTTGCACTAGATTATCTTGCATGTGGACTTGATCCAGAGAAATCCACTTTATTTATACAGTCACAGGTTCCTGAACTTACAGAGTTATCATTTTATTATATGAACCTTGTTACAGTATCAAGATTACAACGTAATCCTACTGTAAAATCAGAGATTCAGATGAGAAATTTTGAAGCAAGTATACCAGTGGGTTTCTTTACATATCCGATAAGCCAGGCAGCAGATATCACAGCATTTAAGGCTACAACGGTACCAGTTGGTGAGGATCAGCTTCCTATGCTTGAACAGACCAAGGAAATTGTACGTAAATTCAATTCGGTATATGGCGAAACACTTGTTGAACCTGAAATCTTATTACCTGATAACAAAGCATGCTTAAGACTTCCAGGTATAGACGGTAAATCCAAGATGAGTAAATCGTTAGGAAATTGTATATACCTTTCAGAAGATCCTGCTGAAATCAAGAAGAAAGTAATGAGTATGTATACAGATCCTGACCATATAAGAATAGAAGATCCTGGCAAAATAGAGGGAAATACAGTATTTACTTACTTAGATGCATTTAGTAAGAAAGAACATTTTGAAGAATTTTTACCGGATTATTCATGCCTTGACGAACTTAAGGAACATTATAAACGTGGTGGATTAGGTGATGTTAAAGTTAAAAAATTCCTCAATAATGTTATCCAGACAGAATTAGAGCCAATTAGAAAGAGGAGAGAAGAATATCAAAAAGACATTGCATATGTATATGATGTTCTTAAAAAAGGCAGTGAGAAAGCAGAGCAGGTGGCTGCTAACACATTAACAGATGTTAAGAATTCAATGAAGATTAATTATTTTGAAGACAGCGAACTTATAGCAGAACAGATTAAGAAATATGGTGAACAAAAATAAAAAAAATATTAAAAAATATATATGAATTTATGAAAATGGTTACAAAAAATTTAGTTTTAGAACACCAAAAAGACACAATTTATTTCTATAATTAAATCATCAAAGCGAAAGCATTGATATTAGCAAATATTTTTCTTTTCATATTTCTTTCCTCAAAGAGAGCAACTGTGGTAGTTGCTCTTTTTATTTTGTATGTAAGGATATAGAATAAAATATGAAAATACTTATATAATATTATAAATGACTATAATAAGGTGTTTATGTGAAAAGTGTCATTAAGAGAAAATTCAGTATTTTTATTTTATTAGTAAATTTTATGGTATTTTTTGCTGATTCATCATATTTACATATAAATATATTGAATATATGCGTAAATACATATGCGGCAGAGGAAATACGTGCAAATGATTTATATGCAAAATCAGCAATATTAATAGATGCGGATAGTAAAAGAGTTCTGTATGAGAAGAATGGATATGAGAAAATGGCTATGGCGAGTACTACTAAGATAATGACATGCCTTATTGCATTAGAGAATTCTAAGGAAGAAGATATAGTTGAATTTTCGACAAAAGCCTGTTCCATGCCAAAAGTTAAATTAGGTGCGGTTAATGGAAGAAAGTTTAGAATGCACGATATGCTGTATTCGTTGATGCTTGAATCACATAATGATACAGCAGTAGCCATAGCGGAGGCGGTGGCTGGAAGTACAGAGAATTTTGCGGTGCTTATGAATAAGAGAGCAAGAGAAATAGGTGCAGTAAATACTAACTTTGTTACACCTAATGGATTAGATGATGAACTACATTATACGACTGCATATGATATGGCAATAATTGCCGCAGAGGCAATTAAGAATGAAAAATTTCTAGAGATTGTGAATACATGCTCACATTCATTTAGTGATATTGAAGGCAAATGTAGTTATTCAGTATATAATAAAGATGCGTTTTTAGAAATGATAGAAGGTGCAATAGGTATAAAAACTGGTTTTACAGGCAATGCAGGATATTGCTTCGTTGGTGCTGTAAGAAGAAATAATAAAACCTTTATTTCAGTAGTGCTTGCAAGTGGTTGGCCTCCTAGTAAGACATATAAATGGAAAGATACAGTTAAACTTATGAATTATGGGTTTGATAATTATGAGTACCGGGTATTATTCAGTGGAATTGATCTGTATAAGAATATTTTAGTAGAAAATGGCATAGAGGATAATGTAAATACATATATCTCAGGAGAATGTCAGGCATTGGTGTCTGATAAAGATGTCATAGAATATGTATATGATGATATTAGTGAAAAGAAGATTTGTGCACCGGTCAGAGAGGGGCAAATTTTAGGATATATGCGAATTATGATTAATAAAAAGGAATTTGCAAAATATAAAATATGTGCAAGTAAAAATGTAAAAAAAATTGACATAAGATATAGTTTTATGGTAGTCTTTAAAAGGTTATTGTTTTAGATTTAATTGAAATATCGAATATTCTTTTATAAAGTGTGCCGTAAATGGACATTACATAAGTTTAAATTTAATTAGCATATTCTAGCAGCCGGATAAAAGCTGATTATGATATGCAGGTCAAAGATGACATTAGTTAAAAATGTCATCTTTTTTGTCGATTAAGATGAAAATCGCTTGCATTTTTCGGGTATGAAGTATACAATTATAATCGGCAGAGGTTTGGGAATTTGCCTGAATTAGATAACTGCTATAAAATGTGTAAAACAGGCATATTTGCAGGCTTTACACTTAATATATAACAATGGAGGTTTAAAAGATGAGTACTACATCAAATGTATCAGCAAGTAAGAGAATAGAAGCTTTACTTGATGATAATAGTTTCGTTGAAATCGGGAGTCTTGTTAAGGCAAGAACAACTGATTTTAATATGACAGAAAAAGAAACTCCTGCAGACGGTGTTGTTACTGGCTATGGTGTAATTGATGACAAATTAGTGTATGTCTACAGTCAGGACGCTTCTGTTTTAGGTGGTTCAATCGGGGAAATGCATGCTAAGAAAATTGTTAAATTGTATGATATGGCAATGAAAATGGGTGCGCCTGTAATTGGTCTCATAGATTGTGCAGGTTTAAGACTTCAGGAAGCAACAGATGCACTTAATGCATTTGGTAAAATCTATATGAAACAGGCATTGGCATCAGGTGTTATACCACAGATAAGTGCAATATTTGGTAATTGCGGTGGTGGACTTGCTATTGCAGCAGGAATGTCAGACTTTACACTTATGTCAGACAATGCACATTTATTTGTTAACTCTCCTAATGCATTAGATGGAAATTATACAGAGAAATGTGATACATCTTCAGCTAAGTTCCAGAGTGAAGAAACATCAAATGTTGACTTTACGGGTGATGAAGCAGAAGTAATCAATAAAATACGTGAGCTTGTAGCAATGCTCCCTGCTAATAATGAAGATGATATGTCATTTGAAGAATGTACAGATGATTTAAACAGAGTATGTTCAGGTATCGAGGGATACGTTGATGATATGCAGACATTATTAGAAATGGTTTCTGATAATGGAGTATTATTTGAGACAAAGAAAGATTTTGCAACAGATGTGGTTACAGGTCTTATAAGATTAGGTGGCAACACAGTTGGTGCAGTTGCTAATAATTCAGATTTAATTTCTGTAAAAGGTGCAGAGAAAATTGAAGAATTCATTAACTTCTGTGATGCATTCAGTATTCCGGTTGTATCATTTACTAATGTTACAGGTTTTGAGACAACTGTATGCCAGGAGAAGAAAATGGCTAAGGCAGCAGCAAAACTTACATATGCTTTTGCTAATGCAACAGTTCCAAAGATTAATGTAGTTGTAAAGAATGCATTTGGTAGTGCATATGTAATGATGAACAGTAAATCTATTGGTGCAGATATTGTTTATGCATGGCCTGAAACAAAAATCGGTATGATGAATTCTGAATCTGCTGCAAAGATTATGTATGCAGATGAGATAAGTAAAGCAGACAGTGCTAATGAATTAATTGCTAAGAAGGCAGCAGAATATGATGAACTTCAGTTAAGTGTTAATTCAGCAGCATCAAGAGGATATGTAGATTCAATTATCAATCCTGAAGATACAAGAAAATATCTTATCGGTGCAATTGAGATGCTGTTCACAAAGAGAGAGGATCGTCCGGGCAAAAAACATGGAACGGTCTAGTGAGAGGTGAAGAACATGAAAAAGATTAAAAAAATATTGGTATTTATGTGTGTTCTTACTTGTGTTTTTGCTTTGACAGCATGTGGAAATAGTAAAGCTAAAAAAGCTTCTTTCGATTATACTGAAAGTGATTTAGTTAGTGCAGTAACAACTAATACAGAAACAGTAGCTGAATGGGAAGATAAGACAATTGATGATGCGATGGAACAGTATGATGATAGTGATGAATCTGAAGCAGCATTAAAGAAAGGTCTTGAGCAGTTCAAAGCAGCTAGAAAAGAAGCTGGTGAATTCGTAGGATTCTATCTTGATAAAGATGAAAATCCTAAATACACATTAACAGAAGATACTGATTCAGTAACTATAAAGTTAAAAGCACAATTTAAGAAAAGAGATGTAAATATTACTTATACATTTGGTATGATTGATAAGAATTTAAGTATTACATCTATGACATATGAACCAAAGTATACAATTGGCGAGACAATGAAGAAAGCTGCTCTTAATACTGTAATGGGTATGGGAACAGTAATTATTGTATTAGTATTCTTAAGTTTATTAATTGGCTTATTCAAATATGTCGGAAAAGCTGAAAAAGCAATTGCTAACAAGAAGAATAGCAAGAAAGATACAGCAGTTGATAATACTGTTGAACAGATTACAACTAAGGAAGAAATTGAAACAACAAATGATGAAGAATTAGTAGCTGTTATAACTGCTGCAATTGCTGCATCTAGTCAGACATCAGGTGATGGATTCGTTGTTCGTTCAATCAAGAGAGTTCAGAACAGAAACTGGAAATAAATCAAAAATATAATAAATAGAAAGGACATTCAAAATGAAAAATTATAGAATCACAGTAAATGGAAATGTATATGATGTAGAAGTTGAAGAATTAGGAACAGGAGCAGCTACACAGACAGCAGCACCAAAGGCAGCTCCTAAGGCAGTAGCAGCACCAAAGGCAGCAGCACCTGCTGCAGCAGGTTCAGAGGGAGCTGTTAAAGTTAATTCTCCTATGCCTGGTAAAATTCTTTCAGTTAAGGCAAGTGTAGGACAGGCGGTTAAGAGAGGCGAAGTTATTATGATATTAGAAGCAATGAAGATGGAAAATGAAATCGTTGCACCTTCTGATGGAACAATTGCCAGCATAAATGTAAACGAAGGCGCAAGTGTTGAAGCAGGTAGCGTATTAGCATCTTTAAACTAAAATTTTAAAATTAATTTGAACAGGAGGCTTTACAATGGGTTACGTTGTTGACACACTTGGAAATCTATTGCATCAGACAGCTTTCTTTAATCTGACATGGGGTAACTATGTTATGATTTTAGTGGCGTTAGTATTCTTATATCTTGCAATAGCTAAGGAATATGAACCATTATTACTTGTTCCAATCGCATTTGGTATGCTTTTGGTTAATATGTATCCTGACATTATGCTTTCAATTAAGGATTCAGATAATGGAGTAGGTGGTTTATTACATTACTTTTACTTATTAGATGAATGGAGTATTTTACCATCACTTATCTTCTTAGGTGTTGGTGCGATGACAGACTTTGGTCCTCTTATCGCAAATCCAAAATGTTTCATACTTGGTGCAGCAGCACAGTTTGGTATTTATGTAGCTTATTTTCTTGCAATATTTATGGGATTCAGTGATAAAGCAGCAGCAGCTATCTCTATCATTGGTGGTGCAGATGGACCTACATCAATCTTTCTTGCAGGTAAATTAGGCCAGACTGCTTTAATGGGACCTATAGCAGTGGCGGCATATTCATATATGTCATTAGTTCCAATTATCCAGCCACCAATTATGAAATTACTTACAACTGAGAAAGAACGTAAGATTAAGATGGAACAGTTAAGACCTGTTTCTAAGTTAGAAAAGATTTTATTCCCAATTATTATTACTGTAGTAGTAGTTCTTATTTTACCTACAACAGCACCACTTGTTGGTATGCTTATGCTTGGTAACTTATTCAGAGAATGTGGCGTTGTTAAACAGCTTACAGAGACAGCATCAAATGCACTTATGTATATCGTAGTTATATTACTTGGTACAAGTGTCGGCGCTACAACAAGTGCAGAAGCTTTCTTAAATATGAATACAATCAAGATAGTTATCCTTGGCCTTGTTGCATTTGCGTTTGGTACTGCAGCAGGAGTAGTTATAGGTAAAGTTATGTGTAAGGTTACAAAAGGTAAGATTAATCCTCTTATCGGTTCGGCTGGTGTATCAGCGGTTCCTATGGCTGCCAGAGTATCACAGAAAGTTGGTTCTGAATCAGATCCTACGAACTTCTTACTTATGCATGCGATGGGACCAAACGTTGCCGGAGTTATCGGCACAGCGGTTGCAGCAGGTACATTTATGGCGATATTTGGAATTGGAGCATAAAAATTTTGTAAGTAAAATGCAGATAATAAAAAAGTATTTCAGATGAAGTACAGAAAAGAGGTATAATATGGCAGAACAGGTTAAAAAGCCAATTAAAATTACAGAGACAGTTCTTCGTGATGCCCATCAGTCATTAATTGCTACAAGAATGACAACAGAGCAGATGTTACCTATAGTTGATAAAATGGATAAAGTTGGTTACCACTCAGTAGAATGTTGGGGTGGAGCTACATTTGATGCATCACTTAGATTCTTAAAGGAAGATCCATGGGAAAGACTTAGAAAGTTAAGAGATGGATTCAAAAATACTAAATTACAGATGTTATTCAGAGGTCAGAATATCTTAGGATATAACCATTATGCAGATGATGTTGTAGAATATTTCGTACAGAAATCAATTGCAAACGGAATCGATATCATCAGAATATTTGACTGCTTTAACGACCTTGATAACTTAAAAACAGCAGTTAATGCTGCGAAGAAAGAAAAAGGTCATGCACAGGTTGCATTAGCTTATACATTAGGTGATGCATACACACTTGATTACTGGAAAGAGACAGCTAAAAGAATTGAAGATATGGGTGCTGACTCATTATGTATTAAGGATATGGCAGGATTACTTTTACCATATAAAGCAACTGAATTAGTCCAGGCTTTAAAAGATGGTACATCTCTTCCAATTCAGATGCATACACATTATACTTCAGGTGTAGCATCAATGACATATTTAAAAGCTGTAGAAGCAGGAGCAGATGTTATAGATACAGCTATTTCACCATTTTCAATGGGAACAAGCCAGCCTGCAACAGAAGTTATGGTTGAAACATTTAAGGGAACACCATATGATACAGGTCTTGACCAGAATCTTCTTGCAGAAATCGCTGATTACTTTAGACCAATCCAGGAAGATGCACTTAAGACAGGATTACTTAATCCAAAGGTTATGGGTGTTAATATTAAGACATTATTATATCAGGTACCAGGTGGTATGTTATCTAACCTTGTATCACAGCTTAAAGATGCTCATGCTGAAGATAAATACTATGATGTATTAGAAGAGATTCCAAGAGTAAGAAAAGACTTTGGTGAACCACCACTTGTTACACCATCATCACAGATTGTGGGTACACAGGCAGTTCTTAATGTACTTCAGGGTGAAAGATATAAGATGGTAACAAAAGAATCTAAGAAGATATTAAGTGGTGAATTTGGTAAAACAGTTAAACCATTTAATAAAGAGGTTCAGAAGAAATGTATTGGTGATACAAAACCTATTACATGCAGACCAGCAGATTTAATAAAACCACAGCTTGAAGAGTTTAAGAAAGAAGCTGAACAGTATGTTGAGCAGGACGAAGATGTATTATCATATGCATTATTTCCACAGGTTGCTACAGACTTCTTTAAATACAGAGAAGCACAGGAGACTAAAGTTGATTTAGCTAAAGCAGATACTAAAGATGGTGTATATCCAGCATAATTATTTATAATTAATTATTGTTAGTTAATTCAAATAGAAATATATATATTGAAATTGACAGGTCATTATGAAATTTAATGTTCATAATGACTTGTTTTTAAATTATGGGTCGAGACTCTGTTTAGCCGGTAAAGCGTATGGAATATATAAAATATTAAAGATTATAGCTGTGGATACCTCCTGAGTGGAATGTATTTACAGATAGAATCAAAATCTGGAAGATTATTTTCTGTTGGTATTTGATGAAATTAAATAAGTATAGTATAATGTCTATGAACGTTGCCTCCTTTAGTGTAAGGTTTGTTTGGCGATGGACATTATACAAAAAAAGAGGTTAATAATCTTTTTATGAGATTAGAATTGAACATCAACGATTTACCTAACGATTATTATAACAAAGAAATCAACAGGCAACTTGATAATATACTGGATAAAATTGGAGTACATATATGGCAGACGATAATATTGAAATTAATAAAGCAGAAATGGACAATGTAGAGATTGATAAAGAGGAAATGGGCAATATAGAGATTAACGGCGATTTAATATCGAGAATGAACGAAAGGTATCCTAAAATGAGTAAAGGACAGAAAAAACTTGCGGCATATATTACTTCTAATTATGATACAGCAGTATTTATGACAGCAGCTAAGTTAGGAGAGATGGTGGGCGTAAGCGAGTCTACAACGGTAAGATTTGCAACACTTTTAGGATATAATGGTTTCCCTGAATTCCATAAGGCATTAGAAGATGTTGTAAAAGATAAATTACATTCTGTGCAGCGTATAGAGATATCAGCTTCTAAGATGACTAAGGCACAGGTGTTAGAAACAGTTATGATGTCAGATGCCGAAAAAATAAAACTCACATTAGATACCATATCGAAGTCTAATTTTGAAGAGGCAGTAGAAAGCATAATGAATGCCAAACGTATTTATGTTGTGGGTATAAGGACCTGTATGCCACTTGCAACATTTTTAGGCTTTTATCTTAATATAATATTTGATGATGTCACGGTTGTAACTACGAATAATGCAAGTGAGATTTTCGAACAGATGATTAATATTAATAAAGATGATGTACTTATTGGAATAAGTTTTCCGAGATATTCAATGAGAACTCTTAAAGCTATGGAATTTGCCAATGACAGAAATGCAAAAGTCATATCGATTACAGATGACAAGAATTCGCCGCTTAATCTGTATTCATCATGTAATCTTTTGGCAAGAAGCGATATGGCAACGGTGGTTGACTCGTTAGTAGCACCATTAAGTGTTATAAATGCTTTAGTGGTATCGTTGTGTATGAAGAAAGCAGATTATGTGACAGAGAAGTTAGATACATTAGAGAGAATCTGGAGTGATTACCAGATTTATTCAAATGATGAGATAAATATGGTTGATGATGAAGTTGCAATTAGAAGTATTGAAAAATAACTTTTATCATATAGAGAACCCGATATCAGGTTCGGAAGTTTGTATTATATATAATATGGAATCAGGCTTTTTGCTTGAAATGTATGAAAAAATCAATAGAGTTCCGTATCATATTTTATATGGGATCAAGACTAAAACGAAAATGGTGGATTAAATGGCAGATAGAAAAGTTATAGTTATAGGAGCAGGTGCGGCAGGAATGATGGCTGCATATTCGTCTGCTTTGTGTGGAAATAAAGTAACTGTATTTGAAAGAAATGAGAAAGCAGGAAAGAAGTTATTCATTACTGGAAAAGGAAGATGTAATATAACAAATGATTCTGATGTGGAAACAATTCTTAATAATATAATTACTAACAGAAAGTTTATGTATAGTGCGATTTATTCGTTTAGTAATGAAGATGTTAAAGCATTTTTTGAAGAAAACGGATTACATCTGAAAGTGGAGAGAGGAAACAGAATTTTTCCTGTATCAGACAAGTCTTCAGATGTTATTAATACATTGAAGAAAGCACTTAGAAATGAAAATGTAGAGATAGAATATAATATACTTGTAAAAGACCTGGTAGTTGAGAATAATACAGTAAAAGGAGTTGTTCTTAAAGATGGCAGAAAAGTATATGCTGATAAAGTTATAATGGCTACAGGCGGTATGTCTTATCCGGTGACAGGTTCTGATGGAAAAGGTTTTGATATTCTTAGAAAATATGGGCATACGATAACTGATTTAAGTCCTGCACTTGTACCAATGAATGTAAAAGAAGAGTTCGCTAAGGAATTACAGGGTTTATCACTCAAGAATGTAGATATATCATTTTATCGTAATGAGGTTGATAAAAAGCCTGTATATGAGGAATTTGGCGAAATGCTTTTCACACATTTTGGCATCAGTGGTCCGATAGTGTTAAGTGGAAGCAGTGTTGCCGGCAAATATCTTAAAGAGGGCAATCTGATTGCTAGGATAGACTTAAAACCGGCACTTAGTAAAGAACAGCTAGATGACAGAATACTCAGAGAATTTACGAATGGAATTAACAAAGATATTGTAAATGTTATGGATAATCTGTTGCCTAAAAAGCTAATTCCTGTTATGCTAGATTATTGTGAGATAGAATCTCATAAAAAGGTCAATAGCATCTCTAAAGAAGAGAGAAACCGAATGGTCGAAGCATTTAAAGGATTAAAACTTACGATAACATCACTGAGAAGTTTTAATGAAGCGATAATTACTCAGGGTGGTATTAAGGTTAAAGAAGTAGATCCAGGAACAATGGAATCGAAAATTATCAGCAATTTATATTTAGCAGGCGAAATGTTAGATGTTGATGCACTGACAGGTGGTTATAACCTGCAGATAGCATGGTCTACAGGGAGACTTGCAGGTATGGAATATTAAAGCGGAATGGAGTTTAGTATGAAAAAAATAAATGTAGCAATTGATGGACCAGCAGGAGCAGGAAAGAGTACAATAGCAAAACTTGCAGCAGCAAAGAAGCATTTTATCTATGTGGATACTGGTGCTATGTACAGAGCAATGGCTCTTGCATGTATAAGAGAAAATATTTTAGCAGATGATGAAGCAGGTGTAGTTAGAGTATGCGAAAACTGTGACGTTAAGATTGAGTATGAAAATGGAGAGCAGAAAGTATTATTAAATGGTGAAAATGTTAATGCCTTTATAAGAACAGAAGAAGTTAGCCAGATGACTTCAGCAGTTTCAGCTTACTCACAGGTAAGGGCTAAATTATTAGAACTTCAGAGAAATATAGCCAAGACTGAAAATGTCATTATGGATGGAAGAGATATCGGTTCTAATGTACTTCCAGATGCCAATGTTAAGATATATCTTACAGCATCAGTGCATACAAGAGCTAAGAGAAGATTTATCGAACAGAAAGAAAAGGGATACACAGGAACAATTGAAGAGATAGAGACTGAAATTGAAAAGCGTGATTATAGAGATTCCCATAGGGAATGTGCACCTTTGACGGTTGCCGAGGGTGCTGTTATCATAGACTCTTCTGATATGACTATCAATGAAGTGGTTGATAAGATAATTGAATATATAGATGAAGCAATGTAGTATAATATAACTCTTAAGAATATGGAGAAAAGCATGAAAGACAATTTGAATGCAGCTAAGAATATAATTGTTGCTAAAAGTGCAGGCTTCTGCTTCGGAGTAAAGAGAGCAGTTGATAAAGTATATGAACAGATAAATGATAATTCCATGCACAAGCAAATATATACTTATGGACCTATCATACACAATGAGGAAGTAGTTAAGGATTTAGAAAGTAAAGGCGTCAGTGTTATTAATTCTAAAGAAGAGTTAGAAAACACGAAAGATGGAATCGTTATTATACGTTCTCATGGTGCAACAAAGGAAATATACGACATAATAGAAGAAAATAATCTTGTTTTGGTAGATGCAACATGTCCTTTTGTCAGAAAAATTCATAAGATTGTGCAAAATGAAAAGAATAATAATAAGCACATTATAATAATCGGTAATTCAGACCACCCTGAAGTAAAGGGTATAAAAGGCTGGGCAGGAGATGATACAACAATTATTGGAACCGCAGAAGAAGCTGAAGAATTTGAGCTAAAAGAACCAAAGAAGGTGTGTATTGTATCTCAAACGACATTTAATTACAAGAAATTTAATAATTTAGTTGAAATTATTTCAAAAAAGGGTTATGATATAAATGTTTTAGACACAATTTGTAGTGCTACACATGAGCGCCAGCGAGAGGCGAGAGAGATAGCAAAGCAAGTTGACACCATGATTGTAATTGGTGGAAGGAACAGTTCAAATACACAAAAGTTGTATGAAATATGCAAAAGCGAATGTAATAATACTTACTATATACAAACATTAGATGATTTAGAATTAGATAATATTGAAATAGGTAGCGTAGGTATTACAGCTGGGGCTTCAACCCCAAATAATATAATCGAGGAGGTTCATACTAATGTCAGAGTTAAGTTTTGAACAGTTATTTGAAGAACAGGGAATGAAACAAATAAGTACAGGAGAAGTCGTTGAGGGCACAGTAATCAGCGTTAAAGAAGACGAGATCGTCTTAAATATAGGTTACAAAGCAGATGGTATTGTTAGTCGTAGTGAATATACAAATACACCAAACGTTGATTTAAGAACATGTGTATCTGTAGGCGACACAATGGAAGCAAAAGTTGTTAAAGTTAATGATGGTGAAGGTCAGGTTGTACTTTCATACAAACGTCTTGCTGCTGAAAAAGGAAGCAAACGTATTGAAGAAGCTTATAACAACAAAGAAGTTCTCAAAGCAAAAGTTACACAGGTAAGAGCCGGTGGACTTACAGTTGTAGTTGACGAAACAGAAATCTTTATTCCAGCAAGTCTTGTATCAGACACATACGAGAAAGATTTATCGAAATATGCAGATAAAGAAATCGAATTCGTTGTTACAGAATTTACACCAAATTCTAATCCAAGAAAGAGAAGAATTATCGGTAACAGAAAGATTCTTTTAGTAGCAGCTAAAGAAGAAAAACAGAAAGCTTTACTTGAATCAATCAAAGAAGGCGATGTTGTAGAAGGCACAGTTAAAAATGTAACAAGCTTTGGTGCATTTGTTGATTTAGGTGGAATGGACGGATTACTTCATATCTCTGAGATGTCTTGGGGAAGAGTTGATAATCCACAGGATATTCTCAAAACAGGTGATAAAGTTAAGTGCATTATTAAAGAGATTAAAGGCAATAAGATTGCTTTAAGCTGCAAGTTTGATGAGACAAACCCATGGACAACAGCAGCAGATAAATATCATGTTGGTGATGTTGTTAAAGGTAAAGTTGCAAGAATGGCTGACTTTGGTGCATTTGTTGAATTAGAGCCAGGTGTTGATGCTTTACTTCATGTATCACAGATTTCTAAGACAAGAATCAACAAACCTGCTGATGTTCTTTCAATTGGTCAGGAAGTAGAAGCTAAGATCGTTGATTTTAATGCAGAAGCAAAGAAAGTAAGCTTAAGTATTAAAGCATTAGAAGCTGATTCAGCAGAGGAAGCTGATTCAGCAGATGAAGCAGAAACAGAGGCTGATACTGAAGAATAATTCAGGGAGGCTATAATGGATTACGAACAATTCAAGCTACCTGTATATGAATTAACTCATATTGATTTAAACTGCTATAAAGAGCGTCAGATGAAGAGAAGAATCGACGCTCTTATAGCGAAACATAATATTAACGGATACAGTGAATATGTAGAGTCACTTAAGAATAACAAGAAGATTTTCGAGGAATTCATAAGCTATATTACCATCAATGTATCCGAATTTTATAGAAACCCTGACCAATGGAAGATTTTAGAAGACAGTATACTTCCTGGACTTATGAAGAATTCAGTGAATGGTAAACTGAAGATATGGAGTGCGGCCTGTTCTACAGGTGATGAGCCATATTCATTGGTAATGTTGCTTTCTAAATATATACCTTTAAGTGATATATCAGTTATTGCAACGGATATTGATAAACAGGTTCTAGAGAAAGCAAATGTGGGTGTATATAATGCCAAAAGTCTTGCAAATCTTCCAAAAGACTTTATAGATATGTACTTTACGAAGATTGGCGAAAAAAATTATCGAATAAGTGATAGAATTAAGAAATGTGTTGAATTCAGACATCATAATTTATTACAAGATGAATATATTTCTAATTGTGATTTGATTCTATGCAGAAATGTTGTAATATATTTTACAGATGAAGCAAAGACTGAGATATATAAGAAATTCAATGAATCATTGAAACCGGGAGGAATTCTATTTGTGGGAAGTACTGAACAGATAATAAATTACCGCGAATTAAATTACTCATCGGTTAAATCATTTTTCTATCAGAAGCAAGATTAATTCATATGGTTGCCCGTTTTGGACAACCATATTTTCGATATAAAAGAAATTTTTATAAGAAAGGTAACTGACCGGAAAAATGAGAGTTATAGCTGGAACTGCAAAACGTCTTCAATTAAAGACGGTAAAGGGTGATAATACCCGACCGACTACGGATAGAATTAAGGAAACGTTGTTTAATATGTTGCAAAATGATATAGAGGGATGTAGATTTCTTGATTTGTTCAGTGGAAGCGGGGCGATTGGCATAGAGGCTTTAAGCCGAGGGGCTAAAGAGGCTGTTTTTGTCGAAAATAATAAAGAAGCAATTAATTGTATTAAAGAGAATCTTATATTTACAAAACTTGTTAATAGTGGTATTGTAATGTCATATGATGTAATGACTGCTATTTCAATGCTAGAGGGAAGAAATGCAAAGTTTGATATTGTATTTATGGATCCACCATATAATAAAGAGATAGAAAAAGAAGTTCTTGACAGATTGAAGCAATCTGAGATTATAGATAGTGATACAATGATAATTGTGGAAGCATCTCTTAATACATCATTTTCGTATCTTAGAGATATGGGATATGAGCTTTTCAAAGAGAAGAAATATAAGACAAATAAGCATATGTTTATATATAAGAATTAGGATGTTAAAAGTTCATTTGATGAATAACTATCTTGAATAAATATCTGTATTGTAATATATAAATTATAAATAATAAAAGTAATAATAGACAGGAATGATAATAAGATGAAAATAGCGATTTATCCGGGAAGTTTTGATCCTGTAACAAAGGGACATTTAGATATAATAGAACGTTCTGCTAAAATGGTAGATGTTTTGATAGTGGCTGTACTCAATAATAATTCAAAATCGCCATTGTTTTCTGTGGAAGAACGTGTTAATATGTTAAAGGAAGTTACAAAATATATGGACAACGTTAAAATCGACAGTTTTAGTGGATTATTAGTAGATTTTGCTAAAAAATATGATGCAACAATTATCATAAGAGGTTTACGGGCAGTAACAGATTTTGAGTACGAGTTGCAGATGTCCCAGACTAACAGAATAATGGACAAAAAAGTTGATACAATTTTCCTTACAACAAGTCTTGAATATGCATACCTGTGTTCTAGTACAGTAAAAGAGGTGGCTATGTGTGGCGGTGACGTTGATAAATTTGTTCCACCATATGTTGTAGAGAAAATACATGAAAAAATAGATTCAATTAAGAATAAACTTTAAAAGGTATGGAGGTAAAAAATGAGTAAGTATGAGCAGATATTAACAGAAATTGAAGAATTTATCGATAATTGTAAGAGACAGAAATTATCAGGAGTTAATATAATTGTTAATAAAGAGCAGTTAGAAGAGTACATATCTGAACTTAGAATGAAGACACCTGAAGAAATTAGAAAATATCAACGTATTATTAATAATAAAGAAGCTATTATGAATGATGCACAGGCAAGAGCTGAGGATATGTTACAGCAGGCAAGAGAAGAGACAAGTGAACTTATTTCAGAACATGAGATTATGCAGCAGGCATATGTTCAGGCTCAGAACCTTGTTGATGATGCTTCAGCACAGGCACAGCAGATACTTGATAATGCTGTTAATGATGCAAATGACATCAGAATGGGCGCAATGCAATATACTGATGATATTTTGGAAAATTTACAGAATATAATTAATCATACAATGGAAAATGTTACAATGAAATATGATGCATTTATGAAATCATTAAATACAAGTCTTGATGTCGTAACTGCAAATAGAAATGAACTTTATCCTAAGGATGAGGCAACTGAAAATGTAGAAGAACAGTCGGAGAATACTGAGGAGGCTGCAGAAGATACAGAATTTGAAGATTATACAGTTGATTTAAACGAGTATAAGAATTAAATCATTTGATTAAGTGAATTTGCATATATAAATATCGATACTTCTTACAAGGTGTATCGATATTTATATATGCAAATTTACTTTAACAGATGTACTTATATTAGTTAAATATAGTAAATAAAATAACATATAATATGATCATAATTATTAAAGAGACACATTTGGAATATAGGTAGTCTCTTTTTTTATATTCAAATTTAGATAAAACGCTATTAATCTGAAAAAATGTAGATACTCCACCAAGTATGCAGGCAGCTATAATACAAAGCAGTCTGAGAGGAAGACTGATATTTAATAATGACAGGTAATAAGTTCCAGAAGTTATCTCTAATAAGGCTACTATAATAACTTTAAAGATATCAGAGATAAATGTAATTTTCATAATAATACCTGCAATAGTGGTAAAAATAATTAGATAACCACCTATTTTAACAACAGTCAAAATGGCATTAGAAAGGCTGTCATCAAGTATTTTATTTATTGGATATTTTAACCTGGAAACTGAGATATCGATATTTTTATATGACTTATGTCGTCTGAAAATTATTCCGGTTATTACTTCGGGAAGATATGTAAGTATTATGGCGATAAATCTGTATTCGGGTGTATTTAATAATGAAAGTACAACATATCCCTGAATGAATGAGGGACTGGCGTGATTAACGAATTTCAGAATATAGTCGGCTTCAGCTTTAGTTATACTGCCATTAAGATATAGGTCAGAAGTTATTTTGGCACCGACCGGGTAACCACATAGAAAGCCCATAATGACAGCATAGGAACCATAGTAAGATACGCCAAAGAGAGTATGAGTAATAGGATAGAATAGCCGACCTATCTGCCATGAATAGTCAAGCTGAATCATAAAGTTAGAGAAAATTATAAATGGAAGAATAGCCGGCAATAATGAATTAATAAATAATTTGATGCCTAATAAGACACCGTCGGCACAATATGATGGAAAAAACAACAAAACAACAAGTGTAAGATAAAGAAATATACGTAGTAAGAAATTTTTCATTTTATTTTCTTTCTGAGTGCCTTTTCTTTAAGAGAAGATGAGAAATGTGCAGGCAAATTCGTATCTGTCATAAAGGCAATTCTTTTATTGGTTTATTATAATTTTATTAATTTATATTGTTAATATGACTAAATATATGGCATTTTGGTTTGACCTTGAATAACATTTATGATATGATTGCGACAGATATTTACATGTACCACAAATTATTTATGATTGGAGTGACTGGAATGTGTGGATTTGCCGGATATATTACAACCGATGGCAAAGGTAGTGAATATAAAGAAGATTTAATTGAAATGATGAATTCTATTAAACATAGAGGACCTGATGATGAGGGAACTCATATAGATGATATGGCAGGTCTCGGTTTTAGAAGACTTAGTATTATTGGTATTACTAATGGTAAACAGCCAATGTATAATGAAGACGGTTCTATTGTCGTTACATTTAATGGCGAGATATATAATTATCAGGATATTAAGGCTGACCTTATTGAAAAAGGACATATATTTAAAACTGATGCAGATACAGAAGTTTTAGTACATGGATATGAAGAATATGGTAAAGATTTATTGCAGAAATTAAGAGGAATGTATGCATTTGCAATCTGGAACAGAGAGAAGAAAGAGATGCTTATGGCAAGAGATATCTTCGGAATCAAGCCTCTTTTCTATACACAGACAGAGAATGATTTCGTATTTGGTTCAGAGATTAAGGCAATTCTTAAATTTCCGACTGTTAAGAAGGAATTTAATCCGGAAGCATTAGAAAGTTATCTTTCATTCCAGTATTCTATCTTAAAAGAGACATTCTTTAAAGGAATATTCAGACTTCCACCTGCACATTACCTTTTATGGAAAGATGGAAAAATCGAGATAGAGAGATATTATTCACCTGAATTCAATACCGATGAGAGTATTACATTTGATGAAGCTGTAAAGAAAGTTAATGATGTTATGGCTGATTCAATCGCAGCACATAAGATAAGTGACACAGAAGTAGGTGGCTTCTTATCAGGAGGTGTTGATTCAAGTTACATTGTTGCAAGAAGTAATCTTGACAAGACTTTCAGTGTAGGTTTTGATTATCCAAGATGTAATGAGATACCTTTAGCAAAGACATTATCAGATTATGTCGGTGTTAAGAATAAGAGTAAATTAATAACTACAGAGGAATATTTTGAAGAATTTCCAAAGATAATGAATCATGTTGATGAACCATTATCAGATCCATCATGTATCGCATTATATTTCTTATGTAAGCTAGCAAGCGAACAGGTTAAAGTTGTATTATCAGGTGAGGGCTCAGATGAGTTATTTGGTGGATATAATATCTATAAATCTCCAATTGCCTTAAAACCTATGATGGCAATTCCAAGACCTGTAAGAAGGGGTGTCAGAAAAATTCTTACTAAATTACCTGTTAATTTCAAAGGTAAGAATTATATGATAAGAGCAGGTTTAGATCTTGAAGAGAGGTATATTGGTAATGCTTATATTTTCCATACTCCTGAGGTATATAAGATGCTTAAGAAACCGATTAAGAAATATACACCTGAAAGCATTACAAAGCCAATATATGACAAGGTTAAGGATAAAGATGATATAACAAAGATGCAGTATCTTGATATCAATACCTGGTTATGGGGAGATATCCTTAATAAAGCAGATACAATGAGTATGGCTCACTCATTAGAAGTACGTGTACCTTTCCTTGATAAAGAGGTTGCAAAGGTAGCTTTCAGTATTCCTGTAGAGCATAGAGTTGACAAGCATGAGACAAAGAGATATTTCAGAAAAGCTGCAAGTGAATTTATGCCTGATATTACAGCAGAGAGAAAGAAATTAGGTTTCCCTATTCCAGTAAGAAACTGGTTAAGAGAAGATAAATATTATAATTTAGTCAAAGATACTCTTACATCTAAAGAAGCAGATTTATTCTTCAATACAGATTATCTTGTTAATCTGTTAGACAGACATTATCATGAGAAATGTGACAACTCAAGAAAAATCTGGACAGTATATGCATTTGTTCTTTGGTATCAGAAACATTTTGCTGCTGCATGCTAACAGATAGGAGGTTCAAATGAGAATATCTACTGTAGCAAGTGGAAGCAGCGGTAATTGTATATATGTAGGTTCTGATAATACTCATCTGTTAGTAGATGCAGGAATCAGCAAGAAGAGAACGGAAACCGGTCTTAATGCAAATGATATTGATATGAAAGATATAAGTGGAATATTAATTACACATGAGCATATAGACCATATTAACGGGCTTGGAGTTATTTCAAGAAAATATGAGATACCTATTTACGCAACACCTAAGACTGTAGAGGCTATAAAAAGCAATAATAAATTAGGTTATATACCGGAAGATTTATATGTAGAGATTAAATCTGATGAGCATTTTAATATCGGAGATATAGAAGTGTGCCCATTTAGTATATCACATGACGCCGCTGAACCTGTAGCTTACAGGTTCAATGAGGGCGGTAAATCGGTTGCAGTAGCTACTGATATGGGTAAATATGATGACTATATAGTGAATAATCTTAAGGAGCTTGATGCTTTGGTTATTGAGGCTAATCATGATGTCAGAATGTTATTAGCGGGTGCCTATCCTTATTATCTTAAACAGAGAATTCTAGGTGACAGAGGACATTTATCAAATGAGATGTCAGGAAAGCTTATTAATGATATCTTACATGATGGACTCAAATACATTCTGTTAGGACATCTTAGCAAAGAGAATAATTATGAAGAACTCGCATATGAAACCGTAAAATCAGAGATTGCGATAAGTGATAATAAATATAAGGCAAGTGATTTTGATATTGAAGTTGCCAGAAGAGATGTTAATTCAATGCTGTTTTGCGTTTGAAATATATTTAGAAATGAGGTAAAGAATAGAAATGAAGAAATCAATTATAACTGTAGTTGGAAAAGATACTGTAGGAATTATAGCAAAGGTATGTACATATTTAGCTGAAAATAATATCAATATATTAGATATTTCACAGACAATTGTACAGGACTATTTCAATATGATGATGATAGTAGATGCTAACAATGCAGATAAGAAAATTGGTAATATAGCTGATGAACTTGAAAAATTAGGTGAAGAAATCGGAGTTCAGATTAAAATTCAGCAGGAAGATATATTTAATTCAATGCATAGAATTTAATATTACAAAAGGAGTCAAATGTAATGATAAACATTTTTGAAGTAAATGAAACAAATAAAATGATAGACCAGGAGAATCTTGATGTAAGAACAATTACACTTGGTATCAGCCTTTTAGATTGTATTGATACAGATTTAGACAAGGTTAATGAAAATATTTATAACAAAATCACTAAATTAGCTAGGAATCTTGTATCTACAGGACAGGAGATTGAAAAAGAATTCGGTATTCCTATCGTAAATAAGAGAATTTCTGTAACACCTATTAGTTTAGTTGGTGGAAGTGCCTGCAAAACACCTGAAGATTTTGTAACTATAGCTAAGACACTTGATAAAGTGGCTCACGAGGTAGGGGTGAACTTTATCGGTGGATATTCAGCATTAGTAAGCAAGGGAATGACTAAAGCTGATGAGAATCTCATTAATTCAATTCCACAGGCACTTGCCTGCACAGAAAGAGTATGTAGTTCTGTTAATGTTGGTTCTACTAAGACAGGAATTAATATGGATTCTGTCAAGTTAATGGGTGAAATTGTTCGTAAGACAGCAGAATATACTAAGGAACAGGATTCATTAGGCTGTGCTAAGCTTGTAGTATTCTGTAATGCACCTGATGACAACCCATTTATGGCAGGAGCTTTCCATGGTGTAACAGAAGCTGATGCGATTATAAACGTAGGTGTAAGTGGACCGGGTGTTGTAAGAACAGCACTTACCAAGGTTCGTGGAGAGAACTTCGAGGTTCTCTGCGAAACTATTAAAAAGACAGCCTTCAAGGTAACAAGAGTTGGTCAGTTAGTTGCTAAAGAAGCATCTAAGAGATTAGGCATCCCATTTGGTATCGTTGACTTATCATTAGCACCAACACCTGCTATTGGAGACAGTGTTGCAGATATTCTTGAAGAAATTGGCTTAGAAAGAGTAGGAGCACCGGGAACAACAGCAGCTCTTGCATTATTAAACGACCAGGTTAAAAAAGGCGGCGTTATGGCATCATCTTATGTTGGTGGTTTAAGTGGTGCATTTATTCCTGTAAGTGAGGATCAGGAAATGATTAATTCAGTTACAGCAGGAGCACTTACAATTGAGAAGTTAGAGGCTATGACCTGCGTATGTTCAGTTGGTCTTGATATGATAGCAATTCCGGGAGATACTAAAGCTACAACTATTGCCGGAATTATTGCAGATGAGTCAGCAATCGGTATGATTAACCAGAAGACAACAGCAGTAAGAGTTATTCCTGTAATTGGCAAAGGCGTTGGAGAGACAGTAGAATTCGGTGGTTTACTTGGATATGCACCAATAATGCCTGTTAATAATTTCTCTTGTGACGCATTTGTAAACAGAGGTGGCAGAATACCGGCACCAATTCATAGTTTTAAGAACTAATAAGACCAGAATATATAAATAACTGAAACTTCGCACATATATAATAGAATCAAATCATCTGTATTAAGTGAATTTGCATATATAAATATCGAAACTTTTGTAAGAATTGCTAATTTGTAGATATCTTTTTCGGCTCTTTTGATTATTTGAGTTCATTCAATGCCATACACTTAAAACGATGTGTTCGTCTATGCTACACACTTGATTTACTTGTACTAGATAAGGGAATTATGAAAGTGTGTGTCATAGACGGACATCTCGTCTTAAGTGTATGTCTGTTGAATGTACACAAAATTTGAGCCGAAAAAGATATCTTGCAAATTTACGCAATTCTTACAAGGTGTTTCGATATTTATATATGTCAAATTTATTTTAAAAGATGAATATATGCTATGATATATATGTGAGAAGTTTGAGTAAAAAATGAGTTGATGTATAAATTAAAACATATGTCAACTCATTTTTATATAAGCAATTAAAGCAAATATTGTAGTAACAGACAGGAGGAATAAGAAGTGATTAGATTGAGACCATATAAAAGTTGTGATTCCAAAGTAATTGTAAAATGGTTAAATGATGAAGATGTATTTATAAAATGGGGTGGTGAGAGATTTGGTAAATATCCCATATCTGCTGATATTATTGATGATAAATACACTAAAGCTAATGGAGATTGTAAAGAACCTGATAACTTTTATCCTTGGACTGCAATTAATGAGGATAACAAAGTAGTAGGACATTTTATTATGCGATACACAGGTAGAGATAATAAGCAATTACGTTTTGGCTGGGTTGTAGTAGACAATACACTTAGAGGAAAAGGTTATGGTAAGCAAATGCTTATGAAAGGTCTTAAGTATGCATTTGATATTATGGGTGTTGAAAGGGTTACTATCGGTGTGTTTGAAAATAACGAGGCAGCTCATATGTGCTATAGAAATGTAGGTTTTGTTGAAACGGAGACAGTTGAAGATGAACCTTGGAATGTTATTGAAATGGAAATCTTGAGAAAAGATTATATTACTACTGAGAATAATTAATTTTGTATAGAATGAAAGGGTGGTGTTTGTGGCTTGAGATTAGATATTATTGGTTCTGTTGCAAGTGGAAAGACAACACTTGCAAAGAGAATATCACAGAGATTTAATACACCATATTATGAAAAAGATAATGTTGTGTGGAAAAGAACTTCTTCGGGTGATGAAAAAAGAAGTCACGAGGAAAGAGATAGATGTTTTAATGAAATTATTAATAAAAAGGACTGGGTTGTGGAGGGTTCACCAAGAGAATCTCTTAAGGAAAGCTTTGGGTGTTGTGACTATATTATAGTATTAGATGAATATACGTTGGTAAGATTAATAAGAGTATTTAAACGCTGGATAAATCAAAGAAGGGGAAAAGAATCATACAATTCAGAACCAACATTAGAATTCTTGTGGTGGAATATTAAATGGGTATTTGAGTTTAATAAGATTAGGAAAGGGTTAATTAAGGAACTTAATAGTTATGGTGAAAAAGTTAAGAGATTCAGACATTCTAAAGAAGCTTATGCATTTGTTGTTCAAAAATATGGTAATTAATTTTTATAACTCTTATAAAAATAGTCGCTGGCTGAATCAATCTTCATAGGTAATAAATTTATTTAATGGAGATTGTATCAGGTAGGCGGTTATTTTGTGTTTTTGATAATCTATCTTCTTATTATTTCAGCCTCTTACACAGTTATGAGCAAAGTAGCTATGCAAGAGGCTGAAATTCAAGAGGTTGAAATTCAAGAGGCTGAAATTCAAGAGATTATATCTTAAATCTGTCATAGATTAAACATTTCTGTAATTATTCATCTTTTATTATAACACCATATTGCTGTTCTTTTGGTATTGAGAAATTGTATTTATCAATACTTACTAATCTGTAAATCTCATCAGCCATCATATTAATTGATAACATACGTTTGCCATTCTCAGACAGAACTGAAAATGCATTAGATATTTTAGTGATAAGAGGAATGTCGGAGTTGGTTTTAATTTCAGTAAGTAAGCTGTTATGGGCTTTATTGAAACCGAGAACTCTGAAGTAGTAAACGTATCCCTCATCTTTAAAAGTAAAGTAATCATCTTTAGTATAATTGAATAGCAGATAGAACAGAATTCTTGAAATTCTTGATGATGTAAATATAGAAGAATTACAGGTATTAACAAAACTGTCGAAGGCTTCATATGAACCTGAGAGATTGGATATTCTGTTAGCTAAGTCATCTGTTATATCAAAGAGATTATTAGTCTCTGTGTTATTATATCTTGCTTTAATTAACTCATTACCGACTAATGGACTGAAATCATCAGAGACAATAGGGTAAGTTTTCTTGTATTCATTTTCAAGTAATTCCATACAATTTGCAGGGACGATATCAGAAAGTGTTTCTTTGACATTGTTGAATGTAAATATTGATTTGCCACCAAAGAGTTTTCTGATTGCACTTGCACTTGCAAAATGTCCGTCTAAATCAGATGAATGGTAGCCTTTGTCTAAACGTTTGATTGGAACCGGAACCATCTTGCTGCCTGACTTACGTATTGAAATAATATATTCAATTGCAAGAATAGAGTTTGGAGATGATATTATAAGCGAAAGCTCGTCTGAACTCATATTGACACCGCGCAGCGAAAGAGATTTTATAATTGCATTTTCGCGGCTTCTTGAGAAAGACATGCCGGTTTTTAAATATGACTGTAATGCTTCGCTATAACATTCATCTTCATCTATTATTATGTCTGCGATGAGATTTAACAGGTCTAAATTATCATTTTCACAGCCAAAACAAAGATAATCAACGACATTTAATTTATCTAAAGTTGCAACTGCACCGGTTGCAAAGTAAGCAGCACTTGACATAGAATAACAAACCGGAAGTTCGAGGACAAGGTCTACATTATTCTCAAGGGCAATGGCAGTTCTTGTGAATTTATCCATAAATGCAGGCGCACCCCTCTGGACAAAGTTGCCACTCATAACAACTATAACGTGGTCGGCATTGGTAAGTTCTCTTGCTTTTTCAATAAGATATGCGTGACCATTGTGAAATGGATTAAATTCAGCTATAATTCCAACGGTTTTCATTATAAACTCCTTTCATATCGTGTTTTAAAATACGTTATATGTATGATAACATTTTGTTAAAAAAATATCAATAAATGTATTGAATTTAGTACGTTTAAAGATATTGTATACAAAGTAAAAATGCGTTATAATATTATAAAGTGTGCGGATTAATTATACAGGAAAGGAAATTAAATTATGGGATTTATTGATAATATTAAAGAAAGAGCAAAAAAAGATATTAAGACAATTGTTTTACCTGAATCAATGGACAGAAGAACTTTTGAGGCGGCAGAGATTATTCTTAAAGAGAAAATTGCAAATCTTATTATCATTGGTACAGAAGACGTTATTGCAGAGAATAGCAAGGGATTAGATATCTCAGGAGCAAGAATAGTTAACCCATATACATTCAGTAAAACACCAGATTATATAGAAGTATTTTATGAATTAAGAAAATCAAAAGGTATGACTCCTGAACAGGCTAAAGACCTTATGATGAATGATTTTATGTATTATGCATGTATGATGGTTAAATTTGGTGATGCAGATGGTGTGGTTTCGGGTGCATGCCATTCTACAGCTTCAACATTAAAGCCATCACTCCAGATTATTAAGACCAAACCGGGAACAAAATTAGTATCAGGTTTCTTCGTAGTATGTGTACCTGATTGTGAATATGGTGCAGATGGTACATTTGTATTTGCAGATGCAGGACTTAACCAGAATCCTAATCCGGAAGAACTTGCAGCAATTACAGAATCATCAGCAAAATCATTTGAGATGTTAGTCGGTGAGAAACCAATTTGTGCATTGTTATCACATTCTACAAAGGGAAGTGCAAAACATCCTGATGTAACAAAGGTTACAGATGCAGTAGAGATATTAAAGAAGAATTATCCTCACGTAACAGCAGATGGTGAGTTACAGTTAGATGCGGCACTTGTACCGGAAGTAGCTAAATTAAAAGCACCTGGAAGTACAGTTGCAGGCAATGCAAATGTTTTAATTTTCCCGGACCTTGATGCAGGTAATATTGGATATAAGTTGGTTCAGAGATTGGGAAAAGCAGAAGCATATGGTCCATTAACACAGGGTATGGCTAAGCCTATTAATGATTTATCAAGAGGATGTTCATCATCAGATATCGTTGGTGTTGTAGCTATTACAGCAGTACAGGCACAGCAGAGAAAACTTGTTTAAGTTTTTTAAATATATTAATTTCAATTAATAATTATGGTAAGGAAAGGAAACTGAGTGAGAAAATGAAGATTCTTATTATCAATTGCGGAAGTTCGTCATTGAAATTCCAGTTAATTAATTCAGAAGATGATAGCGTATTAGCAAAAGGATTATGCGAAAGAATAGGTTTAGATGGCAGCCAGTTAGTATATCAACCGGCAGGTCTTGACAAGGAGATAGTGAAAGAGCCAATGCCAAATCATAAGAAGGCAGTTGAATTAGTTATCAATGCACTTACAAATGCAAAGACAGGTGTTATTAAAGACTTAAGTGATGTTGGTGCAGTAGGACACAGAATCGTACATGGCGGAGAGAAATTTGCTAAATCAGTAATAATTGATGATGATGTAATTGAAGCTATAAAGGAATGTAATGATTTAGCACCATTACACAATCCAGCTAATCTTATCGGAATAATGGCATGCAAGGAGTTAATGCCTGATACAAAGATGGTAGCTGTATTTGATACTGCATTTCACCAGACTATGCCTGCTAAAGCTTATTTATACGGACTTCCATATAAATATTATGAAGATTATAAGGTGAGAAGATATGGCTTCCATGGAACATCACACAGTTTTGTTTCAAAACGAGTTGCCGAAATCTTAGACAGACCATATGAAGAACTTAAGACTGTTGTATGCCATCTTGGAAATGGTGCAAGTATATGTGCTGTTGATGGTGGAAAATCAATAGATACGAGTATGGGACTTACACCTTTAGAAGGACTTATTATGGGAACACGTTCAGGAAGTATAGACCCTGCTATAGTAGAATTTCTTGCCCATAAAGAGAATAAGACGATAGATGAAGTTATGAATATCCTTAATAAAGAATCAGGTGTTCTTGGTCTATCAGGAATCGGCAGTGATTTCAGAGATATAACAGATGCTATGCTTGCAGGAGACGAAAGAGCAAGAATGACAATTGAAGCGTATTGCTACAGAGTTGCCAAATATATTGGAGCATATGCAGCAGCAATGAATGGAATAGATGCAATTGTATTTACAGCAGGACTTGGAGAGAACAATGCAATAGTAAGAAAAGAGATTTGTTCATATTTTACATTCTTAGGAGTGGAAATAGATGACGAACAAAATGCAAAAAGAGGAGAAGATGTTGTCATCTCTACAGAGAACTCAAAGATTAAGGTGCTTGTAGTACCGACAAATGAAGAATTAAAAATAGCTAAAGAGACATTAGAACTTGTAAAGTAATAACAAGTATTTAATGTGTAGACAAGTTTATACAAGATTTTGAAAATTTAAGGTTGACAAACACAATACCTATGGTTATAATATTCAAGTGCGATTAGAAAAGAGGTAATTTATGCTGATTGACTTATCCGAACTTTTATCAACTATTGATAAAGAGTTAGATGTTTGTGCAGACATAGAGATGTCAAGATTTACATCTAAGATGTGTGATTACGAGATAGTTAAGAAACAACCAGTTCTTATTAAGCTTCGTAACACAGGAAAGAGAACATTTACATTGACATCAGAGATTGATTTAACATTGATGATACCATGTGACAGATGTTTAGAAGATGTGAAGTATGATATGAACATCAAAGTAAATAAAGAGATTGACATGAATGAGTCGGAAAATGACAAGACAGAGTCGTTAGATGAGCAGTCATATATTCAGGATAATATGCTTGATGTAGAGAAGCTTATTTATAATGAAATACTTGTTAATTTGCCTATGAAGGTTCTTTGCAGTGAGAATTGTAAAGGAATTTGTAATAGATGTGGGGCAAATCTTAATTCACAGACTTGTAACTGTGATACCACAGAATTAGACCCTAGAATGTCAAAAATTCGTGACATTTTCAACAATTTTAAGGAGGTGTAACAGACCATGTCTATTTGTCCAAAGAATAAAAGCTCAAAGGCTAGAAGAGATAAGAGAAGAGCTAATTGGAAAATGAGTGCTCCAAACTTAGTTAAATGTAGCAAATGTGGAGCATTAATGATGCCACATAGAGTATGCAAAGCTTGTGGTTCATACAACAAAAAAGAAATAATATCAGTTGATTAATTATTAGAAATGAGTAGTTCGTATTACGGATAACTTATTTAGGAAATTTTTCTCAAAGGAATGTCATAACAGGCAGAAATGTATGTTATGACATTTTTTGTGTGTTAAATATTTGGATTAGTTAATGGTCAGATATTCAAATAAATACCTGGTTATGAATGTCTGACATTAACTGTATACAAAATTTAAAATTAATGTTGATTTTTATTTAGCTATTTAGTATATTATGTTAGAGACTTACATAAGTAAGTTTTATAAAGGTAAAGGAAAATAAAAAAGGACCCCAATATCCTTTACTTATATGGGTAGCAATATGCTGGGTATTTTATAAGTGGAGAAAGAGATTACAGTTGTAGCAGTAGATGCTATGGGCGGAGATAATGCTCCGACAGAAATTGTCAAGGGTGCAATAGATGCCGTTAATTCCTGTGAAGATATCAAGGTAATTCTGGTTGGTATGGAAGATGTTGTTAATCAGGAATTATCGAAGTATGAATATAACAAAGATAAAATAGAAGTTGTGAATGCAACTGAGGTTATACAGACAGAAGAACCACCGGTTAATGCGATAAGAAGAAAGAAAGATTCCTCGATTGTTGTAGCTATGAATTTAGTTAAGAACAATCAGGCGGATGCATTTGTATCAGCAGGAAGTTCCGGAGCGGTTCTAGTAGGCGGTCAGTTAATTGTTGGAAGAATTAAAGGAATTGAAAGACCACCTCTTGCACCTCTTATTCCTACGAAAGATGGAGTGGCTTTACTTATTGACTGTGGTGCTAATGTTGATGCACGACCATCGCATCTTGTACAGTTTGCGAAGATGGGTTCAATCTATATGGAGAATATTGTTGGTGTTAAGAATCCAAGAGTAGCTATAGTCAATATAGGCGCTGAAGAAGAGAAAGGAAATGCATTAGTCAAAGAGACATTTCCGCTTCTTAAAAATTGTCCTGATATTAATTTTATCGGAAGTATTGAGGCAAGAGATATTCCGTCAGGATATGCAGACGTAATAGTCAGCGAAGCATTTGTTGGAAATGTTATTCTTAAATTATATGAAGGCGTTGGTAACACATTAATTGCCAAAGTTAAAGAGGGACTTATGTCATCACTCAGAACTAAGATAGGTGCATTATTAATTAAACCAGCACTTAAAAAGACACTTAAATCATTCCAGACAGATGAATATGGTGGAGCACCATTATTAGGATTGAATGGATTAGTTGTAAAGACTCATGGAAGTTCTAAAGCTAAGGAAGTTTGTAATTCAATAATTCAGTGTGTTAATTTCAAAGAACAGAAGATTAATGAGAAAATCAAAGAGAAACTCCTGTTTAATGAAAAATAACATACATTTGAAAATGTTAAAAGCTGTTTGATAAATACTTAAAAACAAATTTATATTAAAAATATAAATCTGATTAATTATTATTTGAATTCAGAAAGGTGTGTATTATAATGGAATTTGAAAAATTACAGAAAATTATAGCTGAGGTATTAAGTGTAGACCCAGAGGATATAACAATGGAGACTACTTTTGTAGATGATTTAGGAGCAGATTCATTAGATGTTTTCCAAATTATCATGGGAATTGAAGAAGAATTCGATATCGAGATTCCAAACGAAGCTGCTGAGTCAATTGCAACAGTTGGAGATGCTGTAGAACAGATTAAAGCTGCAATGAACAACTAGAATTTTAAAGTGAATAGTAAAGAATTTGCAGAGTATTCTAAGAATACAGAATATTCAAAATATACGATTCTTTACTTTTCACTTTTATTATTTTAAAGGTAATAATTATATTTATAAGATATTTCCTTTAAAGTAATGGAAGTGATGTGAATACGTTTTTTTAAGCAGGAAGGATAGAAATGGAATATAGAATAGAAGAAATTCAACACATAATAGGGTATGAATTTGAAAATTTAGAGTTATTATACAGGGCAATGACACATAGTTCTTATGCAAATGATAATAAGATGAGTAAATTCAGTTGTAATGAGAGATTAGAATTTTTAGGAGATGCTGTATTGGAATTAATCTCAAGTGAGTATCTGTATGATAATTTTCCAAATAAACCAGAAGGAGAACTTACAAAATTAAGAGCGAGTCTTGTAAGTGAATATCCACTTGCTGCTGTAGCTAAGGAATTAGGCCTTGGTAAATATATTTTACTTAGCAATGGTGAAGAGAATACAGGTGGAAGAGAAAGGGCATCGATTACATCAGATGCAGTTGAGGCACTCTTAGGAGCAATATATCTAGATGGTGGAATAGAACATGCTAGAGAATTTGTATACAAATATGTTGTAAGTGATATAGAGAATAAACAATTATTTCACGACAGCAAGACAGTTCTTCAAGAGATTATACAGAAGTATAAGCTTGGTGAGCTTAGTTATGTTGTGGTCAGAGAAGACGGACCTGATCATCTTAAAGAATATGAAGTTAATTGTATGTTAGATAATAAAGTTATCGGAAATGGGATTGGCAGAACTAAGAAAAATGCCCAACAGCAGGCAGCATATAATGCCATTAAGAAATTAAAGAAAAGATAAATGTAATGACAGAAAGGTTGTTAATATATGTACTTAAAGAGTATAGAGGTTCAGGGCTTTAAATCATTTGCCAATAAGATAAATTTTGAATTTCATAATGGTATTACAGGAATTGTCGGACCAAATGGAAGTGGTAAGAGTAATGTGGCCGATGCAGTAAGATGGGTTCTTGGTGAGCAGAGAATAAAACAGCTTCGTGGTGCGAAGATGGAGGACGTAATCTTTGCGGGAACAGAGAACAGAAAACCACTTGGTTTTGCTTATGTTGCCATAACACTTGATAATTCTGATCATTCACTGGCAATAGATTTTGACGAAGTTACAGTATCAAGAAGATTATTCCGCTCAGGTGAAAGTGAATATATGATTAATGGTACAGTAAGCCGTCTAAAAGATATAAACGAATTATTCTATGATACTGGTATCGGTAAAGAGGGATACTCTATTATCGGACAGGGACAGATAGATAAGATTTTATCAGGAAAGCCGGAAGAGAGAAGAGAGCTTTTTGATGAAGCGGCAGGTATTGTTAAATATAAGCGCAGAAAGATAATGACACAGAAGAAGCTTGATGATGAACAGGCTAATTTAGTACGTGTTAATGATATCCTAGGCGAATTAGAAAAACAGGTTAAGCCATTAGAGAAACAGTCTGAAAAAGCCAGAGAATATTTGAAATACAAAGAAGAACTTAAAGCAAATGATATTAATATGTTCTTGTTAGAAGTTGAGAACATTAAGAACAGGTTATCCGAACTTGACGGTAAGAACGAGATTGCTGTTAATGATTTAGAAGAGACTAAGAAAGTATTTGAAAGAATTAAAACTGAATATGAACAGTTAGAATTAGAGATTGAAGAGATTACTTCTGATGTGGATGAGAAGAAAAATGAATTAAATAAGATTCAGTTGTTAAAAGAGAAATATGATGGTGAAATCAGATTATTAAATGAGCAGATTAATTCAGCTAAAATGAATGATTTGCATATTAAGGAAAGAATTAAGGCTATTAATGATAAACTAACTGAATTACAGAAAGAGAAAGAGTCTTATGTTAATGAGAAGAATAACATCAACAGCATATTAAAAGAAGCTGATGAGACGCGTAAGAAAGAATTTGATGCTTTAGCAGGAATTTCTGAAAATATTGAATCTATTTTAGCTGAAATTGAAGAAGCGAAGAATGAAATTATTGATTTGTTAAATCAGAAGTCAGCCGTTAAATCAAAAATACAGAGATATGATACAATGCTTGAACAGGTTTCTATAAGAAAATCTGAGATAAGCCAGAAACTAATTAAATTCTCAAGTGACAGAGAGAGTCAGGATAAGGTAATTGAAGAATTTGAAAGTGATTTGAAAGATGTGAGCATGCAGATTATCGAACTTTCGAAAAAGAATGATGAGATTACTGATAATATAAGTGAGAATAACAGAAATCTTTCAGAGTTAGATAAGAAATCTAAAGATTTATCTATGGAATACCAGCGTAACCATTCTAAGTTAGAGTCTCTTAAGAATATTACTGAGAGATATGAGGGATATGGTAACAGTATTCGAAAGATAATGGAAGTTAAAGAGCAGAAGAAAGGTGTAATCGGTGTAGTTGCTGATATTATTAAGGTTGATAAGCAATATGAAGTAGCTATCGAAACTGCATTAGGAGGTAGTATACAGAATGTGGTTACTGATACAGAAAATACTGCTAAAGAATTAATTGAATATCTTAAGAAGAACAAATTCGGCAGAGCAACATTTCTTCCACTTAGCAGTATTGCTAACAGGACAGGCTTTAACAATGAAAGAGTATTAAATGAAAGAGGCGTGTTAGGACTTGCCTGTGACCTTGTGCATATTAAGAAAGAATATGAGGCTATTGCAAAATATCTGTTAGGAAGAATAGTTGTAGTAGACCATGTTGATAATGCTTTGATAATTGCAAGAAAATATAACTACACATTAAGGATTGTTACACTTGAGGGCGAATTGCTTAATGCAGGTGGTTCAATGTCAGGTGGTGCTTTCAGAAATTCAAGTAATCTTCTTGGACGTAGAAGAGAGATTGAAGATTTAGAGAAGAGCATTAAAGAGAATCAGGAAAATTATAAGAAATGTGAAGAAGCTATTAAACAATATAAGAGTCAGCTGTTAGAGTATACTAATGAACTTGATAAAATTAAGAAAGTATTGCAGGAACAGTTCATTTTACAGAATACAATTAAGTTAAATCTTAATCAGGCAACTGAAAAGCGTGACGAATTACAGACCTCTTTCGAAGATTTCAAGAGAGAAAATGCTGAAATCGGAATACAGATTTCAGAAATTAAGGAAAGTAACAGTGAACTTAATTCTGAATTAAAGACCTATGAGGATCTGAATACAGCCTTAGAAGAGAAGATAAAATCTCTTACAGAGGATATGGAGAAAGAAAAAGCAAAAGAAGCTGCCCAGAGCGAGAAAGTAGACAGTATGAAGTTAGAATTTATGGAAATGAACCAGAAAGTTACTTTTGTTGCAGAGAATATCAGACGTATTGATGGTGAAATAGAGACTAATAATGCTGAACTTGAGAATATTCAGAAAAATGTTGAGGATTCTTATGGGGATGTCCAGAATAAACTAGATGAGATTGATAATATTAAGAAATCAATTGAAGAGGCTGATAAATCATTTAATAAATATTCTGAAGAAATTACTGAATTGTATCAGAAGAAAGAGAAGCAGTCTAATGAACATAAAGATTTCTTTGCTAAGCGTGAAAGTTTGTCAGAGAAAATGAATCAGTTAGATAAAGAAATCTACAGATTGAACAGTCAACGCGAGAAGTTAGAAGAACAGCAGGATAACCAGATTAACTATATGTGGAATGAATATGAAATCACATATAATATCGCATTAGAACTTAAGAATGATGAATATAATAATCTTCCTGAACTTAAGAAGAATATTGCTGAATTAAAGGCTAAAATAAGAGGACTCGGCGACGTAAATGTTAACTCTATTGAAGAATATAGGAGTGTTTCTGAACGATATGAATTCTTAAAGACACAGCATGATGATTTAGTAGAGGCAGAGAAATCATTAATTCAGATTATCGACGAATTAGATAAAGGTATGCGGGCACAGTTTACAGAGAAATTTGCACAGATTCGTACAGAGTTTGATAAGGTATTCAAGGAATTATTTGGTGGTGGTAAGGGTACTATAGAACTGAATGAAGACGAGGATATTTTAGAGGCAGGAATAACAATCATTTCACAGCCACCTGGTAAGAAACTTCAGAATATGATGCAGTTATCTGGTGGTGAGAAAGCACTTACAGCGATTGCGTTATTATTTGCTATTCAGAATCTTAAGCCATCTCCATTCTGTCTTCTTGATGAAATTGAGGCGGCCCTAGATGATTCGAACGTTTCAAGATATGCTAATTATCTTCATAAATTAACTAAATACACGCAGTTTATAGTCATTACCCATAGAAAAGGTACGATGGAGGCAGCAGACAGACTATATGGTATAACTATGCAGGAGAAAGGTGTATCTACACTCGTTTCTGTTGATTTATTAGATGCAGAACTGACAAATTAGGCGTATAACCAGAAAAGGAGAATAGTGTGAAAGAATTGTGTTGATGCACCAATTCTTTTACACAGCTAAATGTGTTGCAGGCACCACATTTAGAATCTATCGCAGAGCTAAATCTGATATTTGACTTGCGATTTCTCCAGCACTATGTGCCTGCGGAATGGAGAATTATATGAGTGAAGAAAAGAAAGGTTTTTTTAGAAGGTTAGTATCAGGACTTACTAAGACAAGAGATAACATTGTATCCGGAATTGACAATATATTTAGTGGATTTTCAAGTATTGATGATGATTTCTATGATGAAATCGAAGAGATACTTATAATGGGTGACTTAGGTGTTGCCACTACGATGAAGATTATTGATGATTTAAAAGAGAAAGTAAAAGCTAACAAAATCAAAGATCCAAAGGAATGTAAGCAGCTCTTAATTGACAGTATTAAAGAGCAGATGGACATAGGCGAGAATGCTTATGAATTCGAGGACAGAAAGTCAATTGTACTTGTTATAGGTGTAAATGGTGTGGGTAAGACTACTTCAGTTGGTAAATTATCTGCACAGATAAAAGGCAAAGGTAAGAAAGTAATAATGGCAGCGGCAGATACATTCAGGGCAGCAGCTATTGAACAGCTTACGGAATGGGCGCACAGAGCAGGTACAGATATAATTGCACAACAGGAAGGTTCAGACCCGGCAGCGGTTATATATGATGCTATTCAGGCAGCAAAAGCCAGAAAAGCAGATGTTCTTATCTGCGATACTGCAGGAAGACTTCATAACAAAAAAAATCTTATGGCTGAACTAAAAAAAATTGACAGAATCATTGAAAAGGAATATAGTGAAGCATATAGAGAAAATTTCATAGTATTAGATGCAACAACAGGACAGAATGCATTAGCACAGGCTAAGCAGTTTATGGAATGTGCAGATATAACGGGAGTAATCCTGACTAAAATGGATGGTACTGCAAAGGGTGGTATCGCTGTGGCAATTCAATCCGAACTCGGAATCCCTGTCAAATATATTGGGATTGGAGAGAAAATCGAGGATTTACAGAAATTTGATGCTAACAGTTTTGTCGATGCATTGTTTAATACAGAATCATCAAATGAATAAAAATATTTAGAAAGAAGAATAGAGATATGGATAAGATGACACTTGAAAAATTTGAAGAAGCAACAGAAGTAGTTAAAAAAGTAATCACAAAGACAAAACTTGTATATAGTGATTATCTTAGTGAACAGACAGGTAATAAAGTATATCTGAAACCTGAGAATATGCAGTTTACAGGTGCATATAAGGTAAGAGGTGCATATTATAAAATCAGTACATTAAAAGAAGAGGACAGAAAGAAAGGACTTATTACTGCATCAGCAGGAAACCATGCACAGGGTGTAGCATATGCAGCTAAATTATACGGTGTACCAGCAACAATCGTAATGCCTACTACGACTCCACTTATGAAAGTTAACAGAACAAAGAGTTATGGTGCGAAAGTTGTATTATATGGTGATGTATATGATGAGGCATGTGCAAAAGCATATGAACTTGCAGAAAAAGATGGATTAACATTTATTCATCCGTTTGATGATTTGGACGTTGCAACAGGTCAGGGAACAATTGCAATGGAAATTTTTAAAGAACTTCCAACAGTTGATTATATATTAGTTCCAATTGGTGGCGGCGGTTTAGCAACAGGTGTAAGTACACTTGCTAAATTATTAAATCCTAATGTCAAGGTAATAGGTGTAGAGCCAGAAGGTGCAAGTTGTATGAAGGCTTCGTTGAAAGCAGGCAAGGTTGTAACATTAGACAGTGCTAATACTATTGCTGATGGTACAGCAGTTAAGACGCCTGGTACAAAGATATTCCCATATATCCAGAAGAATCTTGATGATATTATTACAATACCTGATGAAGAGTTAATAGTTGCATTCCTTGATATGGTTGAGAACCATAAGATGGTAGTTGAGAATTCAGGTTTACTTACTGTAGCAGCACTTAAACATTTAGATTTTAAGAAGAAAAAAGTTGTATCAATACTTAGTGGTGGTAATATGGATATTATTACAATGTCCTCAACACTTCAGCATGGTCTTATTGAAAGAGGAAGAATATTTACAATTTCTGTATTACTTCCAGATAAGCCGGGTGAACTTGTTAAGGTTGCAAACGTTATCGCAGAGGCACAGGGAAATGTCGTTAAACTTGAACATAACCAGTTTGTAAGCATTAACAGAAATGCAGCAGTAGAGCTTAAGATTACACTTGAGTCATTCGGAAATGAACATAAGGCGAAAATTATTAAAGCTTTAGAGACGAAAGGATATAATCCTAAATTAGAGGTGCCTGTATTATAAGTCACATAGATAGTTAGGATTAATGATTATATTTGTCAAATTCAAAATACAATAATCTGTATATATGAATGACGGAGGGAAAACAGAAAATGGAAAAAGTAAGGAATTCACCGAAAGATAATATTTTAAAAGGTGATTTAACAAATGATAGCCGATTTCAATCAGTGTATGGAAAATTGCTTAATTGCATGTATGATGTAGTAATCATATATGATAATGAAAAAAATAAACTTTATTACGATTCAGATAAATATTTTGATTTATTTGGAGTAAAAACAAATTTTACAAACCTGGACCAGTGGTTCTGGCATATGTGTAGTAATTCTGTTATGCAAGAGGATACAGAATTATTAGATATATTTAGAAGCAATGATATATTTAAACGTATCAAATCAGGTAAATATGTGGTAGAAGATGACATAAGAATCAAGAATAAGGAAAAAGGTTATATATGGATAAGAATGGTTGTAGTCTTTATTCCAAATGATAGATTAGATAATATAGACAGTGTTTTTATAATGTTTAGAAACATAGATAATCGTAAGCGACTTGAGTTAGATTATATATATAAATCACAGAGAGATTCACTTACACATATTTATAACAAAGAGTATTCGAGCAGCATGATTAAAGAATTCTTAAGCGGAGTAAGAGAACAAAACAGTGTATATGGTATCTTAGATATAGATGATTTTAAAAATGTAAATGATACATTTGGACATATGGCTGGTGACGTTGTGCTTAAGAGAGTCGCAGATTTGTTATTCGAAAATGTGGATAATGACGATATTGTTGGAAGATTAAGTGGAGATGAGTTTGTTTTTCTGCTTAAAAAATGTGGCGATGTTGAAAAAGCTAAAAAGAGAATCGAAAGATTACTTAAACGTATAAGATTTGAATATACAGAAGGTGATGAAACTTTAAATATTCAATGCAGTATAGGTGCAGCTATTGTAGATAAGGATTGTAAAGAAACAGATGCACTTTATAAGAAAGCAGACAGAAATCTTTATGAAGCCAAAAATTATGGCAAAAATATGTTTATAATTTCATAAGTATATAATACAAAAAAATATGTCAAGAAAAAACACTTGACATATTTTTCTTTGTATTATATACTATGTCAAGTAAAGCAACTTGACGAAGCGAGGGATAGACTTGATTAAGATAGTTGAACAGTCAATGTTATATGATTTCTATGGTGAATTGCTTACTGAACATCAGAAGAATATATATGAAGATGTTGTATTTAATGATATGTCACCTAGTGAAATTGCCAGAGAAGAAGGCATTTCCAGACAGGGTGTACATGATTTGATTAAAAGATGCGATAAGATACTTAGAGATTACGAAGATAAGTTACACTTAGTTGAAAGATTTATGCAGACTAAGAAAGATGTTGAACTTATCAAGAAATATTCTAATGAATGTAAAGTTAATAATAATTTGAAAGAAATTGATGAGATTATAAGTATTTCTGACAAGATACTTAGTGAAATATAACTTCAGTATGGAGGAATAGTATGGCATTTGAAAGTTTATCAGATAAACTTCAGAATATATTTAAAAACTTAAGAGGCAAGGGAAAACTTTCAGAAGCAGATGTTAAGGCAGCACTTAAAGAAGTTAAGATGGCTTTATTAGAGGCTGACGTAAACTTTAAGGTTGTTAAGAAATTCGTTAAGTCTGTAGAGGAAAGAGCTATAGGTCAGGAAGTAATGACAAGTCTTACTCCGGGTCAGATGGTTATCAAGATTGTTAATGAAGAAATGGTTTCATTAATGGGAAGTGAGACAACTGAGATTAAGTTAAGACCACAGAATGAGATAACTGTAATCATGATGACTGGACTTCAGGGTGCAGGTAAGACGACTACTACGGCTAAGATAGCAGGAAAGCTTAAAGCTAAAGGAAGAAAACCTTTACTTGCTGCATGTGATATATATAGACCAGCAGCAATTGAGCAGTTACAGATAAATGGTGAGAAGCAAGGCGTTGAAGTATTTGCAATAGGAACAGGTCATAAGCCTGTAAATATTGTAAAAGCGGCAATTGAACATGCTGAGAAAAATGGTAATAATGTCGTTATTATTGATACAGCTGGTCGTTTGCATATTGATGAAGATATGATGAACGAACTTATAGAGATTAAGGAAAATGTAACAGTTGACCAGACAATTTTGGTAGTAGATGCCATGACAGGTCAGGATGCAGTTAACGTAGCCGGAACATTTAATGAGAAGATTGGAATTGACGGTGTAATCCTTACTAAATTAGATGGTGATACCAGAGGTGGTGCTGCACTGTCAATCAGAGCAGTTACAGGAAAGCCTATTTTATATATTGGTATGGGAGAAAAACTTTCGGATTTAGAACAGTTTTATCCTGACAGAATGGCTTCTAGAATATTAGGTATGGGTGATATACTCACACTGATTGAGAAAGCTGAAGCTGTTGTTGATGAAGAGAAAGCTAAAGAGTTAGAGAAGAAATTCAAGAAAGCTGAATTTGGATTTGATGATTATCTTGAACAGATGCAGCAGATAAAGAAAATGGGTGGATTAGAAGATATTATCAGTATGATTCCAGGAATGGGTGATCAGCTAAAAGGTGCTCAGATGCCAGATGAAAAAGTATTAGGCAGAACAGAAGCAATTATTTATTCTATGACACCAGAAGAGAGAAGTAATCCTGCAATTATTAATGTATCTAGAAAGAATAGAATTGCAAGAGGTGCAGGTGTTGATATTGCGGAGGTCAACAGACTTATGAAGCAATATGAACAAAGTAAAAAGCTTATGAAGCAGATGTCCGGAATGATGGGCAAAAAAGGTGGTAAAAAAGGCAGATTCAGACTTCCTTTTTAACATACACATAAAAAACCTAAGGAGGTGAAAAGACAATGGCAGTAAAGATTAGATTAAGAAGAATGGGACAGAAAAAAGCTCCTTTTTATAGAGTAATAGTTTCAGATTCAAGATCACCAAGAGATGGTAAGTTCATCGAAGAAATCGGTACTTATGATCCAAATGTTGAACCAAGTGCAGTTAAGATTGATGCTGAATTAGCACAGAAATGGTTAAACAATGGTGCTCAGCCAACAGACACAGTAGCTAAGTTATTAAAACAGGCTGGTATTGAAAAATAGTGGCTAGTGGAGGTGTAGTAGTAATGAAAGAATTAGTAGAAATACTTGCAAAGGCACTAGTGGACTCTCCTGATGAAGTTGTTGTGACTGAACATGAAGATGAAAAGGGAACAGTTATTGAATTAAAGGTTGCCCCATCAGATATGGGAAAAGTTATTGGCAAACAAGGACGTATTGCTAAATCAATTCGTTCTGTTGTTAAAGCCGCAGCTTTTAAAGAGAACAAAAAAGTTATTGTTGAAATAGTACAGTAATATAAAAGGCTATCACATAATATTTGTTTTGTGATAGCTTTTGTTATATGATATTGAAATGATAATTATAATCAGAGGAAAAATAACTGATTAAGATTAAAAGGATTGCTATGAGCTATATTGGATATGATATATATTCTGAAAGCACTATTATATAATATATGGAGGTAAGAATGGATAAAACAAGTGATATGTTCAGAGTCGGAGTTATTTCATCAACTCATGGAATTAAAGGAGAAGTAAAGGTTTATCCGACAACAGACGAACCTAAAAGATTTAGTAAGTTGAAGAAAGTATATGTAGAGTTTTGCAAAAAAGGTTTAAGAGGTAATTCCACAAGTGAATTAATAGAATTAGAAATTAGCAGTGTAAGATATTTTAAACAATTTGTAATTGTTAAATTCAAAGGCATTGATGATATAAATGATGTTGAAAAATATAAAGGAATGGACTTGTATGTAACAAGAGAAGAAGCAATTCCACTTGAAGAAAATGAATATTATATTGCAGATTTAATTGGATTAAAAGTTATAAGTGATGAAGACAGGGAAGTTGGAATACTTATTGATGTATTACAGACAGGTGCAAATGATGTTTATGAAGTGAAAGCAAATGAAGAATTTGGAGAGAAAGAGCTTCTTCTTCCTGCGATTAAGGAATGTATTAAAGATATAAATATTGATGAGGGAATAATGAGGGTACATATTATGGAAGGGTTATTAGATTTATGAGATTTCACATATTAACATTATTTCCTGAGATGGTTGAGGATTGTTTAAATACAAGTATAATTGGTCGCGCTATAAAAAATGGTAATATAGAATTAAACGTTGTAAATATAAGAGATTTTGCAACTAATAAGCATCACAAGGTAGATGATTATCCTTATGGTGGTGGCGCAGGTATGGTTATGCAAGCGGAACCAGTGTATTTATCATATAAATCAATAGAAGAGAAAATTTGCCAGTTAACAGATGCGAAACCAAGAGTTATATATATGACTCCACAGGGTAATGTATTTAACCAGAGAATGGCAGAAAAATTATCAGAAGAGGAAGATTTAGTATTCTTATGTGGACATTATGAGGGAATTGATGAAAGAGTTCTAGAAATGATTGTAACTGATAATGTTTCAATAGGTGACTATGTTCTGACGGGTGGAGAACTTCCAGCGATGGTTATGGTTGATACAATATCGAGATTAGTAGATGGAGTTCTTAATAATGATGAATCTGCTAAATACGAGTCATTTGCAGAAGATAAGTTAGAATATCCACAGTATACAAGACCGGTTGAATTTATGGGAAGACGAGTTCCTGATGTATTATTATCAGGTGACCATAAGAAAGTGAATGAATGGAGAGAAGCAGAATCCCTTAAGAGAACTAAAGAAAGACGACCCGATTTATTAAAAAATGATGATGTTTAATATTTTATATTGATTTTAAAGTTGGCTGATAGTATGAAGATGAAAACGTGAGGCTGAAACAGGTAAAAATCACTTGCATTATTATATGTATAGTGATATAATTTGAATATGATATAGTGAATTATGTTTAGAGAGTGGGCAAGCAAGTCCACTCTCTAATGTTTGTAAAGGCAAAAAGTTAAGGAGTGATTAAAGAAAATGTCAAAAAAAGATTTATACGAATCAAAGACTGAAGAGTTAGTTACACCTCTTATTGAGCAGAACAATTTCGAATTAGTAGACATTGAATATGTGAAAGAGGGTAGTAACTGGTATTTAAGAGTTTATATTGATAAACCAGGTGGAATAAATGTTGATGACTGTGAATTAATAAGCAGAGCATTGAGTGATAAGCTTGATGAAGAAGATTTTATCGATGATGCATATATATTAGAAGTAAGTTCACCGGGACTTGGCAGACCACTTAAGAAGGATAAAGATTTTGAGAGAAGTTTAGGTGAAGATGTAGAGATAAAACTTTACAGAATGAAAGATGGTACTAAAGATTATAGAGGTTTTCTTAAATCATATAATAAAGAAGAGATAGTAATTGAAGATAATGATGAAGAGATTACATTTAAAAGAAGTGAGATAGCACTTGTAAGACTTGCATTAGATTTTTAATTATGAAGTTGTAAAATATCTGACATAACTGACAGTTTTTGTTTATTATGTTTTAAATATAGATATAAATATAGAAAATGTATATGAATTTTTAAAATATAGAAAAGGAGATTAAAGAAATGAACAGAGAATTAATTGAATCATTAGAAATATTAGAAAAGGAGAAAGACATTAACAAAGAAGTGCTTTTCGAAGCTATTGAGAATTCATTATTAATGGCTTATAAGAATCATTATGGTAAATGTGATAATGTAGAAGTTAATGTAGACAGAGAAACAGGAGATTTCAAGATTATTGCAACTAAGAAAATTGTAGAAGAAGTTGAAGATCCATCGTGTGAGATTTCATTAGATAAAGCTAAAGAGATAGATATAAACAGTGAAGTCGGTGATGAGATTAAAGTTGATGTTAATTCTAAAGAATTTGGAAGAATTGCTACACAAAATGCTAAGAATGTTATCTTACAGAAGATAAGAGAAGAAGAAAGAAAAGTTGTATATGACCAGTACTATGCTAAGGAAAAGGATATCGTTACAGGTATTGTACAGAGAATAAATGGCAAGAATATTAGTATTAATTTAGGTAAGGCTGATGCTGTACTTCTTGAATCAGAACAGGTTAAGACAGAGAAATTTATGCCAACAGAACGTATTAAATTATACATTACTGAAGTTAAGGAGACTCCAAAGGGACCAAAAATCTGTGTATCAAGAACGCATCCTGATCTTGTAAAACGTTTATTTGAAGCAGAAGTTGCTGAAATCAGAGACGGCACAGTTGAAATTGTAAGTGTTTCAAGAGAACCTGGTGTAAGAAGTAAGATTACAGTTAAATCTAATAATAAGAATGTAGATCCATTAGGAGCATGCGTAGGTGTTAACGGAGCAAGAGTTAATGCAATCGTTAATGAATTAAGAGGTGAAAAGGTTGATATAGTACCTTACAGTGAGAATGCAGCTAATTATGTTGAGAATGCACTTAGTCCTGCGAAAGTTATTTCAGTAGTTGCAGATGATGAAGCAAAGACAGCCTCAGTTATCGTACCTGATTACCAATTATCACTTGCAATAGGTAAAGAGGGAATTAATGCAAGACTTGCTGCTAAACTTACAGGCTTTAAGATTGATATTAAGAGTGAAAGTCAGGCAAAAGCTGCTAAAGAAGCTGAGGAGCAGAATGAAAATTCAGAAGTAACAGAAGATATTAGCGAAGAATAAAAGCAGGTGTATATATGAGTGTTACAAAGAAACTTCCAATGCGTCAGTGTGTAGGCTGCGGTGAGATGAAACCTAAGAAAGAACTGATACGAGTACTTAAAACAGCAGAGAATGAAATTATTATTGATAAAACAGGCAAGAAAAATGGCAGAGGTGCATATATATGTTCTTCTAGGGAATGTTTAGAAAAAAGCATTAAAAACCATGGCCTTGAGCGTTCATTCAAAATGAAAATTGATGATTATGTATATGACTTGTTAAGAGAAAGCATATAATTATATATATGTTAAAAAGTTTATACAGAAAATTCATATGGAAAGGAAGTGCATGGCATTGCAAAACAAAGTATTATCAATGATTGGTTTAGCTACAAAAGCAGGTAAAGTGGCAAGCGGAGAATTTTCAGTTGAAAAAATGGTAAAGTCTAATAAAGCATATTTAGTTATCGTGGCAGATGATGCATCAGATAATACTAAGAAGATGTTTACAAATATGTGCACATTTTATAAAGTACCAATATATTTCTATGGAAATAAAGAACTATTAGGTAATGCGATGGGTAAAGAGACGAGAGCATCTTTAGCATTGTTAGATGAAGGATTTTCAAAAGCGATCGTGAACAAAATAAAAGCAGAATAAAATTAACGGAGGTAGAAGAATGGCAAATATTAGAGTATATGATCTTGCTAAACAACTTGGATTAGAAAATAAGGCACTAATGAAGATTTTAGCAGATAATGGAATAGAGAAAAAACCAACAAGTTCAATTACAGAAGAAGAGGCTGATATAGCAAGAAAAGCATTCAATGGATTGGATGGTCAAGGTATTAAAAAATCAGAAAATGATAAAGCAGACAAGAAATTTGACAAGAAATTTGACAATAAAGAAGCAGATAAGAAAGCTGTTAATAAGCAAGCAGATAAGAAAAAAGAATCAGTAAATACTGATAAAAATACTTCAAAAGAAGCATCAAATACAGATAAGAAAAATGCAGTAAAAGATAATAATGATGGAAAAAAAGCACATATAACACAGGTGTATAATCCACAGAACAGTAATAATAATTCAGCTACAGGAAAGAAAAAGAATAATGGTCAGAATAATAAGAAAAATGACTATAATTCTAATAATCAGAATAGAAATAATAACAATAACAACCAGAACAATAAAAATAATGGAAATAACCAGAAGAATAAGAACAATGGTGGGAATTCTAATAATGTAAATAGTCAGAATAATAACCAGAACGGTAATCAGAACAACAGAAATAATAATCAGAATAGAAATAATAACAATAACAACCAGAACAATAAAAATAATGGAAATAACCGTAATAACAGAAATAATAACCAGAATAGTAATAATTCATATGGTAAAAATAATGGAAAGAATAATGGAAAGAATAACAATTCACAGCCTGTTAAACAACAACCAGTGAAAGAAGAAGAGACAATCAAAGAGATTATTCTGCCAGAGACACTTACAATCAAAGAACTTGCTGATAAGATGAAGATTCAGCCATCTGCACTTGTTAAGAAATTATTTATGCAGGGACAGATAGTTACAATTAATCAGGAAATTGACTTTGATACAGCTCAGGAGATAGCATTAGAATATGATATCATTGCAGAGCAGGAAGAAAAAGTTGACATTATTGAAGAATTATTAAGAGAAGATGAAGAAGATGAAAGCAAGTTAGTAAAGAGACCACCTGTTGTATGTGTTATGGGTCACGTTGATCATGGTAAGACATCACTTCTAGATGCAATCAGACAGACAAATGTCATAGCTAAAGAAGCCGGTGGAATTACACAGCATATCGGTGCATACACAGTAACAGTTAATGGCGAACAGATTACATTCTTAGATACTCCTGGACATGAGGCATTTACAGCAATGCGTATGAGAGGTGCCCAGTCAACAGATATAGCTATATTAGTAGTTGCAGCAGATGATGGCGTAATGCCACAAACAGTAGAGGCTATTAACCATGCAAAGGCAGCAGGAATAAGCATTATCGTTGCTGTTAATAAGATTGATAAGCCAAGTGCTAACATAGATAAAGTTAAACAGGAATTAGCAGAATATGAATTAGTTGCTGAGGACTGGGGTGGAGATACAATATTTGTTCCTGTATCAGCACATACTAAAGAGGGTATCGATACACTTCTTGAGATGATTCTTCTTGAGGCAGAGGTATGTGAACTTAAGGCCAATCCTAACAGAAAGGCACGTGGTCTTGTAATAGAAGCACAGCTTGATAAGGGACGTGGACCTGTCGCTACAGTATTAGTACAGAAAGGTACATTACATGTGGGTGACGCAATTGCTGCGGGTTCATTTTATGGTAAAGTACGTGCCATGGTTAATGATAAGAGAATGAGAGTTAATACAGCTACACCATCAACTCCTGTTGAAATTTTAGGACTTAATGGTGTCCCAAATGCAGGTGAGGTATTTGTGGCAACAGAAAATGATAAAGAGGCAAGAAACTTTGCTGAGACATTTATCAAAGACGGAAGAGAAAAACTTCTCGAAGGTTCTAAAGCTAAAGCAAAGATGTCTTTAGATGACTTATTTAACCAGATACAGGAAGGTGAACTTAAAGAGTTAGATTTAATTGTCAAAGCTGATGTTCAGGGTTCTGTTGAAGCAGTTAAGAACAGTCTTACCAGATTATCTAATGATGAAGTTGTAGTTAAGGTTATTCATGCCGGTGTCGGTGCAATTAATGAATCAGACGTTATCTTAGCATCAGCATCAAATGCAATTATAATAGGCTTTAACGTACGACCAGATAATCTCGCTAAAGAGATAGCAGAAAGAGAAAAAGTCGACTTAAGATTATACAGAGTTATTTATCAGGCAATTGCAGATGTGGAAGCAGCAATGAAAGGCATGTTAGATCCTGTATATGAAGAGAAAGTAATTGGTCACGCAGAAGTAAGACAGTTATTTAAAGCTTCAGGCGTTGGAACAATCGCAGGTTCTTATGTACTTGACGGTGTATTCCAGAGAGGCTGCAGTGTAAGAATTACAAGAGAAGGCGAGCAGATATTCGAGGGTGCATTAGCATCACTTAAGAGATTTAAAGATGATGTAAAAGAAGTTAAATCTAACTATGAATGTGGTCTGGTATTTGAAAAATTCAATGACGTAAAAGAAGGCGATATCGTAGAAGCATATATTATGCAGGAAGTGCCAAGATAGATTATAGAAAGCAGGGTTTTGTCTATGAGAAAAAACAGCATAAAAAATACACGTATTAATGGCGAAGTAATGCGTGAACTTAGCAATATAATAAGAGGAGAGATTAAAGATCCAAGAATTAATCCTATGACGAGTGTTGTGTCTGTGGAGGTTTCACCTGATTTAAAACAGTGTAAAGCATATATAAGTGTATTAGGTGATGAAGAATCACAGAAAAGTACATTAGAAGGATTAAGAAGTGCAGAGGGTTATATAAGAAGAGAACTTGCACATACAATTAATCTTAGAAATACACCTGAAATTATTTTTATTATTGACCAGTCAATTGAATATGGTGTCAATATGTCTAGGTTTATCGATGAAGTAAATAAAGATATTAAAGATGACGGTGAGGAAAATGATATTGAAACAGAATAAAATATCTGACTATTTAGAAAAGGTGAAAACAATAGGTATGGGTGGACATATAAGACCTGACGGCGATTGCGTCGGGTCATGTATGGGACTTTATACATATTTGAAACATCAATATAGTGATATTAATGTTGATTTGTATTTAGAACCTATTCCGGATAAGTTTAAATTTCTTAAATATAGTGATGAGATTAAGAACAGCTATGATGGAGACAAAGAATATGATTTATTTATCTCATTAGATTCAAGTGACATTGACAGATTGGGTGAGTTTGAGCCATATTTTAATAATGCTAAAAAAACATTATGTATAGACCATCATATAAGCAATACAGGATTTGCGATGGATAACATTGTATTTCCTAAGGCTAGTTCAGCAAGTGAAGTTGTATACACACTTTTAGACGAAGATAAAGTGGATTATGATGTGGCTTGTGCTTTATACCTTGGAATAATTCACGATTCTGGAGTGTTTAAATATTCGAATACATCGGCAGCTACAATGACAATTGCTGGTAAACTTATGGAAAAAGGCATTCCTTTTACAAATATAATCGATAATACATTTTATACAAAGACCTATATACAGAACCAGATACTTGGAAGGGCATTATTAGAAAGCGTATTGTTCTATGATGGTAAATGTATTTTTTCTGTAGTAAAGAAAAGTGAATTTGATTTTTATAACATTACTAACAAAGATTTAGATGGAATAGTAGAGCAGCTTAGAATTACAAAAGGTGTTGAATGTGCAATATTCCTGTATGAAGTTGGAGAACTTGAATACAAAGTAAGTCTGCGTTCAAATGAAATCGTAGATGTAAGTGCTATTGCAACATATTTCGGAGGTGGTGGTCATATAAGAGCAGCAGGCTTTAATATGAAAGGCACAGTATATGATGTAATAAATAATATTTCAGAGCAGATAGAGATACAGTTAGGTTAGTCAGGTTTGTGAGAAAAATCGTCTATTTGCGATTAATCGCTTGGAAATGAGGATTAGAATGAACAATAATATTAATGGTGTAATTAATGTATATAAAGAAAAAGGTTTTACATCACATGATGTTGTTGCGAAATTAAGAGGTATACTAAAAACTAAAAAAATTGGGCATACAGGCACACTTGATCCGGAGGCGGAGGGTGTGCTTCCAATTTGTATAGGAAATGCGACAAAATTATGTGACCTTATAATGGAAAAGAGAAAAACTTATGAAGCAGAGTTAGTTCTCGGATTAAAGACAGATACACAGGACATGACAGGTGAAATTATAGAAAAATATAGTGATACAATTGAACTATCAGATACAGAGATATCTAATGCCATTAAGAGTTTCGAGGGTGATTATGCCCAGATTCCACCAATGTATTCGGCACTTAAAGTAAATGGCAGAAAGCTATATGATTTAGCACGTGAGGGAATTGTAGTAGATAGGAAGCCAAGAAATATTTATATATATGGAATTGATATATTAGAAATAAAACTACCTGTTATAAGAATCAGAGTTAATTGCAGCAAAGGAACATATATAAGAACTTTATGTAACGATATAGGTGAGAGGTTAGGTGTATATGGCTGTATGGGATATTTACTAAGAACCCAGACAGGTATATTTAAGCTTGACGACAGTGTAAAACTTTCGGAAATTGAACAGATTGTGACTGATGACAGATTAGAAGAGTCAGGAATATTAGTTAAAACAGAGGATATCCTTGACTATCCGAAATTAATTGTTAAGGATAGATTTAAAAAGCTATTATTAAATGGAAATGTATTAACTTCTGAAATGTTTATGGAAAGGAATAAAGTGGCTGATAATACTGATGGAAATACTGGTGCAATAAATTATGAAACCAGAGCTTATGATAATAATCAGATATTATACAGAGTCTATTGTGAGGGAAGATTTTATGCAGTATATAAAATAGATAAGGAAAGTGGATTGTATAAACCAGAGAAAATGTTTATGGCTTAATACCGAGAAACGGAGAAAGTGTGAAAGAATATGCATATCTATGATGAGACAAAGGATATTCGTGTTAATAATTCGGCAGTAACATTAGGTAAATTTGATGCATTTCATTTAGGACACCAGAGACTTATTAACATTATTAATGAGAAAAAGAAAGAATATGGTTATGAAACAGTACTTTTTTCATTCGATACAACAGGAATAAAACATCTGCCGAGTGTGACAACTAAGGCTGAAAGAATAGATATATGTAATGAATTAGGTATAGATAATCTTGTGTTCTATCCTGTTAATAAAGAAACCATGGCAATTGAGCCTGAAAATTTTATTAAAGAAGTATTAGTTAAAAGTATGGGTGCAAAGGTAATTGTGACAGGCAGAGATTTCTGTTTTGGAAGAAACAGACGTGGAAATGTAGAGATGCTCGAGAAATATGCGGTTGAGTCAGGATATGAACTTATAGTTGCAGATGATGTTATGTCAAATGGTGAAAAGGTCAGCAGTTCAAATATAAAGGATTATCTGACTTCGGGTAATATAGAGATGTCAAACAAAATGCTTGGTTATAATTATTTTATAAAAGGACAGGTTGTAGCAGGAAAACAGAATGGAAGAAAGATAGATACCAGAACTATTAATATAAGTCCTGATGAGAATAAAATTCTGCCTCCAAGAGGTGTATATAAGACTAATACACACATAGATTCAAGAGTCTTTAAGAGTATTACAAATGTCGGAATTAATCCAACAGTTAAAGAAGATGGAAGAATTGTAGTCGAAACTCATATATTAGATTTCAATGAAGATATTTATGATAAAGAAGTGAAAATTGAGTTTATAAAATTCATAAGAGAAGAGAGAAAATTCCCTGATTTAAATGCATTAAAAAGGCAGATATTACTTGACATATCGGAAGCAAATTTATAAAATAGAATCATGAATTTGTGAGGTTGTTTTATGTGAAAATAAAAGAAAAGGAAAGGTACTAGTATGCAAATCAGGGTAGCAATTTTAGATCAGGATCAGAACTATCAAAACAGGGTATTAGTTGCTTTGCGTGAAAAATTTTCTAAAAAATTACAGGTATTCCCATGTAATAGTACAGAAGACGTTTTATCGGTAATAGAAGCACATGAAGTAAAGGTTTTTGCAATTAATAAGATGATTAACTATGATATTTCCCAGATACCGGAGGAATGTGCAATAGTATATTTATCAGAATTAAAATCAGTTAAAGAGGAAGATGGAACACCAGTAGTATGCAAGTATCAGAAAGTTAAGAATATTGCTGGTGAATTATATAATATCGGCAAGAACTATGATAAATTATTAGCTGAGAAGAAAGAAGCAGAGAGAAAAGCTGAAGAGGAAAGACTAGAAGCTGAAAGAAAAGCTGAAGAAGAAAGATTAGAAGCTGAAAGAAAGGCTGAAGAAGAGAGAAGAAAAGCCGAAGAAGAAAGACTAGAGGCAGAAAGAAAGGCTGAAGAAGAAAGATTAGAGGCAGAAAGAAAAGCAGCTGAAGAAGAGCAGAAGAGATTAGAAGAAGAGAGAAAAGCTGAGGAAGAAAGAATCAGAGAGAAACGTAGAACTCCAGATGTGTACGCATTTATTTCGGCAGGAAACAGTGAGGGCAGCACGACAACAGGTATTTCTCTTGCAATTGCTAATGCAGATGATAATACTAATATTTTATATCTTGATTTCAAACAGTTCAGCACAATGAGAAGATTTTTTGATGTTTCAAGAACGGATGTACCATTTAGTGATATTTTAACTAAGGCAGCAAACGGGGAACTTACTAAGGAAGATTTAGAGAAAGCCATAATAACAGATATGAAATTTGGCTTTGACTTCATTAATAATGAAGATTGTGCTTTTGAATTAGTTATGTATTTGGAAAATGGATTTAAAAAGTTATATGAGACAATTGGAGAGTTAGAGAATTATGATATCATCATAGTTAACTTAGAGAGTGCAATTTCTAAGATTAATTTCTCAGTTCTTGATGTAGCTAAGAAAGTTATATTTGTAGGAAGTGGATTACCTGATTCTAATAAGAATATTGAGAGAAACATTGAGATTATCAAAAAATATGATGAAGTGAATGATTGCTCTTATATAGAGAAAACTAATATACTCTATAACAGATTTGTTAATAGAAATTGTAGTGTACTACATCTTTCAGGCGTTAATGTAATAGGTGAAATTAATGTTATTAAAGAGAAAACGGAACAGAGAGTATTAGATACAATGTCTAAGATGGCGATATTTGGACAGATCGTTGAATAGTTACATACATATTGAAGATTACAGAAAGGTTAGGTAATAATATATGATAGATTTAAACATAAAGAACGATGAAGAAAAAGTTACTGCTGAATATCTCCTTAAATCTAACGACAGAATTGACAATCTTACATTAGGTATGATGGTTAACAATGATATAGAAGGTTTCTTACCAGTACAGCCGGTACAGGTAGAGAATGACAGATATTTCAGATATGATATAACGGGATTGGTTACAATGAAAGAATATCTCGGTGAATATGTTAAAAAAGACAGATTATTAAAAGTATTCTATGGTATTGCTAATACGATTAGGGAATCATCAGAATATATGATTAACTGGACATCATTTTCACTAGAGAGAAAAGAGATATACGTTAATCCTGAAAATGGAGATGTCAGGTTATTATGTCTCCCATTACTTACAGTTATTAATGATGGTAATATATGCAACTTTTTTAAGAATGTATTATTTAGTTCACAGTTTGATTTAGATGAAAATGGTGATTATGTAGGTAAACTTATCACATTTCTTAATCCTAAATCATATACGTTGGACAAGTTCATATATGAATTAGAAGATATGCTCGGACTTGAACATAAAGAAGTGGTTGAGGAAGAAGACGAAGAAGATACAACTGTAGAAGCTGAAACAGAAGAAGATAAAAATGATGCAGATGTAGAAAAAGAGCCAGCAGAAGATACCGAGCAGGAAGCTGCTAATGATGACGATACAGAGATTCAACCTGAATTAGAAGAGAATGTTGCAGAGACATCAGATGAAGTTATAGATGAAAAAGTAACTGAAGAGACAATAGAGATAGATGAAGTATCTGGGAAAGATGCTGAAACAGAAGAAGTTCCTCCAACTGTTTCAAAACCAGAGATAGAACCATATCTAATAAGATTATCTAATAATCAGGAGATAAAGATTGATAAAGATTCATTCTATATTGGTAAAGATGAGAAAAATGTTGATTATTGTATATCAGATAACTTAGCTATTGATGATAAACATGCTTATATTATAAGACATGGTAAAGAATACTTTGTTGTAGACAATAATTCGAAGAATCATACATATTTAAACAGAGTATTAATAGGAACTGATGAGGAAGTCTTTATTCCACACGGAGCTCAGCTTAGATTTGCTGACGAAGATTTTGAATTCAGAATGCATAAATAAGTTTTAAATATTTTTGGATTTATAAGACCTTTTATAGTTTATATATTTTAAGATATAATATATAACTTTAAAAGGTCTTTGTAATTTATGTATGAATTTATGTGAAATCGAATTTAAAATTAGGTAAAATTTTACTTGTTTATTTCCGGAATATAGGTTATTGTATATAAGGATGCTTTTTTTTGATAAAAAATGTCTATACTATAATTGAATATTAGAAAATACATAACTATATGTATATTGAAAGGAAAATTATGAGCAGTACAATGATAATAAGTATGCTTGGGGGATTAGGACTATTCCTTTATGGAATGAAGCTTATGGGTGAAGGAATAGAAAAAGTAGCAGGTTCTAAGATGAAAACAATCTTAGAGTGGTGTACCAAGAACAGACTTATAGGTGTTATCGTCGGTACAATTTTTACTGCTATTATTCAGTCTTCAAGTGCAGCTACTGTTATGGTTGTAAGTTTTGTTAACTCAGGACTTATGAATCTTATGCAGGCTGTAGGTGTAATTATGGGTGCTAACATTGGTACAACAGTAACAGCACAGATTGTAGCATTTGATCTTGATAGTATTGCACCAATATTTGTAATTACCGGTGTTGTTATGATTATGTTCTTTAAGAATGAAACGGTCAACAAAGTCGGCGAGGTGCTTTTTGGTTTTGGCGCATTATTTTTAGGAATGAGCCTTATGAAAAATTCTATGGCAGATATAAAAGATTCTGTTACAGTAATGAAGATGATTAGTTCACTTAAGAATCCTTTAGTTGCAATCTTGGTAGGACTTGTTATTACTACGATATTACAGAGTTCATCTGCGTCGGTAGGTATTCTTGTAACGATGGCCGGAAGTGGACTTGTAGAATTACCAATGTGTTTCTATGTTATTTTAGGTTGTAACATAGGTGCCTGTACATCTGCTGTATTAGTAGGTCTTACAGGTAAGAAAGATGCTAAGAGAGCTGCCCTTATTCATCTTATGTTTAATATTATAGGTTCAATAATAATGTTACTTATTTTATTACCATTTGGAGGATATGTTGAGCATTGGATTAATGCTATTTCAGCTGATCCTAAACGTGCCGTAGCTAATACACATACTATATTTAAGGTATTCCAGGTTATTATCTTATTCCCATTTGCAGGCTGGATAGTAAAACTTACACAGTGGCTTGTACCTGGCGAAGATAAACAAAAAGAAAAATATGAATTAAAATATATTAGTCTTGATTCAGCGGTATCTCCGGCTATTGCTATGATAGAGGTAACAAATGAGATTAAGAGAATGGGTGAGATTGCTAATTATAACCTTGAAAGAAGTATGGAAGCGTTAATGAAAGGCAATAAGGATATAATTAATGAAGTGTTTGAACGAGAACATGAAGTTGATTTCCTTAGCAGGAAGATTACCGATTTCTTAGTTAAGATAAATCAGATGCTGCCAGTAAGTGAGACAAAGAACATAGCTGGCTATTACCATGTTGTAAGTGATATTGAACGTATAGGTGACCATGCAGAAAATATTGCGGAATTTGCACAGACAAAGCTTAATGAATCAATAGAATTCAGTAAAGTGGGTGCGGAGGAATTACAACATATGTTTGATGTTATGAATAAGGAAGTGAAACTTGCATTAGAAGCATTTACTGAGAGAAATGAAGAACATCTTAAAGAAATTATGGATTTAGAAGATGAAGTAGATGATTTAGAAAAACAGTTACAGAGAAATCATGTACGTCGTATGTCTAAGAACGAATGTAGTCCTAAGGCAGCAATATTCTCTGATTTGATTTCAAACTTCGAAAGAGTATCAGATCATGCTACAAATATTGCATTTGCTACATTCAGAGAAGAAGAATATATTTAAGAATTTTGAATACAGGTCATATTATATGGCCTGTATTTGTTTGTGAAATTATATAATGAAAATAAGTTATCAATGTATTGTATCTTATAACTCTGAGAATAAGGAAAGGTATGAAAATGAAGAAATTAATATATCTAATTGCGTTAATAACAATGACAGTAGTATTAGTTGCCTGTGGAGGTAGTAAGAAGAGTAAAAATAATAAAAAAGATGGAAACACAACAAAGTCAGTAAATACTACGCAAACAACAGAAGCGACAGATAAGAATGTAGAAACAAATAAATTAGAAGAGACCGCTGAACAAACTACAACAGAAGAGATCATAACAGAAGAATCCACAACTACTACGGTGGCTGAAACTACACCAGAACCTGTCACAACCGCACAAGAGACAAGTTCATACATACCAAGAACTGGTGGACATCTAGTAGCAATTGATGCAGGACATCAGGCACATGGCAATAATGAAAAAGAACCGGTAGGACCGGGTGCATCAGAAGTAAAAGCTAAAGTAAGCAGTGGAACAGCAGGTTGCGTTAGCGGACTTGCTGAATATGAACTTAACTTAAGTATTGCCCTTAAATTACAGAAAGAATTAGAAACCAGAGGATATAATATCATAATGATAAGAAGTACCAATGATGTTAATATCAGTAATAGCGCAAGAGCACAGATTGCAAATAATGCAGGTGCAGAAGCATTTATCAGGATACATGCTAATGGTTCTGAGAACAGTAGTACAAATGGTGCGATGACAATATGTCAGACACCATCTAATCCATATAATGGTAATATATATGGATTAAGCAGAAAATTATCACAATGCGTATTAGATAAATATATTGAAAGTACAGGTGCAAGAAAACAAAAGGTATGGGAAACTGATACTATGAGTGGAATTAACTGGGCATCCGTACCTACCACGATTATAGAAATGGGATATATGTCTAATCCGACTGAAGATGGATTAATGGCTACGGAGGATTATCAGAATAAAATTGTGATTGGAATTGCAAATGGAATAGATGCATATTTTAACAGTTGAAAACAGGAGCTGTGTGAAGAGTCTCTTATTTTCTGATTCCTTAATCGGGTGTGAGTAAATGCCGCCCTCTGCAAAGTCTATTATGTGCAGTAAATCAAACGTACTTTGCTTGAACGGTGATTTGCTGCACCTACCTTTTGCATCTGGCGGCATATAACTCACACACACGATATGTCATAAATCAAGTGTGTGTCATAGACGGAATCATTGGTTTAAATGTCTGTGAATTGAATCAGAATATTATTTATTCAGCACCATTTACATGTTTTTTTAGTGCTTCAAATGTTTCTTTACTAAGTACGTGTTCCATCTTGCAGGCATCTTCATCTGCAACTTCAGGATTAACGCCTAATTTGACAAGCCATTTTGATAATAACTCATGTCTTTCATAAATCATTTCTGCTATTTCACGACCAGTATCAGTTAAGTATATGTATCCTGCATCTGTAACTGTAATATGGTCTTTTTCGCGAAGATGTTTCATTGCAATACTTACACTTGATTTCTTAAAGCCTAATTCATTAGCAATATCGACAGAACGAACAACAGGTAATTTCTTACTTAATACCAAAATTGTTTCTAAATAATTTTCAGAAGATTCGTTTATAAACGCTCTCATTATTAAAGCTCCTTTTATTTATTATTTTAAATAATTTTTAAATTCACATTCCTTAAGATATCATATCATTATATAATACTATACCACAAATTTCTAAAATTAGATAGTATATATTTTCCTAATAATATAGAACTAAAATATTAAATATATTTGTAAAGAAAATAGATATACAATATATTGAATTCAAAATATATAGAAAAATATGCAGAAAAAATTAAAAAAGTTATTGACACCTAATGAATGTTAGACTATACTAACTTTCGAAGAAAAGAGTTTTGAAAAATATTATCAATATAGAAAGAGGATGATATGATGCCTTTAACAATGGTTAATGCAGGTGAACCTAATGTAATTAAAAAGGTTGGCGGTAAAGAAGAAACACGTAGATTTCTGGAGAACCTCGGCTTTGTAGCAGGTGGAACGGTAACAGTTATATCAGAAATTGATGGTAATATGATTGTTAATGTTAAGGATTCCAGAGTGGCTATAGGTAAAGATATGGCTAATAAAATAATGGTATAAAATATAACTGATAATAAAAAGAGTTCTATAAGTATTAATTATTAGCATAGTTACATATAAATGTAACTGATAGTGCAGTATTATTAGTTCCTAACAATTATGACAAGATAACATTTATATGTTATTTGTATAAAAAAAGTATTTATATACTTTACAAAAAGGCAAGAATGGAGGAAATGCATTATGACACTTAGAGAAGTGGAGTGCGGAACAACTGTTAAAGTTAAGAAACTTACAGGTGATGGTCCGGTTAAAAGAAGAATTATGGATATGGGAATTACAAAAGGTGTTGAGATATTTGTAAGAAAAGTTGCACCTCTTGGAGATCCTGTAGAAGTAACTGTAAGAGGCTACGAATTATCATTAAGAAAAGCCGATGCAGAAATGATAGAAGTAGAATAAAATCTGTTTTACAGATTTTATTTCAGACAAATTTTTTTTGCCCCCGTGTTAGTTAACACTAACAAAAATAAGACAAAACGTACAATGAAAAGTTATAACAGTTATATATTCAGAAGTTTATAATAGCGACACATATATAAACTAATTAATCTGAATTAAAGAAGTGTCGCAGAAATGAGGAGATTTATGTCAATTAAAATTGCATTAGCAGGTAATCCAAACTGCGGAAAAACCACATTATTTAATGCGTTGACAGGTTCAAACCAATTCGTTGGTAACTGGCCTGGTGTAACAGTTGAGAAAAAAGAAGGTAAGTTAAAAAATCATAAAGATGTAGTAATAACTGATTTGCCTGGTATTTATTCTTTATCACCTTATACATTAGAGGAAGTTGTAGCAAGAAACTATCTTATTAATGAGAAACCAGATGCAATTATTAATATTGTAGATGGTACTAATATTGAAAGAAACTTATATTTATCAACACAGATTATGGAACTTGGTATTCCGGTAATTATGGCAGTAAATATGATGGACGTTCTTGAGAAAACAGGTGACACAATTAATACTGATAAATTAAGTCAGAAACTTGGATGCGAAGTGGTTGAAATATCTGCTCTTAAAGGAACAGGAATTCAGAAAGCAGCAGAGAAAGCAGTTGCTTTAGCAAGTGACAAGAAGAGAGTTGCTCCTGTACATAGCTTTGACAAAGATGTTGAAGCTGTAATTACTAAAGTAGAAGAAAAGCTTGCAAATGTAGTTACAGAAGAACAGAAACGTTTCTTTGCAATCAAATTACTTGAGAAAGATGATAAAATTCAGACTTTATTAGATATCGTTCCTGAAGTTGATGATGAAATTAAAGAGTTAGAAGATAAATTTGATGATGATACAGAAAGTATTATTACAAACGAAAGATATGTATATATTTCTTCTATAATCGGAGATTGCTTAAAGAAAGCTAAGAAGAAGACATTAACAACATCTGATAAGATTGATAGAATCGTTACAAACAGATGGCTTGCATTACCTATATTTGCAGCAATAATGTTCCTCGTATACTATATTGCAGTAAGTACAGTAGGTACATTCGTAACAGACTGGACAAATGATGGTTTATTTGGTGATGGCTGGCACTTATTTGGAAATGGTTCAAGTGCTTATGAAAAAGCAGCAAATGACTATGCAGTAGAAAACATCTGGACAGATGATGTAGTTGAAACGGTTAAAGCAGCAGATGAAGCAGGTGTTATCGGTGCCGATAATATTCTTGGCGCAATTAAAGATGAAGATTATGCTACATTTGAAGAAGAATATGGTACATATGGTGAATCATTAACAGAAGCAGGATATGATATTTCAGAAACTGTTGACGAAGCCATGGAGGATGCTCCTGATACAGCAGATTATGGTATCTGGGTACCTGGTATTCCTGTACTCGTAGAAAAAGGTCTTGATGCAGTACATTGTGCTGGATGGTTAAAAGGACTTATCCTTGACGGTATTGTAGCCGGTGTTGGTGCTGTACTTGGTTTCGTACCACAGATGCTTGTCTTATTCATTTTACTCGCATTTCTTGAAGCTTGTGGTTATATGGCCAGAGTTGCATTTATTATGGATAGAATTTTCCGTAAATTCGGTTTATCAGGTAAATCATTTATTCCAATGCTTATCGGTAGTGGTTGTGGTGTTCCTGGTGTTATGGCATCGAGAACAATCGAGAACGACAGAGACCGTAAGATGACAATTATGACAACAACATTTATCCCTTGTGGTGCTAAATTACCAATTATCGCTCTTATTGCAACAGCATTATTCCAGGGAGCATGGTGGGTAGCACCTAGTGCTTACTTCGTAGGTATCGCAGCAATTATCTGCTCTGGTATCATACTTAAGAAAACAAAGATGTTCGCAGGAGATCCTGCACCATTCGTTATGGAGTTACCAGCATATCACATGCCAACAGTTGGAAATGTATTAAGAAGTATGTGGGAAAGAGGATGGTCGTTCATTAAGAAAGCCGGAACAATAATTCTTCTTTCATCAATCATTATCTGGGCTGGTTCATCATTCGGTTTCGAAGGTGGCAAGTTTGGATTTAACCCTGATATAGCTCTTGAAAGCAGTATCCTTGGTAAGATTGGTAACGCAGTAAGCTTTATCTTTGCACCTCTTGGTTTCAACAACATCAAAGCAACAATTGCTACAATTATGGGATTAGTTGCAAAAGAAGAAGTTGTAGGTGTATTCGGTGTACTTGACTTTGAGAATATGACAAAGATTGCAGCGTATTCGTTCCTTGTATTCAATCTCCTTTGCGCGCCTTGTTTTGCAGCTATGGGTGCTATTAAGAGAGAGATGAACAATACAAAATGGTTCTGGTTCGCAATTGGATATCAGACATTACTTGCATATGTTGTTTCGCTTTGTATTTACCAGATAGGTGCATTAATTATCGGAGAAATAAGCTTTGGTATAGCAACGGTAGTAGCTATCTTATTAATCATAGGATTCTTATATCTTCTCTTCAGACCATATAAAGAGAGTAAGACACTTAGATTTGATAGTGCTAAGTTAAATAAAAAGTAAGATTAAACAGATTGTAAAATGTAAATGTGTGCTTTTGCGAAGTTAGTAAACTTCGGATTGGAGGAAATTATGGGAACAATTTTTGTAGCAGTTCTTGTAGCGGTAATAGTTGGATTAATAATTTATAGTATGGTTAGAGACAAGAAAAATGGTAAGTCAATACAATGCGGAGGCGATTGCAAGCATTGTGGAGGTCATTGCCATTAAGAAAATGTCTGTGACGAAACTATAGAGAAAGGAGATTAACCGGAATGGAAAAATGTAATCAGGTAGTAAATAAAAATGATTCACAGAATTATCTCAGAACGGAAATGCAAAGAGAAATTGTGATAGATCGTTTAAAAGAACGCGGTTGTAGAATTACTAAACAGAGATTGATTTTATTGGATATTATATTAAATGAAGATTGCTCATGCTGTAAAGAAATATATTATCAGGCATCAAAGATAGAACCATCTATAGGAACTGCAACTGTATACCGAATGGTTAATACCCTTGAAGAAATTGGCGCCATAAGCAGAAAAAATATGTATAAAATTGCGTGTGGTTCGACGTGCGAAGTAAAAGATGCGTGTGTTATTAAATTAGATGATGATACAACACATCATTTGTCGGCAAATAAATGGAACAAGGTTATCTTAGAAGGTCTTAAAGCATGCGGATACATTATTAATAATCAGAATATACAAAGTGTTGAGGTTCAGCCTTGTATATGTGATTAAAACAAAAGAGATGTTGATAAAAAATATCAACATCTCTTTTTTGATTGACAATGAAAAAATAAGATGATAGTATACACATATGAACAGACATTCATATGAAAGTGAGGTAAAGAAATGTTTTTAGAGATAAAAGATTTGAAAAAAAGTTTTGGAACTGATTCTAATAAAACAGAGGTTTTAAAGGGAATTAACTTTGAAGTAAATAAAGGTGAGTTTTGTGTACTGTTAGGACCATCTGGTTCAGGTAAATCTACATTACTTAATATAATCGGTGGAATAGATGGTGCTGACAGTGGATATATCTCAATAGACGGTGAGAAGATAAAGGATATGGATGAGAAAACTCTTACTAAATACAGACGTAAACATTTAGGATATATTTTCCAGATGTACAATCTCATTCCTAACCTTAATGTTAAGGAGAATATAGAGGTAGGTGCATATCTTAGTGATAATCCCTTAGATATTGATGATTTGCTTAAGACATTAGGACTGTATGAACACAGACACAAACTTCATAACCAGTTGTCCGGTGGACAGCAGCAGAGAACTTCAATAGGCCGTGCAATTGTCAAAAATCCTGATATTTTGTTATGTGATGAACCAACCGGAGCATTAGACTATAACACTTCGAAGGAGATACTTAAACTTATTGAGGAAGTAAGTCATAAGTATGGTACAACTGTAATAATGGTAACACATAATGATGCAATTAAAAATATGGCAGACAGAGTAGTAAAACTCAGAGATGGACAGATTCGTAAGTCTTATATAAACGAAGAAAAGATATCAGCAAGCGAGCTTGACTGGTAATTAATCTATAGTGATAAGTGAAATATGAAAATAAATTAAGGAAAAGACTTAATTTTTGAAAGGAAAGATATGATGAAAAATCCATTACGCAAAAGACTGCCAAAAGAATTTGTGAGTGAAATCGGAAAATATTTAGTTATTTTCTTATTTATGACTATTACAATCGGTCTTATATCGGGATTCTTAGTGGCAGATTCAAGCATGATAAAAGCTTATGATGAAAGTTTTGATAAGTATAATATTGAAGATGGTAACTTTGAGCTTATGGAAAAAGCTGATGATAAATTGATATCTTCATTAGAAAACTATGGAGTAACAATTTATGATAATAACTATATTGAGTGTGATACAGATAACAATCTGAATGGAGAAATTGACAGCACACTCAGAATTTTTAAGAATAGAGAAGAGGTTAATAAAGTATGCCTTATGAAAGGTAAGATGCCTAAAAAGGTTGATGAAATTGCAATAGATAGAATGTATGCTGATAATAATAAGGTATCTGTAGGTGATAAGATAGAAGTAGCAGGAAGAAAGCTTGAGGTTACAGGTCTTGTAGCCTTATCAGACTACAGTGCATTATTCTCTGATAATGGAGATGTAATGTTTGATGCGGTTAAATTCGGTGTTGCAATTGTTACTGAAGATGGATATGAAGTATTTGACAACGCAAAAGTACATTATGATTACTCATGGATATATAATGATAAGCCGGCAAATGATACAGAGGAAAAGAAGTTATCAGACGGATTTATGAAGGAATTAAACAGTAGTGCTGAAATTGTCAAATACATACCTAGATATGGTAACCAGGCAATACAGTTTACCGGAGAAGATATGGGAAGCGATCAGGCAATGATGATTATGCTTCTATATATTCTTATAACAATTTTAGCGTTTGTATTTGCAGTAACTACTAATAATACAATTACTAAAGAATCTACGGTAATAGGCACTCTAAGAGCTTCAGGATATACAAGAGGTGAATTGTTAAGACATTACATATCATTACCTGTTATAACAACATTAATAGCTGCCCTAGTCGGTAATATACTTGGTTATACAGTATTTAAAAATATAATGGCAGCAATGTATTATGGAAGTTACAGCCTGCCAACTTATAAAACAATATGGAATGCAGAAGCATTTATTCTGACAACAATAATACCCTTAATTATAATGATTGTAATAAATATGGTGCTTATTTCTATAAAACTTAAGCTATCACCACTTAAGTTTTTAAGACATGATTTATCTAAGTCAAAGAAAAAGAAAGCAGTACGATTACCACATTTTAAGTTTCTTCAGAGATTCAGACTTAGAATAATACTCCAGAACATACCAAGTTATGCTACGTTATTTGTCGGAATATTATTTGCATATGTATTATTGATATTTGGCATGGGAATGAGTCCTCTTTTAACACATTTCCAGAAAGAAACACTTGATAATATGATTTCTAAATATCAATATGTTCTGAAAGCACCTGTTGAAACTGGAAATGGAGAGGCTGAAAAATATTGTTATACATCACTTGATATTTCATCAAAGAAGTTTAACGATGAAGGAGTTGGTATCTATGGAATTAATGAAAACAGTAAATATATTGACCTTAAGTTAAGCGGCGATGAAGTATATATTTCTGATTCATTTGCTGATAAATATCTACTTAAAAAGGGTGATAAATTCAAATTACATAATAAATATAGTGGTGAAAAATACGAATTTAGGATAAAAGGAATCTATACATATCCATCATCTATAGCTGTATTTATGAATGAGGATTATTATAGGGAATTATTTGAAGTTCAGGACGGATACTTTAACGGATATTTCTCGAATGAAGAGTTAACAGATATAGAGGATAATTATGTGCTTACAAAGATTACTGAAGATGATTTAACTAAGGTATCAAGACAGTTAAAAGTTTCAATGGGAGAGATGTTTAACATAATCAATATATTTGCAATCATATTATTTGTCCTTCTGATTTATCTTCTGACTAAGCTCATAATTGAGAAGAATGCGACATCTATCTCGATGGTTAAGATATTAGGTTATGAAAACAGGGAAATAGCAGGTCTGTATATTATGTCAACATCAATAGTGATAGTTATCTCAATGATTATCGGTATGGTATTATCAACATATATATTAAGAATATTATATAGAAGTATGATGTCATCATTGACAGGCTGGCTAAAGTTTTATATTGAACCTAAGATATATCCTCAGATGTTTGTAATTGGAATTATATCATATGTTGTTGTAGCAATGTTGCAATATAGAAAGATTAAGAATGTTCCAATGGACGAAGCACTTAAAAATGTAGAATAAAGAAGTATAATGTATTATAACAACCGCCCTGTTGATAAAGTTTATCAACAGGGCGGAAAATGCGTGAAATTTGATTAAATAGAGCCATACAGAACTTGAAAAAAAAGATAAAATATATTATAAAATATGTAACGATTAAAGACCAGATGATGGTCTTTAATTACATTGTAAACATTATATTGTTAGCAGAATAGTAAAATATAGAATAATATAAGATTGATTATATGAATTAGTTGGAAATATTCTAATATGTTGTATCTGCAGAATGGAGGACTATTATGTTAAAGAAATTATCAAAAATCGATTTAAAGAAGACAGGAATATTTGCATCAGGCGTATTATTTGGTACAGCAGGAATTAAGATTCTTTCAAGTAAAGATGCTAAGAAGCTCTATACTAATTGTACAGCAGCAGTTTTAAGAGCTAAAGAAACTGTAATGAAAGTTACAACTAATATCCAGGAGAATGCAGAGGATATTTTGGCAGAAGCAAAGATTATTAACGAAGAAAGAGCTGCCAGTGAAGCTGTTGTAGAAGATGAAACAACCGAAAATGTAACAGAAGATGTAACAGAAAAAGAAAACGAAGAAACTGCACAGACTGAAGCAGAATAGTGTTTCTTAAGAGGTTTAAACATTGAAATTTATTATTAAGCATGAAATAAAAGGTCGTATAAGGGTACATATAATTCAAAACAAGATGACTTATGCACAGGCAGATATATTAGCTTTTTACCTGAATAATAATAAATATGTCACATTTGCAAAAGTGTACGATAGAACTTCTGATGCAACAATTAATTATATAGGAGACAGAGAAGAGATAGTTACACTTCTTAAGCACTTCAGATATGATGAAGTGGAAGTCCCTACAGGATTAGTTGAGAATTCAGGAAGAGAATTGAATGCTAAATATCAGGAAAAATTAGTTAATAAAGTAATTTTAAGATATGCAGGCAGATTGTTTCTGCCATATCCTGTAAGAGCGTGTGTTACAACTGTTATGTCTGTTAAATATATTTGCAAAGGACTTAATTGCTTATGGCATAGGAAGATTGAAGTACCAGTATTAGATGCAACTGCAATTGGTGTATCTGTTATCAGAAGTGATTTTGAAACAGCAGGTTCAGTAATGTTCTTACTTGGAATCGGTGAAATTTTAGAGGAATGGACCCATAAGAAATCAGTAGATGATTTAGCAAGAACAATGTCTTTAAATGTTGGCAAAGTATGGTTGGTTAAAAATGATAATGAAGTGTTAGTTCCGTCTTCTGAGATTAAAGTCGGCGACAAAGTGGTTGTGAGAATGGGTAAGATAATCCCTTTTGATGGTCAGGTAACTGACGGTGAAGCTATGGTTAACCAGGCATCACTTACAGGCGAATCTGCACCTGTACGAAAGTGTGAAAACAGTTACGTATATGCAGGAACAGTTGTGGAAGAGGGAGAAATTACCATTAAAGTTAAAGAAACAGGTGGTTCAAGTAAGTTTGAGAAGATAGTTACGATGATTGAAGAATCGGAGAAACTTAAATCTGCACTTGAAAGTAAGGCAGAACATATAGCAGATAAGCTTGTTCCGTATACTTTAGCAGGAACGGGAATTACATATCTCTTAAGCAGAAATGTAACAAAAGCATTGTCCGTATTGATGGTTGATTTCTCATGTGCACTTAAGTTAGCTATGCCTATTTCAGTACTTTCTGCAATCAGGGAAGCAAGTATGCATAATATAACTGTCAAGGGTGGTAAATTCCTAGAAGCAGTTGCTAATGCCGATACTATAGTATTCGACAAGACGGGAACACTTACTAAGGCTAAACCTACTGTAGCAAGGGTTATTTCATTCAATGGCTATGAGACAGATGAATTATTAAGAATAGCAGCATGCTTAGAAGAGCATTTCCCTCATTCAATAGCAAATGCGGTTGTAGAAGCAGCAAGAGCTAAGAAGCTTGACCATGAAGAGATGCATTCTAAGGTTGAATATGTCGTAGCACATGGAATCTCAACAAAGATAAATGATAAGAAGGTTATTATTGGAAGTTATCATTTTGTATTCGAAGATGAAAAATGTGTTGTTCCAGAAGGTAAAGAAGAATTATTTAAAAATTTACCAAATGAATATTCCCATCTATATCTTGCAATAGGTGACAGTTTAGCTGCCGTAATATGTATCGAGGATCCATTAAGGGAAGAGGCAGAAGCAGTTATTAACTCTCTAAGAAGAGCAGGAATCAGTAAAATCGTAATGATGACGGGTGACAGTGACAGAACAGCCAAAGTAATTGCTAAGAAGGTTGGCGTTGATGAATATTATTCAGAAGTGCTTCCAGAAGATAAGGCAAAATTTGTAGAAAAAGAAAAGGCTAAATCAAGAAAGGTAATAATGATTGGAGATGGTATAAATGATTCTCCGGCATTATCGGCTGCTGACGTAGGTATCGCTATAAGTGATGGAGCAGAGATAGCAAGAGAAATAGCAGATATAACAATTGGTTCTGATGATTTATATAATATTGTTACACTTAAACTGTTAAGTGACAGTTTAATGAAAAGAATAAGTAAGAATTACAGAAATATTGCATGTTTTAATACCGGACTTATATTATTAGGTGTTAGTGGTATTATACAGCCTACAACATCAGCATTGTTTCATAATACGTCAACATTATTTATAAGTATTAAGAGTATGCAGAATCTTTTGAATTAATTAGAAATATTTATATTGAATATAGTTGGATAATTTGAAGTATACTTAAAATTAGTTAAGTAAATAATTAAACAAAAAGCTAAATGATAAGAACTCTCATAACCGAATATGGTTTTGAGAGTTCTTATCATTTAGACTACTTGACGAATAAATAATAATTAGCTAGAATAAACATCAGTTAGACAAAACTAACTAAATGAAAATATGGAGGTATTATGAGTCAGGAAATATACGAGATAGTCAAGGGAATGGATTTAGAAAATATTGAAACCCAGCTTGCGTTACAATGTGCACCACTCATAACAGGACTAAAGGTTTCGAATCTTTTGATTATTTCAAAAGGTAATGAGGAAGTTGTGAAAAGAATACTAAATCGTACTGGGATTTCATATTACAGACTTATACAGACCAGAACTAAAACCACATTTTTACTATTCAGACGAAATGAATTAGAAGAATTTCTGTCAGATGAGAACGTTAGAAATGTACTTATGAAAGCAGGCTATAAGTCGTTACAGATTGATAAAATTCTTAGAACATTTAGTCTCAGATATGAAGCATATATACAGGGCGATAAGAGTTTTCCACATGAAATGGGATTGTTACTTGGTTATCCTGTAGAAGACGTAGTTGGTTTTGTGGAGAATAATGGTAAGAACTTTTTATATTCCGGATATTGGAAAGTCTATGAGAACCAGAAAGCCAAAGTTAAATTATTTGATAAATTTAAAGTCGCCGAGGAAACATTGATTCATTTACTTTCAAATGGGCTTAGTATGTCAGATATAATTGACATTTATGCAACATAAAAAATTATTTTAAATAAAACGGAGGACATAAAAATGAGCAAAGTAGAAGTAATATTCTGGTCACAGTCAGGAAATACACAGGCAATGGCAGAGGCAATTGGAAAAGGTATAACAGATGCAGGTAAAGAAGCTAATGTGGTATTCGTAAGCAGCGCATCAGTAGATGATGTTAAAAATGCTAAGGCATTTGCAATGGGGTGTCCGGCAATGGGAGCTGAAGTTTTAGAAGAATCTGAAATGGAGCCATTCGTACAGGATATCGAGAGCTTCATAAATGGTAAGACAATTGCACTTTTTGGTTCATACGGCTGGGGTGATGGTCAGTGGATGAGAGACTGGGAAGATAGAATGACTGCTGCAGGAGCAACAGTATTAAATGGTGAGGGACTTATCTGTAATGAAGCTCCTGATGCTGATGCAATTGCAGAATGTGAAGAACTAGGTAAACAATTGGCTGCATTAGTTTAAAATGGAGGTCTATAGTGAGTGTAGTTATAATAGGTGGCCATGACCGTATGGTCTGCCAATATAAAAAGATATGTAAAGAGCATAATTGTAAAGCTAAAGTATTTACACAAATGTCTGGTAATCTTAGTACAAAGATAGGAAGTCCGGATTTGATTATACTTTTTACAAACACTGTATCTCACAAAATGGTTCATTGTGCAATAACAGAAGCTGAAAAATGTAATGCTGAAGTTGTAAGATGCCATACGAGTAGTGGAAATGCATTAAATGAAATATTAAATACAGCAGTGGGTTTCTAGAATAAAATAGTAATTATTGCTAAAATTATAAAGAGAGTGAATTAAGGCTATATGTTATTTAGTTGATGTATAGATTAGCCACTCTCTTTTTATTATTTGAGTTTACTCATTGCCAGATGCTTAAAATGGGGTCTCCATCTGTGATATACTTGATTTATGATGTATCGTGTGCAAGTTAATGCTGTCAGATGCAAAAATTATGAAAAAACTATTGACGAAAATATTCCTAGATGTTATTATAATAAAAACAGTAATAATTATTGATTTAAAATTCATATTTTGTATATTTATTATAAATATTTACATACTACATAGATATAAGCAGTTTATACGCATATATTCAAAATGTGGGAAATGGAGGTAAGAGATGAGAATATTATTTTACGATGCTAAGAAATATGATGTAGATTCATTTGATAAGGAATTAGTTAAATTTAGTAATATAGAGGTGGAATATTTAGATACTGATTTATCAAGGTCAACAGTAGCACTTGCGAGAGGATATGATGCCGTATGTGCATTTGTAAACTCTGATTGCAGCGCAAAAGTATTGGAGAAGTTAAATGAATTTGGAATCAAATTATTGCTTCTTAGATGTGCGGGTTTTAATAACGTAGATGTAGAAGCCGCTAATAAATACGGAATTACAGTACTCAGAGTTTCTGGATATTCACCTGAGGCAGTAGCAGAATTTGCCATTACAATAGCACTTGCGGTAAACAGACATCTTCATAAAAGCTATATTAAGGTAAGAGAGAATAATTTTGCACTTACAGGTCTTACCGGCATTAATTTCTTCGGTAAAACAGCAGGAATCATCGGTACAGGTAAAATTGGAGCAGCAATGTGCAGAATATGCCAAGGTCTTGGTATGAAAGTAATTGCTTATGATGCCTATGTTAATCCTAATCTTGATTTTGTGGAATATAAGTCATTTGATGAAGTTCTAGCAGAAAGTGACCTGATATCACTGCATTGCCCATTAACAGAGGACAATTATCATATGATTAACAAAGACACAATTGCTAAGATGAAAGATAATGTGATTTTAGTAAATACATCAAGAGGCGCATTAGTTGATACAAATGATTTAATTCAGGGAATAAGAGCTAAGAAATTCTTCGGTGTGGCATTAGATGTATATGAAGAAGAGACTAACAATGTATTTGAGGACAGGGCAGATGATATCTTAGATAATTCAGTTGTAGCACGCCTGTTATCATTTCCAAATGTCATCGTTACATCACATCAGGGCTTTCTGACAGAAGAAGCATTAGAATCAATAAGTAATACAACACTTCAGAATGCAACTGATTATATGAATGGAAATATAAATGAGGCTAATCAGGTAAAATAATTATTATCTGCATTAAGTAAATTTGTAGCTGTCAAATTTATTTTAACAGACGAATATAAGTTGCAAAATTCAGTGTATAGTTTGAGTTATAAATAAAAATGAGTTATAAATAAAAATGAGTTATAAATAAAAAGAGTAAAGGCAATTTCTTAAGTAAATTATGGGCTTAAGAAGTTGCCTTTTTGATAAAACTATTTTTTGAAAAGCTAATTAAGAAAATTATCTAATATCTTAGTAAGAATATTAGATATAGTATTTAGATAATATATTTAGTAAATGCATTCAAAGGTATATTTAACTAAATTATTTAGTACCACATTCTTTATCAATTGCTGGATTGCAGAAGTAGAAGTTATTGGAGTCTAAATGTTCCTGGACTATTCTAAGTGCCTCACCGAAACGCTGGAAGTGAACGATTTCTCTGGCACGCAGGAATTTGATTGGTTCTACTACATCAGGATCTTTAATTACACGTAGAATGTTGTCGTAGGTAGATCTGGCTTTCTGTTCAGCAGCGAGATCCTCAGTAAGGTCTGTTATAGGATCGCCCTTAGACTGGAATTCGCAGGCGTTAAATGGAATTCCTCCGGCAGCCTGTGGCCACAGTGCAAGAGTGTGATCTATATAGTAATTACCAAAGCCTGAATTATTTATCTCTTCGGGAGTCAGGTTTCTTGTGAGCTGATGAACAATAGTGGCAATCATTTCAAAATGAGCCAGTTCTTCGGTACCTATATCAGTCAATAAGCCAGCTACTTCTCTATAAGGAATGGTATATCTTTGAGACAGGTATCTCATTGAAGCACTAAGTTCTCCATCAGGTCCTCCATATTGGCTGATTATATACATTGCTGCTTTAGGATCAGTCTGTTTAATATTAATAGGATATTCAAGTCGTTTTTCATAATTCCACATAAGTTAACACTCTCCTTCCCATGGCCATGGGTCAGTTGCCCAGTTCCAGAAATTAGTATTTGCTATATTATCTAACAATAACGGACCAAATTGGTTGTTATATAATCTGAGGGCTTTCTGACGTTCGGCATTGTATTTCATAAAGAATGCTAATGCATCTTTATCATCAGGGTGTGTATCGAGATATAATGAGATATCAGTTACGGCAAAACTGACTTCATTAATCCATTGTAATAATTGACTTCTATTCATTGTCTGCATCCGCACTTTTTACCTCCTTTAGAACCTCTGAATGGTTTATTTAATTCAGGAAATATAGTTCCTGCCTGTAAAGCCATAGGCAATTCATAGACCTGTGTGAAATATTGCCATGGTACATAAGCCATTGCGGCAGGCAGGTCAGAACAATTGTCTTGTGGTCTTTGCATGGATGCCATACCACAAGGACATTCACGTCTGTCATTCGTCTGATAGGTGTTAAAATTGTTGTACATATTACTCTCCTTTTTTTAGTATATAATTAGATTATGATAATAAGAAAAATTCGTTACTTATAAATATTTAGCATTTACTTAAATAATAACTATGAAAAAACAACCAATTATGTTATCATTAAACTACTATGTATCGTATATCTTATGAAGATATTCAGAGGTATGGAGTACCAACGGAAATGGAGGATTTAAAAATGAGTAAAGAGATACCTTATAAGATTTATTTAGAGGAAAATGAGATGCCAAAGCAGTGGTATAATGTGCGTGCTGATATGAAGAATAAACCAGCTCCAATACTTAATCCTGCGACACTTAAACCTGTAACAGTTGATGAGTTATCAGGAATTTTCTGTACGGAATTAGCTAAACAGGAGCTTGATGATACAACAGCATATATTGATATCCCTGAAGAGATAAGAAATTTCTATAAAATGTACAGACCAGCTCCACTTGTAAGAGCATATTGTCTTGAGAAGAAGTTAGGAACACCGGCACATATTTATTATAAATTCGAGGGAAATAATACCTCAGGAAGCCACAAACTTAATTCAGCAATAGCCCAGGCATATTATGCTAAGAAGCAGGGATTAAAGGGTGTAACTACAGAGACAGGAGCAGGACAGTGGGGAACAGCACTTTCTATGGCTTGTTCATATTTTGATTTAGATTGTCAGGTATATATGGTAAAAGTCTCTTATGAACAGAAACCATTCAGAAGAGAGGTTATGAGAACTTATGGTGCTAAAGTAACACCATCACCATCGATGACTACTGATGTCGGAAGAAGAATAAATGAGGAATTCCCGGGAACAACAGGAAGTCTTGGCTGTGCTATTTCAGAGGCAGTAGAAGCAGCTACATCACAGGAAGGCTACAGATATGTATTAGGTTCTGTATTATCCCAGGTATTATTACACCAGTCGATAATCGGACTTGAGACAAAAGCAGCACTAGATAAATATGGAATTAAAGCTGATATGGTTATTGGTTGTGCAGGCGGCGGTTCTAACCTTGGAGGTCTTATTTCACCATTTGCAGGGGAAATGTTAAGAGGAGAGGCAGATTATAAATTAATCGCAGTAGAACCTGCTTCATGCCCAAGTCTTACAAGAGGAAGATATGTATATGATTATTGTGATACCGGAAAGGTGTGCCCATTATCTAAGATGTATACATTAGGAAGTGGCTTTATACCATCAGCAAATCATGCAGGCGGATTAAGATATCATGGAATGAGTTCAACAGTTTCACAGTTATATCATGACGGATTAATTGAAGCAAGAAGCGTTGAGCAGACAGAAGTATTTAAGGCAGCAGAACAGTTTGCAAAAGTAGAGGGTATACTTCCTGCTCCTGAAAGCAGTCACGCAATAAAAGTTGCGATAGATGAAGCTATGAAATGTAAAGAGACAGGAGAAGCTAAGAATATCGTGTTCGGACTTACCGGAACAGGTTATTTTGATATGGTCGCTTATCAGAAATATAATGATGGATTAATGAGCGATTATATACCAACAGATGAAGAGATAGAAAAGAGTCTGTCAGATTGTCCTAAAGTTGATTAAGAGATAAATAATATGGTATAGTGAAAAAGCTGTAATATTAGAAAGTTTAAATTTTCAATATTACAGCTTTTTATTATAAAAAATTGTCGTTCAGGGCTTTATAATTGCCGTTCAGGGCAAGTTGGTCTATAAATATTGAAATATGTAGTTGAAGATGATATAAAAGTTATAATAAATATAGCTGATGGTAATGCAGAATTTGGTGCATATGTTTTAAGATTCGTATATGATAATCAATGTATGGCATACCATTCACAGCCTGATGCATGGCAAAGAAATTTTGGATATAATGTTTTTTATGATGAAATTTTTAAAATAGGCTCATATATGAATAAAGGGAGATTAAAAGCGAATATTGATGATAAGCAATATGCACTTTGGATATGGAAAGGTGATTATTGGAATCTTCAGTCAGGTGCAGAAATAGGATTATATGAATACAAAGGTGAATATTCAGAAACAGAACAATATGATGCAATAGATTATGAGGTTCCAATGGAATTATATTTATATAATTATTATGATAATGGTAATATAGAAAATGTATTTAGCTGGAAACCAATAGTTAATCAATGGTGGATTACAGGTTTTAATGTAAAGTATACAGAACCTGATCCGGATAAAATGATTACTATAGGAAAAATAGATTTATCTGAACATAAAGATTTGTATTATTTATTTGCTAAAAGTACAGAATATCAAGATATAGATAAAGAAAATCTTGTTTTTGACAGTATAAACAAATGTATTTATGTAATATGGTATAATGAGGAATATGTGAAATGAGAAAGAAAGCAACGATAGCAATAACATTAATTTTAGTAAGTATTTTTATGCTTGCGTGTACAAGTGAAATTAAAACAACAATTTCTGAATTAGCAGATAATAACGAAAGTAAAACAACTGATGAGCAAATATGGGATATGGCTTTAGAAATATATGAAGGATTGAAAAATAAAGATAAAGACAGAATAAAGTCAGTTTTTTCAGAAAATCAATTAATGAATCATAGTAGAAAGATAGATAGAAATATTGACAAGATATATGAATTTATAGATGGCGAAATAGTTGAATATAAAGAAATAACCGGAAGTTGTGGAGGTGGAGAACAAAGATATTACGAATGGATTTATAGATATTTTGGTGGACATATTTTTGGAATAAAAACTGATACCGGAAGAGAATATACAATAAGTTATGGGGGATGTATGGTAGATAAAAACGATAGTGATAATATAGGAATTTCCCACTTTATAATATGGGAAGAAGGCTCTGAAAGTGATGAAAGTATATTGGTAGGAACGGTTGATTAATTTATACTATAATTTTGTAAGGCTATTACATTGAGAAATGTGATAGCCTTTGATGAAAGAGTTTCTAATAATATAGAAATTATTTAGAATATGTAGAGGAATAGAAAATGAATAAAATAAGAAAAAGACTAGAGATATCAACGATAACAATAACATTAATTTTAGTAAGTATTTTTATGCTTGCGTGTACAGGTGAAAATAAGTCAAAAACATCTGAAATTGAAAGCGAAAAAGAGACAAAATTAGATAATGAAGAAATCAACAATATAGGATTAGAAATATATGAGGGATTAAAGAATAAAGATAAAGACAGAATAGAGGCGGTTTTCTCTGAAAATCAGATGTTAAAACATCACAGGAAGATAGATAAAGGAATTGACGAAGCATTTGAATTTATAGATGGTGAAATAGTTAACTATAAAAGTATATATGGAGGAGGTGCAGGAGGAAAAGTAAGAAATTACGAATGGATTGAAAAATTTTATGATGGATATATAGATTTAATACAAACGGATACTGGCAAAGAATATATGATAAATTATGGAGGCTGTTTGATAGATGATAAAGATAGTGACAATATCGGAATTTTCTACTTTGAGATATCAGAAAAAGACTCTGACAGCAATGAAAGTATATTTGTAGGAACATATAATTAGGTGATGTCATAATGTTGTAAGGCTATTACATTGAGAAATGTGATAGCCTTTGATGAAAGAGTTTCTAATAATATAGAAATTATTTAGAATATGTAAAGGAATAGAAAATGAATAAAATAAGAAAAACACCAAAGAAAGCAACGATAGCAATAACATTAATTTTAGTAAGTATTTTTATGCTTGCGTGTACAGGTGAAAATAAAACAACAATTTCTGAATCGACAGATAATAACGAAAGTAAAACACCTGATGAACAAGTCTGGGATATGGGTTTGGAAATATATGAAGGATTAAAAAATAAAGATAAAGAAAAGATAAAGTCAGTTTTTTCAGAAAATGAGTTAATGAATCATAGTAGAAAGATAGATAGAAATATTGACGAGATATATGAATTTATAGATGGCGAAATAGTTGAATATAAAGAAATAACCGGAAATTGTGGAGGTGGAGAACGAAGATATTATGAATGGATTTATAGATATTTTGGTGGATATATTTTTGGAATAAAAACTGATACTGGAAGAGAATATACAATAAGTTATGGAGGATGTATGATAGATAAAAACGATAGTGATAATATAGGAGTTTTCTACTTTAAAATATGGGAAAAAGACTCTGACGGTGATGAAAGTATACTTGTAGGAACATATAATTAAATGATACTATAATACTGTAAGGCTATTACATTGGGAAAATGTGATAGCCTTTGATGAAATAGCTTTTAATGAAATAGAATTTATTTGTAATATTTCAGAAAATATAAAATGAATAAAATAAGAAAAAGACTAAGGACAACAACTATATCATTAATTCAACAAATTTTTCCTAAGTCCCTTTGGATAATGATTCTTCATTGTGCCATTTGAATATTTTCCAAAGCCAATGCTATATCCATCAACGGTAATAAGATACCAGCCGTTATGTTCTAACTGGACTTCAAATGCTTCTCCGTTAATATAGTTATATATGGTTTTGGTGGTAGAAGCAGAAGAATTATCAGTGTCAGTATTGTTCAGCGTGAAATTAAAGCTGTATTTTACTTCATCGGGCTTAAGTGCAAGAGCTAGAGAATGTGATGGCTCAAATCTGCCTTTAAGCGAAGTACCAAGATGAAGTCCCGGTCTTAGAACACGTAATCCATTAAGTGATGGTGCATATTCAGGGAGAGAATATAACTGGTCACCAAACTTAATTAAAGTTTTAGCAGGATTAACATTAAGAAATTTATTGCAAAACTCAAGGTAATCTTTGCAATCCTTTGGAGAAAGTCCCTTGATAGGGCGTACTTTTTTATTGTGTTTATTAGAAGCAGTATCAGCAATATCTGTATCAGTATTATCAACTTTTTGTAATATTGTTAAGAAATGTCCCTCGCCATTTAATTTATGCGGCCATAATCTTATAGTTCCCGGAATAAAACCATCAGACATTTGAGAGGCTTTATTAATATGTACAATGTTAAAATCATTATGCTCTTTAAGGAAATTCTCGATTGTTCCCTCATTTTCGGCATAGGAGAAAGTACAGGTAGAATAAGCCATTTGTCCACCGGGTTTTAACATTGAAGCGGCATTGTTAAGAATTTCGAGCTGTCTGTCGGCACATAATTCAACATTTTCAAGACTCCATTCATCGCAGGCATCTGAATTCTTACGGAACATTCCCTCACCTGAGCAGGGAGCATCAACCATAATTTTATCGAAATATTCAGGAAAATGCTTTGCTAATGTGTCAGAAGATTCATTTGTGACAATAGCATTTTTTACGCCCATACGTTCGATGTTTTCGGATAAGATTTTTGCTCTTGCAGAATTTATCTCATTACTTATAAGCAATCCGTCATTTTGAAGTCTTGCTGCAATCTGAGTACTTTTTCCACCGGGAGCAGCACATAAATCTAATACAATATCTCCGGGAGTGATTGGAAGATAACTTGCCGGAGACATTGCACTGGGCTCTTGAATATAATAGACACCGGCTTCGTGATAAGGGTGTTTTCCGGGTTTAATATCATCAGTATAATAGAAACCTGTATCAGCCCATGGAACTTTTACAAAATCATATCTGAATCTGTCAGTAAAATCTTTAACAGAACCTTTTAAAGTGTTAACTCTAAGTGCATAAAAACGTGGTTTATCATAACTTGCCATGAAATCATCATATTCAGCATCTAACATTTCTTTCATTCGTGTTTGAAAATCTATTGGAAGCATACTAATCCTCATTTCTTATTATAAATCTTGTAACTTTATTAATACCACAGACTTTACACATTCATTATAAACTTTATTATCTATTACAGGTAATTGACATATATAAAGATTGAACATTCTGTATTAATAAACTATACAATTATAGCATATATGAATTTGTATGAATAGCCTTATAAATGTTTAAACTTTACAAATGCATATATTTTTAATAAAATATAAGGTGAGAAATAATGATTATGATTGGAGATATACATATGAGAAACAAACAGTCACTGGGGGAGGAAAGAGTTACAAAATTATTATCTGAGTTTGCGGTACCAAGTATAATTGCAATGCTTGTTAGCTCATTATATAATATTGTGGATCAGTTTTTCATAGGAAGAAGTGTTGGTGAATTAGGAAATGCAGCAACTAACATATCATTTCCATTTTCAATAATGTGTGTAGCGATTGCATTGTTATTTGGAATTGGTGGTGCCTCACAGGTTAACTTATCAATGGGTAAGGGTAAAAAAGAAGAAGCAGTCTACTATATGGGTAATTCGGCAGTAATGTTGTTCTTATGCGGAATAGTGCTAAGTTTTATTATATTAATATTCTTAGAGCCATTATTAAAATTCTTCGGTTCACCTGTAAATGTTTTAGGGTATGCCAAGACTTATACAAGAATTACAGCAATTGGTTTTCCATTTCTGATACTTGCAACAGGTGGCGGACACCTTATAAGAGCTGATGGAAGTCCTAGATTTACTATGCTATGCAATCTTACAGGTGCGGTTATTAATACAATTTTAGATGCATTATTTGTATCAGTTATGGACTTTAAGATGGCAGGAGCGGCAGTTGCTACAGTTATAGGACAGATTGTTTCAGCTATAATGGTAATTATATATTTAAGACATTGCAAGACAATGGCATTAGAGAAGAGGCATTTATTACCAAAGAGAAAATATGTTTCTAAAATTGCAGCCCTTGGTGCAGCACCTTTTAGTAACCAGCTGGCAATGATGGTTGTTCAGATTGTAATGAATAAGTCACTTAAATATTATGGAAGTCGTTCAGTATATGGTGAATCGATACCAATAGCGTGTGTTGGAATCATAACTAAGATAAATCAGGTATTTATGGCATTTATCATTGGAATATCACAAGGATTACAACCAATTGTAAGCTATAATTATGGTGCGGGCAAGTATAAACGTGTTAAAGAGGCGTATCTGAAGGCTATATCTGTAGGAACTGGATTGGCAGTAATTGCATTCCTGGCATTTCAATTTTTTCCAAGACAGATTACAGGTATATTTGGTAATGGAACAAAGGAATATTTCGATTTTGCAATAAGTTATTTTAGAATATTTTTGTTCTTTACATTCATAAACTGTATGCAGCCAATTACTTCTAATTTCCTGACAGCAATTGGTAAACCTAAACAGGGTATATTCTTATCCCTTACAAGACAGATTATATTCCTGCTGCCATTAATACTTATTATGCCGCTTATAATGGGAATAGATGGTATAATGTATGCAGGACCTGTAGCAGACTGTATGGCGGGATTAGCAGCAATAATTATGGCGACAATAGAATTAAAGAGACCAGAATATACAAAATAGTATGTATGGATAGTGTAAAAAATAATGCTGATGCGATTATTTTTTACACAGCTATTTACTTTTGCTTCAAAGCAAATAGCCTTTATCGCAGAGCAAAATCTGAAATTTTGCTCACGATTACTCCGGCATAAATGCCTGCAGAATGGAGGTTGGTATGAAATGGCAAATATTATAGATTATATTATTTGGCGGGGAGATTTAAGTTTTGAGACCGCACCATTTAATGAAGTGGATAATCTGATTCTGTCAGAGTTATCGTATTTGAATTTTGAGGGAATAGTGGCTGGTGATGGTGATAAAGAGATACCTTTATACAAAGCAGCCGAAATATATTTTAATGAAGAAAGAGATTTAGAACATAATACTGGAGATTTAACAGATGAGAATTTCTATAAGATGTTAAAACTAATGGCCGAAAGTAAGAGATATGGAGAGATAAGGCTCTTATATTATGTAAAGAAAACTGACACTTTAAAGGAAATGCAGTTTTCGGCAATTACCCTTGATATTGGTAATAAGACTCTATTCATATCATTCAGGGGAACGGATGATACATTAATTGGCTGGAAAGAAGATTTTATGATGAGTGTTATGGATGTAGTTCCATCGCAGAAAGAAGCATTGAAATATTTTAATAAAGTCGCTGATAATTATATGCATCATAAATTATACTTAGGAGGCCATTCTAAAGGTGGTAATCTTGCTGTATATTCTGCTGCATATGCCAAGGCAAGAAATAAAGCAAGAATCATAAATATATATAATAATGACGGTCCGGGTTTTAAAGAGACTATTTTAGAAACTAAGAATTATATGGAGATATCAGACAGAATAATTACCTTAGTTCCACAGTCTTCAGTTATCGGAATGTTATTAGAGCATGAAGAGAATTATACGGTACTTAGAAGTAACCAGAAAGGTATAATGCAGCATGATGGATTTAGCTGGGAGGTAAAAGGGCCTAAATTCATTCATCTTAAGAAAGTAACAAGAGAAAGTGTTATAGCTGATAAGACGATTAAGAACTTTCTTAATGGGATATCGGTTGAGAGAAGAAGAGAATTTACTAATACTTTATTTGAAGTTCTAAGTACGAATGAATATAAGACGCTTACAGATATCAGGGATAGCAGATGGAAAGCTTTTACTGCGATGATTAAAACATATGATAAGCTTGATGCAGAATTAAAAAAAGCTGTTAAGAATACAGTAGCCCTATTGCTAAATGAGGGAATGAGAAATATAATAAAGGTAGACTATCCTGACGAGTGGAAAGGAAAGTTACCTAAAATAAACAAATTAATTCAACAGAGGAGAAGAAGTGAATGAATATATTTTTAGTTTTGGCATTTTTATTTTTTATAGGAAGCCTGTTTGGGTGGTGCCTTGAAGTTATATATAGAAGATTTTTCTCGGGAGCTAATCCTGAAAGAAAGTGGATTAATCCAGGCTTCTTAACAGGTCCGTATCTTCCATTGTATGGATTCAGTCTGTGTGCTTTGTATCTGCTTGCTCAGATAAAGGTAACATTTATAAGTAATGTAATTCTGCAAAAGATTGTCCTGTTTATAATAATGGCAGTTGTAGTAACTATTATTGAGTATATTGCAGGTATTATATTTATTAAGAGAATGAAGATTAAGTTATGGGATTATGATAACCAGTGGGGTAACATCCAGGGTGTTATCTGCCCTAAATATTCATTTTTCTGGGCTGTTTTAAGTGCAATATATTATTTTCTGATACATCCAAATATTTTGAAATCACTTTTCTGGTTATCAAATCATTTAGCATTCTCATTTGTAATGGGTTTCTTCTATGGTGTATTTGTTTTAGACTTCTGGTATTCAATGAATATTACATCAAGAATCAAGCAGTTTGCCGTTGAAAATGATATTGTTGTACGTTATGAAATGCTTAAAGAAAGTATACGTGAGAAGAATGAAGAACAGAAAGAGAAGAGAAAATTCATTTTTGCTTTCCGTTCTGAGACAATTCCATTTGCAGAGAGTCTGAAGAATTATTTCGAGAAAGAAGAAGGGATATTAGCTGAAGCTAAGAAAAACATTCAGGATAAAATTAAGAAGACTGTAGAAAAAGCAGACAAAAAATAACTTAAATTGGCTAGATAAAATCAAAGAAAGACATGGTATAGATTTATGACTTTAAAAGACTTAGAAATCGGGAAAAGTGCGATAATACACAGTGTTGGTGGTGAAGGTGAGTTAAGACAACATTTTTTGGATATGGGTGTAATTCCGGGAACAGAAGTTACAGTAATTAAATTTGCTCCGATGGGAGACCCGGTTGAATTAAGAATACACGGATATGAGCTGACTCTGAGGCTGGCAGATGCCGAAAAAATAGAGATAAAATCTGTACACAATGATGTAGAAGAGAAAAAGACAGTAAAAAATCAAAAGAAACTTCTACATCCAGGACTTGGAGAAGGTGGTATTTATCATACAAAATCTTCAGGTGAAGAAGTCCCACAGAGTGAAATACTTACATTTGCACTTGCAGGAAATCAGAACTGTGGTAAGACGACATTGTTCAATCAACTTACAGGTTCTAATCAGCACGTTGGTAACTTTCCAGGAGTTACGGTTGACAGAAAAGATGGTATTATTAAGAATTTCAGTAATACACTTGTAACAGATCTTCCAGGAATATATTCTATGTCGCCATATACGAGTGAAGAAGTGGTTACGAGACAGTTTCTTTTAGATAACAAACCGAAAGGAATCATAAATATTGTTGATGCAACAAATATTGAACGTAATCTTTATCTTACGATGCAGCTTATGGAATTAAATATTCCTATGGTATTGGCCCTGAATATGATGGATGAAGTCAGACAAAATGGTGGCTCTGTAAGAGTTAATGAAATGGAGAATATGCTTGGAATACCTGTAATTCCAATATCAGCTGCTAAGAATGAGGGTATTGCCGAACTTGTAGATCATGCATTACATGTTGCAAGATATCAGGAAAAACCTGGACGACTAGATTTCTGTAGTCCGGATGATAATGATGGTGCAGTTCACAGATGCCTCCATGCGATAATGCATCTGATAGAAGACCATGCAAAGAAACAAGGAATACCTATTAGATTTGCGGCGAGTAAAGTTGCAGAAGGCGATAAACTTATTATTGACAAATTAGGTCTTGATAAAAATGAGAAGGAAATGTTAGAGCATATCATTAAACAGATGGAAGATGAAAGTGGTATGGATCAGGCAGCAGCAATAGCAGATATGCGATTTAAGTTTATCAGCGATGTATGTGACAATTGTGTAGTTAAACCAAAAGAAAGCAAAGAACATATAAGAAGTGTAAAAATTGATAAAATTCTGACAGGAAAATATACAGCTATTCCTTCGTTTGCTATAATTATGGCATTTGTATTCTATATGACTTTTGGAGTTATTGGTAAATTTCTTTCAAATGTATTAGAAATGGGAATAGATAGTTTGACGAGGCTTATCGACAGAGGACTTACAGTTTATGGAATCAATCCGGTTGTACATTCATTAGTAATAGATGGAATCTTTAAAGGTGTCGGAAGTGTACTAAGTTTTATGCCTACAATAGTAACGTTGTTCTTCTTTTTATCAATATTAGAAGACAGTGGATATATGGCAAGAGTTGCTTTTGTCATGGATAAATTATTAAGAAAAATAGGCTTATCAGGAAGAAGTATTGTACCTATGTTAATAGGTTTTGGCTGTACAGTTCCTGGAGTTATGGCGAGTAGAACACTGCCATCTGAGAGAGACAGGAAGATGACAATTTTATTAACTCCTTTTATGAGTTGTTCAGCAAAATTGCCAATATATGCATTTTTATCGGCAGCATTTTTTCCTAAGTATGCAACATTGGTTATGATTGCATTATATTTTACAGGAATAATAATAGGATTAATTTTTGCACTTATAATGGGTGAAACATTTTTCAGGGGCGAACCGGTACCTTTCGTTATGGAATTGCCTAATTACCGTATGCCGGGAACTAAAAATGTAATTCAGCTTCTCTGGGAGAAAGCGAAGGATTTTATAACAAGGGCATTTACGGTAATATTTGTTGCCACAATTATAATATGGTTCTTGCAGACGTTTGATTCAAGAATTAATGTGGTGACAGATTCTAAGGACAGTTTACTTGCAATGCTTGCAGGATTAATAGCGCCTGTATTTAAACCGCTTGGTTTTGGTAACTGGAAGATTACTACAGCTCTTATTACAGGTTTTATGGCTAAAGAAAGTGTTGTGTCAACGTTGACAGTTCTAGTTGGCAGTAGTGCTTCAAGTCTTACAACCTTCTTAACACCATTAACATCTGTAACTTTACTTGTATTTATACTATTATATACACCTTGTGTGGCAGCAATAACTTCAGTAAAGAGAGAATTAGGAAGTAAGTGGGCCATATGCGTAGTTATAGGTCAGTGTGTAATTGCATGGCTTGTAGCAGGATTTGTTAATATTATAGGAATGTTGTTATAAAGAAAAGTATTGAATAATTATCAGAAGATATGCGAAATATAAAGTTTTAAAGACAATATTGAAATTTATATTTTTGCGGACTTCTGATATTTGTCTGAAATGAGGAAATACATGAATATACCAAGTATAGTTGTAATTTTGATAATAGGTATCGCATTTATATTTGCAATCCACAGTATAATTAAAAATAAAAATGGTTGTGGTAATTGCAGTAGTTGTGATATATGTAATAATAAATGTGATAGATATGTAAAGAAATGAGGTTCAAAATGAGTATGGAATCAGCAGATTTTACATGTGGAAAGATATTTCCAAAGATGATTAAATTTATGCTTCCGATATTAGGTGCATTAGTGCTACAGGCTATGTATGGTGCTGTAGATATACTAATAGTTGGCTGGTTTGGTACTAAGTCAGGTATATCAGCAGTATCGACGGGAAGTAATATAGTTAATCTTGTTATATTTACAATAGCAGGATTATCTATGGGAATAACTGTTCTGATAGGCAGATATATAGGTGAGAAAAGAGAAGATAAAATAGGCAGGGTAATAGGTGGCGCAATCTGTCTGTTTGCAGTTCTTTCGGTAATAATTGCAATATTTATGTTAGTCTTTGCTAAAGGTCTTGCTAATCTTATGCAGGCACCACAGGAAGCTGTAGATTTGACAGTGCAATATGTAAGAATCTGTGGTGGTGGGATATTCTTCATAATTGCCTATAATGTTATAAGCAGTATTTTCAGGGGAATGGGCAATGCAAAACTTCCATTGATTTTCGTATCAATAGCATGTGTGACTAATATAGTAGGTGACTTAGTGTTTGTAGCAGGCTTTAATATGAATGTAGCAGGTGCAGCACTTGCTACTGTTTTAGCACAGGCAGTAAGCGTTATCTTATCACTTATAATAATACGAAAACAGAAATTACCGTTTACGATGAGAAGAGAGGATATCTGCTTTAACCCTGAGATTAAAACATTCGTTATTCTCGGTGCACCAATAGCATTTCAAGAGGTGCTTACACAGTTTTCTTTCTTAGCATTGTGTGCATTTATTAATAAGCTTGGGATTGATGCATCATCAGGTTATGGTGTGGCGAATAAAATAGTAAGTTTCATTATGTTAGTTCCAAGTTCATTAATGCAGTCAATGTCAGCTTTCGTAGCACAAAATGTTGGCGCAGGAAAGGAAAAGAGAGCAAGACAGGCTATGGTTACGGGAATGTGTACAGGTGCTGTGATAGGTATATTTATTGCAATTTTTGCATTTTTAAGAGGAGATATATTAGCTTCAATATTTACAAATGATGCAGCAGTTGTAGAAAAAGCGGCAGGATACCTTAAAGGTTTTGCGCCAGAGGCAGTGGTTACGTCAGTATTATTCAGCTTTATCGGCTATTTTAACGGACACAGTAATACGGTATTTGTAATGTGTCAGGGAATTGCTCAGACATTTTTAGTAAGACTTCCCATGTCATATTTTATGAGTATCAGGAAGAATGCAAGTCTTATGCATATTGGTTTAGCTGCACCATCAGCAACAGTATTTGGAATATTGATTAATGTTACATTTTTCATAATCTATATAAATAAACAGAAGAAAAATGTTAAAATATAATGAGATTAAGTGAGGAATAAAATGAGTAATGAAGAAATGAAAAGTAAGCTAGACGGATTTAAAAAGACCTATTCTGATTTCATGATGGGCAATATTGATGATGAAGAGTTAGCTAAAGATACAACTCAGCCATTCTGGCAGAGTATGTATCTTAGTAAAAAAAGATTAGAAAGTAATGACATAGAGGAAGATATAAAAGTAACTTCTGAAACAACTATAGGGATTGATAATATTTCAACTGATTTAACAGACAGATGTATTGTTGGAATATACAGAGAGCCGGTTATTGAAGAGAAAATTTTAAGAAGAAATGGCAGAAAAATATATAATTACAAAGGTAAAAAGGTATGTATAGGAAGTGTAATTAAACCAAAGCAGGAGGGAAATATGGTAGCTTGTCCTAACTGTGGTAATATGGGCGAAATATCAAGTTACATAAATGGTTGTGATTATTGCAATTCAAGGTTTCAGGTAGAAGATTTAGAAGAAAAAATTTCCTCATATATGATTACAGAAGATAATAAAGAAAAAGTAAAGACTATCGGAAAAAGATTCTTCATAGGATCATTTGCAACCGGTGCGGTATTAGCGGCTGCATTTGTATTCTCGATTTTTGCAATGATAATACAGACAATGATTAATCCTGACAGAGTCAGTTTTGTTTTTGGCCTTATGTTTGTAGTGCCGATGTTGGTGTTACCTGTATTTATACCATTATTTATAGTTGTTCTTATTGTACTAGGAATAATTATTCTACGTGCGGCATTTGCACAACAATCTGAGAGAATAGAAGTTAATTCAGGATATTATGCTGTAAAAAGTGTTAAAGGAATAAACAGAGAAAAATTTATTCAGAATCTTGAATATAAGTTGAGAAATATTCATTTTGCAGAAAATTCAGAAGAAATAAGTGCATTTGTAAGCTTTATACCTGATAAATTAGTAGAAAGCTATAAAGATGTCATAGAATGTAGTCTTTATAAGGCAACATTTGAACATATATCAGAAGTTGATGGCAGATATATTATGAATTTTAGCTGCATTATGTTAGTGTCAAGACTCAAGAATGGCAGAGTTAAAGAAGAAAGCGAGAAAGTTACTTTAGAACTTAGTAAGAAAACGGATGTGCCTGAACAGAATTTTGAGACACTCAGGTTATATACTTGTCCCAGCTGTGGCTCAAGTATTAATATGTTAAATGGTGGCAGATGTGACTACTGTGGCAAAAAGTTAGATTATGAGAATTATGACTGGATTATTGATAAATATTATTCTAATATTAATGAAAAACATATAAGAGAAGTAAAAGCCACAGATGACGTAGCAGTAGGCAGGAGAAAATATAAAGATCCATTTAAGAAAATTAAAATTGAAATGATAGCAGGATTTATTGCCGCTGTAATTATTGGCTTAGGAGCAGTATTTCTGGTTAATAAAAGTACAATAATGTTTTTGCTCAATGAAGATAAATACATTCAGATATTAGAAGATAAATATGATGAATTACCTGCATTATCAGATATTTATCCGGATATTGAACTAAAGGATGAAAAGTATGATGACTTCGAAAGGACATATACATATTCTAATACAGATACATATATGAGTGATGAATATTTAGATAAATTATTAAATGAATATGGATATAAAAAAGATACCAATGAAGGAAATATGAAATCAGTTGTAAAATTATATGAACTTGATAAATATGTCAAGGCATATATAACAGTTACAGTTGAACAGAAAAATGATGAAACAATTGTTAAATTTGTAGCTGATGAAAAAAGAGATTATGAAGACAGTAAAAGGGATGATGATTCCGACGATTGATAAATAGTAAAGAAGGAATGGAGAATAATATGAGTGACAACGAAATGTTAGGTAAAATTGAAGATTTTACGAAAACTTATTCTGACTTTATGTCAGGAAAGATTGATGATGAGCAGTTAGCTAAGGATACAACACAACCTTTTTGGCAGAGTATGTATTTGAGCAAAAAGCGTCTCAACAATAAAGGTTTAGATGTTGATATACGATTTAGCGAAGAAAAAGGTAACAGAATTAACACAATTTCGGTAGTTAATGATGGTAAAAATATTATAGGTACATATAAAGATAATATAATTGAAGAGAAATCATTTAAGAAAGACGGAAGAACTATATATGACCACAAAGGAAAAAAGATGTGGATTGGTAATGTCATAAAGGCAAGAGGTGAAAATAATATGGTTGCCTGCCCTAATTGTGGTAATATGGGTGATATTTCAAGTTACATAAATGGTTGTGATTACTGTAATTCCAGATTTCAGGTAGAAGATTTCGAAGAAAAGGTCTCTTCATTTGTAGTAAGTGATGACGAAAAAAGAAAAGTACAAAATATAAGTACAAGATGCTCATTAGGTGCGATTATTGCAGGAATTGTAATGATTATAGCTATGGTCGTTTCATTTATTGTTGTAATAATTAATCAGGTTAATTATAAACCGGGTAATTATAATACGAATGCAACTATAATATTTGCTTCGCTTATTACGGGATTTCCAATATTTATCAAGGTATTTATAGGACTTATAATAGTATTTGTATTGATAGCTGTTGTAGTAAACAAAATCAGGAAGAATGAAGTTATAGAGAAGAATGAAGTATATTACAGACTTAAGAATATCAATGGTTTTGTACCTGAAAAATTCATACAGAATTTAGAATATAAGCTAAGAAATATTCATTTTGCTGAGAATGTAGAAGAAGTAAGTGCATTTGCAAGCGTTCCTGTAGATAAAATAATTGAAAAATATCAGGATATTATAGAATGTAGCTTATATAAGGTTAAATTTGAAGACTATAAATCTGTTCAAGGTAAAGATATAATTAAATTAAGCTGTATTATGCAGATATCTAAGATGATAAATAATAAAATACATGAAGAAGGCGAGAAAATTGTCATATATCTCAGTAAAAAATCTGATATCACAGAAAAAGATTTTGGTGCTATCAGATTAATCTCATGTGGAAATTGTGGTTCGAGTATCAATATCTTAAATGGTGGTGTATGTGAATATTGTAGTACACGACTGAATTATGCAGATTATGACTGGATAATTGACAGATATTATTCAAATACAGAAGATAATACGTTATCAGAAATTGAAGAGCATACTGAGGTATATATAGGTAATAAGAAATATATTGATCCATTCAAAAAACTTCGCCTACAGATGATATCAGCTTACTTAATATGTATAATATTTGTAGTTGGCTTTACATTTATAAGGAACAGGGAGGGATTAATACTTATGGCAAATAGTGATAAATATCTCAACCAGGTAGCAGGTGATATTACTGATTTACCTAAGATAACAGATATAGTGTCTGATTTAGAATTAGCTAAAGAGAAAGAGGAAATCTTAGGCAGAACATATACATATAAATATGATGGAGATACTGAATCTGCACTATCGTATGCCTTAAATTATAGTAGTTATATGGTTGAAAATTATGGTTATACGCTTAGATATAACAATAATGATGAAATCAGAGTCAGCAAGAAATATAGATATGACAAATATCTTGATGGTTATATGTGGATATCGATTAAAGTTGATGGAAACAAAGTAATAGTTAAATATGTCTTAGAAGATGAAAACAGTTATGATGAATAAATTTATAGATATGAAATATATAAAACAGAGGTGATATTTATGGCGGGTCTGTATGACGATTTGGCAGAAATAATAGTTAGAAATGTTGGAGGAAGAGATAATATCATAAGCATAACACATTGTATTACAAGACTAAGATTTGAATTAAAAGATGAGTCAAAAGCCAATACAGATGTTCTAAAATCTACATATGGGATAGTAACCGTCATAAAATCGGGTAGTCAATACCAGATAGTTATAGGTAAGGATGTGATTTCGGTATATGATGCTGTATGTAAAGCTTCGGATATGAAAGGTAAGCTGAAAAATATTACAGAAGCAAATATTACAGAAGTTAAATCTTCTGCTGATGCTACTGAAAAGTTGTTTAGTAATGCTTTAGAAAAAGCTGTAATAGAGACATTAGTTGCACCTTGCGACGGAGTAGTTAAAGACATTACAGAAGCAGAGGATGAAGTGTTTTCATCGGAAATATTAGGAACAGGGATTGTAATTGTTCCTGATGATGGCAAGATTTATGCACCGTGTGATGGAATAATTACATCATTTTTTTCAACAGGACACGCAATAGGTATACATAGTATAGAAGGTTCAGAGATATTAATACATATAGGTGCAGACACTGTTAAATTAGATGGTAAGGGTTTTGAAAAAAAGAAATCACAAGGAGAAAAAGTTAGCAAAGGTGAAATATTGTTAGAATTCGACATAGAAATGCTAGAAAATGAGGGATATTCAATAAGTACACCTATGATAATAACTAATAGCGATGAATATACAGATGTAATTATAGAAAAGTTTGGAAAGGTTAATAAGGGAGAAGAGATACTGATACTCATATAAATAAAGTAAAAAGAAAGAATTTCAAGATTATAGTTAATTTTGAAATTCTTTCTTTTATTATTATATATGAAACTGCACCGTAATAGCCTTTGAAGAGAAAGGCATTTATTCACTTTAGATAAAGGAATATGAAAGTGTATATCATATACAAACAATTGGCTGAATAGTATAAGTATAATATACAAAATTAATTGCCGGTTGAAGAGGCATTGCTATTCGCATTACCAGTAGCCGGATTAACGTTATTAGTACCACCATTCTCTGAAGCTGCAGCAGTGCTTGGTATCTGTCTCGAATGAATATTACACTGGTCTTTTGGAATAGAACCTTTTGAAAAATATTCTGTAGTAGAAGGACACACACCCTCAATTGCTAATTGGCCTGATGACTTACATATTGTAGCAGATTGAACTGATTCAGGAGCTGGGAAACCGATATCTTCTTTATAACCTTTAACATCATCAATTCGTGTTACAATTTTACTCCACATGTCTTCGTGGAATACACCGTTTGTTAATGGTGCATTTTCATCATAACCTGCCCAGATAGTAGCTGTCAGGTATGGAGTATATCCTGCGAACCATAAGTCGTTATCTTTACTTGAGGTACCTGTTTTGCCGGCAACCGACATTCCATCAACCTTACAATGTGTACCTGTACCACTTTTAACTACATCTTCCATAGCACTTGTAAGAAGCCATGCTGTAGAATCTTTAATTACTGTATGTGTAGATGGGTTAGACTCTAAGATAACTTTGCCATTATGGTCTAAAACTTTTGTATATAATACTGGTTCTGTATATACACCACCATTTGCAATAGTTGCATATGCTGCACATAATTCTAAGTTAGTGACACCATATGTTATACCACCTAGTGCAAGAGACTGGTTAACGTCACTTACGACACTTCCGTCATCTAATGTTTTATTAGAAATTAAAGTGGTAATACCAAAGTCTTCAACATAATCAAAACCTAGTTGAGGAGTTATAGCAGTTAATAGCTTAACAGTAACAACGTTCATGGAATCTCTGATACCCTCACGAAGAGTAGAAGTTCCTCTGTAAGAAGAACCCCACCAGTTACTTACCGGACGACCATTAACATCATTAAATGGCTCATCGACAATAGTAGAAGCAAGAGTATATCCAGCAGTATCTAGCGCAGGCGCGTATGATGTAAGTACCTTAAAACATGAGCCAGGCTGTCTCTTTGTACTTGTTGCTCTGTTAAGAGTAAGGCTTCGTGTTTTTTCGCCACGTCCACCAACAATGGCTTTAACATAACCTGTTTTTTGATCCATAACTGTAAATGATGTCTGAGGCTGAATTGTATATTCAAGATTTTCATCGATTTCAGTTTCACCCTCTTTTAAATACTCCTGTTTAAATGCAGCTATAAGGGCATCGCATTCTTCAGTAGACTTAAATATCAGTTTAAATGATGAATTCCCAAGAAGTACCCTGTTATAGTAATCTAAATCAACCTCGGAATAATTCTGGATTGTGCCATCAGTTTTCTTAACTGACCATGCCCAGCTTATTGAATACGAAATAGACATTGGATAATTAGCAGAGTTATTAATTTCTTCATCACAGATATTCTGAATAGCTGTATCTTGTGTGGTATATATACTTAAACCGCCACTGTATAATACATTATATGCCTGAGTCTGCGTATATCCTTTCTGTTCCATAAGATCATTTAATATCTCATCTATTAATTCATCTACGAAATATGAATAAGGAGAAGAGGTAGATGTCTCTAAGTTGATTGACTGTATTCTTGAATATACGTCATCAGCCATCGCTTCATCATATTCACTTTGTGTAATATGTCCATTTTTCTTCATATTATCAAGAACTTTTTTGCGACGTTTTGCATTATCTTCAGGATGAGTTACAGGATTATATATTGATGGGTTCTGTGTTATTGCAGCTATAACAGCACTTTCTGAAATGTTTAATTCAGAAGCATTTTTATTAAAATATCGTTTAGCTGCGGACTGAACACCAAGACAGTTAGAACCTAAGTTAATTGTATTAAGATAACTTTGAAGAATATAAGCTTTAGTTGTCGTCTTTTCTAATTCAAGTGCTAAATATTGTTCCTGGAACTTACGTTTGAAAAGGGCAGCATTAGTAGATTCACGACCACCATCTTCAAAAACATTATTCTTTAGAAGCTGCTGTGTAATTGTACTTGCACCTTCTGAAAGCCTTCCGGTTGTAAGTGCCATAAAGCCGGCACGGATAATACCTTTTACATCGATACCATTATGTTGTAGAAAACGTTCATCTTCGATATCAATAAATGCATATTGCAGACATTTAGGAATATCATCAATACTGACCTCCTGTCTGTTAGAACCGGATTTAAGGAGTGTGGTTGTAATATTTCCATCACTATCGTAAACAGTGGTAGAGTATCCTGTAGGTGTAACATTCAATGTTGACACATCAGGTGCATTGTCAATGATACCTTTAATCATTCCTAATCCTGTGAAACCTACTACAACTATAATGAGTACAATTGCATATAATACAAATTTTAAAGCTGTTATTAATATTGAAGTTACACGTTTATTCTTCTTAGAAGCCAGATTACGGCGTTTGTCAGCAACTTCTTTATATCCAAAATTCATTAAAAAACCTCTTTTCTAGAAATGTTAAAAACCATTATGATTATACCAAAATTTAGGTATTTAATAAAGTTAAATATTTATTACATAAGTTATATTTATTATATAAGTAAGTTAAGTTCTGTTTATAACATAAATATGTCATATTTACAGGAAACTGAAAGTTGTGTTATATGTTACATAGTATTATTAAACATTTATATAAGATTTAATCAAATTTATTGAAAAAAAATAATATATAAGTTATATTAAGCTAATGATATGTCTTAAACTATATCAGAATGTAAAAAAAGATGATGTGAATTGACAATCATCAAAATAATTATTTAAAAAATATGAGAAAAAATATAAGACAGATGAGGTAAAAACTTTGGAAAGAATCATTATAAAAGATGGAACAGGAGAAATAGTCGAGAAGAAATCAAGGTTTATTGCAAATGTTAAAGCTGTTAAAAGTGAGGAAGAAGCAATAGCATTTATAAATGAAATTAAGAAGAAATATTGGGATGCAAGACATAATTGTATGGCATATGTAGTTGACGGCATACAGAGATTCAGTGATGATGGGGAACCGTCAGGAACAGCGGGAAAACCCATATTAGATGTAATTACGGGAAGAGAACTTACTAATGCAGTTATTGTGGTTACCAGATACTTTGGAGGTGTATTATTAGGAACCGGAGGATTAGTACGAGCTTATCAGAAAGCAAGTATAGAAGCACTTGAAGATGCTGTGATAGCAGAAAAGAAACAGGGAAAGGAATTTAGTATCATAACAGATTATACGGGACTTGGTAAGATTCAATATATTGCAGCAAATGAGAAAGTTAATATTATGGACACACTGTATACGGATAATGTAAATATAATTATTGTGTGTGACAGTGAGAAATATGAAGCATTTACGAAAAAAGTAATTGAAGTAACGGCAGGAAAAGTGAATATAACAAAAGCAGAGGATGTAGTATTCTATGAAACAAAAACTTGCATACAGATTGTTGATTAACGTCTGTATGCAAGTTTTTCTATTTTATAGGATTTTATATATCGATAAAATTTTATATATGACAAATTAATTAAGAGTTTTTCTTATTAAATGCAGCACGTTTTCTAAGAGTAGGATCAAGGATTTTCTTTCGGATTCTTAAACTCTTAGGTGTAACTTCAAGTAATTCGTCAGTATCAATGAATTCAAGGCACTGCTCAAGACTTAAATCTCTCTTTGGTGAGAGTTTAAGGGCATCATCTGAACCTGAAGCACGGGTATTAGTAAGCTGCTTTCTCTTACATACGTTAACTTCGACATCATCAGTTTTACCATTTTGACCAACAACCATACCTGAGTACACTTTTTCACCAGGACCAATGAAGAGTGTACCACGCTCCTGGGCATTATATAATCCGTAAGTTATAGCTTCACCGGCTTCAAATGCTATTAATGAACCCTGTTTTCTATATTGGATATCACCTTTATAAGGACCATATCCGTTAAATATTGTATTAATGATACCATTACCTTTAGTATCTGTCATAAATTCTCCACGATATCCGATTAAGCCTCTGGCAGGAATAGAGAACTCAAGTCTTGTATACCCGCCATTAGCAGTAGACATAGAAAGAAGTTCACCTTTACGTTCACTTAACTTCTGGATAATTGAACCTGAGAATTCCTCAGGAACATCAATGTAAGCTAATTCCATTGGTTCAAGTCTTTTACCATTTTCATCTGTCTTATATAGAACTTCGGCTTTACTCACAGAGAATTCATAACCTTCACGTCTCATATTCTCAATAAGAACTGATAAATGCAATTCTCCACGTCCCGATACTTTGTAGCTTTCAGTTGTATCTGTTTCTTCAACTCTAAGACTTACGTCTGTATTAAGCTCACGGAACAATCTGTCTCTTAAATGTCTTGATGTTACATATTTACCTTCAAGACCTGCAAGTGGACTGTCATTAACGTTAAATTGCATAGAAATAGTAGGTTCTGATATCTTCTGGAAAGGTATAGCTACAGGATTCTCAGGTGAACATATTGTATCTCCAATATGAATATCTGCAATACCGGAAATTGCTACGATAGAACCAACAGCAGCTTCTGTAACCTCAACTTTGTTAAGACCTTCGAATTCATATAATTTACTGATTTTAACACGTTTTCTATAATCAGGATCATGATGGTTAACAATAACAACATCCTGATTAACTTTTAATTTACCATTATCAACCTTACCGACACCGATACGCCCAACATACTCATTATAGTCTATAGTACTTATAAGAACCTGTGTATCAGCATCAGGATCTCCCTCTGGAGCAGGAATGTAATTAATAATTGTCTCAAATAATGGATCCATATTCTTTGGAGAATCGTCTAATTCAAGTATGGTATAACCTGATTTAGCAGACGCATATACGAATGGGCAGTCAAGCTGTTCATCAGAAGCATCAAGTTCAATAAATAATTCAAGAACTTCATCAATAACTTCAGCAGGACGCGCTTCAGGTCTGTCAATTTTATTTATACATACAATAACAGGCAAGTTAAGTTCTAATGCTTTTTTAAGAACGAATTTTGTCTGAGGCATAGCACCTTCAAAAGCATCAACAACTAAAACAACACCATTAACCATTTTAAGTACACGCTCAACCTCACCGCCGAAGTCTGCATGTCCTGGAGTATCAATAATATTAATTTTAATACCTTTATAATTAACAGCTGTATTTTTTGAAAGAATAGTAATACCACGTTCTCTTTCAATATCATTTGAGTCCATGACTCTTTCGGCTACTTCCTGATTTTCACGGAAAGTACCGCTTTGTTTTAATAACTGGTCAACTAATGTTGTTTTACCGTGGTCAACATGGGCTATAATTGCGATATTTCTGACATCTTCTCTTTTTATTTTCATAAAAAATTGTCATTCCTTTCTTAGTTTTCTCCATAATCAGTTGTATGTAAAATTAGTGCTGCAAAATATATATTTTACAATAACCTGCTTTATCATACTTTGTAAGTATATGGAAAATAGGATAAAATTTACACGTTAAAACGCATATCTTAACAAGTTTAACACAATATTAAAAAATTTCAAGAAAAATAGAGAAAAAACGTCAATTTGCCATATATGGCGGATATAAATATATTATTCTGTACATTTTTACTATATTATATGGAAATAATATTTTTAAAGATTGCACTGACGAGGTCTGGTAAATAATATATCTCTAAGGTAAAATGTTTAATAGTAATCGTTCATAAATAAAATAATATAAAATCTTCTTAAAATGTCAGTTTATGTCGAACGAAAATGTCGTAAATTAATAAAAAAACATAGAAAAATGTAATTGACCCAGTTATAATATATAAATATAGTTTTGTGGTTTTTATATATGTGTTTATGAATACATTAAAAATTAAATGGAGGCATCGATGTGTGTAATGTAGAAAAAAATGAATTCTTCGAATTTACAAACAGTACTATAAGTTCTTTGAAATTTATGAATAAACTCGTTGAGAAAATAGAAAAACACAGTGATAAAGATATCGAGAGCGTTCAATGTATAGAATCATTGAGAGATAATATAGATATTTTGAAGAAACAGATAGAAGAAATAAAAGAGAGATTTATATTGCTTCATATGAATATGCATATGTCAAATTTTAAATTATTTACGGAAGCATTTACAATGAAAGAGACGAAAGTCCTGATAGTAGATGATAATGAAATAAATAATTATGTTTTAGAGCAGATGTTAAAAAGATTTGATATTGATGTAGATATAGCTAAGAGTGGTGAAGAGGCAATTGATAAATTTATGGTAAATGAATATGACCTTGTCTTTATGGATTATTTACTGCCGCCAGGAATTGATGGTATTGAAACTGTAAGAAGAATAAGAAATTTAAACGAAAGAGGAAAGAAGCAGTTTATTATTGGACTTACCGCTAACACTATGGAAGAATTCCAAAAAGGTCTGAATGAGAATAATGTAGAGCTAATTTTATTAAAACCAATTAAATTCCAGCAGATGGCAGTAATTCTGCAGAAAGAATTACCTGATAAGGTTATAAGATAAAGGATAAAATTATAAAATCACTATGTAAAATATTCTGAAAATATGTTAAATGAGAAAATACTGTAAGTTAAGTTGAATAAGAATTATGGCTTAAAAACTTTACAGATGGAAATCATTAAAGTATAATACGATTATTAATTTATAAATTGGAGGTACAACGATGTCTAAAATTAAGATGACAACACCATTAGTTGAGATGGACGGGGACGAAATGACAAGAATCCTCTGGAAAATGATTAAAGAGGAGTTACTTAGCCCTTTTATTGAATTAAATACAGAGTACTATGACCTTGGACTTGAACACAGAAATGAAACAGATGACAAGGTTACAGTTGAATCAGCAGAAGCAACAAAGAAATATGGTGTAGCTGTTAAATGTGCTACAATTACACCAAATGCAGCAAGAATGGACGAATATAATCTTAAAGAAATGTGGAAGAGTCCAAACGGAACAATCAGAGCAATTCTTGACGGAACTGTATTCAGAGCACCAATTATAGTAAAAGGTATTGAGCCATGCGTTAAGAACTGGAAGAAGCCTATTACAATTGCAAGACATGCTTATGGTGATGTATATAAGGCAACAGAGATGAAAGTACCTGGTGCTGGTAAAGCTGAATTAGTATTTACTGATGAAAATGGTAATGAGACAAGAGAATTAATACATAATTTCAAAGGTGCAGGCGTTATTCAGGGACAGCATAACTTAAATGATTCTATTGAAAGTTTTGCAAGAAGCTGTTTCACATATGCACTTGCAACTAAACAGGACTTATGGTTTGCTACAAAGGATACAATTTCTAAGAAATATGACCATACATTTAAGGATATTTTCAATGAAATATTTGAAGCAGAATATGCTGACAAATTTAATGAAGCAGGAATTACATATTTCTATACATTAATAGATGATGCGGTAGCAAGAGTAATGAAGTCTGAGGGTGGTTACATCTGGGCATGTAAGAATTATGATGGTGATGTTATGAGTGATATGGTATCATCAGCATTTGGTTCACTTGCAATGATGACTTCGGTTTTAGTATCTCCTGATGGATATTATGAATATGAAGCTGCACATGGTACAGTACAGAGACATTATTACAAACATCTTAAAGGCGAAGAGACATCTACAAACTCAGTAGCAACTATATTTGCATGGACAGGTGCTCTTAGAAAACGTGGCGAATTAGATGGCAATAAAGAGTTAATGGAATTCGCTGATAAGCTTGAGAAGGCTTGTATTAAGACTATTGAAGATGGAAAGATGACTAAGGACTTAGCTCTTATAACTACAATAGAGAATCCAACAGTTCTTAACAGCGAGAACTTCATTAAGGCAATTCGTGAAACTTTAGAAGGAATGTGTTAATAGATGAAAGAAGCAGAAAGGGTTATATATCCGGGACAGATATATAGGCATTTCAAAGGGAATTTATATCAGATAGTTACAGTTGCCATTCATTCAGAAAGTGGTGAGAAACTGGTAATATACCAGAAATTATATGGAGATTATGCAGTTCATGCAAGACCATATGATATGTTCCTTAGTGAAGTGGACAGACAGAAATATCCGGATATTAAACAGAAATATCGTTTTGAATTAGTTGATAATGAGATAAAATCTAATCAGAATGTAGATGCCGGCATAAAAGAAAGTATTAATCTTACAGACGATATAATTATAAATGATACTTTGAATACTGATAATATAGAGTCTGTTGATTCAGAAGAAAGTGCAGATAAGAGACTTATTAAATTCTTAGATGCAGATACTTTTGAAGAGAAAAGAAGAGTGCTTATAAATATTAAAGATGGCATTACAGACAGACTGATAGACGATATGGCAGCAGCGATTGATGTTACAGTTGATGAGGGTGATATCGATACAAGATTTATGAGCCTTTTAAACTGTATTAATACAAGAGCGAAATACGAAGTAAACAGATTAAGATAAGGTTTAATATTTATCATTTTTATGCAATGGCAATATAATATTATTGTAATGTCAATATTTATGTTGCTATTGCGTAAACATAAAGCTTATGGAGTAAATACAAATGTCTAAAGAGCAAAAGCAGAGATTTGAAAAAGTAGTTAGTTAAATATAAATGCAGAGGCATATATTAATTTAAGATTATATAGTCTCTGCATTTTTATATATATATTTTAAATTTATAATTCTGGTCATATAGTTCTAATGCTAAATATCTATGGATAATACCTGTCAGGTAAAAAGCATTAAATTGTCTATGTATTTCAGTAACGTTGTCTTTATTTGTTCAGGTGCAAAATCAAATACCTCACACGATTGATCCTTCTGTTAGCTTATTATAGTTCCGACTTTACCGCGGATACCAGCCTTAGCTTTCTCAAGGTTAGTAATAACTGCCTTACGACCTTTCTTAGCTACTACGAAGTTAAGAGCAGCCTGAATCTTAGGAAGTGTTGTAATGGCATCAAGCTTATTATCTTCAATTAATGAGTTAGCTTCTTCAATACTTAATTCCTTAAGTTCAGTAGAAGTACCATTCTCATCTGTTATTGTTACATAATCATTTGATGTAAGTATAAGAAGTTCTGATGCATCAATCATATCAGCTAATTTAGCAGCAGTATAATCTTTCTCTATAACTGCACTTGCACCCTTTAATCCCTGTGTCTGGTCAAGAACAGGAATACCACCGCCACCTGCAGCAATTACTAACTGGTTAGCATCAACTAATGCCTTAATAGCATCAATTTCATATATATCGATAGGCTGTGGAGAAGCGATAATTCTACGATAACCTTTACCCTCAGAACTTTCTTCGTATGTTACATAGTTACCTTTATGTTCTTCTAAATCAGCTTCCTCTTTAGTCATATAACGACCGATAACCTTAGTTGGATTGTGGAAAGCTTTATCAAAAGGATCAACTCTTACCTGTGTAATAATAGTAGAAACAGGTTTGTAAATACCACGATTAAGTAATTCTGTTCGGATTGCATTCTGTAAATCAAAGCCTATGTATCCCTGGCTCATAGCACCACATACAGACATAGGAGCAACAGTATATTTAGAATCTAAACGGCTGAACTCTGTCATAGCTGTCTGAATCATTCCGACCTGTGGTCCGTTACTGTGAGTTATTACAACTTCATATTTTTCTTCTACTAAATCAGCAATAGCTTTAGCAGCCTTTTTAACATTTTCCTGCTGCTTAGGAAATGTATCACCGAATGCGTTACGTCCAAGTGCAACGACTATCTTTTTATTTTCCATAAATTACCTCCGAATTAGAGCATATTTTATATGATAGATAATGTGAAATGGAATATTTCACAAACGCTCATTTAATATGATAATTATAAGGTAAATAGCCCAAAAAAACAAGCAGAATTAAAATAAGTAGGAGAAAAGATGTCAGACAATAATAAAAAAAACAACAAGAAATCTGATAAAATGTGTATAACTATGTGGAAAGTGTGGAAAACCATAGATTAATGTTGCGAAGAGTCAAAAAATACAGATGTATTTACTAAAAAGAATAAAATAATTTGGATAATAGTTATGGAAAAATTTATGTTGACATAAAATGTATTATTGTATACAATGATACAGAAGTACGATAATACAAAATAAAAAAATATCAGGTATTATCAGGACGGAGGAAGAAATGGATAACAGACCAGTAATTATGAATGAAAAGACAAACCTATTAGAGCTAGAGGAGCATATTTACCATTTGGTAGATGTAGATAAACCTAATGTTTATCATAATCTGTTCCCATATGACCAGGTACCAAAGATAGCATTTAACGAGCGTATCGTTCCACATAATATGCCAGAGGATATATGGATTACAGATACAACATTCAGAGACGGTCAGCAGTCAAGAGCACCATATACAACAGACCAGATTGTAACAATATATGATTATTTACATAAATTAGGTGGTCCAAAAGGTATAATAAGACAAAGCGAATTCTTCCTTTACAGTAAGAAAGACAGAGATGCCGTATATAAATGTATGGAAAGAGGGTATAAATTTCCGGAGGTAACAAGCTGGATTCGTGCAAGTAAGAAAGATTTTGAGCTTGTTAAAGATATAGGCATGAAAGAGACAGGTATCTTAGTAAGCTGTTCAGATTACCACATTTTCTATAAAATGAAGATGACAAGACGTGAGTGCATGAATCATTATTTAAGCGTGGTAAGAGAATGTTTAGAGACAGGTATCAGCCCAAGATGTCATTTAGAAGATATTACACGTTCTGATATATATGGTTTTGTAATTCCATTCTGTCTTGAACTTATGAAGCTTCAGGAGGAATACAATATTCCTGTTAAGATAAGAGCATGTGATACTATGGGATATGGAGTCAACTTCTCAGGTGCAGTTATCCCTCGTTCGGTTCAGGGAATAATCTATGGACTTATTACTAATGCAGGTGTTCCATCATCACAGTTAGAGTGGCATGGTCATAATGATTTCTATAAGTCAGTTACTAACTCAACTACAGCCTGGATATATGGTGCAAGTGGTGTTAACTGTTCATTATTTGGAATCGGTGAGAGAACAGGTAATACACCTCTAGAAGCAATGGTATTCGAATATGCACAGTTAAAGGGAACTTTAGATGGTATGGATACCACTGTTATAACAGATTTAGCAAATTATTTTGAAAAGGAAATAGGATATAAAATTCCATCCAGAACACCATTTGTAGGTAAGAATTTCAATGTAACAAGAGCAGGAATTCATGCAGACGGACTTCTTAAGAATGAAGAAATATATAATATATTTGATACTGATAAATTCTTAAAACGTCCTGTATTAGTTGCTGTATCTAACACATCAGGACTTGCAGGTATTGCACATTGGATTAATACATACTACAGATTATCAGAGGATAAGAAAGTAGATAAGAGTTCTGAATTAGTTAAGAGAGTTAAAAAATGGGTTGATGACCAGTATGATGACGGAAGAGTTACTGTAATAGCTGATAATGAATTAGTTGAAATTATTAATAAAACCTGCGAAGAACTTGGCATTACAATAAATAAGGGGTGAAATAGTTAATGGATAAAGATGGTCAGATTAAAGTAAGTGATAAATATTCACTTCAAGGCAGGGTATTTAACCGTCTGAGAGAAGATATTTTATCGGGGAAATATAAGGAAAATGATGAGTTAAGAGAAATGACAATTGGTGCAGAACTGGGAGTTAGCAGGACTCCGGTTCGCGAAGCACTAAGACAGTTAGAATTCGAGGGACTTGTAAGCATCATACCTAATAAAGGCGCATATGTTATCGGAATCAGTAAAAAAGACTTAAAGGATATATATGAGATGAGAGCCAGATTAGAGGGCTTATGTGCAAGATGGGCTACTAAAAATGCTACAGATGAGAACATTTCGAAACTCGAAGAGATTTCAGACTTGTCAGAATTTCACTATGTAAAGAAAAAATTTGATAAAGTATTAGAACTTGATAATGAATTTCACGAATTATTATATGAGATGGCTGATAGTAAAATGTTATATAAGACATTATCAGACTTTCATCACTATTTAGAAATAATAAGAAAGAAAACATTATCTTCTAATGAAAGAGTATGTGATTCGATTAAAGAACATAAAGATATCGTTGAAGCTATAAAAGCTAAAGATAAGGACAGAGCAGAAGAATTGGCAATTCTTCATATGAAGAATACGATAAAGAATATCGAAGCCCATAAATTATTGTAGAATATATAATGCTCAGACCTTGCTCATACAAATGTAGTTTATATTTATCTGTTAAAGTAAATTTGATATATAAATATCGAAACTCCTTGTAAGTAATTGCGTAAATTTGTAAGATATCATTTTTTGGCTCAAATTTTGTGTACATTCAACAGACATACATTTAAGCCGAGATGTCCGGCTATGACACACGCTTTCATATTTCCTTTATCTAGTGAGAGTAAATGCTGCCTTCTGCAGAGGTTATTACGGTGCAGTTAATCAAACGCGCTCCGCTTGAACGGTGATTTACTGCACCGACCTTTTGCATCAGGCAGCATTAACTCTCACACGATACGTCATAAATCAAGTGTGTGACATAGCCGGACACATCGGCTTAAATGTATGGCATTGAATGAACATAAATAATCGTAAGAGCCAAAAAAAGATATCTACAAATTAGCAATTCTTACAAAAGTTCGATATTTATATATGCAAATTTACTTAACACAGATAATTTAATTCTATTTTGTATGAGTAAAGTCTGAGTATTTATATATTATACAAGTGTTTCCCATAATTCGTATAGCTTCTCAAGTTCACTATTAACGGCTTCGATTTCTTTAGTAATCTCCATTAATTTACCGACATCAGAAGCAATATCAGGATTATTCATCTCTTCTGAAAGAGCATTGTTTTTTTCTTCAAGTTCGTTTATACGTCCTTCGGTTTTCTTTAATTCATTTTGTTTTTTACGAAGCCTGGCCTGTTCATCTTTCATAGTCTGCCAGTCAGCTTTAGAAGAAGAAACAGCAGAAGTGTCTTTGGTTTCAGCGGCTTCAGGTGCGGCATATATAGCTGTTAACTCAGCTTTTTTCTCGAGATAATAATCATAATTGCCTATATAATTTACAATCTTATTATTAGTCAGCTCTATAATTCTGCTAGCGGTTTTATTTATGAAATATCGGTCGTGGGATACATAGAGAATAGTCCCATCATAACTGTTAATCGCATTTTCAAGGATTTCCTTAGATGTAATATCTAAATGGTTCGTAGGCTCATCAAGAATAAGGAAGTTAGCATTTGATAACATAAGTTTTGCAAGCGAAACACGTCCACGTTCACCACCGCTTAAGTCTTTAATCTGCTTAAATACATCATCACCAGTGAATAAAAATGCTGCCAGCACATTACGAATTTCTGTATTAGTCATATCAGGATATGCATCTGAGATTTCTTCAAACAAAGTATTTTCCATAGTTAAAACATGATGCTCCTGGTCGTAGTATCCGATTTCAACCTTGCTGCCTAATTTAGTTGAACCGCTGTCGGCATCGATTATTCCATTTATGATTTTCAAGATGGTAGTCTTGCCTGTACCGTTATTACCGATTATACTGACTTTTTCGCCACGTTTGATTTCAAAGTTAATATCTGAGAAAAGATGGTTATCACCAAAAGATTTAGAAAGATTTTCTACCGATAATACATCTTTACCACTTGTAATCCTTGGAGTTAATTTAAGATGCATTTCATCATCAATATATTTTGGCTTTTCTACAACTTCGATTTTATTTAGCTGTTTTTCACGACTTTCAGCTCTTTTAATTGATTTCTCACGATTAAAAGATTTGAGCTTCTCGATAACCTCTTTCTGATGCTTGATTTCCTGCTGCTGATTAAGATATTTTTTAAGTTCAGCTTCTCTTAAAGAGGCTTTCTTAGTGGCATAATCGCTGTAATTACCATTATATGTAGTACATTTTGTATTCTCTATCTCTACAACTTTAGTTACGATTTTATCAAGGAAATAACGGTCATGGGAGATTATGATAACAGCACCTTTGTAATTGCTTAAGAAACCTTCTAACCATGCAATTGAGTTAAGGTCTAAGTGGTTAGTAGGCTCATCTAATAATATGATATCAGGCTTAGATAACAGAATCTTACTTAAGAATACTCGTGTTTTCTGTCCGCCTGACAGAGTTGATATCTTTCTGTCAAAATCTTCCTCTGCAAAGCCTAAGCCCTTTAAGACACCTGTAATTTCGCTCTTATAAGCATATCCGTCATTTAATTCGAAAGTATGTGTTAATTTAGAATAGTTTTCAAGAAGTTTTTCTAATTCTTTACCCTCGGCAGTTTTCATTTCAGCTTCTAATGAACGGATTGTACTTTCCATTTCTATAATCTCTTTTTTGACATCTAACATTTCTTCGTAGATAGTATGCCCGCCTGCTATATCAGGGTGCTGCGATAAATATGCAAGAGTTTTATTTTTAGCTACGGTTATAATTCCGTCATCAGGCTTTAATTCTCCTGTAATTATCTTAAATAATGTCGATTTACCCGCACCATTAATTCCGACTATTGCAACTTTCTCTCTATCTTCTGCATGAAATGAGCAGTTATCTAATATAACCTTACTGTCAAAACTTTTACTTATGTTACTACATGATAAAATCATAATTACCTCACCAATCTAAATTAATCCAAAATAAATTTTTTAATAAGTCTTATATTAATATTAAAGTAATATTTTGAAATAGAATTTTTAACGTTTACTACTAAATATAAACGATTTTTATAAAGTTGTCTATGAAGATATTAAAAAAAGATATTAAATAAGAGAAAAAAGTTTAGTTGCTTTGTTTAATTTTTATCAAAGATGTGTTATAATTTTTTAAAATTTAATAAATTTAATGTATTAAATCATTGAATTAAAATCAGAACGGAATTGGATGGTGAATTATGGTTAAGAATAGTATCTCTAAGGCAGTTATCGGAAGACTGCCAAGATATTACAGATATTTAGGAGAAATAATGGAGTCGGGTGTTGAAAGAATTTCATCAGGCGAACTTAGCAAGAAGATGAACGTAACAGCTTCGCAGATAAGACAGGACCTGAATAATTTCGGAGGATTTGGACAACAGGGATATGGATATAATGTCAAATATTTGTATGTTGAAATAGGTAAAATACTTGGAGTAGACAAGCAGCATAATATGATTATTATCGGTACAGGTAACCTTGGAAGAGCACTTGCTAATTATGCTAATTTTGAGAAAAGAGGATTTGTTCTTATAGGGTTGTTTGATAAGAATCCTAAACTAATAGGCAAGAAAGTCAGAGGCATAGCAGTTCAGTCTATGAAAAATTTAGAAGAATTTGCCAAGGATAATAAAATTGACATCGCAACACTTGCCATACCTAAGGCAGAGGCAGTAAAAGTAGCAGAAAAGCTTGCGGAATGTGGTGTCAGGGCAATATGGAATTTTGCTCATACAGACCTTAATCTGCCTAAGAATATTGTTGTTGAAAATGTACATTTATCAGAAAGCCTTATGCAGTTATCATATAATCTTACAAGAACTGAAAATGATATGTAATAATTCTTATTCGCATATGGGAGGTAACAATGGCTAAAAAAGAAACAGAAGGTTCATATGAAGATTTTGAAAATTTAATAGACTTAAAGAAGATTCCAATTTTGCCATTAGATAACAGATGGCATCAGTTATTTCCAGATAATTTAAAGACACCAAGGATAAAGAAGCTTGAGAAAGAAGTTATGAATCTCGTGAAAAGAGAAGGTGGCGTATCAAGGGAGATTAAGAATCTTGTTGGGCTCAAGAAGAAGCTTATGAAAGAAATCGTAGACAATATGGAAGAAACAGATAATGAAAACGAGAAACTAAGACAGAAGAAACTTGATGCAAGCAGGAAATTAATTGAAGATATTAATAATAAGAATACTGAGCTAGAGAACGAGAAATACCAATTGCCGTACAGACTTATGAAGGTAAATGAAGAATTACTTATGGAAAGTATTGAGAAATGTTATAATCGCCTTAGTAATAATGAAATGCAGATAGAAGCTCTGGGTGAATGGATTGAAAAGACGAGAATACAACTTAAGAGAAATGTAGTAATTAAGCAGGATAAAACTGATGAAAATAACAACATTTACGGATATATGCATGATATGTTAGGACATGAGGTTATGGAAATATTTGACAGAGAACATAATTATGATAAGAACAAGTTCAAGGAGGAAAAATGATAATAGGAATAGGAAATGATATTGTTGAAATCAAGAGATTTATGACTCTTAAAGAGCATTTCAAGGATAAATTTTATACAGAGAGGGAAATTGAGGAAGCAAAGGGGAGAGCTTCTTTTTTTGCAGCAAATTTCTCGGTAAAGGAAGCTGTTTCTAAGTCATTTGGAACAGGTTTCAGAGGCTTTAGCGGAAAAGATATAGAAGTCCTTAGAGATGAATTAGGAAAGCCATATGTAAATCTGTATGGTGGAGCGAAGAAAATTAGTGAAAGCTTAGGAATTAATGAGATATTTGTAAGTATCTCTGATACAGATAATCTGGTTATGACAATGGCAGTTGCTGAAAGTAGAAATGGAGGAGCAGAGAATGGAAATATTAACCGGAAAAGCAAGTAAAATCGTTGATAATTATTGCATTAATGAGCTTAAGATACCATCGTTAGTTCTTATGGAAAGAGCAGCTTTAGCGGTCGGTGAATGTGTGACAGAAATATGCAGGCAGAATAAATATAATAAAGTTAAGATTATATGTGGTGTTGGCAATAATGGAGCGGACGGACTGGCACTTGCAAGAATACTATGTGATGATGAAACGAAGATTAATAAATCGGATATCTGCGTTTGTATCATTGGAAATATGGAAAAAGCAAGTGAAGAATTCAATATACAATATGACATTTTACAGAATATAGGAATGGATATTATTAAAATAAAAGATAAAGAGCAATTTAAAGAAGTAATTGCAGATGGCGAATTGGTTGTTGATGCTATATTTGGAATAGGATTATCAAGAGATGTAAACGGCCTATTTGCAGATATTATTAATGAAATTAATGAAAGCAAGACAAAGGTTATCGCTATTGACTGTCCAAGTGGACTCAATTCAGACAACGGAAGAGTTATGGGAGTTGCTATAAAGGCTTATAAGACAGTTACGTTTGGAAGATTAAAAGCAGGGTTAGTCTTGTGTGATGGTAAGAATTATACGGGAGAAGTAGTGGTAAGACAGGTTGGTTTTAATGAGCTTGCATATGAAAATTTAAGAAAAAATTATAAAGAAGAAGTATTTAATGCATTTACGAAGAAAGATTTAAAAATTATTCCTGAGAGAAACCCTGTATCTAATAAAGGAACATATGGACGTATAAAGGTTATTGCTGGTTCAAAGAATATGTGTGGAGCAGCGATACTTTCAGCGATAGCGGCATATAGATGTGGAGCAGGTATAGTAGAAGTATTAACGCATATAAATAATCTTCCTATAGTGAAGGGAAAGATTATAGAAGCAGTTGTTAATGATTATGCTGAACCTTTTGAATTAGACAGTAGTTCAATAGTGGTTGCGGGACCGGGATTATCAGTTGACGATATGGCAAATAACCTGATTAAAAAGGTACTTACCTCGAATTGTAATGCAGTTATAGACGCAGACGGATTAAATGTTATAAGTAAAAACAGAGAATTATTAAAAATGCTTCATAACAAAGTGATTATAACACCACATATTAAGGAAATGTCGAGACTAACAGATATCAGTTGTCAGGATATCAGGGAAAATATAGTAAAGGTTGCTAAAGACTTTTCGGAGAAATATGGCTGCATAACGGTTATAAAAGATGCTACAACAGTAATCGCTGATTACAATGGAAATGTTACTGTAAATCTATCAGGAAACAGCGGAATGTCAACAGGTGGAAGTGGTGATGTATTATCAGGAATAATTGGTGGAATGATATCACAAATATTAGGTATTTACGAAGCTGCCTGTATGGGTGTATACTTACATGGATTGGCAGGTGACTATGCGAAAGAGAGTAAATCAGATTATGGAATGATTGCTTCAGATATTAATGATGCCATTACACAAATCTTAAAATATAGAAATGGAGAAGTGTAAAAAATGAACACAATGGAAAAATATTACAGAGTATGTGTAACAATTAATTTAGATGCTATATATAATAATGTAACAAATCTTAAGAATAATATAAAGGAAGGAACAAAGGTAATTGCAGTAATTAAAACTGACGGATATGGACATGGAGCAGTACCTATAGCATATACAATAAATGATTTAGTAGATGCGTATGCGGTTGCAACGATAGATGAAGCTGTTAATCTAAGAGAAAATGGAATAAAAAAACCTGTATATGTTATCGGATATACTCATGACAGCCAGATGGAAAGAGTTGTTGAAAATGATGTGAGACCAGCTATATTTACAATGGAATCGGCTATGGCTGCTTCTGATGCAGCAAAGAAACTTGGAAGAATGGCAAAACTTCATATTAAAGTAGATACCGGAATGAGCAGAATTGGTTTTAAAGATTGTGAAGAAAGCATTGAAACCATTAAGAAGATAAGTAAGCTTGATAATGTTGAAATCGAGGGAATATTTACACATTTTGCAACAGCAGATGAGACGGATAAGTCTAAGACGATGAAACAGTTTGAAAGATTCAAGAATTTCACAGACAGACTTGAAGAAGAGGGAATACATATACCTGTGAAGCATTGTTCAAACAGTGCAGCCATAATGGAGATTAATTCTGCAAATATGGATGCTGTACGTGCAGGTATTGCAATGTATGGATTGTATCCATCTGATGAAGTCGATAAGAGTTCAGTAAAACTTACACCTGCGTTAGGACTAAGAAGTCATGTTGTATATGTTAAAGATATTGAAACAGGTACAGAAGTAAGTTATGGCGGTACATTTGTTGCAGATAAGCCAATGAAGATAGCAACAATTCCGGTAGGATATGGAGATGGATACAGAAGAAGTCTTTCTAATAAAGGCTATGTTCTTATAAGAGGAAAAAAGGCTAATATTCTTGGTAGAATCTGTATGGATCAGTTTATGGTTGATGTTACTGATATAGATGGTGTGATATCGGGAGATGAGGTTATTCTTATCGGTAAATCAGGCAATGAGGAGATTACAACAGAGAAGATGGCAGAAATTGCAGGAGATACATTTAATTATGAGGTTGTATGTGATTTAGGAAAGCGTATGCCAAGAGTATATTACAGAAATGGCAAAATTGTATGTACCAAGGATTATTTTGATGATATATACGACGTGAGTATGATGAAATAAAAGTTTATAGATAAAAATAGAATATACACCCTTTTTTAGGCAATACTATTGATAGAGTAAATTTACTTAAATATAAAGGTAAAATATGGAGTGTGAATTCGTTGATAGTTAGAAGAGGAGATGTATATTATGCTGATTTGCGACCTGTTATTGGTTCAGAACAGGGAGGAATCAGACCGGTGCTTATAATTCAGAATGATATGGGCAATAAGCATAGTCCTACTGTAATATGTGCAGCCATCACGTCTAAAATGAATAAAGCAAAGCTGCCTACACATGTAGAATTAGATAGCAGGAGATATAATATGGTAAAAGATTCGGTTATTCTGTTAGAACAACTCAGGACAATTGATAAGAAAAGATTGAAAGATAAAGTATGTCATCTGGACGAAGAAATATTAAATCAGGTTGATAGAGCATTGCTTGTTAGTTTAGAATTAAATACATAAAATATTGACTAATAAGTAATAAAATGATATATTTTCTGTTATTAGTGCATAATTGTACTGAAAAAGTGAGTGTATAATATAACTTTAAAGCATAAAAAGTAATATTATGTTGTCACATATATTAATCAAAAGGTAAAAGGAGTAAATTCAAATGGACGGGTGTAGCCCCATATGGATTATTTTAGCAGTAGCAATATTATTTGTTTTAACGGTAATTGTTTATTTATACAGTTCGGCTGTACAAAGTATCAATGAAAACGAACTTGAAGAAATAAAAGAAAAAAATGAGAAGACATATCAGAAAGTTGATAAAATAATAAATGATCCGGCCAGATTTATTAACACAGTACAGGAAGTATCAGTGTTAATAACATTAATTACAGGTATATGTATCGGTTTTAGGATAGATAAGGTACTTTTAAGAATTGGAATGGCAGTGTTATGGGTAATTATTTTATTAGTATTTGGAATAATTATTCCTAAGAAATTAGGATCCAGACATTCTAAAGGAATATCATTAAAACTTACTAATATCACATATATGATGACAGTAGTTTTGATGCCGGTTACATTCTGTGTTTCGAAAATTGCTGATATGATTCTTAAAATATCTGGAATTGATCCAAATGAGCCGGAAGAAAATGTTACTGAAGAAGATATTATTTCTGTAATAAACGAGGGCCATGTGCAGGGAGTATTACTTGCAAGCGAGGCCGAGATGATAAATAACATAGTAGAATTCGGTGACAAGGAAGCTAAAGATATAATGACGCACAGAACAGCTATGGTATGTGTAGATGGAGAGATGCTTCTATGTGATGCAGCAGAATATATTCTTGGACTTAATAATTCAAGATTTCCTGTATATATTGAGAATATTGATAATATTATAGGTATTGTTAACTTCAGAGATATAATGTCAGAGGCACAACGTGAAGTCAACGATATGAAAAAAATTTCAGATATTCCGGGACTTGTAAGAAAGGCATCGTTTGTACCGGAGACTAAGAAAATCAATGTATTATTTAAAACAATGCAGTCAGAGAAGATACATATGGCAATAGTTGTTGATGAGTATGGACAGACTTCTGGTATAGTTGCTATGGAGGATATCTTAGAAGAGATTGTCGGAAATATTTTAGATGAATATGACGAAGAAGATGTAAATATTGTCAGACGTGAGGATGGTGCTTATGTTGTTAAAGGAAGCACCCCGCTTGAAGAAATAGAAGAAAAGCTTCATATTAAATTTGACGAGGATTGCGAGACCATTAATGGATATCTGGTTTCAAAATTCGAAAGAATTCTTGAAAATGATGAAAGACCGGAGATTGTAATTGATAATGTCAAGTACAAAGTTCTGAGTGTAAAAAACAGAATGATTTCAGTTGTACTTATTACATTATCAGATGACGAATAAATATGTTTATAAAGCTAAAGGCTTATAATATAAAATAATTAAAACATCGACAAAAGGTATTAATAATCTTAAGCCGGTGCATAGAATATTAAATATAAGGAAAGAGGTAAAGTATGTCAGGACATTCAAAATTTGCGAATATCAAACATAAAAAGGAGAAAAACGATGCAGCAAAGGGTAAAGTCTTTACAATTATAGGTAGAGAAATAGCTGTAGCTGTTAAGGAGGGAGGACCTGATCCTGCTAACAATAGCAAATTACGTGATGTTATAGCTAAAGCAAAGGCTAATAATATGCCTAATGATACAATTGACAGAGGCATTAAGAAAGCAGCAGGCGATGCTAACTCAGTTAACTACGTTACAGTTACATATGAAGGATATGGACCAAATGGTTCAGCTATCATAGTTGATGCATTAACAGATAATAAGAATAGAACAGCTTCTAATGTAAGAAATGCATTTACTAAAGGCGGTGGAAATGTCGGAACACAGGGATGTGTATCATTTATGTTTGATAAAAAAGGTCAGATTATAATTGATAAAGAAGAATATACTGGTGATGCAGATGAGCTTATGATGTTAGCTATCGATGCAGGGGCAGAAGACTTCGCCGAAGAAGAAGACAGTTTTGAGATAACCACAACACCTGAAGATTTCAGTGCAGTAAGAGAAGCACTTGAAAATAGTGGAATATTAATGGTTTCAGCAGAAGTGACAATGATTCCACAGACTTGGGTTGAATTAACAGATGAAAATGATATTAAGAAAATGAACAGAATCTTAGATTTACTTGATGAAGATGATGATGTTCAGGCTGTATACCATAATTGGGACAGACCGGATGATGAAGAAGACTAATATATAACTATATTAATAAAGTAAATAAATATTAACAATGAGTCAGGTGCAATGCATTTGACTCATTGATTTTATATTTTATATTTGATATAATGTTTTATGGAAAATATGTCGATTTATATTGTATCAGATTGACGTAATAATATAAAAAATTCATCTATTATTTTATAGGCATTCTGATGCATTATTAATATAATCAATATCCCAAAAAATGGATTGAAAGGTATAGAGGCGAAATATGAAACATATCAGAAAAATAAATTTTAAGAATCTTAGAAATGTCAAAACAGTATATAAAATAGCTACGATGTTATTAGTCGGTGTAATAATATTCTTTGTTGCATCAAGATTTGCATCTGCCGAGTCTGTTAAGGTAAATATTACGGGAGATGAATTAAATGATGGCACATGGGAAGTGGGAAGCAGTCCGGTAACATGGACGGCACAGGCATATGATTCGGAAAAAGATGAATACATAAGCTTAGAGGATGGTGGTTCAATCACATGGGAATCATCAGATAGAAGTATTGTAGATGTATCGCAGAATTCTGAGGGTACAGAATCTACAGCAGTGTTGAAACCTATAAGCGCAGGTAAAGCTACTATATCTGCTACATTTACAAAGGTTGTATCAACAGATGACGGAGATTATGAGATAACAACTAAATCAGAGAGAACGGTTGTTGTAAAATTCAAGATAAATGAAGCAAGCATTCCAACAGCTCCATATGAAGATGACTGGACAGTACCAAATATTATTACTAATTCGGATAATCCTGTTAAATGGACAAGTAGTGATGATTCTGTAGTAACAGTCACAGATGATGGAAGTGGAAATGGTGTCTTAACATTGGCTGGTGCAGGTAAGGCTGAGATTACTGCAGTGACTGATGATGGACAGAGTGAGAGCTTCAGAGTAGTAGTTAATGCTAAATTTAAGGAGACAGATTCATTATTAAATATTGGCTATAAAGAATATTATACTTTAACTACTAACGCAGGACATGCATCAAATGTAATATTTGAAAGTGATAATCCGGAAGTGGTTTCAGTAGATAGGGATGGAACAGCATATGGTAAGGCAGCAGGAAAAACATTCTTATATATTTATACTTTAGATAAGAATGATGAATGGTATAGCTTACAGCCATCACCTGTAAGAAATATTCCGGTTTCAGTTGATTTCGCAATTACATCATCATCTAAATCAGTTGCAGTTGGTGATACACTTACATTGGATACTAATATATGTGAGGGTGATAAAAAGTCAGTAAACTGGACTTCAAGTGATACAGGAGTTGCCACAATTTCTGCAGATGGTGTACTTACAGCAGTAAGTAAGGGTCAGGCAACAATTACCGCAAGTGTTGTTAATCCGGAAGTATTTGGAACAACAGATATTCAGACAGCAAGTATTACAATTAATGTAATTGATTCATTTGCACTTAGTGAGTCAGAACATATATTAAATGCTAACGAGTCATTTGATTTAACAGCAATCGTGACAGACTCTGCAGCAAGTGTTACATGGAAGTCATCAGATGAATCAATAGTTACTGTAACACCGAGCAGAAATGATAAATATCTTGCTACAGTTAAGGCTAAAGCAAAAGGTCAGGCAACAATTACAGCAACACAGATTATAGACGGAGTTGCTAAGACTGCAACCTGTGAAGTGTATGTTAAAGAACCTGTATTAGATGTAGTTATTTCTCCGTCAGAAGTAGAGATAATAAAAGGTTCACAGTATAGACTTATTGTAACTTTTAATCCTAGCAGACCAGATAATACCAACGTTAAATGGGTATCATCAGATGAGAAAATTGTTACAGTAGATGATATGGGAATAATTAAAGGTGTTAAAGGCGGACAGGCAGTTGTATCGGTGGTTACTGAAGATGGAATAAAAGTAGCTTCATGTACAGTATCAGTAAGAGAACCGGTTACAGGAATTAAGATGGATATAAATACAGTTACAACAAGTCTTGCTACTAAAACATATCAGCTTACGTATACAATTCTTCCGGCAGGTGATGGAGTTAACAGAGACGTAACCTGGACTTCATCAGCACCGGATGTTGCAACAGTTGGAGAAAATGGTTTGGTTACATTCCATAAACCTGGTAAAGCAACAATTATTGTTAAGACAGTAGATACAGGTTATAACGGAAACCTTATTGATACCTGTGAATTCTACATAAATAATCCTGTTACAGCAGTCGATTTAGATTATACAAATATTACATTGAAATTAAATGAGCAGTTCAGACTTACCACAAAGATAACTCCTGAAGATGCAACTAATAAGAAAATCATTTGGACATCAAGTGATACAAATGTTGCAATTGTGAATGACGAGGGTATGGTAACAGCAGTTGGCAGTGGCTCTGCAACAATTCTTGCTAAATCAGAAGACAGTGGTGCTACATCAATGTGTAATGTAACAGTATATCAGCCTGTCACAAGCATTGCAATAAGCAATGACAACATTACAGTAAGAAAAGGAACTGAATTCTGGCTTAATGCAACAGCACTACCTGATAATGCAATGAATAAAAAAATATCGTGGTCATCAAATGATACTTCTATAGCAACAGTCGACCAGAATGGTAAAGTTACTACTATAGAAGCAGGTAACTGTGTAATTACAGCAACAAGTCAGGATAGCGGTGCAATGGCAAAATGTATCGTTACTGTTCTTCAGCCAATAACAGGAATATCATTAAATGTTAATTCCAAGACAATTATGAAGGACGACAAATTCATAATTATACCTACAATTACACCTGTTGATGCAGATAATAAGAATGTAATCTATTCTTCAAGTGATGACACAGTAGCAAGTGTTGATGCAAATGGTGTTGTTACTGGTAAAAAAGGTGGTATAGCAATTATTATTGCTAAGACAGAAGAAAGAGGACTTATAGCGAGCTGTCAGGTAACAGTCCAGGAATTCGTATCATCTGTTAAGATTAATGCAGGTATTTCAAGAATGAACATTGGTGATTCTAAACAGTTATCAGCTACAGTATCAGCAGAAAGTGCTACAAATAGAAAATTAAGATGGACTTCATCTAATAGCAGTATTATTTCAGTAGATGCTAATGGAAGAATTTCAGCTAAAAATGTTGGAAGAGCTACAATATATGCATATGCCACAGATGGAAGTGGTATTTTTGACAGTGTGACTATAGAAGTTATAAAACCTGTAACTTCCATTATGATAAATCCAAGCAATGTATCAATTGCTGAAGGCAAAAGTGCAAAGGTATCGGTAAGTGTTGCACCTGCCGATGCTACATATAAGGAAGTTGAATGGAGCAGTTCAGATTCATCAATAGCAACAGTAGATTATTCAGGTGAGATTACAGGTGTTAAGGCAGGAATATGTAAAGTATATGCTACATCAGTTGATGGCAATAATGTCGTAGGCGTATGTAAAGTTACTGTAAAACCAACTGTACCTGCAACAGGCGTTACGATAAATTCTAAGAGTATTACGATGTTACCTGGCCAGACAAGAACATTAACAGCCAGAATTAAACCTACAAAATCTACAGAAAGCGTTACATGGGTATCAGGAGATACATCTGTTGCAACTGTTTCAGCAAATGGTACTGTAACAGCAAGAGGACAGGGTAACACAGAAATATATGCTATTTCTAATGAAACTGGTGTGGAAAGTTCATGTGAAGTAATAGTTCTTGCATTAAATGCAACTTATATTACACTTGAACAATATGATAGCTATGATTTAGATGTATTTGGAGCAACACAGAATATCAAGTGGTATTCTAATAACAAACGAGTAGCTACAGTAACATCAAATGGAAGAGTAATAGCTAGAATGGCGGGAACCACAACTATTACTGCAAAGGTTAATGGTAAAGTGTTATATTGCACGGTAAAAGTAACTACTATGAAGTAATAATTAAATCTTGACAATGTATTTAATTAATATAAAATAATAAAGGACATATGAAAAAAATAGGAAAAGAGGTTAAGAGAAATGTTTTGTAAAAAATGCGGAGCAAAAAATGATGATGATGCAGTATTTTGTGTAAGTTGCGGCGCAAAGATAGGCGAATCACAGGCAGAAGTCAATAATTTGTCAAAAGAAATTGTTTGGGAAAATGATAAAGTTGTTAAAGAAAATGATAATCAGAATTCAGGTGATAATTTGTCTGATAATCTTTCGGATTCGTTCTTCCAGCAAGCAGATAACAATGTTGAAGATGAGAAGAATGAGAATGTAGAAGAGGTTAATCAGGAAGAAACTAAAAATACTGAAGATACTGAAGATACTGAAGATACAATAGAACCGGTTGAAATATCTAAGACACAGGATAATTACGATAACGTCCAGAATAATCAGATTGACAATCAGCCTGATAATAGTTTTGCCAGAAGCCAGTTTGAAAATGACAATCAGTTCTCTAATGGAGTTCAGAATGTAAATTCAAATCCAAATGTAAATCAGTTTGCTGAGAATACTAATTATGGTGCTCAGAAACAAACTGAAAAAGCTAATAAGTTCTCATTTAAGAGATTCTTATTTAGTGCAATTGTACTAATAGCAACTATTCTTTCATGTGCAACATTATTTATGAATTACTTATCAATGGAAGTAAAGGTTAAAGGTGAGGGTAGCTCGAAAGAATCAATTACAGGAATAGATATCATTAAATCAGGTGTCGATGAGGATGAGGTATGGGTTAATGATGACCATAAATCAATTGATGTTACTAAAACTATCAGATATTGTACTATTGGTTTAGGTGTAGCATTGGTAGTATTCGCTGTTATTGAGTTTATATTACTTGTAGTTGTACGAAGAAGAGGTGCATATGTTCTTATTATGTTATTCAGCTTAATTAAGTTAGGGCTTGGTGGATATATCGGATATTTATGGTGCTTTAAGCTTCTTGATATTATAAAAGATATGTTCAATGATATGTTAGGTTTCTTAATATCAGAAGAATATATGATGACTATAACAGCAGGTTTTGGAATCGGCTTCATTTTAATGATGGTAGCACAGTTAGTTACATTCATCTGTTCAATTGTATTAATGACATGTAAGAACAGAAAGAAAGTAAAATATAATTAGTATATTAATTTTAGATAAAAATATATATTACATAATTTGTATTATAAAGAAGTGTGGGAACTTATATTCCTGCACTTCTTTTGAATGCATACAAATAACAGGCTGGGATAAATTTTCCTTGCCTGCCAATTTGACTTATGGTATAGTATATATGTTTAAGTTAAAATAACAAGTCTGATTCAGACGGAATGGAGTAACCATGAAATGTAGCAGATGTGGAGAAGAGTGTAAAGATAATCAGGCGTTTTGTCTGAAATGTGGTACACCTATCCAGGTTGTACCTGATTTCAATTTAATTGAAGCTGAATTAGCTAACAATGTCGGAGAATTAATGAACGAGATCGACGAAGATAAAAAGAAGGAAAATAAGCAGGGTGATTTAAACAGATATAGAAATTCGACGAGAAATGATAAAACGAATGTCTATGGTGCAACAAATCAGTCTAATAATTCTAAACAATATAGAAAAAGTATAAACGATGGAAATACACGTAAAATTAATGGCTCAGACGGTTTTGATGATAATGATATGGATTATTTAGATGATGATTATTATGTTGATACTATGCCAGACCATGATGTTGAAGCAGAGATATCATTAGTAGATATCCAGAATCTTAAAGATACTGCTAAATTAAATGATTATCAGGTAGATGGAATGGATTTTAATCAGGATAATAATTATAATCCTGATGATACCGAGGAAGACGAAAATCAATCAGAAAAGAAAGCATTTAAAGTTAAAGCAATAATATTTGGAGTTATTGCAACAATTGTTGTTGTAATTGCAATATTGTTACTTAGTGTATTAAATAAAGATACCGGTAAAGATTCATTTACAAATGTATATAATACAGGATATGATTATTACACGTCTAAAGATTATGATAAAGCTCTTGCTAAATTCCTAGAAGCTAAAAAGATTGCTGATAATAAGAATGAGAAAATTAAGGTTAATAAATCGTTATTAGCAACTTACGAAAATATGGATGGAACAGAAGATAAACAGGTAAGTGTTCTTAAGGAACTTATAGAATTATCTCCAAAAGAATATGAGTATTATGAAAAATTAGTTGAAATATATGATGCTAAAAATATGAGCGATGAGATATCTGCATTGATTGATAGTATAGATGATGTGTCAATTAAATCACAACTTTCAGAATATAATGTAGCAACTCCTAGATTTAGTGAGAAAGAGGGAGATTATGATACTTATATTTCAATTAAATTAATAAGTGATGATAATAAGATATATTATACATTAGATGGAACAGATCCTACAACATCAAGTACGCAATATACAGAAGATATTAACCTTAATAAAGAGGGAAAAATAACTGTAAAAGCAATTGCGGTAAATGAAAAAGGTCTTACAAGTAAAGTTGCCAGTGCAACTTATAATATTAAGCCTAATACGGTTGATGCTCCGGTTGTTACACCTGATGGTGGCAAATATACAGAGAATACAGAGATAACAATTACAGTTCCTGAGGGAATGAAGTGTTATTATACTTATGGTGCAACACCTACAACACCGACTACATCAGATACAGAGTATACAGAGCCTGTTAAGATGTTAAGAGGAAAGAATATTTTTTCCGCAATATTGGTATCAGAGTCAGGTGTGGAAAGTGAAGTTACACAAAACGTATATCAATTAGAATTAAACAGTGCTATAACATATGATGATGCGCTTGTGATTCTTAAGAATTATGTTGAAAATAACAATATAGCAGCTAAAGTCAATGAAGAACAATATGTAACAAAAGAAGGTTTGAATCTGACTTTCAGTTATAATTGCATTGCTGATATAGACAATGTAGAATATTATGTAATTAATGCTACAGAGAAAGATTCTAGTGACAAAACAGTCAAAGTGGTTTATTATGGTGTGGATACTGTTACCAGTACACTTGTAGTTCTTGAAAAAGATACAGAAAATGCTGGAAAATATAAATTAACAGAATAACATAGAAAGTGGGATAAGTATGTACAAGATATTAAAAGCAGAACAATTAGCTAATAACATCTACTTAATGGATGTAGAAGCTCCAAGAATTGCCAAATCGTGTAATCCTGGACAGTTTATTATAGCTAAACTTGATGAAAAAGGCGAAAGAATTCCTTTAACAATCTGTGATTATGACAGAGAAAATGGAACAATTACAATTGTATTTCAGGTAATTGGTGCATCAACAGAGAAGATGTCAAAATTAAAGACAGGAGATGCATTCAGAGATTTTACAGGACCTCTTGGTCAGCCATCTGAATTTGTTAATGAAGATTTAGAAGAATTAAAGAAAAAGAAATTCTTATTTGTAGCTGGTGGTGTTGGTACTGCACCTGTATATCCACAGGTTAAATGGTTACATGAGCATGGTATAGAAGCAGACGTTATCGTAGGTGCTAAGACTAAAGACATCTTAATATTAGAAGAAGAGATGAAGAAAGTTGGCAATCTTATCGTTGCAACAGACGATGGATCATATGGTTTCAAGGGTATGGTTACTGAAGCTATCAAAGATTTAGTAAATAACCAGGGTAAAAAATACGATGTCTGCGTAGCAATCGGACCAATGATTATGATGAAGTTCGTATGTTTGCTTACTAAAGAATTAAATATTCCTACTATAGTTTCACTTAACCCAATTATGGTTGATGGAACAGGTATGTGCGGTGCCTGTCGTGTAATCGTTGGTGATGAAGTTAAATTTGCCTGTGTTGATGGTCCGGAATTCGATGGACATAAGGTTGATTTCGATCAGGCTATGAAGAGACAGCAGATGTATAAAACTGAAGAAGGCCGAGCATTATTAAAACTCCGCGAAGGTGATACACATCAGGGCGGCGGTTGCGGCTGTGGAGGTGACAAATAATGGACGTATTAAAGAAAGTACCAGTAAGAGAACAGGATCCTAAAGTAAGAGCAAAAAACTTTGAAGAGGTTTGTTTAGGATATAATATAGAAGAAGCTAAAGAAGAAGCAAGCAGATGTCTTAAATGTAAGAATCCACAATGTCAGAAAGGTTGTCCTGTTTCTATAGATATTCCAAGCTTTATCAAAGAAGTCGAAGATGGAAATATTGAAGAGGCTGCTAAGATTATCGGTAGATCATCTGCACTTCCAGCTGTATGTGGACGTGTATGTCCTCAGGAAAGCCAGTGTGAAGGTAAATGTATCCGTGGTATCAAAGGTGAACCAATATCAATTGGTAAACTTGAAAGATTTGTAGCAGATTGGTCAAGAGAAAATGGAATCGATCCTGAAAAATCTGCAGAATCAAATGGAAAAAAAGTTGCAGTTATAGGGTCAGGTCCTTCAGGACTTACTTGTGCTGGAGATTTGGCTAAATTAGGATATGATGTTACTATTTTCGAGGCTCTTCATGAACCAGGTGGAGTTTTAGTATATGGTATTCCTGAATTCCGTTTACCTAAAGATACGGTAGTTAAACATGAAATAGAAAATGTTAAGAAATTAGGCGTTAAGATTGAGACAAACGTTGTAATCGGTCACTCTACAAAGATTGATGAATTGCTTAATGAAGAAGGATTTGACGCAGTATTTATCGGTTCGGGTGCGGGTCTTCCAAGATTCATGGGTATTCCTGGTGAAAGTGCAAATGGTGTATTTTCAGCAAATGAATATTTAACAAGAAGTAATCTTATGAAAGCTTTCAAAGAAGAATATGATACTCCAATAGTTGCAGGTAAGAAAGTTGCAGTTGTAGGTGGTGGTAACGTTGCTATGGACGCAGCCAGAACAGCTTTAAGACTTGGTGCAGAAGTACATATCGTGTACAGAAGAAGTGAAGAAGAACTTCCAGCCAGAGTTGAAGAAGTACATCATGCAAAAGAAGAAGGCGTAATATTCGATTTATTAACAAACCCTGTTGAGATTCTTGAAGATGAAAAAGGATGGGTTAAAGGAATGAAATGTATTAGGATGGAATTAGGTGAGCCTGATGCATCTGGAAGAAGAAAATCGGTTGAAGTACCTGGTTCAGAATTCATAATGGATGTAGATACAGTAATTATGTCACTTGGTACATCACCAAACCCATTAATTTCTTCAACAACAGTTGGACTGGATACAGACAGAAGAAAATGTATTATTGCTGATGAAACGGGTAAGACTACTAAAGAAGCAGTATATGCAGGTGGAGATGCCGTTACAGGCGCTGCTACAGTTATTCTTGCAATGGAAGCTGGTAAAGCAGGTGCTAAAGGAATTCACGAATTTCTTTCAAAATAAATTAGATTGTATATATAACAGATGGAGCTGTATTTACGGCTCCTTTTGTTGTATTATAGGAAATATATAATATTTAATGAAAAGGAGCAGTTTATGCAGAATGAAAAACTTACAATAGTATTACCTGACTGTGATACAATCAGCAAGGGTGATTTAGACTTATCTTCATTAAGTGAATTTGGGGATGTTATAACCTATCCATTAATAAAACGTGAGGAATTACCAGAGAGACTTGAAGAAGCCGATGTGATATTATGTAATAAGATTTTACTCAACGAAGATTCCTTAAGAAACGCAACAAAGTTAAAATATATTGGATTATTTGCAACAGGATACAATAATGTGGATTTAGAATATACTAATGCCAGAAATATTACTGTATGCAATGCAGGAAGTTATTCGACAGATGCAGTTGCACAGCATACGTTTGCATTAATAATGAATTATTATAATAAGGTAGCAAAGTATGATAATTTTGTTAAAGATAATGGATGGAAGAATAGTAAAATATTCTCGCCATTTATATATAATATGAGTGAGTTAGCCGATAAAAACATAGGTGTAATAGGTTTTGGAAGTATAGGTCAGAAGGTATGTGAAATTGCGAAAGCATTTAATATGAATATTATTGCATTTTCAAGGAATGAGAAAAATGTAAATAATATAATTAAGAAAAAATTTAATGATTATAGTAATATAAGATATGGAAGTATCGATGATATTGCGAAGAATTCGGATATCATAACAGTACATTGTCCATTGAATAATGCATCAGAGAAAATGATAAATGAAGAATTCCTAAGTAAATGCAAGAGTAACTGTTATTTTGTTAATACATCAAGAGGCGGTGTCGTTGATGAGCATGCTTTATGTAGGGCTCTTAATAACGGAGTAATTGCAGGTGCGGGAATTGATGTACTTACAACAGAACCGATGGCAGAAGATTGCGAACTTCTGCATGCAAAAAATATTACAATTACACCACATGTAGCATGGGCACCACTTGAGACAAGAGAGAGATTATTAAATATTGTTAAGGATAATCTTAGAGCATTTATTAATGGAGAACCCCAAAATGTTATTAGACAATGAGGTATAGTTAATGTATAAAGACTAAGTTAACAGATAAGTACGAAGTTAACGAATAAAGAATGAGGTAAACAGATGAAGAAAATAAATAATGTATTACTGTGTATAATTATTCTGACATTAATACTGACAACAGGGTGTGGCAGTAAAAGTGATTCTGCTAAGGAAGCTGCAGCATTAGAATCATCAAGCAGTATAACTACTAGTAATTTAGAAAGTACTACAATTACTGATGACTCAGAAAATGGTACAGCTTCTGATGACTCAGAAAATATGACAAACGATGAGTCGAGGAATCAGATAAATTCAGAAGATGATAGTAATTCGTTAAGTGGCAGTACATTAGGTGGCAGTACATTAGGTGGCACACAGGATAAAAGTGATAGTCAGAATAATAATAATGCTACAGAATTTTCATTAGTGATGGTTGGAGATGTGCTGCTTCATACACCGGTAAGCGATAGTGGTTTAATGGAAGACGGCAGTTATAATTATAGCCATTTATTTAGAAATGTAAGAAACGATATTGAAGAGGCGGACATTGCACTGGTTAATCAGGAAGTAATACTTGGAGGAACAGAGCTAGGATTATCAGGTTATCCTGCATTTAATGGGGCATATGAAGTTGGAGATGCACTTGTAGAAGCTGGTTTTGATGTGGTTCTACATGCTACAAATCACGCACTTGATAAGGGCAGACGTGGTATATTAAATTGCATTAATTATTGGAGAACTTCACATCCGGATATGGGAGTTATAGGAATTAATGAATCACAGGAGGAGCAGAATAATGTCTATGTAAGAGAAGTAAATGGAATAAAAGTTGCTATTCTGAATTATACATATGGAACAAACGGAATTTCGCTTCCGTCTGATATGCCATATTGTGTAAATCTGTTAGACGGTGGGAAAATAGCTAAAGATATGGAAATTGCAAAGCAGATTTCGGATTTTATAATAGTATGTCCTCATTGGGGAACAGAATACACACATAATGAGACGGCAGAACAGGAAAAATGGGCAGAATATTTTACGGAACTGGGTGCAAACCTTATTATTGGAACACACCCACATGTTATAGAACCTGTGAAATGGGTTGAGGCATCGAATGGAAATAGAGCATTAGTATATTACTCAATAGGTAATTTCATCAATGCCACAAGTGATTACGGACGAGGTGTTGCGAATCGTATGATTGGTGCAATGGCAAAAGTAATAGTAGCTAAAAATTCAGATGGAAGTTTTTATGTAAAAGATTATAGTGCAATTCCACTTGTTACACAGATGATTAGTGGGCGTGGGCAGATTACTACATATAAATTGAGCGACTATTCCGAAGAATTAGCCGCTCAAAATGAAATTATATCAAGAGATTCAGTATTTTCACTGCAATATTGTAAAGAGCTATGTGATAGCGTATTTGGTGAAGTGAAACACAATTAGTACTTACTCAAAAATTTGCTGGTAGATATCTTCAATAAGCTTATCAAGATATGCTTCATCTAGTTCACCGAATTTATCAGATATTGCCTTTTTAATAAATGCTTCACGTTCAAAATAAAGATTGGCTTCATCGGTCGAAGAGAAATGTTCATCGATGGAGTCTTTTGTATATGTATCAGTTATATAAGAGATAACTGAAGAAGTGAAGTCCTCCTCTGACTTTATCTCACTCTTAATCTTTCCTGCACTTTTTAAAGATACAATTCCACCAATAAGGAAAACATTCAGTAAAGCTCCCATAACTATATAGAACAGAATTCCTGAAAGTCCCTCAAATGCAAAATGAATTGGCAATACATCAAGAGCATTGAGAATTAAGAAAATGTCACCTAAGACACCTACAATTATAAGTGATAATGACGAAGAATGTAGGTCTTTATATTTATCTGATTTAGTAATATATTGTTTACCAGAGTTAGATATAAAATCTTCGCCTGAATTATCATTTGTAAATGCATCCTCAGATGTATTTGTATCATTGTCAAGCTCATCTACAAGTTCACATTCACAATCAGGACAAATAGTTTTACCCTCAACATACTTGTATTTACATTTAGGACAGTATGGCATATTAACCTCCGTTTCTGCATACATTTTCATTGCTGCCATAGAAATATTAATAAAAATAATAAAATAAATAGTAATTATAATTATTTGATTTAGTAAGATTATATATGAATTACAATATAAAGTAAATGAATATATCAGATTTATAAAAGTATTGTGAAATAAGGTGTTATATGACAATACTTTAAAATTAGCAGATTTTAACTTTTATAATATAATTCATATGAATAAACGTTATAAATTGTTTATTGTATAATTCATATGGATAAACGTTATAAATTATTTATGATATGGTTCGTTGTTAATAATTCTGTATGAACGATAAATCTGTTCTAACAAAATTACGCGCATCAATTGGTGTGGAAATGTCATTTTTGAAAAACTTAATTTGTAATCAGAACGATTTGACACATTTTCAGATAAACCAAGTGAACCTCCGATTATAAAAGTAATGTGACTTGTGCCTGAAATTCCTAATGAATTGATTTTCTGTGCCATTTTCTCGGAAGAAATCATTTCACCATTGATTTCGAGGGTAATAACATATGAGTCATCGGAAATATTTTTTAAAATACGTTCGCCCTCCTTATCTTTAATCTGTCTGTTAACAGTCTCAGATGCATTTTCAATGGTTTTCTCATCCTGCAACTGAATTATTTCAAGTTTACAATATTTAGAAAGCCTTTTAGAATATTCAGCTATTGCATCTGACAGATATTTTTCTTTAATTTTACCAACGCAGATAATTGTAATCTTCAAGTTTAAACCTCCGGTAATGTAGGATTTTAGATGAGTGTATTAAATTATATAATAACGATATAACAGAATTTGAAAATTTTAAATACTCAATCTTTATATATTAATCACTAAATTATATAATTATATTTTTCAAAATAATCTTAATAATTTTACTATTTTTAATTGGAAATGACAAGGACTGTTTCGTTGCTTTATTTGCTTTATTGTGTTACATTAATAGAAGTACAAAATGTTATCGGTTAAAAATACAGATAAGAAAGGTCATATAAAATGCAGGATAAAAAAGATAATAAGTTTAATAAAAATGTTAATATAAAAAATAAAAATACAGGAAATATAAATGGCAAAAATAATGATGTCCAAAATGCAGGTAAGCAAAATGTTAATGGTAAAAATAACAGTTTAAAGAATGCAGGTAAACAAAATGTTAATAGTAAAAATAACAGTTTAAGGAATGCAGGTAAACAAAATATAAATGTTAAAAATGTAAGTTTAAAGAATTCACATAAATCTTCTGTCTGTCCATATTCTATTAAATGTGGTGGCTGTGAATACATTGATATGCCATATAAGGAGCAGCTTAAATTAAAAGAGAAGCAGGTAAGAAAACTTCTTAATAAACATTGTGAAGTAAAACCGATTATTGGAATGGACAATCCATTTAATTATAGAAATAAGGTTCACGCAGTATTAGGAAGAAACAGACATGGAGAGATTCTGTCTGGAATCTATGAAAACAATTCTCACAGAATAATAAATGTTGAAAGCTGTATGATTGAGAATAGAAATGCTGATGAAATTATACAGAGCATAAAAGGTCTGTTAAAATCATTTAAAATAAAGGTGTATGATGAGGATACAGGATACGGACTTCTAAGACATATATTAGTAAGAACTGGTCATAAGACAGGTGAGGTTATGGTAATTTTAGTATTAGTGTCACCAATTCTTCCGTCAAAGAATAATTTTGTTAAAGCCTTAAGAAAATTGCATCCTGAGATTTCTACGGTCGTAATTAATGTAAATGATAAGAAAACAAGTATGGTTCTGGGCAAACGTGATATTGTATTATATGGAAAAGGATATATAGAAGATGTGTTATGTGGAAACAGATACAGAATTTCACCACAGTCATTTTATCAGATTAATCCTGTTCAGACAGAAGTCTTATATAATAAAGCAATTAAGTTAGCAGGACTTACAGGCAATGAAATGGTTATTGATGCATATTGTGGTATTGGAACTATAGGTATTACTGCAAGTAGTAAGGCGAAGGAAGTAATTGGTGTGGAATTGAATCCTGATGCTGTTAAAGATGCATATAATAACGCTAAGATAAATGGAATCAAAAACATAAAATTTACGTGTGATGATGCCGGAAAATTTATGGTTAAGATGGCTGACAATGGAATGACGGCTGACGTAGTATTTATGGATCCACCAAGAAGTGGCAGCACAGAAGAGTTTATAGATGCAGTTGTTAAATTGTCACCTGACAGAGTTGTATATATATCGTGCAATCCTGTGACTTTAGAAAGAGATTTATGCTATTTTGAAAAGTGTGGATATATGGCAGTGGTGGATTATCCAGTAGATATGTTTGCGATGACGGGACATGTGGAGACGGTGTGTTTGCTGTCGAAGAAATGCCAATTTTAAGCGGGTTTGTGGCCTATTTTGAAGGAAACATATCGCAAAAAAGGTTTAAAAATATGTGCTTGTATTGAAAAATTGAATACGAGTCTAGTAAAAATAGACCTTTTGGCGTAGTTGGTATCAGGTGCGCTGAAAGGTTATTTTTATGGAATTTTGTACGCGGAGAGGTAATGGGCTGTACGCTGAAATATGTATAGATTTAGATTGATTTTCGGCGTCTCTGCACTTATAATAAATGGTAGAGTAAAATGTCGTATTTTATAAATTTATTGAGGTAAGAAATATGGAATATATGACAATTAAAGAAACAGCAGAAGAGTGGAATCTTTCAGTGAGAAGAGTGCAGACAATCTGTAACGAAGGAATGAATATCTGCCGAATAGCACATCTGCTGTTAAGGAAGCTTTGATGGGAGGAAACACAGAAAGTGATTATCTGCTCTTTATTGATGAAAAAGCTATTGCAGTTGTTGAGGCAAAAAGAGAAGAGAATCCTCTTGGTGATGAAGTCAATAAGCAGGCAGAGGACTATGCTGTTTCTCCACAGGACTGGTATGGTTTGAGAAGCTTATTCCTTTAGTGTATATGGCTAATGGAAATAAGATATATTTCAAAAATATGCTTGTTGAAGATAGTGATTATGAAGAACTGTCACAGATGCATTCTCCAAAGAAGATACTTCAGATTGTTAGAAAGAAATCGGAGTATGGAGCACTTCCATTGATCGAGAAACGTGGTCTTCGTGATTGCCAGTATAGAGCAGAAGTTAAGTTTGAGGAGTCATTGAAGATGGGGAATAAAAAGAATCTGGCAGTGCTTGCTACAGGTTCCGGTAAAACTTATCTTGCATGTTTAGCTTCATACAGATTGCTTAATTATACACCTACAAAGAGAATTTTATTCCTTGTAGATAGAAATAACCTTGCAAGGCAAACAGAGTCTGAGTTTAGCGTGTTTGACCGCACAGAAGGCCAGCAGAAAATGGGAAATCTTTATACAATCAACAGACTTAAGAAGGAAGAAGATATCAAGGGTGATATTGTAATTTCTACAATTCAGAAATTATTCTGCGTATTAACTGGTCAGGAAATAAATGATAGTGATGAAGATGCTGAGGATGAAAAAGCTAAAGCAGATGAAGAAAAGGATAGTAAGACAGTAGTTGACCTGGGTAATGATTTGAAGCTTCCACCAGACTATTTCCAGTTAATTATTGTGGATGATGAGCGCGTTATAATAACGACAAAGTTAGAGAAATCCAGTAAAATCAAGGGGTTAGCACTAATTTAGTCCTTATTTTTATACCATTTTATCGGTAGATTTTGGCTAGGGTCTGAACAGTAACTAAGTTTAAATTATTTTCTTGTGTGTCACATTAATGCGACATATAATATAATAGGATAGAGTCATAAAAGGAGTTGAGAAACATATTTTGAGGGGGTAAGTACTAAATAACGATGACATGAAAAAGGAAGTTTTCTAACGATAAATGTTTATATATGATGTATGTATGTTTAAATTATACTATATTTATGACGAATGAAGTGCAAATACACTATATATAGTTGCTACGTGTTGAAAATGGGAAAAAATTGTGATATTATTTAATAAAACAGAACATAAGTTTGGCGGTGAAAGGATGAAAAGTGATAGAAACAGAGAAATACCAGTTAAAATTGAAAGATCTTTGTGGGGCATATCGGCAGGACGATGTGAATTTGAGGGATGTAATCGTTTTCTTGGCATAAATCCAATTACAATGGAAACTGGAAATTATGGCGAAAAAGCACATATTGAAGCGGTAAGTGAAGGTGGAGCAAGATATAGGGAAGTAATGGATGTTACAGAGCTTAATTCTACAGATAATCTTATGCTTATGTGTGCGAAATGTCATAAGACCATAGATGATAATCCAGAGATATATCCTGTTGAAAGGCTTAGAGAGATGAAGAAAAGTCATGAAAACAGAGTTTACTGGTTGACTGAATATGATAATGTACAGAAATCATATATGGTAGGCTATTTTGCAAATATCAAAAACTATCAACCTGAATTTGATAATGCTCAATTTTGCAAAGCATTAGTGAGTGATAAGAAAATTCCAAGCGAAAGATATATTAAACTGATAGGTTCTTCAAATATGCCTTTTAGTGATGGTACAAAAGAGTTTTATCTTATTCAGGAGAAACAGTTAGAGCAGGGTGTGGAAAGAGTCATAAAACAGTGCATTCATGAAAATGAAAATATTTCAATATTCGCACTTGCACCAATTCCATTATTAATGAAATTGGGAGAAAAAATAAGTGATATTGCTAATGCATCAGTATTTCAATGTCATAGAAAAGAAGAAAAATGGTCTTGGGATAGGGAGAACAAGGACATTGTGAATTTTATTATCCAAATGCCAGAACAGGTCAATCAGAAAAGAGTTGCTATAAATATTTCTCTAAGTGCAGACATAATTGATTCTAGAGTAAAGCACACAGTTGGAGAAATATCAACTTACAAGATTACGATTGAGAATCCTAATAGACTTTTTGTTACTAATAAGGGGATTATTGATGATTATATCAAAGCTTTTAGGAATTGTATGGAAACAATAAAGAATGATAATCCAGAAATTGAAGAGGTTCTTGTATTTCCGGCAATGCCTAACTCACTTGCTATTAGAACAGGTATGGATTATATGCCAAAATGTGATCCTACACTTATTATTTATGATCAGGTAGAACAGTCGAAAGACTTCATTGAAACAATTACGATTGGAGGTAAATAAATGGCAGAAGAGCAGAAAAATTATATTAATAAACTATATGAATATATTGTAGATGAAATATCCATATCAGATACAATGTTGGACAAGGCAATTAAAAGTTATGGCGCAGTTGGTAAGTGGTTGGGTGATTGTGATCCCAGTTTGGATGTTAAGATAATGCCACAGGGTTCTGTAAATTTAGGAACTGTGATAAAACCCATATCTGATGAAGATGATTATGATATTGATCTTGTATGTCTGTTGAAAAATGGAGGTGAGATGAAGGCATCTGAAATCAAGGAAATAGTAGGTCGAAGGCTTAAAGAACATAAAACATATAATGAAATGTTAGAAGATGAGGGTAAGAGATGTTGGACACTTCGATATGATGAATTTCATATGGACATTTTGCCTTCTGTGCCTAAGAATCATTTATATATTGAACCTGAAAAGACTGAAATAAGGCTGACTCATAAGTTAGATAATGGTTCGTATATTGATAAATTTAGTAATCCAGCAAAATATAAGTTGTGGTTTGAAGACAGAATGAAAACAGTTCTTTTGGAGTCAAAGAGGACTTTTGCAATGAAAAATCAAGTTGAAATAGATGATGTACCTACATATTCTGTAAGAACACCTTTGCAGAAAGCCATTCAGCTCCTTAAAAGACATAGAGATATTTCTTTTGCTAATGACAAAGAAGGGGTAGCTCCAATTTCAATAATAATTACTACTCTAGCTGCAAGGGCGTACAACAATGAGACGAATGTATATGATGCTTTAAATGGGATTCTAAGTCGTATGGCTTACTATATTGAGAAAGATGAAAGTGGAAAATACAAAATATGTAATCCCGTTATGGAAGAAGAGAATTTTGCTGATAAGTGGGCAATTGAGCCAGAAAAAGCAAAAGCATTTTTTGATTGGTTGGAAAGAGCGAAAGAGGAAATTATTACAAAGCCTATGCTTCTTGAAGGTGTGGTTGAGCAAAGTAAGTTGGTTAAATCATGTTTTGGCGATAAGGTAACCAATAGGGCATACAATAGAATTGGAGAAGAAACAAGAATAGCGCGCGAGAATCAAAATCTTTATACAAGTAATCTAAAGGGTGGCGTTTCTACTGTAGCGGATGAAGATTCAAAACCAATACCGGGGCATACATTTTATGGAGAATAAAAAGAAAAAGTATTTTGGAGAACCGTTGCTTAGACTTGTTGATCAAAAAACAGATTTAGAGCTAATGTATCCAGAATCAAAAGCTAATATTAAAAATGGCGTATTGACTTGGGTTGGGGTTGTTAAAACAGGACTATTTTCTAAAGAGTATACAATAAAAATAGAGTATAGAATTGGAAAAAGTCCTTTGACTTGGCTTGTGAATGAGAAATTGGATTCAGAAACATATATGAAAATTCCTCATAAATATAACGCTGATTTCAATGCGGGAACAGTTCAGCTTTGTTTATATAAACCAAGAAATAAAGAATGGATGAAGCATTATTCAATAGCTAAAACTATTGTGCCGTGGGCTATTGAGTGGCTGTATTATTATGAAATTTGGCAGATAACTGGTGATTGGCAAGGTGGGGGAGCTCATCCGACTCCGAAGGCTTGTAGGAATAGTGATAAGTATAAAGAAAAGATTGAAGATAATAAATGTATGAGAGGATAACTTTATGGCGGCAGAACGTAAAGAAAAGGTAATAAGAGTATTGCAGATACTTCAAACAACTGATAAAAAGACCCCAGTCAATGCAACTCAGATTGTGGATAAGCTTGAAAACGAATATGTAATAGGCAAGACGGATCGTCGTTCAATATATAGAGATGTAAAGATGCTTCAGTCTTGTGGCTATCCAATAGAACAGGCAAAGGATAAAAAACAGGGCTGGTATATGGACAAGCATGCATTTGATGACTGGGAGATTAAGGTTATGATGGATGCGGTTCAGCAGGCCAGATGTGTATCGGTCGCAGAGGCTAATAAGATTAGAGAAAAACTGTTAGAACTTACCAGCAAGAGAGGAAGAAGTAGATTTTCTCATATGATGATGCCTATATCTTGTAATGTAGAAGTAGATACAAAACTTGGTGAATATATAGAAATAATGCTTGAAGCCATGTTTATGCATAAAAAGATACAATTTCAATACACAGAGATAAACGACAACATGGAGAAGATTCTTAGACGAGAAGGAAAGGTTTATATCTTAAATCTGTATACGATATATTGGTCGGATAATAATTATTATCTTATAGGGTCGCACGACAATCATGATGGATTGACAAGTTACAGACTTGACCGTATTGAGAATTTGACAATATCAGAAGAGTATTCGATTGATGCAAAGGAAAAGATAGGTCAAAATCCAGAATTGTATATTCAGGAGTATATTGAAAAGAGTGTGAATCATTTTTCTGGAGAATCCATAAGGATTGAAGTTGAGTATGAGCCAAATCAGGTTACAAACGCAATTTTATATGATTTTGCAGGTAGTAGTGTAAAGGTAAGGAAACAAGCAAATGGAAGTTGCAGAGCTGTGTTTTCAAAGATGAATAGTGTGACACTTACAGGGTGGTTTATGCAGTATGCAAATATGTTTAAGGTGATAGAACCTGAGAAGTTAAGAAATGAATTGCAAGAACAATTAAAAGAAGCAGTAAAAAATTATGAAAAATAAGAGAGAAAGGAAGTCATGTGTTGGTTTCTTTTTTTGTATTAATTTCTACACCAGTCGCATTAATACAACTGGTGATGTCGTAAGATTTAGTTAGCATGGAAATATTATATACAAACTTATATATAGTTGGAGGTTCAAATGGAAAAGGATTTACGTATGGAAGTGTTTTCTTCTAAAGATATTGTCAGAGCAACGTGCTTACATGTATATCAGTTACATACACAGAAGATTGATAACACATTTTCAATTATCAGAGGAGCTGCATGGAAACTAAGAAATTATTTTCATGTGGGAGTATTTGAAGATGGAAAGAGGATATATACTACTGAGAAAATTGAAGGAACTGTCCCCAATGCCGATTTTATCATTGAATACGAGGGATTTAAGGAACTACCAGTTCTGGAGAACAGAAAGATATATTGTGAGTTAATCAAACATTTTATTACACAAAATTTATCAGAGGTAATGGTGTATGATAAATATCGTAAGTATTCATGTAAGAGTAGTGTCACAAGTAAATGGATTATGACAAATCAAGGATTCAAAACATTTATATCTAAGAACAAAGAAATAAGTCTTGAAAGAAAATACAATTTTTGGGTTGAAATATTAGATAATGGAAAGGCTTATCTTAGACTTGATACGGGAAGTGTTTTTACTTCGAATCTTACAGTAAATGATTATTTGGTAAAAGGTGTTGACCCTATTGGGATGGAAGTGAAAAATGATTGGGCGAAGAACAATCAGACAGGTATTTTAACGGAAATCTGTGACTTTACAGTTACAGATAAACTGGATTTTACGGATAGTCTTAAGGCATACTATATTGAGCGTAAAGAAGGATATCGTGTAGAAAAAATCCCTGATGATACAAAAGTGGTTAAAGTGGAATTGCAACCGGGTAAATCATATCCATATTATCCGCAGGCGTTGAAACCTGTATTGACAAGAGAAAAAGTTGGACAGATAGATGCTACTTTTTCTCTTCAGATAGATTCATATGTTAAGAGAAATATGCAAACCAGATTACAGTTGGATATAGATTTTATCAAGGATGTAGGTTCTCTTTCTGAGTTATCTGATTTGGAATTTAATACAGAAACATGCACAGTTGAAGAAATAGGATATACAAAAGGAACGGTTCCTTTACCTAATTTGATTTGTGGTAAGGATAAAGCTCTCGAATGTGGTAAGGAATTACAGGTGTTCAATTATGGATTCTATAGAAAGACAGATAGAAAAATAAAGATTGGCTACATTTACCCTAAGAATACATTTGACAAAATGAAGGCAGTTGTAAATGAGATTTATTCATTTGCAAAGCTTGGAAAGTATCAAGGGGAAAAAGATAAATACATAGTGGAGGGACTACTCGATATTCAGGCAGAACCAATGATTAAGGAAGAATATGAGCTTGGAGATTTGACTGATTATAAGAGAGCTGCCAACAGATTGCAGAAGGTTAAGGGAATAGACATTGTAATTGCACTTATTCCAGACGGTATTGATGAGGATGGACCATATAATCCGTTTAAGACAATATGGGCAAAAGCGAATATACCATCGCAGATGATAAGCATGAAAACCGCTGAATTATTTGCCAGAGGTAAATCAGAAGGCAATAAATCAAAGTATTACCTTCATAATATTATTCTTGGAATCCTTGGTAAAACTGGAGGTATTCCATGGATTGTAAAAGATATGCCGGGAAATGTAGATTGTTTTGTTGGTCTTGATGTTGCAACAGTTGCAAAGGGAATTCATTATCCGGCGTGTTCAGTAGTTTTTGATAAATATGGCAGGCTGCTAGGGTTTTATAAACCTACAACTCCACAGCAAGGAGAGAAAATAACAACAAGAATATTGCAGGATATATTTGATCAGGTGATTTTTTCTTATGAAGACAGATTTGAAGAGATGCCAAAGAATGTGGTTATTCATAGAGATGGTTTCAGTAATGAAAACGATGATTGGTACAGGAACTATTTTGGGGCAAAGGGTATAGAGTACAGCATTATTGAGGTCAGAAAGAATGTTAGTTCAAAACTTATCTTACTACAGGATGATAAGATTATGAATCCTACAATGGGATATTGTGTTTACAACAATAACAAGGGATATTTGGTTACTACAGATATGAAAAATAAGAAAGGTTCACCTAATCCAATTTTAGTTGAGAAAAAATGTGGTAATGTTTCAATGGCGCATATTCTTACACAGATTCTATATTTGTCACAGTTACATGTGGGGTCGACACATAAAATGAGACTTCCTATTACAACCGGGTATGCGGATAAGATATGTAAGAATAGAGATTTCGTACCTGAGGGTAAAATGGATGATAGGTTGTTTTTCTTGTAAGATAGTTTTTGGCTTCTTGTAAGATGTTTGGGTGAGATATGTTGCCCCCCTTTTCTTTGAAAAATGATATCCAATATTTGCAAATGCAAATTGAGTATTCGCAATTTGTTTGGTATAATGGTACCAGTGTAATTGGCATAGTATTGTTGGCATAGTATTGTTGATGAGAAAGGGAAAAATTTATGGCAATTAGTTATAACGGATTATGGAAACTGCTGATTGATAACAACATGAATAAAGGCGATTTATGTAAGAAAACTGGTCTTAGTTCCAGTACGATGGCAAAGATGACAAATGGTGAGTCTGTTAAGTTGTCCGTATTAGAGAGAATATGTAAGGAACTGGATTGTAACTTTGCAGATCTTGTTGATTATGTTGATGATAGCAAAGTGAAAAAAGAGAAATAAATCGTTCAGGAGGAAGAAAAAATGGCAACAAGAAGTACGAAGATAAATCAGAAAGCAGATCTGATATGGGCGATAGCGGATAAGCTAACTGGAGTATATAAGCCTCATGAGTATGGTGATGTAATCCTGCCTCTTACAGTGATTCGAAGATTTGACTGCATTTTATGCGATACTAAGGATGCAGTTTTGAAGAAATATGATGAAGTAAAGAATCTGCTGATGAAGGATGTATTGCTCCGTAAGACATCCAAATTTTATTTTTATAATACAAGTAAATACACATTTGAACGTTTGATGGATGACCCGGATCATATTGAATATAATTTCAGAGATTATTTGAATGGATTCTCTGAGAATGTGCAGAATATCTTGGAGAAATTCAAGTTTGACGGACATATTACAACCATGGCAAACAAGGGGATTTTCTACATAGTGTTGAAAGAGTACACAACAGACAGAGGTAATCTACACCCGGACGAAATTTCTAACCTTGAAATGGGCTATATTTTTGAAAAAATCATCAGAAGGTTTTCAGAGTCCCATAACGAAGATGCAGGACAGCAAAGTGGAGATTGATATTCCGCGATAAAATGAATGTACAGACAAATCAAGAGGCAGGGGTTATTCCCTGCCTCTTTTGTGAAATTGATTTTATTCGTGTTTTGGTATATAATATGTGATAGTGGAACAAGGAGTAGTCTGTAGTTTCGTAGGAGAGATCATATGGAATATTTATCAATAAAATAAACAGCAGAAAAATGGGGTATTTCAGTCAGGAGGATTCAGGTACTTTGCACTGAGGAACGCATTCCTGGCACCATAAAGATTGGTTCTTATTGGACCATTCTTGCATAAAGCTTACAGGTCGAGTTCCAACCACTAAAGAAGTGGGTAGCATTAGGTATTCCGAGTTCATGGAGTATTCAAGGGAAAATTGGAACTTTTATATTGAGCCAAAAGCGGATTCCTACTTAGATGCAATGGAATTAACACAGGATGCTAATGAACAGGAGCTTTCTGAAATTGATATTGACAGATTAGAGTCTCTTGCAAATTTGATGTGTGATAAATCGGAATTATAAGTTTAGGAGAAAAGTGTTATGAGACAATATCATATGATAAGTGCTAAAAGAATGGGATGGGATCAAATATATGATTATTATCTTTTTCCAACAGATAGATACACTAAAAAAAGTGCATTGGCTGAGTTTTACCCTGTTACAAAGGAAACTATGAAAAATAATGGGCAATGGTATAAATATACCGCATATGAGTTTAGAGGAGAAACATACTATGATATTATATACGATGGAATATATGATGAAAGTAATTTATTAAGACGTGGTTTCACAAAAGAAGAATTAGATAATATGTAGATAAACTACAATTTTCAGAGAAATTTCATGGTGAGAAGAAATAAAAAAATTTTTAAAGTCTGTAAAAAATGCAGGACCTTTAAGAAGGAGCAAAAATCCACAAAAAGGAGGCATTCAATTTGAAAAAGAAAAAAAGATGAAATACAATTTAGAAAGGAAGAATAAAAATGAGTAAATGGTGCTGTAATTTTGATTCTGGAGACTATGAGTATATAGACCAAGATGGCTTTAGTATTGATCGAGGCGAATTTGTTTACAATTGGGACGATAATGAGTATAGACTTGAGGAAGAAGAGTTTCGTAACATGTCACTTTTGGATGATGAAGACGAATAAATAAAATTTGCAAACAAAACACCCATTCCGGCAAATAAAATGTACTCTTGGAATTTGCATAAATTGAAAAAATTTGGTTATATATTCAATTTTTGCTTCCATTTTCATGTCATACACACTATGAAAATGTCATTATATATCAAAAAACTATTTCAGAATTCTTCATTTAGTAAAGGTAAATGATAAAAAAATTGACTTTTATACCCTAAAACATTATGATTGAGGGCATAAAAGTCAATTTTTTGTTGGAGTGAAGATTATGAATGAAATATTAAATGCAATAAGAAGAATGATTAACGAAAATCTGTCAAAGTACCTGTCTGACGTTGCAAAAGAAAATCTTGAAGAAAATGGTGTTATTTATTATATGAACGGAAATAATGGAACAGAAATAGATTGTATTGGAGTTAAAGAAATTAAAAATGTAATTATATCTGTATGTATGAAACAAATCTGAAAGTCATCTATACTTGATGACAATAAATTCAGGCAATTCATTTGGAAAACTGAGATTGTCAATGCCTTCTGAATGTTATCATTTTAGATAAGAAGCAAAATAAAATTTCTATTTCAGCAAGATTGTGTCATAAAATAAATAAATAATGCAAGACTAACTTAAGCTGAACCGTTATAATATCATTAGATATACTTAAAATGATATAGAATAAATACGTTTTAAGTACAAATATTCAGAAAATTATATTATAGAGAAATGAGAGGTTTTGATTATGAATAATACAATTAATCATGAAAAGAATAATGAAAAATGGTGGAAAAATGCAGTTGTATATCAGATTTATCCAAAAAGTTTTAAAGACAGTAATGGAGATGGAATCGGTGATTTAAAGGGAATTATCAGTAAGATACCATATCTTGGAGAACTTGGAATAGGTGCAATATGGTTATCACCTGTATGTAAATCGCCTCAGGCTGACAATGGATATGATATCTCTGATTATCAGGATATTGATCCGATGTTTGGAAATGTTGATGATATGGAAGAACTGATAGAAGAAGCTAAGAAATACAATATCCGTATTATGATGGACCTAGTGTTAAATCATACATCGAATAAACATAGATGGTTTGAAGAGGCTAAGAAGAGCAAAGATAATCCATATCACGATTATTATGTATGGAGAGATGGAGAAGAGGGTGTTGAACCTAACGATATGAAAGGTGTGTTTGGTGGAAGTGCATGGGAATGGGTACCGGAGATTAAACAATATTATTTTCACCAGTTTTTACCTGAACAGCCTGATTTGAATTGGGACAATCCTAAGGTAAGAAGAGAAATTTACGATATGATTCTTTGGTGGATGGATAAAGGTGTCGGCGGTTTCAGACTTGATGTTATTGACCAGATAGCAAAAGAGCCGGATAAGAAAATCACTATAAATGGTCCTAGATTACAGGAATATTTTCATGAATTAAGCAAAGAGACATTCCAGAAAGGTGACCTTATTACAGTTGGAGAAGCATGGGGTGCTGATATAGAGCGGGCCAAATTGTACAGTAATCCTGATGGAAGTGAATTTTCAATGGTATTCCAGTTTGAACACATCGGATTAGACCAGCAGGAGGGCAAAGAAAAATGGGATTTAGCACCATTACCTTTTATAAAATTAAAACAGATAATGACACGCTGGCAGAAAGAACTTCATGGCTGTGGCTGGAATAGCCTGTTCTGGAATAATCATGATTTGCCTCGTATAGTTTCAAGATGGGGAAATGATGGAGAGTTTCGAGCAGAGTCGGCTAAAATGTTAGCCATCTTACTTCATGGAATGCAGGGAACTCCTTACATTTATCAGGGTGAAGAAATTGGAATGACTAATGTCAAATATGATATTGACGATTATAGAGATGTTGAAATCCATAATATGTATAGAGAGCGTATAGAAGCAGGATATTCCAAAGATGATATTATGCGTTCAATTTATGCAAAAGGAAGAGATAATGCGCGTACTCCTATGCAGTGGGATGATACGGAGAATGCAGGCTTCACAGATGGAACACCTTGGATAAGAGTAAATGACAATTATAAAGAGATTAATGCTAAGGCACAGATAAATGATCCTGATTCTATTTTTAGTTGTTATAAAAAACTTATACAGTTAAGAAAAGAGTATTCTGTATTAGTTGATGGTGATTTTGATTTATTATTAGAAAATGATGAAAATATTTTCGCATATCAGAGAAAGAATGATAAGCAGACAATGGTTGTAGTATGTAATTTCTTTGATAAAACAATAGAAATGCCTTTAGAAGATGAAGTCAAAGATATGCAGATCTTACTTGCGAATTATTCTGGCATAGAAGATACATCTGTACTTAGACCATATGAGGCAAGAATTTATATAAAAGAGACTTTTAATTAAACTTTTAATCAAATCAGAAAGTAGCTAAGTTTTAGTAATTTTTGTTATGAGAACTTAACTTTTTAAATCGTACTAAATAAATGCGTTCATATTAGAATAAATAGATATATTTGAATTTTACTTAATAGAAACATTTAATTGAATAGGTAAAAAAATGTCGAAATATAAAAAAATATGTGTTATAATAATTGATATATAAAATTAAAATCTATCAAAATTCAGTATACAAATAAGGAGAGTTAATACAGATGAAAGCAATAATGAAGTATGAGCTTATTATTAATGAAGCACTTCGTTCAGCATTAGATAATGATATTCCAGATGATGAAATAAATGAATTTATCCGTTTTTTTGGGAAGCATACTAATTCAGATAGAATATATATTTTTGAAGATGATATGAGAAATCATATAACAAAGAATACATATGAATGGTGTGCTGAAGGGATTGTTCCTCAGATTGATGAGCTGCAAAATGTAGATATGGAAGTTATTGACTGGTGGTATGATACTTTTAAGGATGGTAAGAGTGTAATTATTTCAAATCTCGAAGAGATTAAAGAGACACACAGATTATCATATAATATCCTTAGCAAACAGAATATACATAACTTAGTTGTTACACCATTATATTATAAAGGTGAGATTAGTGGATTTTTTGGGGTTGATAATCCAGCAGAGACAGATTATGAGACACTTACCGTATTTCTAGATATGATAGGAATGATACTTATTTCTCTTATGAAGATAAGAAATTCGTTTCGTAAATCTAATTATGAAGCAAAGATTAACAGTTACTCCTCACTGGCTGCAATATATGCATCAATGCATCTTATAGATTTGAAAACTGAAACTTTTCAGATTATAAAAAATACAGAAAATATAGCTAGAAACTGTGATAATATTGAAAAAGATAATTTTCCAAGACAGATAAGAAATGTTATGATTAAATTATGCACAGAGAAATATTACGACAATGTCATGCATTTCACGAATATCAGAACATTAGAGGACAGAATGAAAAATGTCAGCACAATAGCAGACGAATTTTTAGGTACAGTTCATGGATGGTGCAGAGAGAGGTTCATTAAAGTTGATAATGACGAAAATGGTAATTTGTGGCATGTTCTATATTGTGTAGAAGTTATTGATGAAGAAAAGAGAAGAGAAAACAGATTAATTTATTTATCCGAAACTGACTTAATGACAGGAATTTCTAATAGAGGAAGCGGTGAAAAAAAGATTTCTGAATTATTAAGAAAAAGAGTTGGTGGAATGTTGGTATTAATTGATTGCGATAAATTCAAATCAATTAATGATACATTTGGACATAATGTAGGTGATGCTGTCATAATTGCCATAGCTGATGCATTGCAGAGATTATGTGGAGAAAACGATGTAGTTATGAGACTTGGTGGAGATGAATTTGCAATGTTTATTCCTAAAATAGTTGATGAGGCAAGCGCAAATGATTTCTTTGAACGTATTTTTGATAGTATTGATGAGATTGAGATAAGTGAAATGGGAGACAGAAAAATATATGTGAGTCTTGGTGCTTCTATATGTCTTGCCGGTAAAGAAACTACGTTTGACCAGTTATATCGAGAGATGGATATTGCAATGTATGAGAGTAAGAAACAAGATGGATATTGTGCTACTCTATATAACAATTAATAAGAGAGCTATATAAAATAATGATTGATGGTTAAGTTGTTCATAAAGACAGAATGAAATCAAATTTTCAAGTATTAATATTTCTATTAATATTACTGATAAATCTACTTGCACAATTCAGATATGTGAGTTATACTATTTTAGTAATTTCATAACAGACAGTTCATTTGTACCATCCTGTCTATAATTAAAACCAGGACTAAAGATTAAATTTGATTATAGAGACATGGTATTATTATACTATGTCTTTTTTTTACCAGAAAATTTCGTTGAAATTGTCCTAGTAAGTAAAAAACACTCCGCAAGCATCGCACTGCGGCGGAGCAGAAAATGTTGCTATAGCAATCCGCCGCAGGCGGAGAATGTCTCAAGCGACATTCTTTATTCTTATTAACACAGCTATTTGTTTTAGAGCGAAAGCAAATAGTCATTATGGCTGATGAGAAATCGCATACGCGAATTTCGCATCGTATCTTCAAGGTACTCGCTCAGAAATGGAGAAAGAATGTATATATTAAAAACAGAACACAGCTTTGACTCAGCACATTTTCTGTTGGGATATGATGGAAAATGCAGTAATATACATGGTCATAGATGGCGAGTGGAAGTTGAAGTAATGTCAGATGAGTTAAAGAAAGATAAACAATTAAGGGGAATGTATGTAGACTTTTCTAAACTTAAAGATGACCTGAGAGAAAAAGTAGATTATTTAGACCATGCATTAATTATTGAAGCTGGAAGCCTGAAAAAAACCACATATAAGGCATTAAAAGATGAACAATTCAGAATTATAGAATTTGATTTCAGACCAACAGCAGAAAATTTAGCGAAGTATTTATATGAACAGATGAAAGAATCTGGTTATCAGGTAAGAAAGTTAACGGTATATGAAACTCCAAATAATTGTGCATCATATACAGAGGTGTAATAATGAGTGAAATTAAATATAAGGTAGTAGAAACATTTATAAGTATAAATGGAGAAAGCACAAAGGCAGGTCAGCTTGCTGCTTTTATCAGATTTAAAGGATGCAACCTCTGTTGTGAATATTGTGATACTGCCTGGGCAAATAAAAGTGATGCATCATATACAGAGATGACAGCATTAGAAATATATAAATATATTAAAGAGACAGGTATTACAAATGTAACACTTACAGGTGGAGAACCGTTATTACAGACCGGAATAATGGAATTATTAAATATTTTATCAAAGGACACAGACTTGTTTGTAGAAATAGAAACAAACGGAAGTATTAACTTAGAAGAATTTATTAAGATTGATAACAGATTATCATTTACTATGGATTACAAATTGCCGGTAAGTGGTATGGAGGATAAGATGTGTCTGAGAAATTTTGATATACTGACATATAAGGATACTGTTAAATTTGTGTCTGGAAGCATTGAAGATTTAGAGAGAGCAAGAGAAATTATTGAAAGATATGGTCTTATAGATAAATGTCATGTGTATATTAGTCCGGTGTTTGGGAAAATCAATTTGCCTGACATTGTAGAATATATGAAGGAACATAAAATGAATAAAGTAAATATGCAATTACAGATGCACAAATTCATATGGGATCCACAGGAACGTGGAGTTTAGTGTGAAAAATGATTCATAAATGTTTATTCTTCGAACATTGATTTGTCGGATATGATATATAAGAAAGGATATTTAAAATGGCAATAGATTCAGAAGCAATTAAAGAACATATAAGAGGAATATTAATAGCATTAGGTGAAAATCCGGATAGAGAGGGACTTAAGGACACACCTGAGAGAGTAGCTAAAATGTATCAGGAAGTTTTTGAAGGAATGAATTATACAAATGCAGAAATTGCAGAAATGTTTAATAAAACATTTGAAGATGATTTAGAATTTGAGTCAGAAAGTGATGATATGATTGTAGTCAAAGATATAGATATATTCAGTTATTGCGAGCATCATATGGCACTTATGTATGATATGAAAGTTACTGTTGCATATATACCACATGGTAAAGTAATTGGACTTAGCAAGATTGCAAGAATAGCTGATATGGTCGGAAAAAGGCTTCAATTACAAGAGAGAATTGGAACAGATATAGCTGATATTATGACGATTGTTACAGGCTCAGAAGATATTGCCATATTAATTGAAGGATGTCATAGCTGTATGAGTGCAAGAGGAATAAAGAAAACAAATGCTAAAACGTTTTCTTCGACGCTTAGAGGTAAATTCAAAGAAAATATGAGTCTCTTAATGAGATTATATTCATAGAAAATTAAGTCAGTGTGAAAATAATGCTGAAGCATTTATTTTTCGCATAGCTATTAGTTTTAGAGCGAAAGCAAATAGCTATTAAGGCAAGTCAGAAATCGTATTTGCGAATTTATGACAGCCGATTCACAATGAGTCGCTCAGGAATGAGGTTAATATGAAAGTATTAGTATTATTTAGTGGTGGTGTAGACAGCACCACATGTTTAGGGCTTGCAATTGACAAATATGGAAAGAATAATGTTATTGCACTTTCGATGGCATATGGACAGAAGCATGATAAAGAGATTGAAGCAGCAAATAAAATAGCAAATTATTATGGTGTTGAACACATATATCTTGACCTTGCTAAAATATTTGAATATAGCGATTGTTCACTTTTAAAACATTCAGATGAAGAAATTCCAAAAGAGGAATATTCAAAGCAGCTTGAGAAAACAAATGGTTCACCTGTATCTACATATGTTCCATTCAGAAATGGCTTATTTTTATCAAGTGCAGCAAGTATAGCTATATCAAAGGAATGTAAAGTTATTTATTATGGCGCGCATAGTGATGATGCGGCAGGAAATGCTTATCCGGATTGTAGTGATGCATTCAATAATGCGATGAATGAGGCGATATATCTTGGAAGTGGTAAGCAGGTGCGTATTGAAGCACCATTTGTAAATATGAATAAGGCAGAAGTTGTTAAAACCGGATTGGATTTAAAAGTACCATATGAGCTTACATGGAGCTGCTACGAGGGTGGAGACAGACCATGCGGATTGTGTGGAACATGCATAGACAGAGCCAGAGCATTTGAAGCAAATGACGTTAAAGATCCGGCGATTACAGTATAGAATAGGAGAGATTTACATGTCAGGAAGAAACGAAAAAGAAACAGAGGGTATAACATTATTAGGAAATCAGGGAACAAAATATCCGATGGACTATGCTCCAGAAGTGTTAGAGACATTTGTAAATAAACATCAGGATAATGATTATTTTGTGAAATTCAATTGCCCTGAATTCACTAGTTTATGCCCGATTACCGGACAACCAGATTTTGCGACAATAACTATTTCATATGTTCCAGATATTAAAATGGTAGAAAGTAAGTCACTTAAATTATATTTATTCAGTTTTAGAAATCATGGAGATTTTCATGAAGATTGTGTAAATGTCATTATGAAAGATCTTATTAAACTAATGAATCCAAAGTATATAGAAGTGTGGGGAAAATTCACACCAAGAGGCGGGATATCCATTGACCCATATTGTAATTACGGAAGAAAGGGTACACGCTGGGAAGAAGTTGCCTGGAACAGAATGTCAAATCATGATATGTATCCTGAAAAAGTAGATAACAGATAGTTGATTTATAAAAAATATATACCAGCTAATTGATTTTATGATAAAATAATTACAATATATCATAAGATTGGAGAAATATATGGATTATTTGTCACACAATGTAGCCATTAATTTAAAAAGAATACGTCAGTCAAAGAAAATGAGCTTAGATAAAGTATCAGAACAAACCGGTGTCAGTAAGAGTATGCTTGCACAGATAGAAAAGGGAAGTGCGAACCCATCACTAGGAGTGCTTGGTAAGATAACAAGTGGTCTTAGAATAGAGTTTCAGCAATTAATAGAAACACCTAGAATGGACTTCTGCCTTGTTACACCTGAAGAAATGATACCGACTAAAGAAGAAGTCGGACAGTATAAAGTATGGACTTGTTTTCCTTATGAGGATAACAGATATGTAGAGATATACAGAATTGATATTGAACCGGGCGCTATCTACATAAGCGGAGGACATGGCGAAAAAACCAGAGAATATCTTACAGTTACTGATGGAGTTATAACAGTTGAATGTCATGGACAGAGTCAGACAGTTTCAAAAGAACAGGTATACCGTTTCGAAACAGACCAGACACACACATATAGAAATGATGGTAAAGAGAGAGCAAGTTGTATGTGCTTTTTTCTGGATTATAAATAGTGTGAAAGATAATAATTATTATGTTCTATTAAAATGTACAATATAGTGAACAAATCAATGGATAAATAATTTACCATGACTGAATGACAATAAATAATAATACTGATAAATATTGATTAAATAATTTGAAAAATACGAGAAATATAAACAAAACAAATTGCATTATCAAAATAAAATAAATTTTTAAAATAGTTGTTGACAAATAAACAATAAAGTGTTATCTTACATTTGTACAAAATAAAAGACAAAAGCAAAGGCGCTTACATTAGTAGGTGCCTTTGCTTTTTTATTTCATCAGAATGGAGGAATTAATTATGAAATTAAAAGATACAGGTTTAAGCGTACAGGACATTAAAGACAAGGTAAATAAGTATATGATTGAAACGTATGAACGTTTTGATTTTCTGGCTGAAAGAGCAAAAGATATGTATATTTATGATGAAAACGGAACACCATATCTTGACTTTTATGCAGGAATTGCTGTTAATAACGCAGGCAGCTGTAATGAAAAAGTTGTAGCAGCAGTTAAAGACCAGGTAGATGACATAATGCATACATTTAACTACCCATATACAATTCCTCAGGCTTTGTTAGCTGAAAAGGTTTGTGAGACAATTGGAATGGATAAAATCTTCTATCAGAACTCAGGTACAGAAGCTAACGAAGCAATGATTAAGATGGCACGTAAATATGGTATTGAGAAATATGGACCAAATAGATACCATATCGTAACTGCTAAGATGGGCTTCCATGGAAGAACATTCGGTGCAATGTCAGCAACAGGTCAGCCAGGTAATGGTTGTCAGGTAGGTTTCGGTCCTATGACATATGGTTTTTCTTATGCTCCATATAATGACTTAGAGGCATTTAAAAATGCATGTACAGAGAACACAATCGCAATTATGGTTGAGCCTGTACAGGGCGAGGGCGGAGTTCATCCTGCAACTATGGAATTTATGCAGGGACTTCGTAAATTCTGTGATGAAAATGATATGCTCCTTTTAATAGATGAGGTTCAGACAGGATGGTGCAGAACCGGTGCTGTCATGTCATATATGAATTATGGTATCAAACCTGATATCGTATCTATGGCAAAAGGTCTTGGTGGTGGTATGCCAATCGGTGCAATTTGTGCAACAGCAGAGGTTGCTAAAGCATTTACACCTGGTTCGCATGGTACAACATTTGGCGGACACCCTGTAAGCTGTGCAGCAGCACTTGCAGAAGTTAATGAATTACTAGACAGAGACCTTGCAGGAAATGCTAAGAAGATGGGTGATTACTTCAGTGCTAAATTAGAGACACTTCCACACGTTAAGGAAGTAAGACATCAGGGACTTTTAGTAGGTGTAGAATTTGATGATACAATTAATAGTACAGATGTTAAACATGCCTGCCTTGACAGACATTTGTTAATCACAGCTATCGGTTCACATGTAAATAGAATGATTCCACCACTTATTGTATCAGAAGAGGAATGTGATAAAGCATTTAAGATTATGAAAGAGGCAGTTGAGTCATTGTGTTAATTCTTAGCTAATCATAATTAAAAATAACTTATGACAGGTCATAATATGTAATTTGTAGAAAGGACATACATATGAATAGTTTCTCATTTTCAGTGCCACAGAATATTATAGTAGAAAAGGGTGGACTTGCTAAGTTACCTGAAGTAGCAAAAGAATTAGGTGGTACAAAAGCATTTATTATTTCAGGACCTCATCTTAATAAGATGGGAATTGTAGGTAAATGCATAGAAGCATTAGAAGCAAAGGGCATTAAAGCCACAGCATATACTGATACAGAGGGTAATCCGAGTGTTGAAACCGTAGAGAAAGCTACAGAATCATTTAAAGAAAGTGATTCAGATTTTATAATCGCTTTAGGTGGTGGTTCACCTATGGACGTTGCTAAAGCGGTAGGTGTGGTAGCAAAATACGGCGGAAGTATAACGGATTACGAGGGAGGCGGAAAAGTTCCAGGAGACATAATTCCGTTAATAGCTGTTCCGACTACAGCAGGAACAGGTTCAGAAGTAACAGCATTTTCGGTTATAACGGATCATAGCAGGAATTATAAACTTACAGTATTCAGTTATAAATTAATTCCAGCATATGCCATTCTTGATGCGAATCTGCTTACGACAGCACCTCCGTCAGTAGCAGCGGCATGTGGAATTGATGCAATGGTCCACGCATTAGAGGCATATATATCTACTGCAGCTTCACCATTTTCAGAGGCAATGTCTGAAAAGGCATTAGAGTTAATTGGTAAAAATATAAGAAGATACGTTGCTAATCGCGGTGATATCGATGCGGCAGAGAATATGTTAGTTGGCTCGTTATTTGCAGGAATTGCATTTTCTTGGGCAAGACTTGGTAATGTACACGCAATGAGCCATCCGGTAAGTGCATTCTTTAATGTACCACATGGAGTAGCTAATGCGATTCTGCTTCCGACAATAGTAGAATATAATGCCTTAGCTGATACCGGTAAATATTATAAAATATACAGATATATTGCAAAAGCACCTGTGCCGGAGAAAGTATTTGAGCCGGATATGTTAGTTAACGAGATTAAAGCCTTAAATAAGGAATTGAATATTCCGGCATCATTGAGTGAAGCAGGCGTAACGACTGACAAGATAGGTGCAATGTCAGAAGATGCTATGAAGAGTGGAAATATCCTTGTTAATCCAAGAAGTTCAACTATTAAAGATATCGAAATGCTCTATAATAAGGCATTGTAAATAATGCACAAAATGTAGATATCTACAAAATAAATTCAAGTAAATTGTCATAAAACACAAAAAATAATAAAAAAACCGATTGACAAATTAAAAAAAATAATTATACTAAAGAACATAGACAGCGAAGTCACATAGAACTTAGCTGTCTTTTCTGTTTATATCATATGAATTTATAAGAAATATATTAATATATGTTGATTTAATATACTCTTATAAAATATAAATTAAATACTTTATATTATAGGCAAACAAAGGCGTTTGAAGAGAAATCTTCAAACGCCTTTAGTGTTATCAGACAAGGAGGAATTTATATGAAGAAGAAAAAATTATTTAGAAAATTAGTAAGTACAGCATTATGTTTAACATTGGCAATGGGATTATTTACAGGTTGTAGTAAAGCTGATAGTAATTCCACAAAGAAAATTAATTATCAGGACAAGAAAGTATTAAGAGTCGGTATGGAATGTGCATATGCACCATTTAACTGGACCCAGGAAACAGATACTCTTTCAAATGGAGATAAGGCAGTACCTATTTACGGAACTAATCTTTACTGTTATGGATATGACGTAATGATGGCTAAGAAAATTGCAGATAAACTTGGCTGGGACTTAGAGATTCACAAAGTTGAATGGGATTCAATTGGTCTTTCAATGGATGCTGGTGATTATGATTGTATTATCGGTGGTATGAGCTGGTCAGAAGAAAGAGAAGCAGCTTATGATTTCACAAGCGAGTATTATTTCAGAGATGTTTGCCTTACAGTTAAGAAAGGCAGTCAGTTTGAAAATTGTACAAAACTTTCAGATTTCGCCGGCAAGAATATTTCAGTTACAACACAGCTTGGTACAGCATACATAGATTTGATTTCACAGATACCTGATGCTAAACAGGCTGCATTCTATGAGACAACTTCAGAAGCATTTATGGCAGTATCAAATGGCGTAGCAGATGCAGCACTTATTGATGTACCTACATCTGAATCAGCATTACTTACTAACTCAGATTTAGAGATACTTAAAATCGATGATATTGAATCAGGAAGTTCGGTAAATGTTTGTATAGCAGTCAGAACAGGTGATAAAGAGTTACAGAATTTAATCCAGGGAGCATTAGATGACTTAAACTGGAATGAAGAAAACAGGGCACAGATGGACGAAATGATGAGCCTTGCAGTTTCATTACAGCCGGCAGCAAAATAATCGGGATATAAAGGGACGAGGATTGAGAGCTAAATAAATGTTATGTATACTTTATGGGGCTGTGATAAGGCAGTCCCATAGATAAAATGTAGAGGAAAGGTTGAATGTCATATGAATTTTAATAATCCAACAACTTCATTAGAATGGACAGTGTTCATTGCTAAGAAATATGCTAATTTATTCATAGATGGTATGTGGACAACAATATATATAGCAGTTGTCGGTACTATCATAGGTTTTGTACTTGGTTTTGTCGCAGGATTAATCCAGGATGCAACTATTAACAAGGGTGATAACATAATTAAAAAGATTATAATGAGAATTTTAAAGATTGTATTTACTATTTATGTTGAAATATTCAGAGATACGCCAATGATTGTTCAGGCGATGGTTGTATATTTCGGTATTAAAACATCACTTGGAATAATGATGGAGCCTATCGAGGCTGGTATCTTAGTTACATTATTAAATACAGGTGCTTATATGGCTGAAACAGTCAGAGCAGGTATTAAATCAATAGATATCGGACAACGTGAGGGCGCATATGGAATGGGAATGTCACAGATGAAAACAATGTTTTACATAGTGCTTCCACAGGCATTTAAGAATATTATTCCTGAAATGGCAAATACATTTCTAACTAACTTAAAGATGACATCAGTTCTTAACGTAATCGGTGTATCAGAACTCTTCCTTATTGCCAAGACAGCAGGTGGTACATATTATAAATATTACGAGTCATATTTAGTAATTGCAGCAATTTATTTTGTAATATGTTTTGTATGCAACAGATTATTCTTATTAATGGAAAAGAAACTGGCTGGTAAATCAGATTATGCACTTGCAGTTGAATTCGCAGATGATAAGCAGTAGGAGGTGGCGATTATGTCAAAGAGTGAAGCAGTAATTAAAATTGAAAATTTAGGAAAATCATTTGGTGATCATGAAGTCCTTAAAAAGATAGATTTTGAAGTAAATGAAGGAGAAGTTATCTGTATAATCGGTTCGTCAGGTTCAGGTAAATCAACACTTCTTCGTTGTATTAACAAACTTGAGACACAGTCAAGTGGTAAGATATATTATCGTGGTAAAGAAATAAGAGAAGTACAGAAAGAAATTAATGAATATCGTTCAAAAGTAGGAATGGTATTCCAGTCATTTAACCTCTTCAATAATAAAACAGTATTAGAAAACTGTATGTTAGGTGCTCGTAAAATATTACATGTTTCTAAAGATGAAGCATCTGAAAGAGCAATCAAGCATCTTAAAGCAGTTGGTATGGCCCAGTACATTAATGCCAAACCTGCACAGCTTTCAGGTGGACAGAAACAGAGGGTCGCTATTGCAAGAGCATTATGTATGAATCCTGATGTGTTGTTATTTGATGAACCTACCTCGGCTCTTGACCCTGAGATGGTCGGTGAAGTATTAAACGTTATGAAAGAACTTGCTAAATCAGGTCTTACAATGATTATCGTTACTCATGAGATGGCATTTGCAAGGGATGTTTCTACAAGAACAATATTTATGGATAAAGGCTTAATTGCACAGGATGATGCTCCATCTAAATTATTCAGTCTTGATAATCCTAATGCCAGAACAAGAGAATTCTTAAGCAGATTTATTGCTGAAAAGCAGGATGATAAGAAGAGTGAAGCTGTCGATGCAGCTAAGATTACTAATACTATTAGGAAGAAATTCGTTCTCACATTTGCAAGGGGATTTGGTACAGGTGGTAAAGAGATTGCTTCAAGAGTTGCCAAAGATTTAGGAATACATTGTTACGAGAACCGTATATTAAGCCTTGCTTCTGAAATGAGTGGATATCCAGAGGAGCAGTTCGAGGCTGCCAACGAAAGACTTACTAAGCAGAAAGGCGGTATTCTTGGGTTACTCGGAGGAATGAACAGAACAAAGAGTTCACATTATCTTGCAAGAAAAGATTTCGTGTCCGATGATGAATTATTCGAATGTCAGACCAAAATTATTAAAGAAATTGCAGATTCAGATGAATCAAGCGTTATCGTTGGTAAATGTGCTGACTGGGTTCTGAAAGACAGAGATGATGTTGTAAGTGTCTATATTGAAGCACCAAGAGCATTCTGTGTTAAACGTACAATGGATAATATGAAATGTGATGAGGACACTGCTAACAGAACAATTGCTGAAACCGATAAGTTCAGAGCAGACTACTATGAATATTATACTAAAGGAAATTACTGGACTAATCCGGTTAACTACGATATGACTCTTAATAGCGAGAAAATGGGTATTGACGGTTGCGTTGCACATATTAAGTCATTACTTAAATTAAAAGGTTATATTGACTAATCAGCTTTCTCATTAATTCTATATAAATTTAAAGGCTTAGCCATACGGTTTTAATATCGTGTGGCTTAGTTTTTTGATTTATAGGAAAGCGTTGACTTTGATGATGTTATTAATATTGAATCAGAAAACATCACATTAGCAACTGATATTATTACATATCAGGGAACTATTGAAAATAAATATGCCTATGACAAAGTAAGCAACAGAACAGGAAAGACAACAGAAAATACAACTAAAACATATTGTCAAAAAATCTATGTTCAGGATGGACATGGTGCAGTAACGGCATTTGTAAAGAATTCAAAAATAACAGATACCTATACATACAATTCTTATGGTATACTGTTAAAGAAAAACGGAGATACAGATAATGATTATCTATACACCGGTGAGCAGTACAATGAATCAACAGGTCTTTACTATGCAACAGTCTGACTTGCAGAAGAGATAACAGTCTAATTGTAATTTCAAGTGATGGAGGTATGTTAAGTGCATATCCAATAAAATAGTAGATAGAAAGGAAAAATATATGGATGTATTAAACAAATTTTTACAAGCAGAAATAAATTCAAAAGAGTATTATGAAAGCATTATAAATTTTATTAATTTATATGAGAGATGTTCAACTAAGACTTGCGGGGATATCTTAAATGCGGTAGCTGGCGATAAAGTAAAGGACAATGATTATCAGAATGCCAGAAGTAGAAAATCCTGTAGTAAGTACTGGTGAAAATTGTAGAGCAAGTGTCAAATAATCAGCAGGCTTTAATAATAACAATGGTAATGTTGGTGATGTTACATCTCCATCAACTAAGGACGTTAAACAATTATACGAATACCTAAATAATGGGAAATATCAATAAAGGAGACTAGCTATTAGATGATAAGAGAACAAGAGTTATTTTGGCAAGAAGTAAAAAAGATTCAAGACTATGTAGTGAATGTTTATTTATCCAAAATATCACAGTATGACGATATGGAAAAATTACTAAATGATGTGACATATGAAACCATTTATGTGATGATGGAGTTGTTGGATGGTCATAAGAACAGAGATTTACGAGGTGAAGTTATAGATAAATTTACTGGTTGCACTATCAATTCAAGCATAGAACTACATAATTATTGTGAAGAGTATTTGAAGTGTTCGGATATATACTAGTTGTTATATAGTATTCGGATGTTAATGAAATGAAATTTTATAATTAAAAAATAGCACCTAAAAGTATACAAAATATATTGAAAAATAAAGATGTTATTAATGCAATAAACAAAGGATTAAAATTTCTTGGTGAATAAAATAGTAAGATGGGATGGTGAATTATCTTGATTAAAACAAACAAAAAAATGAAATATTTATTGAATAAGGCAAATGGAACAAAAGAATATATTAAAATGAGTACAGATAATATGTCTAAAATACTAACTCCAAACTTTATTGAGGTATACAATTGTATTATTATAGATACAAATAATGAAATAAAAGCAGAAAACATTGATTTTGAAAGAATTCTGTTAACGTTTCAAGATAGGACCGGTTATGAAGCTAGTTGCAATGAGGTAAGATTAAATGATTATATTGATTGCTATGATGAAATGGGGCTTTTAAAAACTGCTGAAATTATAATGAAAGTATGGGAAAAAAGCTAGTATCGGAATATCCTCAATATAGGTTTTGTATAATTCTTAGCTTTAGTGAAGGGGATGCTACATTAAGGTTTCATATGATTAGAGAAAATGAAAAATCATGGCTAAAAAGCGATTTAGAAACATATAAAGATGAAGCAATAATGGTTCAAGAATGTTAAAATATTCTAGCTTAATGATACATACACAAGTTTTACTCGGGTTGCATTAGAACTTACAAAGAACACAGATAATACTACATACAGTCATAAAATCTACGTTCAGGATGGACATGGTTCAGTAACGGCATTTGTAAAGAATTCAAAAATAACAGATACCTATACATACGATTCTTATGGTATACTGTTAAAGAAAACAGAATTGTGTATCAATACCAAGGACATTTTCCAGAGGATTTTAATGGATTTAAATAGGAAATGGAGATATAAATGGATAAAGCAAGACTGATTGAAGTAAAAAGAAGAAATGGAATACTACAAATCTGTAAGGAATGGGAAAATAACGGGATAGAAATTTCTTTTGATGATTTTTATGACCTTTATACTACTTTTCGATTACAGGAAGAAATAATTGCTAAGTTAGATGATTTAGATGTTCAGAAAAAGTATATTATTTGTAAAAATACAGAGGAAATAGAAGATTTCTTGAAATATACAGGCAAAGTAATATGTAAATCAAAGGAATATGTTTTGTTTATAGAAAATTCAACAAAGCTTGGAGCATTAAAATTGCAAGGAAACATTATTTCTGATAATATTGAATATGTAATAAGTAAATCTGAATTTTTAAATGGTGGATGTAGCATATTTATTTGTTCATGTAGCTTAGAAAATGGTGTGTGTTTATGGAGAGGAGAGTATGATAGCAGAGTTTACATTTGGTAATAATAGTAAAGAAGATTGATGATGCGTTATTATAAATTGATATATGATTATGAAAGAGATGATAATTATGTCTATTGTAATGCTGCTAGTATCCATTATATGTTAAGAATGAAGATAGTACAGGAGAGTGGAAAGCAACTTCGAATCTTAATGCAGGCGATGAACTTTTATCAGAAGATGGAAAGAAAGTAAATGTATCAGAGGTAAAAGTAGAAAAAATGGATTATTTTAAATATGTTATGGAAATATTAGAAAAAAATAATGATATTGTTCAAGTAAATAAATGTGAATATAAATTAGAACACAATGAATATTCATATGAATTATTTAAGAATAATATCTCTGAAAATAGCAAATTTATTTATAATACATACAGTCTATTCAAACTGGATTGGAAAAGTAAAGTAAATAAGGATAGAGGCTTCATTGATTTTATTCCATATTCAAAATTAATAATGGAACATGAAAAATTATGTTCTGAAATTAAAGATATTGAAAATGATATTATAGAAGAACAGGATAAAGCAATTGAGGACATTCGACATTGGTATCCTCTTTTCGGCTTTCCAAATGGAGATAAATTTTGCTTTGATGATAGAACAGGAAAGATTGTATTTTTTGAGCATGATGTCTTTGATCATGGAATCAATTTACATGGCTTAGTAATTGCTGATTCAATAGATTTACTGCTAACAGATTGGAGTAAAATTTTATTTATTGATATTTATGATTGGTTTGAAGGAGTAAATGATAAAGGTCTGGATATTAGCAAAAAAATATATGATTTTGTTAGAGGACTACAGTAAGAAAAATAAGAATTACATACTATTGTTTAGAATATAAAGATTTTTCTACATCATTCCAATAGGTTTTTCAAAAGTAATGGAACAGCATGTAAAATATGAGGTTTCATAATCAATTTCAAGTCATTGATGACAATGATACAATGAGAGCAGGACGATTGATGTCATTATCATTAAAAACAGAGATACAGATAATGGTGGATATAGTTCCTTACCAATGAATTAAAAGGAGAAGAACATAGATGGCAAATCTGTCAAATATAGAAGGTAATATTCA
>CABIWJ010000003.1:0-30153 GCA_902362455.1 Eubacteriaceae bacterium
ATTTAATACATTTCTGGCAGCACTTATAGCATTATTATAAAACTCTACTGCAAGTTTTTGCTCTACTGTATCACACTCAACTGCCCATTTCATATTACTAATCCATGTAGAATTACTATTAATGTTTCCATCTTCATCTTTATACTCATAAGGACTATCTATATAATTGCCGCAATATACAACTTAAACTTCTGACGTTTCTGTATTTACAAAACATACTGATGATGTAGTATTATCACTACCACTAGGATATACCATTTGCAATTTCATTAACTCACTATCATTTTCTATAAATGATATAATTTTATCCATTCCAAGTTCTTTATCTGTATATCCAGCTACTCCATCAAAGCAAGTTGTATATTTCTTCTCCTCTATTATCTTTACAATATCTTTAACATTTTTTTACCATCAACATTATAGTATGCTAACGCCGATAAATATAATAACTGTTCATTACTTAGACTCATTTGTTTCCTCCTCTATAAAAAAAGAAATATTATCTATTCCTACTAAAACACCCAGCTTATCATAGCCAAATTCTTCATATATTTTTTTTCTTAATGAATATGTATTTTCATCATAAGAATCAATATTTACATAAATTATATCCTCAGATATATATTTTTTTAATTCACCAGTTATCTCATCTTCTAAATTTGTACTAAATTCACATTGTGGAATTTCAATATTATAAGATATTTTTACATCATTACTCTTTAATAAACCTACTAATGTATTATTCTCTTCATTTAAATAAAAATCGCTCGAAAACCCGATTGCATTTTCATAGCCAGTTAATTCTCTTACATAAACTCCACTGATGAATTGTTTAATTCCAATTTTTTAATCACCTCATCTAAATCATATTTTATATTATCTTCTACTAAAGTACACATATAATCATCTACGCCAACTTTATATGAATCATAATATCCATCTTTATCTGTATCTTCATCTCCATCAGGATATACCATCACGCAATATTCTTTTTCTTCATCTGTAATCACTCTAACTGTAACATATCCTTTTCTACCAATAACTTTCTTATTCTGTACGCTACTAACAAGTTCAAAATCTTTCTGATATTTATTTTTCATATATTCCAATGCCACTTCTGCACACTTATCCTCATCCATAATCGGCTTACTTTCACAACCTGTAGAATTTATAATTATCGTTGCAAATACGACTATTGCCATCATACATTTTTTTATCTTTTTCATTCATTTCCTCCTATAATATTTATTTTCCTTTTCTTTTGTATTAATATCTTCTGCCCTCATTTACACCTTTTATGCTTTTTATTTTAAAATAAAAAAGCATAACGAATACGTTATGCAACCGAACTATCTTAGGTATTATTATTCTAACAACTTTCTTTCCTCAATAACTACCCGTAGACTCCTGGCTTTGCGTCCATACATTTCTGTATGTTTGCCCTCTATCTCTTTTTACTTTTACAGTATAATTTATTAACTTACTTTTTTCAACATTTTTTCATTTCCAATACTTCTTTTCATACACAATCGTCACATACTGTGCCTGATTTTCACCTGTTGAATGTCCACATACAGTTATATCTATGTCTCCATCAATATTATTCAATTCTTTTCTTGCCGCATTAATAGCATCTTCATAAAATTTTAATTCTCTTTTTTGCAACTCCGTATCTGATACACATAAACCTTTAACATTTTCTGTCCATTCACTTATATTTATCTGTTTCCCATCATCATCTCTTACTATATAGGGACTATCAATATAATTTCCACAAAAAACTACGTATACTTCTGATGTGTCCTTATTAATAAAGCAAACTGATGATGTAGTAGTATCTTTTTTGTCAGGATATATCAGTTGTAAATTCATTAACTCACTATCATTTTCTATAAATGATATAATTTTATCCATTCTATCCCATCAAAACATGTTGTTTTTTCAACTTTCTTTATATCATTTATAATACTTTTAACGTTTTTATTACTCACATCTAAAGTATCAATATTGTAATATGTTAATGCTAATAAATATAATAACTGTTCATTACTTAGACTCATTTGTTTCCTCCTCCTTTATTAAAATATACATATCTTCTAATGTTATCAAGTCATTAAGCTGTTCATATCCTTTTTCCTTATACACATTTTCTCTTTCTGTATACGTATCCTCAGAATATGCCTTTATATAAACTGATATAATATCGCCTGATATTTTACTATATAATAATTCCGTAATACTATTCTTATATGAACTATTAAATTCACTTTCTGGTACTTCTATAATATAACTTATATCTATACATCTATTATCTAATAGTCCCTGTAGCGTATTATTTTCTTCATTAATATAGAAATCACTTGAAAAGCCATGAAATCCTTTTACTTCACCTATTTCATCAACATATATCTCACTAATAAATCTATTAATTCCCATTTCTTTTATTATGTTATCTAATTCTAATTTCACATTCTGTTTTACCAATTCACACATATAATCATCTGATACTACTTTATATGAAACATAAGCCTTATCATTTTTTTTATCCGGATATACTATCACACAATATTCTTTTTCTTTTCCTTTAATTCTTACATCTACTTCTACATATCCTGCACTTCCAAAAACTCTTCTGACTTCATGCTTATATACAACTTCAAAATCTTCATTATATTTAGTTTTCATATATTCCAGTGCCACTTCTGCACACTTGTCTACATCTATATATACTTTTTTCTTACAACTTGTAGAACTTATAATTACTGTTACAAATACTATCAATAGTAACATACTTTTTTTTATCTTTTTCATTCATTTCCTCCTATAATATTTATTTTCCTTTTCTTTTGTATTAATATCTTCTGCCCTCTTTTACTTCTTTTATGCTTTTTATTTTAAAATAAAAAAAGCATAACGAATACGTTATGCAACCTGACTATCTTAGGTATTATTATTCTAACAACTTTCTTTCCTCAATAACTACCCGTAGACTCCTGGCTTTGCGTCCATACATTTCTGTATGTTTGCCCTTTATCTCTCTTTTACTTTTACAGTATAATTTATTAACTTACTTTTTTCAACATTTTTTTCATTTCCAATACTTCTTTTCATACGCAATTGTCACATACTGTGCCTGATTTCCACCTGTCGAGTGTCCACATACAGTTATATCTATATCTCCATCCACATTATTTAATACATTTCTGGCAGCACTTATAGCATTATTATAAAACTCTACTGCAAGTTTTTGCTCTACTGTATCACACTCAACTGCCCCTTTCATATTACTAATCCATGTAGAATTACTATTAATGTTTCCATCTTCATCTTTATATTCATAATTTCCTGCTATATAATTTCCACAATATACAACATAAACTTCTGATGTTTCTGTATTTACAAAACATACTGATGATGTAGTATTATCACTACCACTAGGATATACCATTTGCAATTTCATTAATTCACTGTCATTTTCTATAAATGATATAATTTTATTCATTCCAAGCTCTTTATCTGTATATCCAGCTACTCCATCAAAGCAAGTTGTATATTTCTTCTCCTCTATTATCTTTACAATATCTTTAACATTTTTTTTACCATCAACATTATAGTATGCTAATGCCGATAAATATAATAACTGTTCATTACTTAGACTCATTTGTTTCCTCCTCTATAAAAAAATCTATTTCATCTGTTCCTTTTAGCATATTAAGTTTTTCGTATCCATTTTCCTTATATATTTTTTCTCTTTCTAAATATATTTTCTCTGGATATGATTCAATGTAGACAGAAATAACATCTTCTGATATTTTAGGTTTTAATATTTCAGTAATACTCTCTTCATAACCTATATTAAATTCACTTTCAGGTACCTCAATTTTATATATTATATATACTTGCTTATTATTCAATAAAGCGTCCAAATTATCATTTCCATTTTCTATATAAAAATCGCTTGCGAACCCACAGAAACCATCTATTCTACATATCTCATCCACATACACATTGCTAATAAATTGTTTTAAACCTGCCTTGTTAATTATATAATCTAACTCAACTTTCACATTTTCTTCCACTAATTTACACATATAATCGTCTGATATTACTTTATATGAATCATAATATCCATCTTTATCTGTATCTTCTTCACCATCTGGATACACTATAACACGATATTTTTTTTCTTCATCTGTAAGCACTCTAACTGTAGCGTAGCCTTTTCTACCAATAACTTTCTTATTCTGTACGCTACTAACAAGTTCAAAATCTTTCTGATATTTATTTTTCATATATTCCAATGCCAATTCTGCACACTTATCCTCATCCATAATCGGCTTACTTTCACAACCTGTAGAATTTATAATTACCGTTGCAAATACAACTATTGCTATCATACATTTTTTTATCTTTTTCATTCATTTCCTCCTATAATATTTATTTTCCTTTTCTTTTGTATTAATATCTTCTGCCCTCCTTTACTTCTTTTATGCTTTTTATTTTAAAATTAAAAAAAGCATAACGAATACGTTATGCAACCGAACTATCTTAGGTATTTATTATACTAACAACTTACTTTCCTCAATAACTACCCGTAGACTCCTGGCTTTGCGTCCATACATTTCTGTATGTTTGCCCTCTATCTCTTTTTACATTTACAGTATAATTTATTAACTTACTTTTTTCAACATTTTTCTATTCTTCACAGTTTCTAATATATTGGTTATCACAAATTATATTAATAAACTTATATTTGCAGCTTAACAAACATCTTTTAAATTATAAATGGGTAGTTATCAGAACCACCCATTTAATATCATTTCAATTATTAATTCAAATCATTTGCAACTTTAGAGTTAGATAACTCATTCTTGATATATGATGTGGAATTATTCACATCATATATCAAGAATTATGTCAAATATCTAAGTTGATAATTAGTATTAATCATTAACTGTCACCCTTAGCCCCTTAGTTTTGCAAACACTTCATCATGTGTATATCTTTTACTTCCTTGTTCCTTTTGCCCCACGTTTTAGAGTCTTTAACTTTCTTAAAGCCACTTCTTTATCATTATAATTCACAATCATATTGTCGCCTGCATCTAGCACATATACATTTGACACGCTGTCACCTGCATTAAGTTTTATTCCCTTGACACCGATAGCACCTTTCTTCTTCTCAGGTATCTCCTTTAATGAGAATCTCAGGAACATTCCTTTTTCAGTCTGAAGCACTACCATTTCGTTAGTCAGTATTTCTTCCGAAGGCTCATTGCCTGTGCTACCATTTTCACCTGTATTGCTATCAGGATTAGAATTGCCATTTACATCCGTTTCTGATAAATTTTCTTTTGATGAAGCTGTATCTGATGAGTTCTGATTATCAAGATTATCCATGAAACTCATTTGTGTGAAATTGTCTCCATAACCTCCTGTGAAGTCGTCTCCGAATCCACCACTGAAGTCATCTCCAAAACCATTATTAAAGTCATCATTGAAGCCGCCGCCTAAATCATTATCTAATCCGTTAAATTCTCCCATATCATCTGAACCACCGGATAACGCAACAGGATTATATGCATTTTCATAACCTGCCTGTGAGATTCCATCTTTAATGACTGCTGCCGTAACTGCGTCAGTTATAGCGACATTTACAAGTAAGTCTCCTGCACCTAACTTAGTTGCCATTACTGTTTTCTTAGTAACATTGAATTCGCTGCTGTCAACGAGTTTCATCATACCTGTCTTAGTAGTAAATAACAACTTTCGTTCCGCCATTTTCGAAGTATCCGTAATAAATATAATATTCTCATCTTTGCTGTCATAATTACCCAGATTATCAATCGGTGTTCCCTTATCTCTGAATCTGACAAATGGTATATCTATTACTTTTACCTGATGAAGATTACCGTTATCTGTGAAAATACAGATTTTATCCGTATTCATACATCTGAATACATATTTATTCTCTTTGTCGGCGGCTTCCTTATTTCTGTCATATGCTGTTGTGTCAATCGTTTTAGCATATCCGAATCTGTCCATAAGGAATACGACTTCCTGCTCTACAAGCTTAACTTCTTCGACTACAGCTTCCTTACCGTCCTCTACTACAGTCTTTCTTGGTACTGCATATTCTTTCTTGATTTCTAGAAGTTCTTTTCTGATTACCTTACTCATTGCCTTACGGTTATTAAGTATCTCTTCGTAATCAGCTATTCTGTTTACTATATTTTCATAGTCTTTCTGTAATGCTAAGATTTCTAAACCAATCAGCTTATAGAGACGTAAATCAAGTATTGCCTGTGCCTGTTTCTCTGTGAAATTAAGATTACCTGCATAGACTGCTGACTCTTTATTCTTGAATTTAATCTTGCTTGTATCACCATTAACCAGACAATTCTTAGCATCTTTAATGCTGTTACTTCCTCTTAGAATCTCAATTATAAGATCAATGATGTCGCAGGCTCTTATGAGTCCCTCTTTAATCTCTTTCTGCTCTAGTTCTTTAGCTAAAAGTGTAGTATATTTTCTGGTCTGAATCTCATATTGGAATTTAACGCTGTTCTCTATAATTCCTTTAAGTCCTAACACTTCTGGTCTGCCATCTACGATAGCTAACATATTTACACCGAAAGTATCTTCTAATCTTGTCTTTTTATATAAGAGATTTGTTAATTTCTCTACATCTGCATTCTTCTTTAATTCGAGGACAATTCTTATACCCTCTTTAGTTGATTCATTAGATATATCTACTATATCCTGTGTCTTTTTCGTTTCAATAAGGTCGCATACATCAGAAATAAATTTACCAATATTTGCACCAATCATCGTGTATGGAATCTCACTTATGACTAATTTATCCCTGTCTGATTTCTTCTCAGCCTTTTCGAATTCCACTTTACCACGAAGTTTAATCTTACCTGTTCCTGTTTCATATATTTCAGGAAGCTCGCTCTTATTAACAACCAATCCGCCTGTTGGAAAATCAGGTCCCTGAACGTACTGCATTAATTCTTCTGTAGTAATATTATTGTTATCTAAATATGCCACAACAGCATCTACTACTTCTGCCAAATTATGTGTAGGAATACTTGTTGTCATACCTACTGCAATACCCTCTGCACCGTTTATAAGTACATTAGGAACCCTGACTGGAAGTACCTCAGGCTCTTTCTCTGTCTCATCGAAGTTTGGTACAAAATCAACTACATCTTTATCTAAATCCTTAAGATATACATCTTGTGTAAACTTCTTAAGCTTAGCTTCCGTATAACGCATTGCAGCGGCACCATCGCCCTCTATTGAGCCGAAGTTACCATGTCCGTCTACAAGTGCCATTCCTTTTTTGAAGTCCTGCTCTAATACAACTAATGCTTCATATATCGAACTGTCACCATGTGGATGGTATTTACCCATGGTATCACCGACAATACGTGCTGATTTTCTATGTGGTTTGTCATAATTAAGACCTAACTGGTCCATTGCATATAATACACGCCTCTGAACCGGCTTAAGACCGTCACGAATGTCTGGTAATGCTCTCTGACATATAACGCTCATAGCATAATCTATATATGATTTCTGCATAAGGTCTGAATATTCTGTTTTCAAAATCTGTTCTGCCATCTGTCAATTTACCTCCATTCTTCTATACGTCTATTTCTGCATCATGAGCATGGTCGTGAATGAATTTTCTTCTTGGTGGTACATCATTTCCCATAAGCATACTCGTAACCTCTGATGCCATAAAGCCATCTTCTATCTCTACCTGTTTAAGAATTCTTGTCTCAGGATTAAGAGTAGTCTCCCATAACTGGTCAGCATCCATTTCACCAAGACCTTTATATCTCTGTAATGTGAATCCTGTATGTGTCTTTCTGTATTTCTCAAGTGCTTTATCATCATACAGATATTCGCCCTCGCCCTTTTTAGGAACTACTTTATATAATGGTGGCATGGCAATGTATACATGTCCATGTGTTATTAATTCCGGCATAAATCTATAGAAAAATGTAAGCAATAATGTATCAATATGAGCGCCATCGACATCGGCATCGGTCATAATGATTATCTTATTATATCTTAATTTACTTATATCGAAATCATTTCCATAGCCTTCGGAGAAACCACAGCCAAATGCATTAATCATGGTTTTAATCTCAGCATTTGCAAGTACCTTATCCATACTGGCTTTCTCAACATTTAATATCTTACCACGTATAGGCATAATCGCCTGTGTCTTACGGTTTCTTGCCATTTTCGCTGAACCTCCGGCAGAATCACCCTCTACTATGAATACCTCACATTCTTCAGGCTTTCTGCTCTCGCAGGTAGCTAATTTACCATTACTGTCTATCGAGAACTTCTGTTTAACTAACAGGTTAGTTTTAGCCTTTTCTTCAGCTTTTCTGATTTTTGCTGATTTCTCGGCACATGCTATTACCTGCTTAAGTGTCTCTAAGTTCTTATCGAAATATAATACTAATTCTTCTCCTGTAAGTTCGCCCGCTACTTTTCCTGCATCAGGATTATCTAACTTCGTCTTAGTCTGTCCCTCGAATCTTGGGTCCGGGTGCTTAATTGCTATTACTGCGGTCATTCCATTTCTTACGTCTGAACCTGTGAAATTATTATCCTTGTCCTTAAGTATTCCTAGCTCTCTTGCATACTGGTTTATTACAGTTGTGAATTTCGTCTTGAAACCTGTAAGATGTGTACCACCCTCCTGTGTATAGATATTATTACAGAAACCTAAGATATTTTCCTGAAATTCGTCTACGAACTGGAACGCAGTCTCTATCTCTATTCCGTCTCTTTCTCTCTTGAAATATATAACATCTGTAAGTGCATCTTTGCCATTATTTAGGTCCTTAACATATTCCTTAATTCCATCAGGCTCATGAAACTCTACTGTCTCTTCCTCTGAAAATCTCTTATTTATAAATACAATCTTAAGATTAGGATTGAGATAGGCTGTTTCATGCAGTCGGCTCTTTATGGCATCTGCCTTGAAATATGTCTTTTCAAATATCTCTGCATCAGGTTTGAACTGTACCGTTGTTCCTGTATCATTCTTTCTGCAGGTTCCGACTTCTTTAAGAGGATACATTACTTTACCTCTCTCATATCTCTGGTTATATACCTTTCCATCAACTCTTATGTTAACCTCTAACCATTCTGATAATGCATTTACAACAGAAGCACCTACACCATGAAGTCCTCCCGATATCTTATATCCTCCATCACCGAATTTACCTCCGGCATGAAGTATTGTAAATACTACTTCAACCGCAGGAATTCCCGCTTTCTCATTAATACCGACAGGAATACCTCGTCCATTATCCTTAATTATGGCTGTTCCGTCTTTCTCAAGTGTAACTGTTATCTCGTTACAATATCCTGCTAAATGCTCATCTACTGAGTTATCTACTATCTCGTATATTAAATGATTTAATCCCTTTGTTGAAACACTTCCGATATACATTCCCGGTCTTTTTCTTACAGCTTCAAGACCCTCTAATATGGAAATGCTGTTCGCATCATATTTTTTCGTTACCTCTGCTGACATATTCTTTTCACACTTCTCCATTTCCGCAGGCATATTATGCCGGAGGAACCGCGGGCAAAATATCAGATTTTGCCCGGCGATAAACGCTAAATGTGCCGCCTGCGACACATTTAGCTGGGTGGAAGAATTGGCGCATCGGCACAATTCTTCCGCCCTTCTCCGTTTTTTGATAAATTTATTTAAATGTTTCTCTTAGTAATTCCCTATGTCCATCTAAATGTGCATAGTCATTAATACGTTCCACGCTATAATTCTTAAGTTCGGTATTATAATTAATCTGTGTTATCGAGCAGTTCTCCATAGTCTTAGCTATCGTGAAACGCTTTCCAAATGGCATGCCTAATAACCCTGCAAGATAACATCTGATAGCACCACCATGGGTTACTACTGCCACATTACCATAATTACCAGAAATTGCTTCATTTATTATCTCTTCAATCTCTTTATTCATTCTCTCATATACTTCTTCGCCGTTTTCACCGCCAGGTATCCTTAAATCTGAAACAGCATATTCACGTCGATTAAAATAATCCTTATACTTAACCTTAATAACTTCATCTGGCAATGCTGTAAGCTCTCCAAAATCAGTTTCTCTAAGTCCAATTCTTTCATATTTGCCATTATCATCTGACGGAAGTCCTAATTTCTCTCTGATTATAGCTGCCGTCATCTTAGCTCTTATAAGATTACTTGAATATACTTTATCAATATTGTATGCCTTTAATCTTTCTCCGACTAATTCACTTTGAACTATTCCTTCATCTGCAAGTGGAACATTCACGTTACAAAGCGGACTATTCTGTCTGGCATGTCTTATTAAATATATATGTATGATTTTACTCAAACTGACAAACCTCCATTCTTAGTTATGTTTATCAGAAATATATTGTATCATTCCAGGTCCTAAACTATCCGTCGGACGGGCGATAAAATTGAATTTCTCATAGAATTTTTCTCTGCCTTTTGCACACATAAGACATAACATTATCTCTGTATTTTCTAATTTAGTTTCTTTCACATACTGTATAAGTCGTTCAATTATCATTCTTCCAACGCCACTCTTCTGACAGTCAGGTCTTACTACTAAATCCTGTATATAATCTATTACTACACCATCACCAACTATTCTTCCCATTCCAATCGGTCTGTTGCCATCCAATGCCACAACTGTAAACAGGCTGTGTTCTAATGCCCTTTTCGCTTGTTCATAACTTAGCACTTTCCAGTTTACCGATTCTCTTAAGGCCAAATATGTATCAATATCGAGTTTATTTTCTTTTAGTTCTACCATTTTATTCGCTACCTTTCACGACAACATTTATTGTCTTAGTTGCATTACATCTGATTAAATCATTAACCGAATATGTTATTTCATAGATGCCCTCTGTCGATGTATCCACATTACTACTTAGCTTCCTAAATCCGTCTGATTACGCCGTATTTGTTGCATTTTCGCACTTTTATCATTTTATCATTTAACTAAAAATAAAGCAATACATATTGCATATGCAATATGTACCGCTTTATTTAGTGTGTTTTTGCTATGATTATTTCATATAAAATCTTATTTTTAACTATCTTGTATTAACTGTTGCTATATCAATTAATGTTAAGTTATCTTTAACGTTGCTCTCTAAACTTGTTAATAATGCATTAACTGTATCAAGTGATGTAAAGCAGTTAACACCTGTTTCAATAGATATACGTCTGATTAAGAAACCATCTCTTGTCTTATCACGACCCTGTGTTGGTGTATCTACAACGATATCGATTTTATGCTCTAATAATAAATCGATTACTGTTGGTGATTCCTGTGATAATTTATTAACTTTTATGGCATTTACACCATTCTGCTGAAGTACCTTGGCTGTACTGCGTGTTGCATATACTTCGTAACCTAATTTTTCGAATCTCTGTCCAATTGAAATAGCATCATGTTTATCTGCATCATTTACAGTAATAATAACTTTCTTATGTTTTGGAAGATTAACACCTGCGCCTAAGAATGCTTTATATAATGCCTCATCAAATGTCTTAGCTATACCAAGGCACTCACCTGTTGATTTCATCTCTGGTCCAAGGCTTATTTCAGCACCTCTGATTTTCTCGAATGAGAATACAGGCATCTTAATTGCGATATAATCTGCTTTCTTCTGTAAACCAGGTTCATATCCAAGTTCTTTAATTGTCTTACCAATTATTGCTTTCGTAGCAAGTTTAACAATCGGAATACCTGTAACCTTGCTTATATATGGAACTGTTCTACTCGAACGAGGGTTAACTTCGATTACATATACTTCATCATGATATACGATGAACTGAATGTTAATCATACCATGAACATGAAGTGCTCTTGCAAGTCTCTTTGTATATTCTTCGATTCTGTCAATAATCTCATCTGATAATGACTGTGCAGGATATACAGAAATACTATCACCTGAATGTACTCCGGCCCTTTCAATATGTTCCATTATACCAGGAATTAAAATATCCTGTCCGTCACATACTGCATCTACTTCTATCTCTTTACCCATAAGGTATTTATCTACAAGAATTGGATGATCCTGGGCGATTCTATTAATGATTGCCATAAATTCTTCGATTTCCTCATCGCATGTGGCAATCTGCATACCCTGTCCACCAAGAACGTATGATGGTCTGACAAGTACAGGATATCCTAATCTGTTAGCTACTTCTTTAGCTTCTTCTGCTGTATAAACTGTACCACCTGCTGCTCTTGGAATCTTACACTGCTGAAGAATCTGGTCAAATAACTCTCTATCTTCTGCTGCATCTACGTCCTCAGCTTTTGTACCAAGAATAGGTACGCCCATTTCCATAAGACTCTCAGTTAACTTAATAGCGGTCTGTCCACCGAACTGTACTACTGCACCATCAGGCTTCTCTAAATCAACGATATTTCTTACATCTTCCGGTGTAAGTGGCTCAAAATAAAGCTTATCTGCGATATCAAAGTCTGTACTAACTGTCTCAGGGTTATTATTTACGATAATTGTCTCGTAACCCTCTTCTTTAAATGCCCATGTACTATGAACTGAACAGAAGTCGAATTCGATACCCTGTCCGATTCTTATAGGGCCTGAACCAAGAACTAATATCTTCTTATCAGGTTTAGTCTCTATTACTTCATTCTCACTGCCAAAGCATGAATAATAATATGGTGTAGTTGCCTCAAATTCGGCTGCACAAGTATCAACCATCTTAAATGCTGCTACGATATTATATTTCATTCTTAAATCGTGTATCTCTTTTTCAGTCTTGCCTGTAAGTTTAGCTACTAATTTATCAGGGAATTCAATCCTCTTAGCTTCTCTTAATAAATCTTCTGTAAGTTCTTCTGTCTTAAGTGCCTTCTCCATCTCAACAATGATTGCGATTTTATCTATAAACCACATATCAATCTTAGTTGCATCATGGATTGTATCATAATCGAAACCTCTTCTTAATGCTTCTGCTATTACCCAGATTCTTCTGTCGTCTACAACATTTAACTGGTCTCTTAATTCATCATCACTTAAGCCTGTAAAGTCATAGTCAAGAAGGCTTTCTACGTGCTGTTCGAGTGAACGGATAGCTTTCATAAGTGCTCCCTCGAAGTTAGTACAGATACTCATTACTTCACCTGTTGCTTTCATCTGTGTTGTAAGAGTACGTTTAGCTGTAATGAATTTATCAAATGGAAGTCTTGGAATCTTAACTACACAATAGTCAAGTGTTGGCTCAAAACTTGCATATGTTTTACCTGTAATTGCATTCTTAATTTCATCAAGCGTATAACCAAGAGCAATCTTTGCAGCAACTTTCGCAATTGGATAACCTGTTGCCTTAGATGCTAATGCTGATGAACGGCTTACTCTAGGGTTTACCTCAATTACACAATATTCAAAACTTGTTGGGTGTAATGCGTACTGAACGTTACAACCACCTGTTATATTTAATTCACTTATGATGTTAAGTGCTGATGAACGAAGCATCTGGTACTCTTTATCACCTAATGTCTGTGATGGAGCTACAACGATACTGTCACCTGTATGAACTCCGACAGGGTCAATATTTTCCATATTACATACTGTAATACAGTTACCTGCACTGTCTCGCATTACTTCGTATTCGATTTCTTTCCAGCCTGCGATACATCTCTCTACAAGAACCTGTCCTACTCGGCTAAGTCGTAAACCGTTAGAAAGAATATCTACTAATTCCTGATAGTTATGAGCGATACCACCGCCGCTTCCTCCTAATGTATATGCTGGACGTAAAACTACCGGATAACCAATCTTATTCGTAAATGCCACACCATCTTCTACATTCTCTACTACTAATGATGGTGCGCAAGGCTCATTGATTTTCTCCATTGTCTCTTTGAATTCAAGACGGTCTTCTGCTTTCTTGATTGTCTCAGGAGTTGTACCAATGAGTTTACAATTATGTGTATCTAAGAACCCTGCTTCAGCAAGTTCCATTGCAAGGTTAAGTGCCGCCTGTCCACCAAGTGTAGGAAGAATACTGTCTGGTTTTTCTATCTCAATAAGTTTCTCAACAACTTTAACTGTTAATGGTTCGATATATACTTTATCTGCAATATCTTTATCTGTCATTATTGTAGCAGGGTTAGAGTTAAGAAGTACAACTTCGATACCCTCTTCTTTAAGAGAACGGCATGCCTGTGTACCTGCATAGTCAAATTCTGCCGCCTGACCTATTACTATAGGACCTGAACCAATAACTAATACTTTTTTAATATTCGGATTCTTAGGCATTCTTTTTTCCTCCCATCATCTCTATAAATTCATCAAACAATAAGTTTGAATCCTGTGGTCCGGGACAAGCTTCCGGATGGAACTGAACTGTGAAAATGTTCTTATTCTTATATCTTAAACCTTCTACAGTTTTATCGTTAACATTTATAAATCCTACTTCCGCAATTTCAGGATTAATTGTCTCGCTGTCAACAACATAACCATGATTCTGTGAAGAGATATATACCTTGCCTGATTTTAAATCTTTAACAGGATGGTTTCCTCCTCTGTGTCCATATTTCATCTTATGTGTATCTGCACCTGTTGCAAGTGCCATAAGCTGATGTCCAAGACAAATTGCAAATATAGGAATATCTGAATTATATAATTTCTTAAGTTCTTCTATAATGCTTACACATTCCTTTGGATCTCCCGGTCCGTTTGATAACATAATTCCATCAGGATTAGAAGCAATTATTTCTTCTGCTGTTGTAAATGCAGGATAAATTGTCACATCACAACCTCTTTCGTTAAGTGAACGTGCAATGTTGTTCTTTGCACCGAAGTCCATTAATGCAACTTTATATCCATCGCCTTTAAGCTCTGATTTACCAGCACATGTAACTTTTTTAACAACACCTGTTGGTGTATATTCTTTAAGTTTAGGAAGTATTTCATCGAGATTATAATTCTCGTTTGTAGTAATCATTCCGTTCATTGTACCTTTTTCTCTAAGTATCTTTGTAAGTGCTCTTGTATCAATTCCTGCAATTCCCGGAATATCATTTTCTTCAAGAAAATGCTGGATAGAATCTTCACTTCTGAAGTTACTTGGTAATCTTGATAATTCACGAACAATATATCCGTCAGGCCATGGTTTTAATGATTCCATATCTGCATGGCAGATTCCATAATTACCTATTAATGGATATGTCATAACTACTGCCTGTCCTGCGTATGATGGATCTGTAAGAACCTCTAAATAACCAGTCATAGATGTGTTAAAAACTATCTCACTGATAATTTCCTTAGTAGAACCAATAGAAATGCCGGTAAAAACTGTACCGTCTTCAAGTATTAGAAAAGCTTTCATGAATGTAACCCGTCCTTTCTTGTGTAGGTGGTGTCTGATTTTTTCTCAAATTGTAAAGATTATACAATAATATAACTATATTTTCAACTACTTTTTCTGCCAAATTTTGCAATCATTTATGGAGATTTAAGTTTTTTCTCAAGCAAAAAGAGTCAATGTATAAATTTTCATCTTTATACATTAACTCTTCAATCACATACTCTGCTTACAATCAGATGTATCATCCTTACACTTAATACCTCTGATTTATTCTAATATTTCATTTTTATTTCTAATATTTCATTATAATTAATTCTCTGCCACTCTTTTATTAGCTACATCATCAAATTCCTGTAACATTTCCTCTGATGGTGCTTTTGTTAATAAACTTACCACTATAATAAGTACAAGACTTATGGCGAAACCAAGTACAAGTGAATATAATCCTGTATATTTATATAACGTCTGTCCATTTATAAGAGGAATATAATCCCATATGATAACTGTAAGGCCACCGGAAATCATTCCCGCTATAGCGCCCTGCATATTTGTACGTTTCCAATAAAGTGAAAGTAAAATTATTGGTCCGAATGCCGAACCTAAGCCTGCCCATGCATCTGATACAAGTCCCATAATACTGCTATCAGGATTCCATGCAATAACAAATGCCAATGCTGCTACTACTATAACTGTGATTCTGCTTATAAGTAATACTTTCTTAGAATCTGCCTTTGGATTAATTACCCCCTTGTAAATATCTTCTGAAACCGAAGATGCAGTTACTAATAACTGTGAATCTGCTGTTGACATTATAGCTGCTAATATTCCGCATAAGAATAATCCTCCGATAAATGGAATCGCAACATCCGATGTAAATACCTGTTTAATCATTTCAATAAATACATTTTCTACTGAAACTGCTCCTTTTTCACCAAGTATTGCCGGAAATAAGTAAGCTCTTCCGATAACACCGATAAAGCATGCAAATGCAAGTGATAATGCTACCCATATAATTGCTATTACTTTTGATTTCTTTAATTCTTTCTCATCTTTTACTGCCATAAATCTTACTAAGATATGTGGCATACCAAAATATCCAAGTCCCCATGCAAGCTGTGAGATTATTTCCACGAAACTTAGATTCTTGTCTCCATTTTTCAATGGATTAAGGAAACTTGATACGCTTACGCCTGTTCCCTTTAGAGTATCAGCCAGAGTATCCGATAATGCTCCAGGTTTAACAATGAATAACGCAACAATTGGAACTGTTAGAAGTCCTACAAGCATTAACATACCTTGTACAAAATCTGTAGTACATACTGCTAAGAAACCACCCATAAATGTGTATACGAGAATAACTGCAACACCGATTGCCAACGCAATATGATAATCAAGTCCGAATACTGAATTGAAAAGTTTACCGCCTGCTGCCAATGCTGAAGCTGTATACACAAGAAAGAATACTACAACCACAACTGAAGAAACCACTAACATTCTCTTCTTATCATCATGGAATCTGTTCTCTAAATACGCTGGAAATGTAAGTGCATTATTTGCTCTTATCGTATATCTTCTGAGTCTTGATGATACAAATAACCAGTTAGCAACTGTACCAATGAATAATCCGACAGCTATCCATATCTGGTTCGTTCCAAATGCATATATATTACCCGGAAGTCCCATTAATAACCAGCCGCTCATATCTGATGCCTGTGCTGATAATGCTGCTACCCAGCCTCCTATCTTTCTTCCTCCTAAGAAATAATCTTCAGAGTTTTTGTTCTTCTTCATAAAAGCGGCACCTATCAACACCATACCTATAAGATAACAGGCAAATGCTATAAATACCCATACCAAATTTGATCCTTTCATTTTCTTACCTTACATCAGACTAATCTGATGTGCAAACATAATATGTGAAAGTTGTCTGCATTTTGTTCCTTTCCTATTTTTTTTTCTTTCACATTGTATATTATTAATAGAAAACATGGTCTCCTATTACTTCTCCCTGCCTTGAACCATCATTCATTCTGAAGAATAACCATGAGCCGACTATATTACCCTGTTCTAGGACTTCTCTTGCTGCTTTATAGCAGGTCTCATTCGCACCTCTTGCAAGTACAAGTGCAAATCTTCCACTTACCGTAACCGGTGTAAACTGATATGGCTGATATAATACTTCATATAATGTATCAGGGAAACTTGAACTGTTTATCCTGTTCATAACTACTGCACCCACACATAACATACCATAATATGACTGGTCTCCTGCCTCACACTCAATAAGTGCTGCAAGCATATCTAAATCATTTCCCTCTGGGGTGTAAATCGGTGTATCATTATCCGGTTTAGAAGTAGTCTCTGACTCATCAATATTTCCCTGGGCATTCTTAATTGATTCTTCTCTGCTTGCCTGTTCCCTGCTGGCCTGTTCTTTGCTGGCTCTTTCTCGACTTACCTGTTCAAGTATCTTTGACTCTTCGATTCTTCGTGACTCATCATCTATAGCCTGTCTGTTTGCTTCAACTTTCTTCTCATATTCTAATGCAGCTGCCTCAGCCTTAGCTATATCATCTGAATATGCCTGTATCGATTTATTCGTATCATTAATCTTCTGTGCGATAAGGTCCTGCTGTTCCTTAACCTGATTCTTAAGTTCTACTAAATCCTGTTGTTCTTTTGTATATGCCTGTTCCTTGTCCGCGATTAGTTTCTTCGTCTCTTTATATTTCTCCATCATTTTTCTATCGTAAGAGACTATTTCTTTAACATATTCTGCTTTATTAATGCTGTCTGCAATTGAATCCCCCGAAAATAAAATCTCAAAATATGACTGATTACCCATCTCATACATGAATCTTATTCTCAATTTCATATCATCATACTGTTTCTGTTCCATTACTTTAGCTTCATCTAATTCTGCCTTAGTATCTTCAATTTCTTTATTCTTATCTTCTATCTGTTTCTCAATATCACTAATCTTTTTATTTATTACTGATAACTCTGAATTCAAAGACGATACAAGATTCTCTAAAGAACTTTTCGATTCTTCAAGTCCTGATGCCTGCTCTGCATAAGATGATTGCTGTTCTTCATTCTGCTGCTTCTCACTCTCTAAATCATCTATATTATTGGTAGCTTTTCCCACCATCGTATAAAAGATTACAAAAGCGATAACTACTAATGAAAACAGTATGATACTTACATACTTTGTACCATTATTGCTATTTTCCATACAATCATTCTCTTTCTTATCTGCAAATGTAAAATATTTAATATATTACAACTCAAGGTATCATTTTATCAATTAAATTAATATATTGCAAGTAGATACGTTATTTTCTATTTATCACATAAATTTGTATAATTAACTGCTAACATAATACCTCTCCTTTCAAATGATGAAATATAAAAACGTACAGTTTTCTGTACTTATATTATGAAGTACGGAAAACCATACGTCAATCCTTTCTATTATTTTCCCTATATTTACTGATTTAATTCTGCAATTCTCGTTATGCCCACATATATCTGGGAGATTTTATACCATGTTCTAAAATCGATAATTCCTGTCTGTGGCAAATCAAATGTTCTCTGAAACTCCTTTACTGCTGCCTTTGTAGCCTCTCCATATATGCCATCAGCCTGTATTCTGGGAATATTTGAATATACCTGTGCTATCCGGTCTAATTCCTCCTGTATCTGCTGAACCTTACTGCCCGATGCACCTATATCTAATTCATATCCCGGATACGAAATCGGAACACCTGATATCTGTTCTGCCGTATTAATGTATATTGAGCTTCCATAGAAATTCCTGAGTATCTGAATTGCGGAATATCCGCTTTCACCAAGGCTCTTGCTTCCCCATTGTGTCATCCAGCCCGGACAACTTACTCTGTTACCATCACAATATTGTGTAAGTATAGGCTGTTTTACATTAGGTCTTGATAAATACTGGTCAAATATTTCATCAACCACCAGAGAAATTGTATCGAAAATATTTCGGTTATTTATCCATTTGTGGTCAAATGCAGTAGATGAAGTTATAGTAAAATCGTAGCCTTTGTTCCTATACCATTCCGTATATACCCTGTTAAGTGTAAATGACATTATCGCCAGTACGTTTGCTTTAATTGTCTCCTCCGGCCATGTTGCATAAATTTCGCTTGATGCAACATTTTTAATGTAATCCTTATAAAGAACATAATAATCACTTGCTGTACTGTCTGATGGTGCACCATCATGTACTATTATATATTCAGGAATTACAACCCTGCTTAGAACTATCTCACCCGGAGGATTTACAGGTTTTACTTCTGCTTCTGCAATCTTAGGTGGATATTCACCATAAAGTGTATGTGCGGGGATAACGAAATCTTCACCATTTTCTCCCTCTAATAAAGGTCTTAATTTTATATCCTGTATCGACATTCTTCCTGATAATATCTCAACACCCGAAATATTAACCGGCTCATAACCATCAGCTTCCATTAACAATGAATATTCCGCATACGGCTGAATAATGTTATCCACATATAAGCTTAATTCCACCGGTGGAGTAGCCAAATCAATTTTTTCACTCTGTCCGGATGCATCAGTTGTTATTTCTTCTATCTTATTGGTAGGCTGCCCTTCCTCATAAATAGAAATGTTAACATTTTCTATTGGAATGTTATTAATTGTAGTAACATTTACCTGTAACTGACCTCTGTCAATCATATCGTTTTGCATTGTGCGCATAATTTTGGTTCCTGTCAAACAACTTTATTCTAATATATGCAGCTTCAGGTAAATAATTTCTTATTTCTACACTCTTTCGTATTTTCTGAAATAATATTCTACATCGAAATATGTCTGCTCTTCGCTTTCCTCTGTAAGTTTCCAATCAGACATCTTATCAAGATTAGGAAAATATCTGTCTGCTTCATAAGCATAATCTATATATGTAACGTATGCAGTATCACAATATGGTAATAATTGTTCATACACACTTGCACCACCAATCACATATACATTTTCAGCATTATACTGTTTTAATGCTTCTAATGTCTCATCAATGCTATGTACTATAATTGCATCTTGTGCTGTGAAATTATTATCTCTTGTAAGTACGATATTTACTCTGTTTTTGAGTGGTCTCTCATTTGGAAAGCTCTTTAAGGTTGTCTTACCCATTACAACCACATTTCCTGTTGTGGTCTCTCTGAAAAACTTCATATCATCAGGAATACTTAATAATAATTTTCCCTTATTGCCAATTGCCCAGTTCTTGTCTACTGCTACTATTAAATTCATATTAGTCTCTATTCCTCTTTTCTACTTCATTCTATATTTTTATATTCCAATGTCAAATTTAAGCTGTGGATTCTGTTCCTTTATAATCTCTCTAGGATATCCTGTTATCTTCACATCATCAATAGTTATATCATAGAAATTCTTTTTATCAGGGTTTATCTCTATTCTTGGTGAACATTCTACCGATTCCCTGTTAAGCATCTCTTTGATTGGCTCAATATGTCTGTCATATATCTGGATATTCGCCACAAACCATGTAAATCTGCCAGCTTCATATCCGCAATGTCTGGCTACTAACATCTGGAATATAACATACTGCATCTGATTAATTATTCCTGCTGTTGCGTAATCACTTGAACGTTGGAAAAGGCACATATCTAAATAATCTTTGCCATCTTTACCATGTCTTACATTCCATACTGTCTGATATGCACAAGGTTTCAATCCATGTTTATCTTTGAAATCGTCCTCCTGCCACATATTTATAATATGTCTTCTTCCATCCGGATTATTCTGTATGTCGTTTAATAAGTTGTTCATAAGATTATGTCTTCTTACTGTCTCTCCATAACAGGCACCTATGGTTCTGTCACCAATATCCCATTCGTCCCACCACGTAACATTATATTTATCTCTTAATACATCAAGGCTGTTCGACTGGTCCTGATATATCCATAACAGTTCACCTATGGAACTTTTTATAGCAATCGGTCTCAATGTTATAAGTGGTAATTCACCTTTTGATAAATCATAACTTTGCATTACATGATTAATTGATAGAGTATGTGCAGGAGTTCCGTCCGCATATCTTGGTCTTGGATTAATGTCCATACAGCCCTCTTCTAATATTCGTCTTGCAATGTCTTTAAACATTTCATCTGCTCTATTATATCCTTTATCCATTTCTTGCTCCATTTCTGATTTCTAATATAGTACCATTTTCATTTACTGCTTTTTAGTATTCTATATTTCGTTAATTAACCATATTTAGTTAATTATTAATATTTCAAAATCATCTAAATTTCTTTAGTTAAATATTCTGCAATTATCTACATCGGCATAAGTTCAACAGGCACATATGCCTCTACATAGATACCGTCATCTCTATATTCTTCTTTCAGAAGTTCACCATATTTTCTGATTTTCTGAATCTGTCCTGCTTCCTTATATCCAAATGTCTTAGCTATATAAATCTTCTTATTTCTAAGAATTTCTTCTATATATTCTAGCAGTTTATCAAGTCCTGTATGATTCTTTATTGAGGCATTCAAGGTATAATCTGCCCTGAAATCCTTAAATACAGGCATCTCTGCCTCTCCATTACTCTTTATTTGCTCTGCGACCTTATCCTGCTTATTAAATATTGTAATTATAGATTTATCCGTAACTCCAAGTGAATCTAAAGTTTCATATACAATATGCATCTGTGCATCCATCTGAGGGTTTGAAGCATCTACCACATGAATAAGTATATCTGCATACTTAGCCTCTTCAAGTGTACTTCTGAAGGCATCAATTAGGTGATGTGGAAGTTTTCTGATAAAACCCACCGTATCTGTCAGCATAATTTCCTGTCCACTTTCAAGCTTGTACCTTCTAGTCGTAGGGTCTAAGGTTGCAAATAACTTATTTTCCTCTAAGACACCTGCCCCTGTCAGTTCATTTAAAAGGGTTGACTTACCGGCATTAGTATATCCGACTATGGAGATAACTGTCGTTGGATTCTTACTTCTCTGGTTTCTTGCAAGTTCTCTGTGGACTTTCATCTCTTCGACTTCATGCCTTAATACTGCTATTCTGTCCTTAATAAGACGTCTGTCCATCTCTAATTTCTTTTCGCCAGGTCCTCTTGTACCAATTCCACCGCCTAATCTTGAAAGCGAGCTTCTAAGTCCGACTAACCTTGCCTGTCTGTATTTTAACTGGGCAAGTTCAACCTGGACTTTACCCTCACCTGTCTTAGCTCGACTTGCAAATATATCAAGTATTATAAGAGTTCTGTCCATTACTTTCGTATCTAATGCATCTCTTAGATTCATTAACTGTGCAGGACTTAATTCATCATCACATACAACTCCTGTTGCGCCTAATTCATCAATAAGGACCTTCACTTCTTCAATCTTGCCTTTTCCAATATATGTTCCTGCATGTATTGCCTCTCTGTTCTGGATAACAGTTGCTACAGTTGCTGCCCCTGCTGTTTTCACAAGCTCCTTTAATTCCATTAAAGATTCTTCCGTATCATCTCCATCACTCGTAGAAACACCAATCAATATAACTTTCTCGGTTTCTTCCTGAGTCTCATATAATTTTTCCATTCTATTCCATACCAACGCTTTCTATCTTAACAAACTTTAACAAACTTATTCTAGATTATAACCGAAACATAATCTTTTTACAATACACAGCAAATTTTTACTTTTATTTTTTATATGATATGATATAATTCTTTATTATGTATGTCAGGTAATAACGAAACTGCCTTTATATATTATATGTTTTGCCACACCTGATGATCTATGAGAGAAAGGAATGAAAAAATGGAACATTTATTAACACCTGCCGGATATTCTTCGGCATTGTCTATTCGTGAAACTGAAATAGCAATCAAACTTGTAAAAGATTATTTCGAAAGAGTGCTCGCAGAAGAACTTAATCTTACACGTGTTTCAGCACCTTTATTCGTAAGACCTGAATCAGGACTTAATGATAACCTTAATGGTGTAGAAAGACCTGTGAGCTTTGGCATAAAAGAACAGGGTGACAAAGAAGTTGAAATCGTACATTCACTTGCTAAATGGAAACGTCAGGCTCTTAAGCGTTATGGTTTCCATTCAGGTGAGGGACTTTACACAGATATGAACGCTATCAGACGTGATGAAGATACTGATAACATTCATTCTATATTTGTTGACCAGTGGGATTGGGAGAAAATCATTTCTAAAGAAGAGAGAAACCCTGAAACCCTTAAAGCTACTGTCCAGAAAGTATATACAGCTCTTAAACGTACAGAAAGCTATATTGCTTCACAGTATAATTACATACATGAATTTCTCCCTGCTGAAATATCATTTATCACTTCACAGGAATTAGAGGATATGTATCCTGACTGTACACCTAAGGAAAGAGAATATAAGATTGCTAAGTTAAAAGGTGCAATCTTCATTATGCAGATAGGAGATAAATTAGCTTCAGGCGAAAAACATGATGGCCGTGCACCTGACTACGATGACTGGAAACTTAACGGAGATATTATCGTATACTATCCTGTGCTTGATATTGCTCTTGAATTATCTTCTATGGGTATCAGAGTTGATGAGGTATCACTAAAGGAACAATTAGATAAAGCAGGTTGTCCTGAAAGAGCTGAACTTCCATTCCAGAAAGCCATCTTAGATAAGGAGCTTCCTTACACAATCGGTGGAGGAATCGGACAGTCAAGAATCTGCATGTTCTATCTTAGAAAAGCACATATCGGTGAGGTTCAGGCTTCTATCTGGCCGGATGCAATTAATGAATGTGCTGCTGAGAACGGAATTACACTTTTATAGAATTGTATTTTTATAAAACCAATTTATATTTATGCATTTTAATGGCATAGGATTTAAATATATCCTATGCCATTATTATTCAATAATTATTTCTAAGGTCAAAAAAACCGCCCTTAACGGACGGTTTCTTCTATGTATATGTCAATACTCTTTTTCCCACCATTACCAAATATCCTATGATATGAAATAAGTTTTAAATATCCGGTAATTTATGTTAAAACTTTATCATAGTAATGAGTATTTTTCAATAAGACTAAAGGCTTTTGTAGAAAAACCCCTCTATAAGTAGTAATATTTATACACTCAGATTTAATTTTATAAATTTTTACCCTTCTTTATTTACCCCCTCTCTTTACCTCTTATACCCCTCTTTATTACCTCTTTTACCCCTTTTTTACCCCTTTTTTTATTTAATGCATTTTGCACATGCTAATGCTAATGCTCCAGGTCCTATATGACATGATACACTTAATGATAAATCTGCAATTTCGATATCTTTACCAGGAAATACCTTTAATACTTCTTCCCTGAATTCTACTGCTGCATCATAATTCTGTGTATGTGCAATAAATAATCCCATATCACCATCTTCATCATTATTAAATCTTTCTTTGAAATCTTTCTGAATCGCATCAAGCATAGTTGCCTTTGCCTGTTTTATAGTTCTGGCTTTGGCAAATGCATCTAACTTTTCTCCCTGAATCTGAAGAACAGGTTTTAACTTAAGAAGATTACCAAGGGCTGCGGCAGCAGGTGTGATTCTTCCACCCTTTTTAAGGTATGTTAATGTATCTAACATAATATAAATACTTGATTCAAACTTGCGGTTCTCAAGTATTTCTTTTATCTCTTCTGCACTCTTACCTGCTTTAACAAGTTCTAACGCATCCCTTACTGACTGTTCCTGTGTTACTGAGATTCTCTGGTTATTTACTACCTGCACTTTTCCATCATAATCATCTGATAACATTATGGCTGTCTGACATGCACCGCTTAATCCACTTGACATTGGAATATGAACAATTTCATCATATTCTTCTAATATCTTGTCCCATAAATCTGTCATAGATGAAGGTGATGGCTGTGATGTAGATATAGTACAGTCTCCTTTAAGTTTCTCAAAGAATTCCACTATAGTTAAATTAATATCCTCAAAATATTCTTTACTGTCAATCATAAAAGGCATTGGCAAAACATACACACCCATCTCTTTAGCTTTTGCCTGTGTAATTCCACTATTACTGTCTGTAACTACTGCTATTTTCTTTTCCACAATTTATTCTATCCCATATTTTCCATATAATTATAATATCCATAATATTTACCATAAATATCTGACGGAAATATGGCTCCTTTCTTATAATTAATCATATTAAATGCTACTTTCTAAAGAAGTATTTTAACATTATACAGGCAATTTAGCAAGTTTAAACTGATATGAGATTAATATTTTAAAATTTAATATAGACATTTGTCTATTTCAATGTTATAATGCATACATACTTGCAAGGAAGAGGTAAGATAATTGGAAAATGCTAAGATTAAAAAAACAAAAAATGCTCTTTATGTAACACTCAGCAACTTACTTTGCGTGAAAGACATACGTGATATTACCGTTATAGAATTATGTAAAGAAGCAGGAATCAACAAAAGCACCTTCTATCTTCATTATAAAGATATTTATGAATGTGCAGAAGATTTTATATTACAGATTGTCTCGCCTATTGTAGACATCATTTGCCAGAATGGTGTAAATAATATGATTAAAGATTTACCTAATATCTGGTCTAAGATATTGCAATTGAATAAGGAGCAGGGCAATCTTTATAAGCCGTTTTTCAACTCACCAAGTCTGTCGCCTTTAATATATAAGGTAAGAACACAGATAATCGACTCACTAATCAGTCGTTCTACTGTCTTTGGACTTGACGATAAAGATTTATTAAATGCAAGAATAAGCATTACTTTCTTTGTAAATGGTTTTCTTGGTATTATAGAAGAAAATGGCAGAAACGAATTATCAGTAGATTCCCTTGAGGAATTTGCGAAAAAACTACAAAAAGGATTTCTAGATTACAAGCTATTTAAGGAGGACTTAAGCATGTGGGCTGATGAAAGCGTATTTTATCAAATTTACCCGTTAGGATTTTGTGGAGCACCATTCGAAAACGACGGTGTACTCACTTCAAGAATATTAAAGGTTAATGACTGGATACCTCATATTAATAAATTAGGAGCAAATGCAATTTATTTCTCACCGGTTTTCGAATCTGACACTCATGGATATAACACAAGAGATTACCGTAAAATTGACTGCCGACTTGGTACAAATGATGACTTTAAGAATGTATGTGACAATCTTCACAAAGCAGGTATTAAAGTTGTGTTAGACGGTGTATTTAACCATGTGGGTCGTGGTTTTTTTGCATTTCAGGACGTATTAAAGAACAGAGAAGCATCTCCATACAAAGACTGGTTTGCGAGAATTGACTTCGGTGGAAATTCTAATTACAACGATGGATTATGGTATGAAGGCTGGGAAGGCAACTATGATTTGGTTAAATTGAATCTTAGAAATGAAGAAGTTATTAACTATATTTTCGATAGTATCAAATTATGGGTTGATGAATTCGACATTGATGGAATTAGACTTGATGTGGCTTATTGCCTTGATAAAGATTTCTTAAAGAGATTAAGACATTTCTGTAACGGATTAAAAGCTGACTTCTGGCTTCTTGGCGAACTTCTTCATGGTGATTATAACCAATTTGTCAATGATGAAATGCTTCACAGCTGTACAAACTATGAGTGTTATAAGGGCTTATTCTCAAGTTTCAATTCTATGAATATGTTTGAAATTGTACACTCACTTCTCCGTCAGTTTGGTCCTGAGAACTGGACTTTATACAAAGGTAAACACTTACTCACTTTCGTAGATAATCATGACGTATCAAGAATTGCAAGCAACCTTAATAATGAAAATCATCTTCCTCTTATTTATGCGCTTGCATTTGGTATGCCTGGAATTCCTTGCGTATATTACGGAAGCGAATGGGGTGCTAAAGCACATAAGAATGAAGGTGATTCTGCATTACGTGCCTGCTTTGATGCACCAATTGAGAACGAATTATCAGACTATATTTCTAAACTTGCTAAAGCACACAAGAATAGTAAGGCAATCTGTTATGGAGATTTCAAATCAGTTGTTCTTACTAATCATCAATGTGTATTCGAAAGAACCTGCGATGGCGAGCGTGTATTAATCGCAATCAATGCTTCAGCTGATGATTATACTGCTCATTTTGATTCCGGAGTTGGTTCAGGAACAGACCTTATTACAGGTGAAACCGTAAGTTTCGAGGGTGGTCTTAATATGAAAGGATATAGTGCAAAATACATCAAATGCTAGGAGGTATAACAATGAATTTCTATAATTTTTATACAGGTCAGATTTTTGACGCTTATAATTATCTTGGCGCACATATTGAAAAAAAAGGTGTTACTTTCCGTACATTTGCACCTGCTGCAAGTAATGTTGCGGTAATCGGAAGTTTTAATAACTGGCAGCCACAGAATATGAATCGTGTGGCAGATGACAGACAATTCTTTGAACTCTTTGTAGAGAATGCCAAACCAGGCGATATGTATAAATTCCAGATAACTGCATCAAATGGTGTAATTGACCATTGTGATCCTTATGGTTTCGGAATGGAATTACGCCCTGATAGTGCGAGCATAATTCGCGATTTAGATGAATATAAATTCTCTGATGCTAAATGGTTGAAGAAACGTACTGATTTCAAGAAAGCACCTCTTAATATCTATGAGGTGCATCTTGGAAGCTGGCTGACTAATCCGGATGACGAGCATGGCTGGTTTACCTATGATGAAATAGCTCCTAAACTCATTAAATATATGAAAGAGAATGGTTATAACTGTCTTGAACTTATGCCTATAAGCGAACACCCATGTGATGAAAGCTGGGGGTATCAGAATACCGGCTTCTTCGCTCCAACAAGCAGATACGGAACCGCCACTCAGTTCCAGAAGATGATTGATTTATTCCATGCATCTGATATAGCTGTAATCGTAGATTTTGTTCCTGTCCATTTTGCTGTAGACGCTTACGCTCTTGCTAATTATGACGGAACAGCACTTTATGAATATCCTCATAATGATGTAGGTGTCAGTGAATGGGGAAGCTGTAACTTTATGCACAGTCGTGGAGAGGTGCGCAGTTTCTTAAACAGTGCTGCTGCTTACTGGCTCGATAAATACCACATTGATGGCCTTAGAATGGACGCAATCAGCCGAATCTTATATTGGCAAGGTGATGAGAACCGTGGTGTAAATGGTAATGCCGTAGATTTTGTTAAGACACTTAACAGTGGACTTAAAGACAGATTTCCTAATTGTATGCTTGCAGCGGAAGATTCTACTAACTTTAAAGATGTTACTAAATCTGTCAGAGATGGTGGCTTAGGTTTCGACTACAAGTGGGATATGGGCTGGATGAATGATACCCTTGAATATATGAAGCTTGATCCATTATTCCGTGGAGGAAGTTATCATAAACTTACTTTCAGTATGATGTATTACTATGATGCTAACTTCTTACTTCCTTTTTCACATGATGAAACAGTTCATGGCAAATGCACGATTCTTCAGAAAATGTTCGGTGAATACGAGATGAAATTTCCACAAGGTCGCCTACTTTATATGTATATGATGACACATCCGGGCAAGAAACTCAACTTTATGGGCAATGAACTCGGACAGCTTAGGGAATGGGACGAAAAACGTGAACAGGACTGGGATATTCTCAAATATCCAATTCATGATTCTTTTCATAAATATATACAAAAACTAAATAAAATATATATTGATAATCCTGCATTATGGGAAGAAGACTATGATAAAAATGGTTTTGAATGGATTGACTGTCATAGTGAAAGCGAATGTCTGTACTCTTACATTCGCCGCAGTCCAAAACAAAATATAATCGTAGCCCTTAATTTCTCAGGTGTTGCACAGAACTACACCCTTGATTTAAAAAAGAACGGCAAATACAGAGTCTTACTCAACTCTGACTATGATATTTATGGTGGTAATACTCCTGTAAGCCGCAAACAGTTATCTACTGTTTCTAAAAAACTTAACTTAGAACTTCCGGCTTTCAGCGGTATAATATTAGAAGAAGTTAAATAAATTATAAGTTGTTTATCAATCCAACTAACGTTCCTTATTTTTCAAGGCTTTCAGAGCCTCAAATCGTGAACTTGTATGTATTTTCCCTTGTTTTTGCCCTTATGGGTAACTTACAAGGGAAATCATTGTTTATTGCCCTGCAACCTTATCCACATATCAAAAGTTGCATCATCCATATTTTTTAATAATTGTTATCAACAGTACTCCCGTTAATTAATATTATCAACAAGTTTTTTGATTTTATCTACAAGTTTCTTGTGAAGATATGCATTTTATATTGCTTTCTTAGGCATAATTATGCTATAATTGTGTCAACGAAAGGAGTGAAGCATTATGCCACTTATTATGCCTATTAAGGATTTACGCAATACAACCGAGATTTCCAATATCGCACACAAGGAACAGGAGCCTATTTTTATTACCAAAAACGGATATAGCGACTTGGTTGTGATGAGTAGTGAATTATACGATAAATTTGCAAGAATGAATCGCATCGACCAGGCAATCTTCGAATCTGAGCAAGAAATTGCTAACGGTGCAGAAGCAGTTGACGCAGAAAAAGTTTTTGCAGAATTGGAGAAAAAGCATTTTGGATAAATACAAGGTAAAAGTCAACCCTAGAGCAATCCGTGAATTAGACCACATTTACGAATATATTGCAAATGAAAAACGCTCCGCGTGGATCGCACTGCGG
>CABIWJ010000003.1:30379-280330 GCA_902362455.1 Eubacteriaceae bacterium
GATTCTTCACATTCCGTTGAACTATATAATTTTATATCATAACCGATTTTTGATTTTATTACAGTATGGTATTGAGAAGCAATTACTTCATATATATTTTCTTTCCTATACTTTTGACTACATATATAATCCATTATTATTTTTATATCTTCGCTTTTATCAAAAACAAAATACTGACGTTTATTATACGACTCAACCTCAATACATTTTATCTCGCTATAATCTATTTTCAGTTTATAATATTTAGGAAACAGTATATTTACACCTACAGGTATTACAATTATCAGTATTACTGCTAATACTATTAATATTGTCTTCCTTTTATTCTTGCTTATCTTCATACTAACTATTCCCTTCCATCCCAGCAATAAGTACATAACTTACTCTTGTCTATTCCTACTGACTCTATCATATCATCTAATCTATGATATCTAAGAGATGTGAATTTAAGTTCTTTTCTTATCTCTTCTATCATATTCTGATATCTTTCAGTTTCAGGATTAGTATACTCGTTAAGTACATTTTCAGCATTATCACCCTCTAAATTCTTAATAACTCGTCTTGTTATTAAGTCCATTTCTGAAGATGAACGTGAGAAATTAATGAATTTACAGCCATATACAAGTGGTGGGCAGGCAGGTCTTATATGTACCTCTTTAGCTCCGCTTGAATATAGGAATTCAGTAGTTTCTCTAAGCTGTGTTCCTCTTACGATAGAGTCATCTATAAGTAATAATCTCTTATCTTTAATTAAATCATGAACAGGTATAAGTTTCATTTTTGCAATCAGATTACGCTTACTCTGGATAGTAGGCATAAATGAACGTGGCCATGTAGGTGTATATTTAATAAATGGTCTTGAAAATGGAATTCCTGACTCGTTAGCATATCCTACCGCATGAGCTGTTCCTGAATCCGGTACACCTGCAACAATATCAGGCTCTACCTTATTCTTGTCATTCATATCACGTCTTGCAAGCATTGCTCCACAGTTATAACGCATTTTCTCAACACTTACGCCCTCATAGCTTGACGATGGATAGCCATAATATATCCATAAGAATGTGCAAATCTTCATATCTGTACCCGGTGCGCATACCGTTCGTACTTCTTCCGGTGTCATAATTACTATTTCGCCCGGACCTAATTCCTTATAATCCGTATATCCAAGATTCAGATAGGCAAATGATTCAAATGTAGCACAATATCCGTCCTCTTTCTTACCGATAACCGCCGGAGTTCTTCCTAATCTGTCTCTCGCTACAAATATGCCCTTAGGAGTCATAACTAACATAGTCATTGAACCATCTATTATCTCCTGTGCATACCTTATACCATCAATCATATTATCTTTCTGGTTAATAATAGCCGCCACGAGTTCAGTAGCATTAATATCTCCACCACTCATTTCTAAGAAATGCGAATTACCATTACTGAAAATCTTTTTAACAATTTCATCTGTATTATTAATTTTACCAACTGTTGTTATAGCATAGGTTCCATGATGCGAACGAACAATTAATGGCTGTGGTTCATAATCTGATATACAGCCAATTCCTAAATTACCTTTCATTTCATTTATCTCTTTATCGAATTTAGTTCTGAAAGGAGAATTCTCTATATTATGGATTGAACGATCAAATCCATTCTTGCCATATACAGCCATTCCACCTCTTCTTGTTCCAAGATGTGAATGATAATCAGTTCCAAAAAATAAATCAAATACGCAATCATTTTTCGATGCAACTCCAAAAAATCCGCCCATTACTTTTCCTCATTTCTGCGTTGTCTTTTATCACTAAAGGTTTCCGATAGCAACGCTTACCGGAAACCTGATTACTATAGAGTATATTATTATAAGAATAAATTATAAAAATATATTGTTACGCAAATAAATTATAAAATATATTATATATTCTTATATTTATAATTACACGTTGATTGTAGCTGTCATTCCAAGTATTTCCTTATTCTCTTCAAGAATTGGATTAATAACTTCACTTAAGAACTCATCAACCTGCTCTTTTGAACGTCCAACATACTTTGTTGGGTCCATTGATTTCTTCAAATCTTCAAGACTCATTCCGAATTTATCATCTGCTGCAATAAGCTCTAATAAATTGTTATCAAGTCCCTCTTCTTTAACATTCTTTCCTGCAATCATAGAAAGCTTACGAATCTCTTCGTGTAATTCCTGTCTGTCGCCACCTGCTTTAACTGCATCCATCATAATATTCTCAGTAGCCATAAATGGTAATTCAGCCATAAGTCTCTTCTCAATAACCTTAGGATATACAACTAAACCATCTACTACATTGAGATATAAGTCAAGTATTCCGTCGATTGCAAGAAATGCTTCAGGAACACTTATTCTCTTATTAGCAGAGTCATCAAGTGTTCTTTCAAACCACTGCGTTGCTGATGTAATTGCAGGATTAAGTGCATCTACCATTACATAATTAGCAAGTGATGCAATTCTCTCACTTCTCATAGGGTTTCTCTTATAAGCCATTGCAGATGAACCAATCTGATTCTTTTCAAATGGTTCTTCAACCTCTTTAAGATGCTGTAATAATCTTATATCATTTGAGAATTTATGAGCACTTGCTGCAATTCCTGCTAATACATTTAATACTCTTGTATCAACTTTTCTTGTATATGTCTGTCCTGAAACAGGCTGACATTTCTCAAATCCCATCTTCTTAGCTATCATAGGATCAATTTTTCTGATTTTATCCTGGTCACCCTCGAATAATTCAAGGAAACTTGCCTGTGTACCTGTTGTTCCCTTTGAACCTAATAACTTCATACTTCCGATAATATAATCAAGGTCTTCTAAGTCAACAACTAATTCATTCATCCATAATGTCGCACGTTTTCCAACTGTAGTTGGCTGTGCAGGCTGAAAATGTGTAAATGCAAGTGTTGGCTGTGCTTTATATGAATCAGCAAATTTAGCTAATTCAGCAATAACATTTATTAATTTCTTTCTGACCAATTTAAGTGCTTCAGTCATTACGATAATATCAGTATTGTCACCAACATAACATGAAGTTGCACCAAGATGGATAATTCCCTTAGCTTTTGGACACTGTACACCATATGCATAAACATGTGACATAACATCATGTCTTACTAATCTTTCTCTTTCCTTAGCAACATCATAATTAATGTCCTCTGCATATTCTTTTAACTCTGCAATCTGCTCATCAGTGATATTAAGTCCTAATTCTTTCTCTGTCTCTGCTAATGCAATCCATAATTTTCTCCATGTTCTGAATTTCATATCAGGTGAGAAAATATACTGCATTTCCTTACTTGCATATCGCTCTGACAATGGGCTTTGATACTTATCGTACATATTAGTTCTCCTTTTTCTTATACATATTAGTTAATCTATCTAAGGTATCTTTTCCTTAGTATTATATCAGCTAATGCCAATATTTTAAACACTTTTATGCTTCATATTCACCACGAATATCTTCCTTAGGTGGTTCTATAGGATACTTTCCATTAAAACATCCTGTACAAATAGGAAGTCCTTCCACCATCTGTGATAATCTGTCTATTTCTAGATAACCTAACGAATCCGCACCGATAATCTGTCTGATTTCTTCAATCGTTCTGTTATGCGCAATTAACTGTTCTTTACTTGGAATATCCGTTCCAAAATAACACTCATTTAAAAATGGTGGTGAACTTATTCTTACATGCACCTCTGTAGCACCTGCTTCCTTAAGCATTCCTACTATACGGTCACTCGTAGTACCTCTTACAATAGAGTCATCTATCATAATTACTCTTTTACCCTTAACTGCTTCTTTCAAAACGTTAAGTTTAACTCTTACACTTGATTCCCTGCTGCTCTGCTTAGGCTTTATAAATGTACGTCCGACATATCCGTTCTTAACAAATGCAGTACCATAAGGAATTCCTGATTCTAAAGAATATCCTAATGCTGCCGCATTTCCTGATTCCGGCACACCTACTACTAAATCAGCCTCTACAGGATGATCCATGGCAAGATATCTTCCTGCCATAATTCTTGAATGATATACTGAAATTCCATCAATTATACTGTCCGGTCTTGCGAAATAAATATATTCAAATATACATCTTGCTTCTTTCTCTTTAGGCAGACATAATGATGTATCAGATATTATCTTACCATCAGTAATAGTTACTATCTCACCAGGTAAGACATCTCTTACATGCTCTGCACCGATAGTATCAAGTGCACATGTCTCTGAAGCTAAAATATATGTATTATCTCTTTTACCAATGCATAATGGCTTAAAACCATATGGGTCTCTTGCACCTATTAATTTTCTCGGACTCATTACAATTAATGAATAAGCACCTTTTATCTTCTTAATAGTCTCTTTGACAGCTTCCTCAACCGAACCACATTTAATTCTGGCTCTTGCGATAAGATATGCTATAACTTCTGAATCTATTGTAGTCTGGAAAATAGCTCCGGTATACTCTAGTTCCTTGCGAAGTTCTAACGCATTAATAAGATTTCCATTATGTGCAAGTCCAAGAATACCTTTCACATAATTAAGTACCAATGGCTGTGCATTCTCTCTCGTACTGCTTCCTGCTGTAGAATATCTTGTATGTCCGACACCGATATTACCTTTTAATTTTTCAAGATTATCCGGCTGGAACACTTCATTTACAAGGCCCATATCCTTATAGACACTTACCTTGCCCTTTGGTCCCTCTGTATCACTTACAGCTATTCCGCAGCTTTCCTGACCTCTGTGCTGTAATGCAAATAAACCATAATAAATCGATGATGCCACATCATTGCCATCGAAATCATACATTCCGAATACACCACATTCCTCATGTAATGTATCGTCTGCATCCGGTGACATACAACAGTTACTAATTTCATGTATATTCTTCATACGGTCTGTACTCCTTTAAGTTTATTCTGTGAGCTTTTCTGAAATAAAATATATCTTATAGCCAAATATCGCATTAAATATGACATTATTCTATTGTCTTTTACAAAATAAATATATCTTAAAACCTTATGCTCTTAACTTATAAACCTAAATGCCTAATCATATTTCACTCTTACTAAACAAGGTAAATTATAATACAATACATACTTAAAATCAAATCAATTTTCCACATTGAATATTATTTGTATAACTTTGCAAAATTCTTGAATAATCAGATAATTACTTGTATAATATATCCAAGATATATTTGCAGCTGCGTCTGCAAAATGGAGCCAGTGTGAAAGAATTGTGCTGATGCACCAATTCTTTCGCCCCAAACTAATTGTTTCCGGGCGAAAACAATTAGTTTTATGGCAGATTAGAAATCGCATACGCGAATTTCTAATCGCCTCCTCGCGAACAAGTCGCTCAGAATGGAGAATAGTATGCCTGAAAAAGAAAAACGTCGTTATAAAAGAATGAATGTTGATTTAAAACTTAATATCTCAAAGTTATTTCATCAAGATAATGGAGTGATTGCCAATATTGATGCTCCAATTGAAGTTACTGATATCTCAAAAGGGGGTATCGGTTTCACATCTTCTGCAACACTTCCTACCGGATATTACTTCAATGCCAAAATCAAATTAGGTGGTGATGACTCTATATTATATACGGTTGTAAGAATCGTAAGAAGCCGCCTATGTGATAATGGACTTAAGAATTATGGTGCTGAATTTATAGGTCTTGCTCCTATACTTAATTATATCTTTGATGATTATGAAGCAACTTTGGATAATTCTAACAATTAATTAGACATCTTGTTTTACTCTGTATTTACTATTTATTATTAAAATCAAAAGTCAGAAAACTTTCCTTTTATTCAGGAAATTTTCTGATTTTTGATTCTATAACCATATTATTTACCATAAGCGGATTTACAATAATTCCTTTAAAATTTTATTTATCATTCCCGGATTAGCTTTTCCCTTAGTAGCTTTCATAGCCTGACCTACTAAGAATCCAATCGCCTTGTCCTTACCATTATGATAATCCTCAACAGACTGTGGATTATTAGCCACTATTTCTTCAAGCATTTTTCTTAATCCTTCTTCATCATTGTCCATTTTTAAACCATGTTCTTCGATGTATACGTCAGGATCAATATCTTCAGTAAATACCTTCTCAAATACTTCTTTTGCTACTGAACTGTTAATTGTTCCGGCATCTATAAGTTTAATAAGTTTTGCAAGATTTACTGGTGAAAATGAAATTTCTTCAGCATCCATCTCATGCTCTTTAAGAAGTCTCATTGTCTCGCCCATAAGATAATTACTTACTTTCTTGGCATTCGCACCCTCACTTACTGTTTCTTCGAAAATATCTGCCAATTTCTTAGTTGCTGTAATAATTCCGGCATCATATTCAGGAATACCATATTCCTTAATATATCTTGCCATCTTCTCTTCCCTGAATTCTGGCTGACTGTCTTTAATACGTTTAAGCCATTCATCACTAATTACAATAGGTACAAGGTCTGGTTCAGGGAAATATCTGTAATCCTTAGCATCCTCCTTAGAACGCATTGGATAGGAATACTCTTTGTTATCGTCCCATCTTCTAGTCTCCTGTATTACTTTTTCACCTGATTCGATTAAATCAATCTGTCTTGCTCTCTCATTTTCAATTGCCCTTGAAATTGCCTTAAATGAGTTGAGGTTCTTCATCTCTGTTCGTGTGCCAAATTCTTTGGCTCCCATTTCCCTTACGGAAATGTTTACATCGGCACGCATTGAACCCTCGTTAAGTTTACAGTCAGATGCTCCAAGATACTGGATTATCATTCTAAGCTTCTCAAGATAAGAAATAACTTCATCTGAGGAACGCATATCAGGTTCTGATACTATTTCAATAAGCGGAACTCCTGACCTGTTATAGTCAACTAATGAGCAGTCCTCCCAATCATCATGTATTAACTTACCTGCATCTTCCTCCATATGAATCTCATGAATACCTACTTTTTTTCTTCCATTTTCACCATCTATTTCCACATAACCATTTCGGCAGATAGGAAGATATAACTGTGAAATCTGGTAGTTCTGTGGATTATCAGGATAGAAATAATTCTTTCTGTCAAATTTACAATATCTTGTGATGTCACAGTTAGTAGCAACGCCTACTGACATCGCATATTCCACTACCTGTTTATTAAGTACCGGAAGACTTCCCGGCATACCTGTACAAACCGGACATGTATGTGCATTAGGTTCGGCACCAAATGCAGTTGAACAGCCACAGAATATCTTCGTCTTTGTAGCTAACTCAACATGTACTTCAAGTCCAATAACTGTTTCATATACTTTACTCATATTAATCTCCATTTCTTCTTGCCTGTTCATAAGTATAAGCTGTTCTTATAAGGTTCTTCTCCTTAAAACAGTCACCTATTAACTGTAATCCGATTGGCAATCCCTTTGAATCTTTTCCACATGGAATGCTTATTCCCGGAAGTCCTGCAAGATTGACTGATATTGTATATATATCACCTAAATACATTTTAAGTGGATCTGAAAGGCTTTCTCCTAATTTAGGTGCTGTAGTCGGTGCAACTGGTCCTAATATAACATCATATTTAGCAAATGCATCATCAAATGCTTTCTTAATAAGAGCCTTAACTCTTAATGCCTTAAGATAATATGCATCATAGTAACCTGAACTTAACACGAATGAACCGAGCATAATTCTTCTCTTGACTTCTGTTCCAAAGCCCTCTGAACGGGTTTTCTTATACATATTATGCAAATCTGTAAATTCTTCTGTTCTGTATCCGTATTTAATTCCATCGAATCTCTCAAGGTTCGAGCTGGCTTCTGCTGCTGCAATTGTATAGTAAGCAGGTACTGCATATTCTACCAGACTTAAATCAAATTCTTCTACGATTGCACCTTTTCTCTTAAGAACCTCTGCTGCCTCTAATACAGCTTTCTTAACTTCATCATCTAAACCATCGCCGAAATAATCTCTTGGAATACCGATTCTCATACCTTTTACATCATTAACTAATGCTGATGTAAAATCTGTATCATCCCGTTGTATAGATGTTGAATCTTTAGTGTCATGTCCTGATATAACCTCAAGTATTGTTGCACAGTCTGTTACATCTTTACATAAAGGTCCAATCTGGTCTAGAGATGAACCATATGCAATCAGGCCATAGCGTGATACCGTCGAATAAGTAGGCTTCATTCCTACTACACCACAATATCCAGCCGGCTGTCTTATTGAACCACCTGTATCTGAACCTAATGCATAGAAGCACTCTTTCGCAGCTACTGCGGCCGCTGAACCACCTGATGAACCTCCCGGTACATATTCAGGATTACATGGATTCTTAGTAACTCCATATGCTGATGTCTCTGTCGTTGAACCCATTGCGAATTCATCCATATTTGTTTTACCGATTATTACAGCTCCGGCTTTCTCTAATTTTTCCACCGCCTCTGCCGAAAATGTTGGAACAAAATTATTAAGAATCTTTGATGCACATGTTGTAAGCATATCCTTTGTACACATATTATCCTTTATGGCTACAGGTACTCCGGCAAGCGGACCGTCTAATTCACCTGAATCAATCTTAGCCTGTACATCTTCTGCCTGTTTTAATACTTTTTCTTTATCAATGGTAATATAGCAATGATAAATATCTTCTTTCTTATCAATTTGTTCTAATACAGCTTTAGCGGCTTCTAAAACAGTTACTTCTTTATTCTTAATTTTCTCTGCAAGCTCTGTTGCAGTATAATCTAAAATACTCATCTCTACACTAAGCCTCACTTCCGATTAATTTACTCAAATGTTTTTGGTACATTAAACATTCCATCTTTTTCTTCAGGAGCATTCTTAAGTATATTATCTCTGTCATCTCCATTCGTAACCACATCTTCACGAAATACGTTATTAACTGGAAATACATGGCTCATAGGTTCTACACCCTCTGTATCTAACTCATTTAATTTATCAATATAATTAAGCATATTAGCCATATCTTTCTTGGCCTGCTCTTTTTCCTCTCCACTAAGTTCTAACTTAGCAAGAATACCAACATAATCAATCGTTTCATCTGAAATTACGTTTGCCATATTAACCTCCATTTCACAGACGTTTACGTCGAAGGAATCGCGAGCAAAATTTCAGATTTTGCTCTGCGATAATATTACTTTGCGACACCTGCTGCACAAAGTAGCCTCCACTTCTAATCTCTTACTTTAATATGAACTTCTCTTAACTGCTGTTCTGTTACCTCATTTGGTGCGCCACACATCAGATCCTGTGCAGTTCCACTCATTGGGAATGGAATAATCTCTCTAATATTCTCTTCATTTCTAAGAAGCATAATCATTCGGTCAACACCAGGTGCCATTCCTGCATGTGGTGGTGCTCCGAACTGGAATGCATTATATAAAGCTCCGAATTTGCTCTTTAGAACTTCTTCATTATATCCTGCTATTTCAAATGCCTTAACCATTATCTGCATATCATGATTTCTAACTGCACCAGATGACAATTCCACTCCATTACATACAATATCATACTGATATGCTAAAATGTCAAGTGGGTCTTTAGTATTTAATGCCTCAAGTCCTCCCTGTGGCATTGAAAATGGGTTATGTGTAAAACCGATTTTCTTCTCTTCTTCATCATATTCAAACATAGGAAAATCATTTATATAGCAGAAACGATATGAATTTTTCTCTATTAAATCAAGTTTTTCGCCTAATTCTGTTCTAATCTGTCCTGCATACAGATTAGCTCTTGCTTCTCTGTCTGCTATAAAGAAAATTGTGTCTCCTGCTTCTAATCCGGCATAATCTAATAATTCTTTTTTCATCTCATCAGGAATGAATTTATCAATAGGACCTTTATAAGATAAATCTTCTTCTACTTCAAGATATCCAAGTCCGCCCATTCCTATTGATGTTGCAAATTTGAGTAATTTTTCATGAAAACCTTTAGACATATCTGCGTGAACCTTAATTGCTCTTACTGTCTTTTTATGAAATGGCTTGAATGTACATCTCTGGAAGAATTCTGATACATCTATTATTCTTAATGGGTTACGAAGATCCGGTTTATCAGTACCAAATTCTAACATAGCCTGTTTATAGCTGATTATAGGATATGGTGCTTTAGTAACCGCGTAGCCTTCTGGTGCAAATTTCTCAAATGTAGCTGTTAAAACTTCTTCACCTACTTTGAATACATCTTCCTGAGTAGCAAAACTCATCTCGAAATCTAGCTGGTAGAATTCTCCCGGCGAACGGTCTGCTCTTGCATCTTCATCTCTAAAACATGGTGCAATCTGGAAATATTTATCAAAACCTGACACCATCAAAAGTTGTTTATACTGCTGTGGTGCTTGTGGTAATGCATAAAATTTACCTTTATATTTTCTGGATGGAACAATATAATCTCTTGCACCCTCTGGAGATGAAGCACATAAAATAGGTGTCTGTATCTCTAAAAAGCCCATTTCTGTCATCTTATCTCTTAAGAATCTTATAACATTCGAACGGAAAATCATATTGTCTTTGACTTTCTGATTTCTCAAATCAAGATATCTGTATTTTAATCTTAAATCCTCCCTTGTCTCTTTAGAAGTCTGTATCTCAAATGGAAGCTGTGCATATACTTTACCAAGTATATCAATTGAATGTGCCTCTACCTCAATTGTACCTGATGGAATCTTTGGGTTGTATGTCTCTTCATCTCTTTTTTCCACAAGTCCCTCAATAGATACACAATCTTCTTTCACAATACCATGTAATAAATCTGTATTTCTAAGTACTACCTGTACCACACCATACATATCCCTCAAATCTATAAACGATACTCCACCATGATCTCGGATATTCTCTACCCAGCCTGCAATTCTTATCTCTTTACCAATGTCTTCTTCTTTCACATTGTTCAATGTCACATCTCTGTAAATGCCTTTTTCTTTCATACTGACCACTTTCCTTTCTTTCACTTAATTCACCAAATTTTCTTATACATATAATTCCGGGTTAAATATAGAAATATTTTTAATATTTTGTAAATCTTTATATATCCTGACATCTTCTAATCATTTATCAGAACATAGAAAAACCCCGGAATATAATTAAATATTCCGGGGACGAATTATCACAATCCGCGGTACCACCCACGTTCAAGAAAGTTATCTTTCTTACTCTCATAACACTTAACGCGTGTAAACGTATCTACCTACTGCATTGTTCAGTAAATCTACTCCAGAGTGTTCCAGTTCAACGTTCCATTGAATAATGCTCTCAGTCGATGGCATCATATTCCTGTCAAGTCCCATTTGTTCCAGTCTCTTTCACAGTATTTATATATTTATTATAGAGCATTCACATTGTTTTATATGAAAAATACAGAGAATTTTTCGATATAAAATAATAAAGAATGTCGCTTGCGACATTCTCCGCCTGTGGCGGGTTGCGATAGCAACATTTTCTGCTCCGCCGCAGTGCGATCCTCGCGTAGCGTTTTTTGCTTACCAGGACAATTTCAACGAAATTTCCTGGTAAGCAAAAAGGGCATTCTGAATAAATCAGAACGCCTTTGCTCTTTCTCAAATATAAAACAAAAAGTATTGATTGTCAAGCACTATTTTTATCACTTTTAATTATACATAAAACTTATTTATAAAGTTGCCAGAATCCATAAATGCGAAAGTTCCATATATAGCACTAACTTTCATCATTTTTAATATCGGCTGAATCTTCTCATAGCATCTTTTTCCCACATTTCGCTGCTGCTCTCGAAATCATCTTCATCATCATCTAATGCAAGCTCATCTAATCCACTAAACAAATCATCTATATCATTTTTCTTAGACTTAGTTTTATTCTTATCGGATGTATTGCCTGTCTTATTCTTAGTACCTGTTTCTTTCATAACATTATCTGAAATGTTATGTTTAACTTCGCTTACATCATAGTCAGCAATTTCATTAGGGATATTGCTTTTTGTATCAGGCTTTGGCATCTCTAATACAATTCGCTTAACAACTCTGTTTTTTTCTTTCTTACCTGCTGTCATCTTAATGTCAGTAATCTTTTCTTCTGTATCAAATGATTCTCCACTTTCATAGAGTTCATTTTCTAATTTATCAATCTCCACATCAAGCATTGTGATTGTATCATTCATTCTCTTAAGCTCTGCTGCCACCGGGTTTTTAATCTTGAGTTTATCCGCAAGTGGTTTAGAATACTTAGTGTCTGAATTGACAAACAAGTCAAATCCCTTAACCAGAAACAGAACAAAGCTTCCTATAAATACTATCATTACAAAAGGACTTAGAAATCTTCCCATTCCTGCTATAGTTACATGTTTCGTATTATGCATCATTGATACGAGAACTACATAATGAAACAGAAATGATATAGCTGCAACCATTCCACTCTTTTTAACTATCTCGATCTGTTTCTCATAATCTGTTGCTAACACTTTTCTCTCGTGCTTTTTGTCTTCACTTTCTTTTTGTAAGGTCTTCAATCTCTTCTTAATATCACTACTATTCATAACTAAACCTCCATTTAGTATACATACCAGATTATTATTTTAGCACATATATCTAAAATTATCCATATTTTATGAAAACTATTACAAATTTTATAGTTATTTCTTAGATTCTGTCTTGAATTTCTCGCTGATTTTCTCTGCTATTTCATAAAGTAGTCTGAATACAGATTCAGATGCAAATGAAAATACTACGAATAAAAGTATACATATCTTAGACATTCCATTTAATGCAAATATATCACCAAGAAAGATGCTGCATAATAACAATCCTGCAATATTACCGGCTATTACTGCTATTCTATATCTGTTTAGTGGAACACTTATCTTACTTAGAATCATAAATCCAACAATTGCTAATAACATTGTTGCTGCTGTTGCAATATCAGCAGATGGAAGCTTGAATACTTTACCACAGACAACAAGTGCTGCTACAGCAAAGAAGTCTGTAAGTCCTGCCGGCAATGCTTTTATAAACACATTCCTTAAGAATTTACCCTCTATACGCTTCTTATTAGCCTCCATTGCAAGCAAGAATGCAGGAATACCAATATTAAACATACTTATAAGTGAAATCTGCGATGGCTCTAATGGATAAGTAATCATAAATACTGCTGAGAATATTGACATCAGAAATGAGAATATATTCTTAACAAGGAACAAGCTTGCCGAACGTTGCACATTGTTTACGACTCTTCTTCCCTCTAATACTACTGATGGCATCTTAGAGAAATCTGACTCTAATAATACAACCTGTGCTGACTGTGCCGTTGCTTCACTTCCCGATGCCATTGCAATACTACAATCTGCATCTTTCATTGCTAAGATATCATTTACACCATCACCAGTCATTGCAACCGTATGACCTTTATTCTGCAATGCATGTACAAGCTGCTGTTTCTGTTTTGGTGTTACACGACCAAATACATTATATTCATTAACCGCATTTACAAAGTCCATATCGTCCTTTAACTCTCTTGCATCGATATATTTCTCTGCACCATCAATTCCTGCTTCTTTGGCAATCTCTGATACTGTTCCCGGATTATCTCCTGAGATAACCTTTATCTGTACATTTTGCTGTTTGAAATATTCAAATGTTTCCTTAGCCTGTTCTCTTATCTTATTAGATAGAAATACAAGTGCATATGGAACTACTTCTTCTGTTAATGCTTTACCATCAATTTCTCCATAGTATTTGCCAAATACTAATGTTCTTAATCCTTTTTTAGAATATCTCTCTATAAGTTCTCTATAAGTTTCATATTCATCACGAAGTACCATTTCAGGTGCACCAAGAACAAACACTTCATCAGCATATGTAACACTTGAATACTTGAATTCTGATGAAAATGATGTGTAGCTTAATGCTTTACGATTAGTTGTATTCTTAAAATATTCTTTCATTGCTGCCATTGTAATGTTATCAGCAGTCATATTTTCTACGAAATCTGATATTATCTCGATAGTTGTCTCTTCCCTGCCAAACATCTCGTTTATAGCTTCGATGCCATGGACTTCCATCTTATTTTCCGTAATTGTACCTGTTTTATCCACGCATAAAACATCTACTCTTGCTAAAGTCTCAATACTCTTCATATTGTGAAGTAATACTTTCTCCTTAGCAAGTCTTACTGTACTCATGGCAAGCGCAATTGTAGTAAGTAAATATAAACCCTCAGGAATCATACCAATGACTGCTGCCACCATTGATACTATACTTTCTGAAAAGCTTTCACCATTCACAAAATATGCCTGGTAATATAGCACTATACCTATTGGAATAATCGCAATACCAACCCACATAATCAATTTATTAATTGATTTAATCATTTCTGACTGTTCGTTCTTCTTGCCTTTTTTAGCTTCTAAAGTAAGCTTTGAAATATATGATTCTTCTCCGACTTTTTCAAGTTCAGCATAACATTCACCAGATATAACAAAGCTTCCTGACATTAATTTGTCGCCTTTATTCTTCTCTATCTCGTCTGATTCACCTGTAAGCAATGACTCATTTGCCTGCACACAACCCTCAATAACTACTGCATCAGCAGGAATCTGGTCTCCTGCCCGAAATATTACTAAATCGCCCTGTACTAACTCTTCTGAAGCTACCTTTACTTCTTTACCGTCTCTTATCGCTGTCGTATGCGAAGCATTTAACAGATTCATCTTTTCTAATACATTTCTTGCCCTGATCTCCTGAATAATACCGATGAGCGTATTACCCACTACAACCGGAAGAAATGTAAGACTTCTAAATGAGCCTGCCACACATACTAACACAGATAAAATCATAAATATAACATTAAAATATGTAAAAAGGTTATCCATTATAATCTGCTTATTTGTTTTCGCGCCCGAATCTACAGCACGATTTACAAGGCCCTGTTCAATCTTTTCTTCTACCTGCTCTCTAGTCAATCCATTCATAACTTGTTTTTGCCTTTCATATATTTATTTTCATATACTTATTACATTGTTTTGTAAAATATATAATTCTTTTGCATTTGTTTCAAATATTAACATTCATTATAGCTAATGTCAACGTACTGCCCCTTTTACCAAAATATGAAAAAAGAGCCGATTTACTGTAAAATCAGCTCTTTTTTAGGAGTTTATCGCAAATACTAAATTATTGTAAATTTTTCATTAAATAAATTTTATATTTACATTTTTTTAATTCTGTCTAATGCTTCTAATGTATTCTCATAACTTCCAAATGCTGTAAGTCTGAAGTAACCCTCACCACTTGGTCCGAAACCTGAACCCGGTGTACCTACAACATTAGCTTTCTCTAATAACATATCAAAGAATTCCCATGAAGTCATATTGCCCGGTGTCTTTAACCATATATATGGTGCATTAACACCACCTGAAACTGAATATCCTGCCTCTGCAAGTCCCTTGCGTATAATCTTTGCATTATTCATATAGTAAGCAACCTGTTCGCCTGTCTGTTTCTTTCCCTCAGGACTATACACAGCCTCTCCTGCCCTCTGGATAATATATGGTGCTCCGTTGAATTTTGTTCCATGTCGTCTTGCCCAGAGACTATGTAATGTAACTCCATTACTCTTAAGTTCCTTAGGAATAACTGTAAATCCAAGTCTTGTTCCTGTGAAACCTGCATTCTTAGAAAAGCTTCTAAGTTCGATTGCACATGCTTTAGCACCATCACATTCGTAAATTGTATGTGGAACATTTTCCTCGGAAATATATGCTTCATATGCAGCATCATAGATAATAACTGCACCAATCTTTAATGCGTAATCAACCCATTCCTGAAGTTTATCCTTAGTGATTGTTGCACCTGTAGGATTATTAGGAAAACAAAGGTAGATAATGTCAGGTTCTTCACTTGGTAATTCAGGAGCAAAACCTGTCTCTGCTGTGCAAGGCATATAGATTACATTACTCCATTTCTGTTCTGCTTCAATGTAATCACCTGTTCTTCCTGCCATCGCATTTGTATCTACATATACAGGATATACAGGATCACAAACTGCTATTTTATTATCAACTGAAAATATATCTCCAATATTTCCTGAATCACTCTTTGCGCCATCACTTACAAATATTTCATCTACAGCGATGTCCACGCCTCTTGCCTTATAGTCATTATCGGCTATAGCCTGTCTTAAGAATTCATATCCAAGGTCAGGTGCATATCCTTTAAAAGTTTCTGCCTTACCCATCTCATCTACTGCACTATGTAATGCATCAATTACCGCAGGAGCAAGTGGAAGTGTAACATCACCGATACCAAGACTTATAACTTTCTTATCTGGATGTGCTGCTTTGAACTCTCTTGATTTTCTGCCTACTGTTGAAAATAAATAGCTTCCCGGTAATTTCAAATAGTTATCATTAATTTTAAACATTTTAATCCTCCATTCCAATTCTTTATGTTAATGCATAATCTGCAATACCATTTGTGCTGTTTCTACCATATTTGTACCACTATCCATACTATTCTTCTGTATGTACCTGTGTGCTTCTTCCTCAGTCATATTTCTATTCATCATTAATACTTTCTTGGCTTCTTCTATAATGGCTTTCTGCGCCACATTTCTCTCTTTAGGCTTTTGCTTTCCTTTTTTCTTAATTCGCTCTAATGCCTGTGCCATCATTTCTAAAGTATTAAGTAAATCATATGATTTAAGAGGCATTTCCACACTTACGACACCGTCAGGAATTCCCTCTTCTAATTTGGCTCTTGAAGCAACTAATAGCATTTGGAAAGTAGATCCTAATTCCTGATATAATTCTGTATAAACCATATCATTAAATTTGTAACCGCATACTATAATCCCATAGTCTATATTATCCATAAAAGACATCGCTTGCGAACCAGAAGTACATACAATCGAAACCTTATAACCATTTCTGACTAACAGATTTCTTATGCCCTGACCATCAGTGAGTTTCGGAAAAACCACCAATATATCTATCATGCTTTCACCTCCAGTTTCAGTTTGGTATTCGCTTTAGAAATATTGCACTTTAGAACTTATGCAGATATTCTTCGATTTCCCATTCTGTAACCTGGGTTCTGTACGCCTGCCACTCTTTCTTCTTCGCATTTATATAATTTGTGGAAATATGTTTGCCTAACACATTCTGTACAAATTCATCATTTTCAAATTTCTCAATGGCATCACAAAGGTTTTCAGGAAGATGCTCTATTCCGTCCTCTTCTTTCTCAGCTAATGACATCTCAAATATATTCTTATCAACACTTGCAGGTGGTGTTAAATTATTCTTAATTCCATCAAGTCCTGCTGCTAAACATACAGCTAATACCATATATGGGTTAGCTGTTGGATCAGGACATCTGAGTTCTATTCTTGTTCCCTCACCTCTTGGTGCAGGAATTCTTATCAAAGGACTTCTGTTAGTAGTTGACCATGCAATATAAACTGGTGCTTCATATCCTGGAACAAGTCTCTTGTATGAATTAACAAGTGGATTAGTAATAACTGTCATTCCCTTTATATGCTTCATAATTCCTGCCATAAAGCTATATGCCTCTTTACTTAATCCCTTCTCATCATTTGAATCATTAAATATATTCTTACCATCTTTATTAAGTGACATATTTATATGCATTCCTGAACCATTTATTCCTGACTTAGGCTTTGGCATAAATGTTGCATGTAAACCATGTCTTTTAGCGATTGACTTAATTGTAAGCTTAAATGTCATAATATTATCAGCGGTAACTAATGCGTTATCGTATTTGAAATCTATCTCATGTTGTGCAGGTGCAACTTCATGATGAGATGATTCTACTTCAAATCCCATTGATTCAAGGTTAAGAACCATATCACGTCTTGCATTCTCCCCTAAATCAATTGGTCCTAAATCAAAATATCCTGCCTTCTCATGTGACAATGTTGTAGGATTACCATTGTCATCTGTATGGAATAAGAAGAATTCACATTCAGGTCCTGCCTCAAATGTATAACCCATATTTTCTGCTTCTTTTAAGACTTTCTTAAGAACATATCTTGGGTCCCCTTCAAATGGTGTTCCATCAGGTCTGTATATATCACAAATGAATCTTGCCACCTTGCCCTGCTGAGGTCTCCATGGAAATATTGTAAATGTATCAAGATCAGGATATAAGTACATATCTGATTCCTCAATTCTTGAAAATCCCTCGATAGATGAACCATCAAACATACATTGATTATTCAATGCTTTTTCTAACTGGCTCACTGTAATGGCAACATTCTTCATTGTTCCAAACATATCTGTGAACTGAAGTCGGATAAATTCCACATCTTCCTCTTCAATCATATTCATTATTTCCTGTTTAGTATACTTCATCGCACTTTCCTCCATTTACACATATTATACATAAAATTAAAATATTTTCGCTATGTACTTCATATTCATCAGGATTGTGTATATTCTTCGCACAAAACAACTACAAACAATCCGTTTAAACCTAATTCCGGTATTTAATATCTTAATATTCTAATGTATTAATATACCTGGATTCTATTATATTTATTTATAGAAAAGGCGCTCTCCTCCCTTGAAGAGAACGCCATTGTTCATTAACAGAATATCAATATTCTTCTAATTTGTCAAGGCTGTATGTTTCAGAATTTTTACTATTGAATACATATTATCATTTATCTGATTAAAAATTATACTTCATTAAATATGTAACAAATCATAGCTTATATATTTTCATTTACTTTAGAAATATTCTTTGCTATAATGATTATGATGTTTTATAAAAATATTATAAATATATGGAGGTCTTTAAAATGAAACAAAACAAAAGTACATTGATTTCATTAATTCTTGGAATCATATCAGTGTTATTTGCATTTCTCACAATTATTATGTATATAGTTGTTAAGCGTGAAGCATGGGATTATGTTATAGAACTATTCTCATTAATCGCATTGGGCGGTCTGCTTGCATTAATAATTCTTAATATGTTAAATATTAAATTTAACCATCTATTATTCTTTATTCCTCTTGGGGTAGTTGCCATTGCATACTTATTATCAGGAATTAGATCTTTAATAAATATCGGAGATGCTTATGAAACTTTAAGATATTCATATTTCACAAGTTTCATTAACTCAATTTTATCTATCGGATTATTAATTTCAATGGTATACGGCTTATATAAAATGGGTAATAAAAAAGTATTTTTCATTATCCCTATTTCTTACATAATAATAAGCAATGTATTCAGTTTCTTATATTCCTTTAACCAGGTTATATTCTCATTCTTCACAGTTACTAAAACCAAATATGCTCTTGTATCATTCTTCGATTTAATTTCGGTTATTTCATTCTATGTAATTTATATAATTTTCTTTGTAAAGAATAATTCAGAGAATAAATAACTTAAGCATACACTTAGGCGAGATGTCCGTCTATGACACACACTTTCATAATTACTTTATCTAGTGCAAGTAAATGTCATAGACGGACATCTCGTTTTAAGTGTATGGCATTGAATGAACTCAAATAATCAAAAGAGCCGAAAAAGATATCTACAGATTAGCAATTCTTGCAAAAGTTTCTATATTTATATATGCAAATTTACTTAATACAGACGGATATTTCTATCTACTTATATTATCGTATTGTGACTTTTATATCCCTCTCCTATAATCTCGTTTGCAGAAGTAATTATCATAAATGCATCACTATCTGTCTCATCTACAATCTCCTTTGCTTTCGGTAATTGCGGTTTTCTTATTGCACACATTATCACACGTTTCTCCTTGTTCTTATACGCACCATATCCTTTCAGATATGTTACACCTACCTCTAATTCACCTAATAGCCTTTCCACCAGTTCATTTTCACTTTTCTCAGACTTAGAGATAATATATAAAAGCTTTGCTTCATCTTTACCATATAGTACAAAGTCTAAAACTGTTGAAGTTATAATTACTGTAAGTGCCGAATAAAGTCCTGCGTTAACATTTCCAAATATCAGCACATACGCAATTACAACGATTCCATCTACTGTCAGAAATATCCTTCCTGTCTTAATATGTGGGTGCCTTATTTTCACTAATCTGACTACAATATCTGCGCCACCTGTCGTAGCACCCTCTTTAAATATTATTCCAATGCTTAGTGCTACAAGTCCGCCGCCTGCAAGTGCCGCCATTAAAAGATCGTCTGTCATTCCACCATATAACGAAAAAATATTCATAAATATTGAAGATACAACTATCACATATATTGTCGTAAGCAGAAATCTTATTCCGAATTTCCAGATACTTATAAGTAATAATGGAATATTTATCATAAATACCAATGTACCTATTTCTACACCTGTAAGTCTGTTTAGAATTATGGCCGTTCCCGAAACTCCTCCCGGAACAAGGTTATTAGCATCAAGAAACAAACTTACTCCTACTGCATACATTATAGCTGCTACCGTAATCTTAATATATTTTATCATACTCACCACATTTCAAAGAAATTAGATAATACATATTGTGTACGTCATTAATATTTTTATACAGCATATAATTATAAAAAGCTGCGGAATGGAGATTAGTGTGGAAAAACGTAATATTTATTTAAGTTTAATACTTCTTCTAACTTTATTATCTGCAATATTTATATATCAGATTTCCATAAGCAACACTATACAGACGAATATTTCAAAGATTAAAAGTAATTCAAGTAACAAGCATGCAAATAGTTCCCTTTCAGATAGTTCTTCATCTGATACTTCACAAACGAATAACACAGATAAAGTTAAAAAAATCGCCATTACTTTTGATGACGGACCGCACCCAGAATATACCCTTAAATTACTTGATGGATTAAAGGAAAGAAATGTTAAAGCAACATTTTTCGTAATTGGAGAAAATGTTTTGAATAATCCCAATATGATTAAAAGAATGGCTGAGGACGGTCATCTGATTGGAAATCATACATACTCACATGTACAATTGACCTGTATCTCAGAAGAAAAAGCCATTACAGAAATAAATAAGACATCTGAACTCATAACTACCTATGCAGGTGTCTCTCCTAAATATATCAGACCACCTTATGGTATGTATTCAGATGCCTTAAAACGTGAAACTAATCTCACTCCCGTATTATGGACAGTTGACCCAAGGGACTGGAGTGTTCTTAATACTGATTCTGTTGTTAAACATGTATTAAAACGTGCCAAAAGTGGTGACATTATTCTATTACATGATATATTTGATACCTCTGTTGAAGCCGCATTTCAAATCATCGATGCACTTAAAGCAGAGGGATATGAATTCGTTACTGTCGATGAATTCATTAAAGTTAATTAATCTATTGCTGTTTACTGATTCTGCTAACCATAGCAGTTAATAATTTAACTGAATTCTCAATTGCCATTGCTTCAAATGTCGGATAATCCATATGTGCACTGTCATCTGCTTTATCCGATATTGCTCTTATAATAAGAAATGGAATGTTGTTAAGATATGCAGCCTGTGCAATTGCAGCACCCTCCATCTCTGTACAATATCCGTCAAAATTATCGACAAGCCAATCTTTCTTCTCTTTACCTGATATGAACTGGTCTCCGCTTAATACTCTTCCTGTGAATACATTTATTCCATCAAGAACTTCCTTACATGATTCCTCTGCTATCTTAATGAGGTCTTTATCTGCCTTAAATGTTGAACAATCCATTCTTGGAATTACGCCGATAGGATCACCAAATGCCGATGTATCCATATCGTGTTGCAATGCATCTTCTGATAATACTATATCTCCAATGTTAATCTCTGCATTTAAAGAGCCTGCAATTCCTGTATTAATTATTGCTGAAACCTTATAAATGTCTGCTAAAATCTGCGCACATATTCCAGCATTAACTTTACCGATTCCTGAACGTACAACTACAACATCTAAATCTTGTAATTTACCCTCATAGAAGTCCATTGAAGCAATTCTTTTAATCGTAACGTCTGATAGTTTCTCCTTAATCTTACTAACTTCCTCATCCATTGCTCCGATAATTCCGATAACTTTATATTTACTCATAAATTCCTCCATATTGTTTATTCAGGATATACTAAATGTTTCTCATCAATATTTCTAAGTGTATTATCTAAGAATCTCTTAGCTACATATTTAGCCATAGGTAAATTCATATCGAGATAATTTCCACAATCTCTTGCTGATGCACCCGGTACATCTCCCTCAAATCCACTCATAAACTCATACATTTCTGTTACAAGGTCTACGATATCCTTTGATTCTAAATTACCTGCAAGAATAAGATAAAAACCTGTTCTGCAGCCCATTGGTCCAAAATAAATTACTTTATCACTATATTTCTCGTGATTTCTTAAAAATGTAGCGCCTAAATGCTCTAATGTATGAACTTCTGCTGTATTCATAACCGGCTCATAATTAGGTCTTGTCATTCTTATGTCAAATGTTGTAGCAACTTCACTTCCTATGTAATCTCTTCTTGATACATATATTCCCGGTTCTAATTTTAAATGATTAATGGTAAAACTTGCTATTTTCTTCATAATTTCTCCATTCTTCGCATATATTTAATTTTTAATGACTCTATCATCATATTATATAGTATACCTTGAAATCAGCTGTTTAACAAGATGCTCTATAAATTTAACAGATTGGTAATATAATTTTGACAAGTTATATTTATATTTATTGACTAATATTAATATAATAGGTTATACTTATTTATTAGAAAATATTTCCTTTGGAAATTAGAAATGGAGATTCAAAATGCAGATTAATAATTTACCTAAAGACCCTGTTATGCTTTTAAGTTATGTTAACACACAGCTAAGAGATAATTATTCAGACCTTACAGAGTTTTGCGTTGCAAACAACATAGACATTAATGACGTTGTCGGAAGATTAAGAGCCATTAATTATTCTTATGACCCAGCAACTAACCAGTTTAAGTAGTTATTTAAAACAAGGCTATATCTTAGGAGATACTAAGATGTAGCCTTGTTTTTATTCTATATATTTTCAAGTCAGCTTTCTATTCAACCCAGTATACTCTGCCATCTTTTCTTGCAGCAGCCTCAGGTATCTCACCATCAATATAACCAACGGCACAATGTCCAATTCCTGTCCATTCTCCCTCGATTCCAAGTTCTTTTAATAATTCCTTGTATTCAGGAAGTTCAAATTCTTCTTTTGCTCTGTGAATCCAGATACTTCCAAGATTAAGCGAATGAGCCGCAAGCATCATATTTCCCATTACAAGACTTCCATCATAAATGCCTGTTGGCCAGTTCTTATCTGCTAAAACAATCAATATAACAGGTGCACCATAAAATGGGTCAAAATCTTCCTGCCAGCCGCCAATTTTAGAATTTACTGCTGATATTTTATCTCTTAATTCTTTATTAGTTACTGCAATAGTAATAGTTGACTGTTTTCCTTTACCATTTGCGGCATACAAACCAGCTTCAATAATCTGGTTTATATCTTCCTTAGATGGCATATCAGGTTTAAATTTACGGATACTACGACGTTCTTCCATTGCTTTAATTACTTCGTTCATATATTTTAATCCTCCATTTTGTATTTATTTCTAATCAACACTATAATACCACTATTTTACTTTTTTCACACTAATTTCATATATAAAAGTAGATAAGGATTACACTCCTCATCTAACTTTTTTCTGAATGATAACATTTTACGTTTTCTTTGTAAATATATTTACGTTGATTATATCACCTTATCCAAATTTTCTTAAAATTTATTATTCTATTTTTATTTTTTAAACTATCACTTTAAATTTTACTTGACAAAGTTTAAATCTTTGCATATAATTTCACTATCAAGTTAAATTTTTAAAGTAACACTTTAAATTTTATAAATCAGGAGGATTATTATATGAATAACACAAACATCAAAGAACTTGACAACAGCTTGTCAATAGAACGAATATTTACAATAGTAATATTTATAGCTGTATTAGTTACTGCTTTCATATGCCTTTTCGAGTTCTTTCTATACAAAGATATTACTGATTTAAAACATGGTTTATATTCGATATTTGCAGCAATTATTTCAGGTCTCTTAACTTTAATTTTTCAAGATATCCACAAGAAACAGACACCATTTACCAAGTCGGTAATTATTAAACTTCAATGTATGGCCGTTATCACTATGCTTGCAGGTGTTATGCCAAGTGTTATTTCTAAATGTGTTTCAATGATGCTCGAACATACTAACTCGATAACTTTTAATTTATCTTTAGGAAGTGAAACAACATTTATTTTACTAATCGGTACAATTATTGGAATTGTCTCTGAAATTTTTAAATATGGTGCAAAACTTCAGGAAGATATCGATAGTATTGCATAACAGGAGGTAGAAAATGGCAATAATTGTTCGATTAGACAGAATGATGGCAGATAGAAAAATGTCTTTAAACGAATTAGCTGACAAAATAAATATGACTAATGTCAATCTTTCGAATCTTAAAACAGGTAAAATGAAAGGTATTCGCTTTGAAACTATGAATTCCATTTGTAAAGCACTTGATTGTCAACCTGGTGACCTTTTTGAATACATTGATGAAGAATAAGTAAAAAATAAGAGTGCATTTCTGCACTCTTATTTTTTATAAGTTATAGGACAAAACGTGTTGATACGAAGAGTCGATGAGAAATTCGCGTAGGCGATTTCTCATCTGCCATAAAAACTATTTGCTTTCGCTTAGAAACAAATAGCTAGTATTTTACTGCCTATAGTATTTAAGGAAATCTTCAAGGTTTTCCATTGCATCTTTTAATATTTCGATTCTTGGAAGATATACAACTCTGAAATGGTCTGGCTCTTTCCAGTTAAAGCCGCCGCCATGAATAATAAGAATCTTCTTTTCTTTTAATAAATCTAAAGCAAACTTCTCATCATTTACAATGTTAAACTTCTTAGCATCTATTTTAGGGAAAATATAGAATGCTGCTTTTGGTTTTACTGCGCTGATACCAGGTATATCATTCAATGCCTTGTAAATATATTCTCTCTGTTCATAGATTCGTCCACCAGGCACAATGTATTCTTTAACGCTCTGATGTCCCCATAAAGCTGTCTGTACAACAGACTGGGCAGGAACATTTGAACAAAGTCTCATATTAGAAAGCATATTTATTCCCTCTATATAATCCTTTGCAATTGCCTTATTTCCACTAAGAACCATCCAGCCGATTCTAAAGCCTGCAATCATATGAGATTTTGAAAGTCCGCTAAATGTAACGCAGAATAAATCTGGTGCAAGACTTGCAATTGATACGTGTTCTTCATCGTCCATTACTAAACGGTCATATATTTCATCAGAGAAAATAATAAGCTGATTCTGTCTTGCAACTTCTACGATCTCTTCAAGAACTTCCTTAGAATAAAGTGCTCCTGTCGGATTGTTTGGATTAATTATTACAATAGCCTTTGTGTTAGAATTAACTTTGCTCTTAATATCATTAATATCAGGATACCATTCTGACTGTTCATCGCAGATATAATGTACAGCCTTTCCTCCTGCTAAAGTTACACAGGCAGTCCAAAGTGGATAATCCGGTGATGGAACTAACACTTCATCACCTTCATTTAAAAGTGCTGACATACTAAGATTAATTAACTCACTAACACCATTTCCCGTATAAATGTCATCAATAGATACATTAGGAATATTCTTAATCTGAGAATACTGCATAATGGCCTTTCTTGCTGAAAATAAACCTTTAGACATTGAATATCCCTCACACTCGGTTAATTGTGATGACATATCATATATAATTTCGTCCGGAGTTCTGAAATCAAATGGAGCCGGATTACCGATATTTAACTTCAACACTCTGGTTCCCATTGCCTCCATCTTATTAGCCTCTTCTACAACCGGGCCTCTTACATCATATAAAACATTATCTAATTTTGATGATTTATTAAAAGTTCTCATATTAACATCTCCTGATTCATTTTTCTTAATATTATTATTGGTTTTATCTGTTCCATTTTTGTTCTTCATTGGCTTTGTCGTATTATCTGTTCCATATAGCCAATCTATATCTACATCAAGTGCATTTGCAATAAATTCACCTATATTTTTCCTTGGAACTGCATCGCCACTTACATATTGACTAACCTGACTCTTTCCAAGTTTAATACCCGCCGCTTCCGCTCGTTTAAGCAGGTCTACCTGTTTATAGCCCTTATTATCCATAGCACTTTTCATTCTCTGTGAAAAAATTGAACTATCCATATACACTAATCTCCATTTCTGAGCACCTTGTTGCGAAGAGGCAGTCAGAAATTCGCAGATGCGATTTCTGACTTGCCATAAAGGCTATTTGCTTTCGCTCTAAAGCAAATAGCTGTGAGAAAAATAATCGCATCGGCATTATTTTTTTCACTATCTCCATTTCTGTTAAACTGTTATTTGTTCATTTGCTATATAATATCATAATATTCATAAAAGTTCAATTTTAATTTTGCGTTTTTGCAAATAAAATGAACTTTTTTCTGTATTTAAGTTCATTTTTATGCATGAGTTCATTTTGAATTGATTTGTTTTTTATTTTCTATTCAAACTCTATAATATAAAAAGAACAGATGGTAACGATTACAGTTACTTCTCCATCTGCTCTTTTAAATTCATTTATAAAATTATATATTATTCTCTATGATTTATTTAGGCATCTTCAATGCTCTTAATGCATTTAGAATTGCAATAACTGCGACTCCGACATCCGCAAATACTGCTGCCCACATATTAGCTATACCAAGTGCTGCAAGGACTAAAACTAATATTTTAATACCAATCGCAAACACGATATTTTCTGTAACAAGCCGCATTGTCTTTCTTGCGATTTTGACTGCTTTAACGATTCCAAGCGGATTATCATCCATAAGAACTACATCTGCTGCTTCAATTGCGGCATCTGAACCTAAAGCACCCATTGCTATTCCGACATCAGCTCTTGCAAGTACAGGTGCATCATTTATTCCATCTCCGACATATGCTAATACACCCTGACCTTTGTTTTCTTCTAACAATGATTCTAACTTATCAACTTTATCACCTGGAAGTAATTCTGCACATACCTTCTTAATTCCAAGTTCTTTTCCGACAAGTACACCGATTGCATTACGGTCACCTGTTAACATTACAGTTTTATCTATTCCTAATTTACCAAGCTTAGCAATGGCCTCTTTGGAATTTTCTTTTATCTCATCGGAAATGATTATATTACCAATATATTTTCCATCAACCGCAACATATACTACTGTACCGATTCCTTCATATTCTGTATAAGTAATGTTATTTTTCTTCATTAATTTACCATTACCTACACAAATATTTTTGCCATTTACATTAATCTCTGTACCATGACCTGCGACTTCAGTAACTTTTGCTTCTTTTGTCTTATCTGTAAGACTCTTTTCATCTGTACCGAATTTATTATAATAATCTCTCTTTATAGATAATGCTATTGGGTGATTTGAATAGCTCTCACCAAATGCAGCATATTCTAATAATTCATTATCATTCACACCATTAGCAGCATTTATCTCAGTTACATTAAATGAACCCTTAGTAAGTGTTCCTGTCTTATCAAATACAACAGAATTACATTTAGAAAGTGCTTCAATATAGTTACTTCCTTTAATTAACACACCATTTGCCGATGCTCCACCAAGTCCACCAAAGAAACTAAGTGGAACTGATATTACTAATGCACATGGACATGAAATAACTAAAAATGTAAGTGCTCTGTATATCCAGCTTGAAAATGCCTGATTCAAAATTAATGGCGGAAAAATTGCAATTATTAATGCACAGGCACATACAATTGGTGTATACCATTTAGCAAATTTAGTAATGAAATTCTCTGTTTCTGCCTTTTTATCACTTGCATTTTCAACAAGATCAAGTATCTTAGATACTGTAGATTCTGAGAATTCCTTAGTAACTTTAATCTCAATAAGTCCGTTCTTATTAATTGAACCACTAATTACTTCATCATTCACATCAACATCTCTTAAAATGCTTTCGCCTGTAAGGGTTGATACATCAAGGCTTGCGCTTCCGTTTACAACTATACCGTCAAGTGCTACTTTTTCACCTGGTTTAACGATAATTATGTCATCAATTTTTACGTCATATGGATCTTTTTTTGCAAGATTTCCGTCATTTTCCTTAACCACGGCATAATCTGGTCGTATATCCATAAGTTCTGCAATTGATTTTCTTGATTTATTAACTGCATAAGACTGGAATAATTCACCTACCTGATAGAATAACATAACAGCAACAGCTTCAGGATATTCAGATACTAAAAATGCTCCTACAGTTGCTACCGTCATAAGAAAATTCTCATCAAATACCTGACCATGCAATATATTTTCTGCTGCTTCCTTTACAACATCGCCACCAACTATAAAATATGCTATTAAATATATAATAAGCTGAATGTTGTCTATCATAACATCACTTACCGAAAATATGCTGTTAAGAGGTAAAAATCTTGCCAAAAGAAATACTATAAGTCCGGCGATAATTCTATATAATCTCTTCTTTAATTTCTTCATAGGCTGCCTCCTATATATTTTACTTTCTGACTATCTTACGATACTTACGTCTTTCTCTACAGACTGCATTACTTTCTCAACTTTGTCTAAAACTTCCATAAATATGTCATCATTGGCTTCCAATGTGATTTTCTGTGCCATAAAATTAATTGCTACAGAATCTACACCCTCAACCTTAGCTGCTGCTCTCTCCATTTTTGCTGCACAGTTTGCACAATCTAATTCGTCTACTTTATAAGCTCTTTTCATAATAATACCAACCTTTCTTTCTAGATAATATGCTATCGGGTTCAAAAGTCCCCGAATTTGATGTCTACGAATTGTTCCGTTCTACGGCATATAAATATTTATTCAGTTATATGCTCAAATCCCTGACTTAATATGTTCTGAATGTGGTCGTCTGACAGTGAATACACAATTGCTTTACCCTCACGTCTGAATTTAACTAATTTCATCTGCTTTAACATTCTAAGCTGATGAGAAACTGCTGACTGACTCGCTCCAAGCACTTCTGCCAAATCACATACACATAATTCCGATTGAAGCAATGCGTATAGTATTTTAATTCTTGTCGAATCTGCAAATACCTTATAGAAATCTGCTAAATCATACAACATTTCTTCGTCCGGCATAATGCTTGATACACGTTTTACAACATTGTCATGATGATGTTCAACTTCACAGCTTTCTTCGATATTATCAATCTCTTCTCTTTCTGACATTCAAACCCTCCTTTCACACCTGACAATTCATTTTGAAAAAGTTAAATTAAATCTATTGTTATATTTATCATATTTACATATGAATATCTGTTCATATGTTATGTTATTACTAATCTTTGAATTTGTCAACACTATTTTATATTTTTAAATAAAATTTTAAATAAAATCATTTCAAATAAAACTATTTCAAATAAAATGTGAATTAATTTACTATTCTATATTTACTATACACAAAAGAATAAAGAATGTCGCTTGCTACATTCTCCGTCTGTGGCGGGCTGCTATAGCAACATTTTCTGCTCCGACGCAGTGCGATCCTCACGGAGCGTTTTTGCTTACCAGGACAATTTCAACGAAATTTCCTGGTAAGTAAAAAAGACGAAACCACTTTAGTGATAACGTCTTTCTATTGTTTCTTTACGATTTATGATACATATGATATAAGAATGTAATTTGCACATTTCTCAAATTATATTTTGATTTTAATAAATTATACCTATTTCACGAATTCTGTTAATGTTTCGATAAGCTTATCCATTTCCTCATCAGTACCGATTGTGATTCGTAAATAGTTATCTATTCTTGGTGAATTGAAATATCTTACGAATATGTCTTTACTCTTTAAGTATTCAAATATATCTTTAGCATTGTATTTCTTATGTGTTGCAAAAATGTAGTTAGCTTTTGAATCTGTGAATTCAAAGCCCAATTCTGCTAATCTCTTCTTAGTATTTTCTCTTGTTCTTATAATCTTTTCAATTGTTTCTTCGAAATATTTCTTATCTTTTACAGCTTCTATTCCGACCTTTAATGAATTCTGATTCATTGTATATGAATTGATTGAGAATTTGACATCATTCATTGCCTTAATTAATTCAGGATTACCTATTGCAAAACCTATTCTCATACCTGCCATTGAGCGTGACTTTGAAAATGTCTGGACTACTAAAAGATTCTCATATTTATCAAGCAGACTAAGTGCTGATTCTCCACCGAAATCAATATAAGCCTCATCAACAATGACTATTACGTCCTGATTATGCTTTACAATATCTTCTATAAAATCTACTGACTCACATATTGCAGTTGGTGCATTCGGATTAGCAAATATAACACCACCATTTTCCTTATAATAATCCTCTTTAATAATGTGGAATGTATCATCAACAGGAACTTTCTCATATGGAATATTGTATACATCTGCCCACACACTATAAAATGAATATGTAATATCCGGAAAAAGTATCTTCTTATCGGAATTGAAAAATGTCATAAATGCAACTGATAATACATCATCTGAACCGACACCTACAAAGATATTATCTGTATTTACTCCGTAATATGATGCTAATTCCGTACGAAGTGACATACATTCAGGATCAGGATATAATCTAAGACAATCTGTGTCTAACTTCTCTGATGCTTCCTTAACACCTTCTGCCGGTGGATATGGATTCTCATTTGTATTTAATTTTATTACTTTTCGTTGTGGCTGTTCACCCGGAACATATGGCACAACTTTTCTAATATTGTTCTTCCAAGCCTGCATTTCTTCCTCGTTTCTGCAAATAAATCTGCCATTTATATTTTCATAACGCTAACTATTTTATAACAAGCCAAACTCTTTTGCAAGTTTCTTGAAACCATCTAGCGAATTTACAATTGTCTCATATGATACACAATAAGCAATTCTTACATACCCTGGACACGCAAATGCACTACCGGGAACTAATAAAATATTATATTTCTTAGCTGCGTCAACAAATGTCTTTTCATCTCCGGGTGTCTTAACGAATAAATAAAATGCTCCCTGTGGCTTTATACACTCAAAGCCATATTCTTTAAGACTTCCATATAATAATTCACGATTTTTATTATATGGTGCAATATTTACTTCTGTATCCACACATCTTGCAACTGCTCTCTGCATAAGTGATGGTGCATTGACAAAGCCAAGAATTCTTGTAGCTACACTTGCTGCTGCCTTGATATTTTCACTGTCTGATAATTCATCAGGCAATACAAGATATCCGATTCTCTCTCCTGGTAATGATAAAGATTTACTATATGAATATCCAACTATCGTATTATCATAATATTTAGTAAGATATACAACTTCTGCATCATCATATACAAGTTCACGATATGGCTCATCCGAAATAAGATAGATATCTGTACCTAATTCTTTCTGTTTTCTCTTTAAAATATCTGTAAGTTTAATAATTGTCTCTTCTGAATAAACAACACCTGTTGGATTATTAGGATTATTTACGATTACTGCCTTTGTCTTTTCGTTAATAAGACTTTCGAATTCTGTAAGATTTAACTGGAAATGTTCTGTATCCGGTGAAACCACAACAAGTTTACCATCATAATTAGTTACATAAGATTTGTATTCGCCGAAAAATGGAGCAAATACTATTACTTCATCATCTTTATTCAAAAGTGTTTTACAGATTACATTTAATCCGCCTGCTGCACCAACTGTCATTAATATATTGGTCTCATTGAATTTTGTTCCAAATCTCTTATTAATGCTTCCTGCAATTGCTTCTCTTACATCTTCGTAACCTGAATTGCTCATATATCCATGCACCATTGTCGATTCTTCTTCGTCAAGTATATCCTTTATCGCCTGATTTACTTCTGAAGGTGCAGGAACATTTGGATTACCAAGGCTGAAATCATATACATTTTCAGCACCATATTTATCTGCTAACTTCTTTCCCTCTTCAAACATTGCTCTGATTACCGAACTACCCTGCACATATTCTTTCATTCTTTCTGATATCATAATAATCTCCATTCCGCAGGCGTATCACATCTCTGAAAATGCTGATAAAATTCCTAAGGTTTAAGATTTATCCTACGATAACAAGAAAACGCCGTAAGAAATATTTCCCATGAAGGAACTAACTGTGATGTCTGCTGCACACTATCTTCTATATTTAAATTTTTCTGTATTCTGTTATACCATTCTGTAATTACTCTGTAAAGTCAATTAATCTTTTCCAAATATAATCGAATTAATTTTTCTGCACATAATCGAATTAATTTTTTCCGCACATAATTGAAATTCTTTCTCTTACCAATTCCTCTGCCAATTCATACATTGTCCAGTTGACATTATGAATGGTAACTACAGCCTTTAAGCCAATCGGTGAAATTCCTATTTTCTTATATTCTGCAAGAAATTCATCTAATTTATTATCTTTTAGTCCTGAAAATACAATTAATTCAGGAAGTGAGTAACCCATCGGAACATTCTGATTTGCAGTATTCAACATCTGGTTGTCTGGTGATGCATTTATTTTACTATTTCCTGTAAGTGTACCAACTGTAATCTTTGCATCAGAATCTTTTAATTTTCTTGTCTTAAGACCTAATTTTCTACACAGATTAACTACCTGTTTTTCTTTTGACGTCTCATTTATTTTATACATTATCAAATCAGTCATTTATAATATTTCCCTTTCTGACATTCTCATCAATAAAGTTCTCTTTTGCATAATTCCAGATAACCTCTGAACCCTTAGCCGTATTCTTATTTCTATTAAGTATCTGGCTCAAATGAACTCCATGCTCAACCCACGATTTACCATCGCTGGCATCATTGAGTACGACTGGCTGAATGTTATCCATAGTCCTTGCAAATTTAGCCTCTTTCGTCTCCTGTGCCTCAAATTCTTCCCAGAGATTTCTAAATTTCACTGCCTGGTCTTTTGGAAGCATTCCGAATAATCTCTCTGCCGCCTTTACTTCACGCTCTCTCTGGCTCTTTTTACCATTTTCATCATATGCATATGTATCACCTGCATCTATCTCTACAACATCATGAATTAATATCATCGAAATAGTCCTTAACACATCAATCTCTTCATTGGCATACTCGCTTAAGATTAACGCCATTATAGCCATATGCCATGCATGCTCAGCATCATTTTCTTTTCTCTCACCATTAGCTAAATATGTCTGCCTGCCTATTAATTTTTCTTTATCTAATTCCCTTGCAAATGCAAACTGCTTGTCTAGTCTTTCTTTATCTGATTTATTTGTATCCAACTCTATTACCTGTCCTTTCTGTATTTATATATATTATTTTTCTCTATCTATTTCCGTTAATTCATCAAGTTTTGAAATATCTATCTTATCACAGGTATAGACTCTTTCGCCTATTCTTATCATTGTATCACTAATAACTGTAACAGATGTAATTGCCTTACCATTATTATCAAATGCATCTATTCTATATATCCAACCTTTTCTGTCATCTGATTTCTTATCTCTTCTTGCCTTACCATCTAATAATTCTGTCATTTCTTTGACTGTATCACTATCCGTTATTTTCACATTGTCATTTTTATACTGTACCTCAAAAGACTTAATTTCTTTAATATCTTTCAGAACTGTGATATCTGATTCAGATTTATTATTCTTAATTACTAAGCCAGTAACTCCAACTACTATGAGTGCGAATACTATAATAATTGCTGCCATAATTTTTCTCATATTATATACGTTCCTTTCCCAATACATTTTTAAATATAAACCTACTAAATTATTAATATATTCTACCACAATTCTAATTAAAAAGCACCCTAAACCAAATATATGATACCTCTAAAGTAACAGATTTTATATTTAATCTTTCTGCCTAAAGGTATCATATCAAATTTGCTTTAACGTATGCATATAAATACATATCTATGCTCAAAATCTTAATTATTCACTAAAAATAATGTATATATTTTTTCTTCTGAATCATCATATCCCTTTATCGTTACAACCACTCTATCTGCCTTCCATTCAACTTTCCAATTCGACTTATCAATTGTTGTTCCATCATTATTAACTTCTATTTTTTGTCTGCATATTACTTTATTATCTTTATTTTTCAATACCAGACGGCCTTTACAACTTCCAAACGGCCATTTAATATTATCAATTGCAACTAATTCAATTGTATATCCATCATTACTTTGCTTATCTACAACCTTTTCATTTAATCTCTTATATAGAATTTTTCCACCAATAAATAAAACAATGATTAATAATAAAATAATTAATAATTGTATCAGGCAGCCACTATTTTTCTTTTTTATAACTTCTGAATCTTCATCCATATTTTATATAATTACCTTTCGTCAATGTTAATATCCTACATTTGCATTTAATATCACGCACTCAAACTTCATAAGCTAAGAGGTTCTTCAACCATAAGCTAAAAGGACCTCTATTTATATATCTGATATTAACATAGACAAATATATATTACAATGAATTTAAAAATAATTATAACCATTTACTTACACTCCTGAATTACATTTCCACCATCTACAATCAATTCCTGTCCTGTAACATATGAAGCTTCTTTTGATGCAAAGAACACTACTGCACTTGCCACTTCTTCGGCTCTCGCAGGTCTGCCTATCGGTGTATGTTCTCCATATTTAAGTGATGCTTCATCTAGAATTCCTGTGTTAATCCAGCCTGGCAAAACTGCATTACTTGTAATATTATTTATGCCCTCTTCTAGGGCTATCGTCTTGCTCATTCCAAGTATTGCTGACTTCGCGGTTGCATAAGCAGCCAGTCCGCGCTGTGTAACGATAGGACCTATAACCGAGGAAATGTGGACTATTCTTCCATATTTATTCTTCTTCATAATCTTTAGAACATTTTTACTCACGTTATAGTTAGTTTTCATATTAATGTCTAGGACTCTGTACCATTCATCATCTTCAAGTTCTGCAAAGTTAGGCTGGCTCTTCTTATCATATACGGTGTGGTTAGAGGTCGAATTAATTCCTGCATTATTTACTAATACATCGATTTTTCCACTTTCTTTTTCAATTTCTGCAATCGTCTTAGTGACCTGACTTGCATCGCGTAAATCACATATCACACCTTTCGCATCAATTCCAAGTTCTTTTAATTCATTTGCACGTTCAAATATTCTGTCGCTTGTTGCAATCATATATATTTTTCCGCCAAGAAGTCCCAAATCTTTGGCTGTTGCAAAACCGATTCCTGTAGGACTTCCCGCACCTGTAATCAGGCACACCTGATTTTCAAAACTAAACATAAGCATTTCACCTCATATATCTATCTGTTTAACTATTTTTAGAATCCAAAGCTATAATCTAACGAAAATTAACGAAAACCAACGTTTTTATACTGTTTTTCACTCCATAAACCAACGTTTTTATACTATTTTTCACTCCATAAACCAACGTTTTCATCCTTTAGATTACTTCTGCCTCTGCTCAGGCTTTTGCTCTTTCGGCAGCTAACATAATACCTTTTTCCATCTTGGTAAATAATTCATCAATGTATGAATCATCTGCTAATAAACCTAACTTAAACTGTAATACATATGGACGGAGTCTTGAATTATGCGCCCATACACCACAATCAAATAATGCTTTGGTTACTGTCTTACTTGCATCCTCCACATCGAATTCCATTCCCATAATTACGCCTCTCTGGCTGTAGCCTTTAAGGAAACCATCAGTCTTTTTAATCATATCATTTGCAAATTCTGTCATTAATCCTGTATTCTTATGTACCAAATCGATTGTTGACTGTCTTGTAATTATCTCAAGCATTTTAAGTGCAACCATACAGCCGACTTCTGAACCACCTGTTGTCGAGCCATGCATTCTTCCTGCTTCGAATAACCAGGCTGCTGCCTTACGGTTAAGTACGGTACAAGCAATCGGATACATTCCTCCTGAGAAGCCTTTGGCTGTTACAAGCATATCAGGTATGAAGCCCTCATAGTCGATACTCCACATCTTACCAGTACGCATAAGTCCTGTCTGAACCTCATCAGCAATATACAATGTTCCGTACTTCTCACATAATTCCTTAACCGCTTTAAGATAGCCTGGTGCCGGAATCTTGAAACCATATGTTGCAAGAATTGATTCAATTATTACTGCTGCCACATCGCCTTTCTTTAATTCATTTTCCATAGCTTCTAAGTCATCTAATGGAACCTGTACGAAACAACCCGGTTCACCCTGTGCCAAAAACGGATCTTTGAAAATAGGATCGCCTGTAGATACTGCGAAACCTGTATGTCCATGATAACAACCTTTAATAGATACTATTTTCTTTCTCTTTGTAGCAAATCTGGCGCTCTTAATAGCTACATCAACTGCCTCGCCGCCACCTGATGAGAATACGCAATACTGCAAGCCCTCTGGTGTGACTTCGTTCATTTTCTTGCCAAGTAATGCCCTGCCAATTGCTGCAAAATGATGATTACCTATGTCAAAATATTTGCACGCATTTACCATAGCTTCGATGATTTCAGGGTTTCTGTGTCCTAGGTTATATGTACCGCCATTCAGATGAATGTCTAAATATTTTTTTCCATCCATATCCCAGAAAGTATAACCCTCTCTTTTGCCGATAACTATGTTTATTCCTCTGTCAATCCATTCCTGTGTCTTGCCGGGATTAACATATTTCATACTGTAATCAATTATTTCCTCTTTTGTAATATCCTGTAATGTCTCTAACATAGCGTATCCTCCTTAACTTTACTGTGATTTGTTAATTATTCTCTAAATACATAATAACCATTTCTTTAGTTACCTCGTAGTATTCTCTGCCCTCTCTTTCAATGATTCCATTATCACTATGAGAAGTCAGCCATCCAAGTCTTACTAATCTTCTTAATAGAATAAATGTTTCTATTTCTGCTTTATCTTCAGGGCTGAGACTACGAATTGTTTCATAACCTTTTAAATATGCTGCTGTCATTTCTTTGAGATTCTTTGACTGCTGGCTTATCGCGCCTGCTAAATCATACAGATACCAGCTAAAGCCACAATCATCAAAATCTATCAGGCTGATTTTATCATCATCTGCTAACAGATTTTCCGAATGTAAGTCAGCATGGATAAGTCCATATCTGTCGATGCCTCTTCCATATTTCTTAAGCCTTGCTTCTATCTTATCCGCTGCCTTTTTAAATATTATCCTGTCATCGGATGTCATATCAGGAAATTTAAGATAACAGCCCCATCTTGCATTTTCACTAAGAGTATCTTCAATATCCCACGCAAATCTCTTAAATGTCTCTTTATTATGAGGATTATTTTCTTCCATCTTATGAAGTTTCGCTGCGATTTTACCGACGTTTTCTAACTGGCTGTAAAGATTTTCGTTTTTTAATTCTTTAATGGAAATGCCTTTTACAAATGACTGAACACTATATGTATAAGTAATTCCTGCCTTTGACTTAAACTGCTGTATTACTTTATCGTTTATACCTTTGTAAATTGTGGCAGTATTAATATCTGTCTGTTTCTTAATCTCTGTAATCCATATGAGTTCATTTTCTAACTCTTCCATTGTGTGGTAGCCTGACCTGTTAATTCTAAGCACCAGCTTCAGTTCATTTTCAGTTACCTGGCAGATAATATTTTCGGAGAACTTAAGTAATGAAATCTCTGGATTATCCATCAGGTCGTAGTCCCTGATAAATGCTTTGACGATATCATCTTTAAGTTCTTCATAATGCTCTTTAAACTCTGACGTACTACCTAATTGCTGTTTTGATTCTTCTGCATTTTGTAATAATATTTCATTACATTCTCTGTTGATATTTACTTTCTCTTCCATAATCTTATCACCTTCATTTCATACATATCATAAAGTGCCTTATCCTGATGTAATTTATTACTTCCTTATGGCACATATAATAATTCATTATATATGCATTTTCAAATATATTTATATGCATATATTCATAACCATTTAGCTATGAATAATTAAAATATTGTGATATAATGAATGAAAGATAGACACTAAGAACTTGTATACTCTTAACGAACGGTGAACTTATTACATAGCAAAATATATAATATAGTTTTTAAACTATAGACACTTTAAGCATTTATCAGGAGGAACTTATGAATCTACTTCATCTTAAATATTTTAAAACGGCAGCAGAATTAGAACATATAACTAAAGCGGCAGATAAGCTTTTTATATCACAGCCATCTCTTTCTAAATCTCTTCATCAATTCGAAGAGGAAGTCGGAGTACCTTTATTCGATAGGGAAGGCAAAGGAATCAGATTAAACCAGAATGGAAAAATTCTATTAGAACATATAACTAAAGCACTTGACGAGATAGACTATGGGCTTGCAGAAATCAAGGATAAGAACCACCAATATCGTGAAGTGTCGCTTTCTGTTACTGCCGCCACACAATTTCTGCCTGAAATTATTCTTGGCTTTCAGAGTGCCTACCCAGATACGGAAATGTATATTAATCAGGACAAACCTAATACGAAAGAACCGAAAAGTGACCTGTATCTATACTCGTCTAATATGCCTGTTGAGGGCGAAAATATAACACCCCTCCTTGTGGAAGAGTGTTATATAGGTATGTCTGTTAATAATCCCCTTACTTCTTATGATGTAATATCCCCTTCAATGCTTAAAGATGAGCATTTCCTTACTATGCAGAATCATCTGCCATTATATAAATTAACCTACGAATTATGTGAAAATGCCGGCTTTACACCTATCTCACATTTGCAGTTTGATAACAGGGAAACTATATTTGCACTGATTTCGACGGGTATGGGTGTCGCACTGATTCCATCTAAAACCTGGGCTCCATATATTAATGATGAAAATATATGTCTCAAGCCTCTTTCTGTTTCGTGCGAACGATACATAATTCTTCAGGCAAATTCTAAGCACTATTTCTCTGAAAGTATGAGGCAGATGAGTAATTATCTAATAAATTTCTTTAAAAATCTATGAAAATCTAATTAAATGCTATACCCAATTTTCATATTGCAAACCCTCTACCCGTTTAAATTCTCCTACATTATTAGTTACAATGGTATAACCAAGTGACTTTGCATGTCCTGCAATCATCATATCTAATGGACCTATTGGCGTACCCTTTTTCTCTAAATCCGCTCTGATTCTTCCGTATTCTTCTGCCACTTTCATATCGAAATCAAGTATTTCTATATTAGACAGAAGAATGGTAAGTGCCAGTCTGTTTCTCTCAACTGCCTTACTTTTTTCAACACCATGAACTAATTCCGCGTATGTAACCGCCGATATACATATCTCGTCCGGATTGTGTTCCTGTAATTTTTCAAAAACCTGAGGTGGTTTATGCTTAATTAAATAAATACAAATATTTGTATCTAACATATATCTCATATTTCTTCTCTCTCCTGTATTAATTGATTTTCTCTCCCATTCTCCATAAAATCTTCCGTAAACATATCTATTGCCTGAATAAAATTATCCCATTTATTATCCATCGGTATAAGCATTACAATATCTCCTACCCTGTTTACAGCTACTTCCTCTGTATTAAAACGGCATTCTTTCGGCAATCTGACTGCCTGACTTCTACCATTTTTAAATATTTTTGCAGTCATCATAATATAACACCTCCTTTTAGGTTAGTATATACCATAATATATACCAATGTCAAAGAAAATATACTCCATTCAGAATATTTCAACGAAAATATTTTATACATAAATTCTGATTAAGCACTATTTCTCTGAAAGTATGAGGCAGATGAGTAATTATCTAATAAAGTTTTTTGCGGCAATATGATTTCTCTGATCTTATCAGTTATGGCCTTAGCTAACTTCTTATGTCCCTCTTCGTCTAAATGTTCTCTGTCAACATCACTTGGATTAGCATAAGCGGAAGCTTTCAGATAATCTATTTCGTATTTATCAGCAATATTTTGATACACTCCCGGAAGTCCTTTTGACACCTCTATTGAATAGTCATTAAATTCTTTATCAAAACGTCCTATATTATCGCCTAATTCAATTGGAGATATGAGCAGAATTTTACAATCCTTTGAGTAATTTCTAATCTGTTTGAGCAAGACTTCTATTCCATCACCTATTGATTCTGCTGTTGGATTATAAGCATATTTGCAATCATTTGTTCCTAACATAAGCACTACTAAATCAAGTGGAGAATGTGACTCTAGAAGCACCGGAAGCAGCTTTAAACCTGCTCTTCCTATGCGATATGTATCTTCCGTAACAGTTGTTCTTCCACACAAGCCCTCTTCTATTATCTGCACTTCTTCCCTGTTAAATGCTTTCTGTAAACGTCCTGTCCAGCGTTCACTATATTCATATCGTCTATTAGTACCGGCTATCAGACCCCAGGTATTTGAATCACCAAAACATAAAATTCTCTTCATTTGCACGTCTCCTTTCCTGAATCGTCATTCTTCTAATCATTATGTATTCAGCCACTATACTGTCAAACATTGCTAATCGTAAAATAATAATCTATAGCAACATTTTCTGCTCCGCCGCAGTGCGATTCTCGCGGAGCTTTTTTTACTTACCAGGACAATTTCAACAAAATTTTCTGGTAAGTAAAAAAATGACATAGTGTAAATAAGATGATGACATCATATCACCTTATTCATACTATGTCAATAGGAATTGTATGTTTTGTTGTTTTTTCTTCCTACATAACATTGCAGTCGCAATTAACGAAATAAACGGAACTGTAAGTATTATTCCCATCGTTCCCGCAATACCTTTCATTATATCAATACCAACCGAATACATATTAAGAACCTGGTGCATCTGATAAGCATACGCATAAATAATCATTTACTGATATCTGATTCTTAGCTGTATAAATATTTCCCTGCCAGTTTTCGGCTGTTATATCTTTAGCTTCGCCTGTAACAATTACTGCATTTGATTTGTTACCGTCTTTCCATACTCTTACTGCAGGTGTTCCTTTATCCTTAGAATACCACGAGAAATTCAAATCCTTCTCTGTCTTTCCAGGTGTCAAAGCAATTTTTGCTGAATTATCATAATTACCTTCTGTATGCCAGATATTGTCTCTCCAACTCTGAAATTCTGAACTGCCATCTGTCTGTGCTGCTGTACTTGCTGACTGATATTCGCCATATGCAAATGCATTAATCTGTGTGTAACTTAATGTCATTGTTGCAAGCATCGCTAAACACGTTGCTTTTCTTGCGAAATTTTTCTTCATATGTTTTTTTATATAGAATTTATATTTTCTACACTTTTGAATATAATTATATATATGATATTTTATGTGATAATTTTTTACTTACCTGGAAATTTCGTTGAAATTGTCCTGGTAAGTAAAAAAAGCTCCGCGAGGATCACACTGCGGCGTAGCAGAAAATGTTGCTATAGCAACCCGCCGCAGGCGGAGAATGTCGCAAGCGACATTCTTTATTCTAAATATTTACGAGGTTCTTATGTCTTTTAAAACTAATTTTCTCCGTTTTATCTTTATCTCTATCCTTGGTGTTCTGCTTCATTTCACCTATGAATGGTCGGGCAATAATCCAATTGTCGGACTTTTCTCCGCAACAAATGAGTCCACCTGGGAGCATTTAAAATTATTATTCTTCCCTATGCTTATTCTTACTATGTTAGAAATATTCTTTAATTCTTCTAAGCTTCCCTCTAACTTTCTGTCTGCAAGGGTTATCGGGATAATTTCAGGTATGATTTTCATTGTAGCCGCATTTTATACTATTCTCGGTGTAATTGGCACAAACTATGATTTTATAAATATAGCCATTTATTTTGTCGGAGTAATCCTTGCGCTCGTCATAGAAAATAAGCAATATAACAAACCTGCCATTCCATCTGAATGTACCTCGTTTATCATATTGCTTATATTAACAATTGCATTTTTCATATTTACTTTTTATCCTCCTAAGATAGGACTGTTTGCTGAACCTGACTTCACAGCAATCATTTCTTACTTTCATTTATCTTATTAATCAGATTTGCATATGCACTTCATGGTTTAAAATCCTCCTTTACAATCCAAACTAATAATACTAGAATATAAAAAATAAATATGTTGGATTTCCAACATACAGAAACGAGGATTAATGTGAAAAATAATGTTGATACACTTATTTTTCACATCGCTATTTGTTTCGGAGCGAAAGCAAATAGCTTTTATGGCAGATGAGAAATCGCCTATGCGAATTTCTCATCGCCTCTTCGCAACAAGTCGCTCAGAAACGAGGATTAGTATGGACAATTATATCGATTTGCTTGCTGAATTACCATTATTTTCAAATATAAATAAAGCTGATATACAAGATGTACTTAAGCAATTAAATGCCTATACAAAGAATTTTTCTAAAAATGAATATGTTCGAGTCTCCGGGGACCCGGTAGATTTTATCGGAATTGTTTTATCTGGTGAAATACAAATTCTTAAAGATGATTATTACGGAAACCGCAGCATTACGGCTTCATTTTCTATGGGTTCAATGTTCGCTGAAGCATTTGTATGCAGTAAAATCAAGACTCTTCCTATCGATATTATGTCATCTACGGACAGCACGATTATGTTTCTTGATAGCAATATCCTTTTGAATTCTTATACAAGCGAGTATAAATTTCACAATACACTTGTAAGAAATCTGCTTTACATTGTTTCTAACAAAAATATTCTTTTAACTCAGAAACTCAGCTATCATTCCCACAAAACGACTTCTGAAAAAATAATGGCTTATCTGACGGACCAAGCCAAAGCCCGCCACTCATCAGAATTCACGATACCCTTTAACCGCCAACAGCTTGCCGATTATCTGGGTGTTGAACGAAGTGCTATGTCTTATGAAATCAGCAAACTTCAGAAACAGGGTTATATTGAAACGAATAGAAGTTATTTTAAATTACTATAATCATAGAGAGGTATTGTTAATTGCAGATATTGATTGTCAAATTTATTACTATAGTTAATTACCGAATTTGTCATCTAAGAATTCCCATTGCCACACATACTATGTGACATAATCTTCCATGGCATATTCTTAAAGCCTCATCAATATGTACACTTATTTTACAGAATAAATATGCAATGGCACCCCACATCATCGAAAACTTCGGTCATATGATGCCTTTATAATTCAAAAATTTATGGCTATAATCCCACGCTTTCATTCCAAGCACATATCTAAGCAACAATCCGCAAATCAATTTCAATACAGTTGCACTCAGCATCAATGCAATAACTTTATAAATTGTTGATTTATCGCTTAACAGCTTCACACCCACGTAGAATAAAAGCACTCCGCAGCCTTATAGCAGATTGAATGCACCGTAAATCGTTACAACGTGGCTCTCCCAGTGTCATTTAGCAATAAAACAAAATGTTCCCTCTAAAAGAACACCCAGTATATTTCCAATCATAAATATTATAAAAAGCCTATCATACGTTAAATCCTTTTTATCCTAAAGTATTATTTATTCCGATTTAGATTATATTATAGGCTTTAAATATCCACAGCTTAAAGTTTTATAAACGTTTTATAAACAATTGTTTAGCTTTAAATTTATTTAATAGCATCTATATAATATATACTGATCATTTTTGTAAATTGCAGTAAATTCATCTGGTATCTGATTATTCTGTATAGAACCTGTATATATAACAACATAATCAATATCAAACTCATTTATCTGATTTTTCAACTTATCCGAATCCCATATCTGATCTTTATATAGTGCATTGTATATTTCTTTCTGCAACACATCATATTCTTCTTTTAAGCCACTATCTCTAAATGACTCATATGAATATCGATTAACAATAGTACATATATCTCCACAATATTCGCGTATACCATATGCCATATCCTTAGGCATTAATAAAATTTTAGTATGTTCTTTTGAATCCTTATGAATAGCATCTGCAATCTGTATAACACTTGAATCTAACTTATATATATTAGACCGTACATTCCAACCGCCATTTTCAAAAACAGAGGTTCCGCATGCTAATATAATTGCTAATGACACTAATAAACCTATAACCGCTTCTCTTTCATTTTTACATTTTTCCATTATTAATATTGTCCCTATAATAAATGTCATAGATATATTAAATAACCAGAAAATTCTCCAATATACATCAACACCTGTAACCCATTGTGCTACATATTTAATAAATACAGGGTTTGCAAATGTAATAAAAAGTACTATAGCAGGATAAACAATCACACTTCGTATCTTTTTATCAGCAATAATCCCTATTATAACCAACGCAATTATATATCCTACAATAATTATACTATGCCCATTTAAAAATCTGGAAAATAATTGTTGTGAGTATGATAGATTATCCACTCCACCAGTTACAGACTGTTGTACTGAAGCACCACTATTTCCAGCTGTATACATAATTTTCAATTTAATTATTACCCATGGTATAATACCGACTATCGGTATACAAAGTCCAATTAATGATTTTATATTTTTCTTTGCAATGCCCTCTCCAAGCCACAAGCAGAAATATAAAATAGGAAATAAATATATAGCAACAGTTGTAGTACTTATTCCTGCTAATAATATCATCCATAAATATATAATTTCACGAAAATTGATTTTCTCATATATATCAATAAATTCCAAAATCATAATTGGTATAAATATTGCTACAAATACTGTTTTACCTTGCCATATCCTGTTCAATAAAAATGCACCATCTGTATATGCGGTAAATCCACTAAATAAATTAATAACGCTATAAAGTATGCAAAATTCCCATTTCATTGCTTCTTTAATTCTTTTTGCCAGAGCATATACCACAACATAATGACATATAATAGCAAATACAGGCCATATAGTATGGGCTAAATATGCTGTATTGACACCGAATATTCTATTTATAACAGCATATATAATTTCAAAACTCACAAGTGCATATTGTTTTGATGCTGTTAAAAATGTTAATCCTGATGAAGGCTCCACCTTTCCAATATAATCCGTAAATGAATATGTATTTGTCTGTGCCAAATAATAACTATCATCAATATCTGCATGCTGAAAAAAAACAACATAACCTATTTGATAGGCTACCATAGTTATAAAGGCTATAAAAAGTATAAATTGATATTTATTCATATAAAATACTTTACATTTTTCTTTTATGTTTACCTTGTTCTTTTTCAAATATTTACAAGCTAATACCAATCCTACACCTATAATAATTCCATAAAAAATTTCCAAAATATAAATCATATATGACAATTTTATTTCAAATAACATAAAAGGCGTTGATATTAGGAAAAATGATGCAAAAAATGCAACAAATCCAACTATCAGGACATTTTTTTCTTTTCTAAAGTGAAATATACGTTTTGTTGATATACCTAATAAAATACATAATAGAAAAAGCATTATAGGGATTGTAATACAATTTAACATTCTTCTCTCCATTTCTTAGACATATTTTATATCTATTATTTATCTAAATATTCTTTAACCTCTAAAAGATCTGTAAGAATTACTTCTGCTAATTTCTCCATTTCTTCATCTGCCGGTAACAAATCAGGTATCATAATCGGACGTAGCCCACCTGTATGTGCTGCCCTTATTCCGTTATAAGAATCTTCAATAGCATAAGTATTCTCCGGTAATTCATTGATTTCTTCACAGGCTTTTAGAAATATATCAGGTGCTGGTTTGCTCTTTCCAACCATATCTCCGCAAATTACAGCATCAAAATATTTCAATATATCAGCATCTCTCAACTGATTCATAACAGTCTGTCTGCGTGTTGATGATGCGAGGGCAATTTTCTTTCCATCATTTTTCAAATACTCAAGTAATTCAACTACTCCCTTTTTCATCGGAAGTTTTCCACCATCATATTTCTTATGATACATTATTGATGCCTCTTTCGCATACTCATCATATGGAAATGAACTTCCATATTCGGCTAACATTATCTCTTTGGTTCCTGCAACTGTGGTTCCGATGGATGCCATATATGGTTTAATAATATCTTTAATTCCGTATTGGACAGCAAGTTCAAGCCAGCAATTCATTACCGCTACTTCTGAATCGAAGATTACTCCGTCCATATCGAATACTATGGCAGTGTAATTAGATGGTTGTGTTGTGTCTTTAATCATATTTAAGTCCTTTTCTGTATTTTTTAATTACATCTGCTGTACCTTATTAAGATATCTGTCCCATTTAACTATTACATCTCCACAATGCACATTAATCTGATAAGTGTCAGATGGCAAAGTATCATATGGATCTTCATTTGCCTTTTCAACAAGAAGCACATAGTCATCCGCATCTTTTATGCGCTCAATTCCCTGAAGATACATTCCCGAAAGATTATTACACAATTGATTAAGAGTTGTATCATCTAAGTCAATATCCTTAATTTCTTCAATAAGATTATCATCTGCATCATATCTTCTCATTCCATCTTTAATACCTTTAACAATCGTTGCATCTTTGAAAATAATTTGTGTCACATCTGCATAACTTTCAGTATAATTAGTATTCTGTGAGTTATTCCCTTTAACAATAAGGGCTTCGACCTCTAATACCAAATCCGCTTCAGTATCTTTTCTTTTAACTATACAACAATCATCATATCTAAATTTTTCAACTTCATTTACTGATTTAAAGCTCATATTATACCTCATTTCTTCAAAACAATTTTATTTTGCATCCATATATTCTGCAGTCTTTTTCATTATTTCTTCCATAATTACAATATCCTTTTCAACATTTCCTGTCTCCATTGAATGATTAGCATTCTCTGTAATATATAATGGAAGATTTCTTTTTTCACATTCATTTCTGACTATCTCTGTATCTACCCATGGGTCGGATGTCCCATGAAATACAATTCCATTTTCACCGATTACCTCAAATGATTCTGCAACCGGTGTGTAATATATCTGACGTGCATTTATCTTATTATTTTTCGCATAGGCTGCTGCAACAGCAGTTCCCACACTCTTTGATATAAACAGCACTTCATCATATACATTAAAATCAATCTTATCTAATTGCTCTTTTGAATACTGCAATGCCTTATTAAATGCTTCTAACATCTTCTTAGCATTTCCTTTCACATTAACTGGCAATTCTCCATATTTTACCTCGGCAATTTCATATCCACGCTCCATTGCCAATTTTCTACTATAATAAAGCAAAGGCTTGTCTGTATGATATCCGATTCCCGGAAATAATACTGCAATCTTCTTTTTCATCTACTTTAATCCTCATTTCTGACCGGTTTATTCCAATGTTATTCTAATGGCTGGTTTATATATTTTGATTCAAATTCCCAATAGTGTTCCAGCCTGCTGCCGGTTATATTATATACAAATATAGCAAATTATTCAAATTAATTACACCCCACCATATTCTCTTATAAAATATTTTTCTGTTGTGTAGTTAGTTTATAAATATTCATTTTTCCTCCGTAATAACTTTTTACAAATTTTATTTTGCAATCTATGTGTTGCAATTATGCCTTTAATTCAAACTAAAATCAATGCAAATGCAATTTATTCATTGCAAATTTTATGATTGGAGTTACATTAATGACCCAAAAAATCAAACACGATATCTCATTAGGTAATAATATTCGTAAATTACGCAAACAATCACATCTTACTCAGGAACAAACTGTTGCACGTATGCAATTAAAAGGACTTGATATTTCAAGAAGCAGCTATTCACAAATCTAATGCGGATCATATAACATTCGCGTTTCAGAACTTATTGCACTTGCTGAAATATTTCATGTTGACTACAATGCTTTCTTTATTAACTTGTACAACAAAAACACCCAATCTTAACATCTCCATAACTGTATTGGATTTTGAAAATTGGGGATAAAATCAGACGATACATTTAAATATAATTTAATATCTATCAGGAGTTTACTACGATAAACTAATCATCCACTTGCGTTTCTTAAAAATAATCAGCGATACAACAAGCCTGAATATTTCTTCCGTAGTTAGCAGTGTATACACACCAACTATGCCCCACTTAAATACATGTGCTGCAAGCAGACACAGTGGAATTCCGATGCACCATGTGCCAACAATATCAATCACCATGATAATTTTGGTATTGCCGCCGCTTCTGATAATCCCACCGCCAAGAATCATATTTTCAACCTTGACCGGTGCATATAGTGCAAATACAATAAGCAGTATCTTTCCAAGTGCTTTTACGTTATCATCCACATGGTACAGTTTAGTATAGACTCCTGCCATTGTAATAAGTAATGTAGACACCACAACTGCACCAGCCAGACCTGCATACATAATCTTTTTTGACTCTGTGTAAGCCTCATCATACTCTTTCCTGCCAAGTCGCTTGCCAACCATTACCCCAGCAGCAGCTGACAATCCGCTAAGTGCTCCTACGATAAGCTCCTGTATAGGGCAGGTAAGTGTATAAGCCGCCAGGTTAGAAGTTCCTAGATGTCCATATACTGCTGATTCAACATTCTGTCCAAGGCTCCATAAAAATTCACTGATGAGAATCGGCATAATCATAATAAAATAGTCCTTAATAGTAATTTTACTGAAATGCACTGACCATACCGGTTTATCTCCATCTTTCCTGATACATATGGCAAATCCGGCAGCAATAACTCCAAGATTAAACAACTGTGAAATAAGTGTTGCAATCGCAGCGCCCTTTATTCCCATACATGGAAATCCGAATGTTCCAAATATCAGCAGATAATTAAGTCCTGTATTTACACCAACCGCTCCAAAGCTTGCTAGAAATGGTATAACAGCGTGTTCTCTGCATCGCAGCCATGATGATAAAATATTGCTTATTGCCATTGGTATATATGAAAAAGCTATAATTCTGAAATATACTGTACCTGTGTTTATAATACTTGCATCTGTAGTATAAAGTCCGAGAATCTGAGTTGAAAAGCATCCGGCAGTCAGCATGAATATTCCCGATATTAATATCCCACAAATAAGACTTACGTCAAAGCCGCACTATGCCTCTTCTGTATCTTCAGCACCAATAAACTGTGCGATTAATATCCCCGCAACCGTGCTTACCGCACCGATTACCACCGAAAAAATAAAAGAAAAATTACCACATAATCCAACTGCCGATATGTTAGTCTCACCTAATTGTCCAATCATAATCTGGTGGAGTACTGTATTTGCTAGAATTATCTCAATCGTATATAAAACTCCAATTTATAAATTTTATCAAATTAGAATTTCTATTTCTGCTGCCATACCATTAAATAATCTTTTTCCCCGGTAGTTTCATCCAGTCCACTATATTGAATCTCAAATCCTTCTCTCTGATAAAAAGATATGGCCGGTATATTTTTTTGATATACATTTAAAAGAAGTTTGCTACTTGTATCCTTTACATAATTCAGCAGAATTTTACCAATGCCCTGCGACTGCATTGCCTCAGAAACAAAAATACCTTCTATATATTCACCATTCATTCCGATAAAGCCCTGTATCTCATAATTATCTTCATAGACATAGACAGTTGCCTGCAGCAACAGTTCTTTCACAAGTTCCAAATTTTTTTTCCAATATTGAGCCGGGATAAAATAATGGGCCTTTATATTGGTATCCAACCATATGTCTGCAACTATATTGATATCTGCTTTTCGTAATTCTCTAATCATAGCAAAAAACTCTCCTTCTACTTCCGATTTATCAAACTTATTTTATTTCTGTTGAATCATCTTAAAATGCTTCAATGCCTCCACAATTGCACTCTTCTTATCTTCTAGACACTGCGGCTGCCTACTTTCTTCATTTTTAGATAAATTAGGACTTGGAACAAGTTCCAAGTCTGTCGCGACAGTCGTCGAATTGCCCTGCATACCCCTTCTACAGACAGGGCATTTAATAATTCCGGATAAATTATGCTCATGTAGGGTGCTATGCGTTTTTACCTGTAAAACACCTGTTTTCTGACACTTTCTGTATGCCTGATTCCACATTTTTTCTGATATGATTGCCTCATGGATTCCATCATTTAACATGTATTCCTTTTGTTTTACAATATGATATTCATTCCTTGTCCCCGGAATCTTCTCATTTTTTCTTCTACCAATTGCGTGTTAACTAGTTAAGTAACTCTTTTCAGTAATTTCCTCCACCATTTTCTTTCAAACGCTCGTCATCTATCGTATGCTTTATATGTTCACTTATATTTAATTTACTGCATTGATACAAATAGAGTAAAATTTTTGTCAGTTGAATAAATAAAAAAGTGAGAGTAATCGTTAAACCTTTGATATAATAGTTTCAACCAAAAAAACAATAACAAAGGATACTACTCTCATAAACATTATATCATTATTAGAAACATTAGTTAATACCCTTTTTGAAGCAGAAGGTAAATTTTTTAAAAATCCTAAAGATTTCTATTCTTTAGAAAAGGCTGAAGTTATGTTGCTTACAGAGGCTCTTAAAACCAGCTACAACGAAGCAACAAGAGTGTTGTCATCAAAACAAAGAATAACTAAAACTACAGTGATGAATAAGGTTTATAGTCTCGCAGATGAGGTACCATATGAAGCACCAAAAGAAGTTAAAACAGTGGATTACTTATTTATTGAGGCTGACGAAGATCATATAGCAGAACAGCATGGTAATGCAAATAATTCAAAAGATAATAAAAGCTTTATTTCAAAACTGATATATATTTATGAATGCAAGAAAGAATCGGAAGGATGCTCCGTTAGAAAAGAGCTTATTAATTCGTATTATTATAGTGTTTTCATGAAAAGAAAGTAATGTATCAAGTGAAATATCAAGCAGTCTCGCAATTGGTGCCAGCAGTTCAATATCCTGCTTGGAATTACTATTCTCCCATTTGTTTACAGCCGGTGTCGTCACGCCTAATCTGTTTGCCATCTCCTCCTGCGTCATACCAGCTTCTTTTATATATTTTTTTATAACAACGCCTATATCCATTTGCTTCATCTCCTAAATAATTCAAAAGCTTTTGTATACTCAGCATATCAGATTCATATAGATTGCACAATTGAGCAATGTTTAATCTTTATTCAAATTAATTAACCAGCAGGAAATGTTACATAATTTATCTGCTGGCTTGGTGGCTTTGATACTTCTTAGGTTGACGGCTAGATACGCATTAGAGATGTCTCCATCCAAATGCTGTTCTAGCAAGGGATTTTTCCCTTGAACCCTTTGTTTATTATATGTGGTGGCGCTTTTTGCCCCCATTTTATCATTTTGGTGGTGCTTTCCGTGCGATAACGAGTGTCTGAAGTACGCCTACTGCTGAGTTGAAAAATGCCATAATAAAATCCTCCTGTTTTCTTAAAAATTTGTTTTTGGTTTCTTTGTATTTAGCTGTCCTTTCAAAGCCCCGTCGACTGAACTTTGAAAATGCGCGCATTAAAAAAAGCCCCTAATGCAACTGCACTAGAAGCTCTTTCTCAAAATTAAAAACTACAACAAAAAAGCATCAACTATAATCGATTGATGCTCTCTTACTTTCATGATTAGTCAAAATCATATGGATTGCTGTAACACATCCAATCAAGCGGATACATGACACCATATTCCGCCTCGAATTCAGCCTGGCGTTTTGCACGCTTCTTAGCTTGATTTGCCGATGCTTTCTTGGACTGTTTCTTAGTCGCCTGATCATTAGCAACTCTTGCCTTGTAGGCCTTGTTGTTTGGATTATGCTGATTAGCGTAATTATCCAATTCTTTTTGACTGTGTGTCTTAGATGATACACCTTTTGCCATGACTATTATCTCCTTTCTACCTGAATTCCATAGCAGCAACCACGCACCAGATAGCGGACAATACTGTCACCTTCTTAGCTGAATCTGAAAAATCAGATTATCCGTGCATTTATTGTTTCTCAGGTTTGGAGACTAATTTTTACCGAAATAAAAATTATCAATAACATTTTAGCCAAGACATCTCTAATAACAGCAAGGTCTTCTATGGTAAAATATAAATCATAGGAGGCCTTTTATTATGGCAAGAAGAGAAAAGAAACCTGTACACAAAGTAGTAATGGCAGAAGGAAAGCGAAACATCATTCAGCAACTTCTTCAGGAGTATGATATTGAAACCGCTGAAGATATCCAGGATGCTCTTAAGGATCTGCTTGGCGGCACCATCAAAGAGATGATGGAAGCAGAAATGGATGATCATCTTGGCTACCAGAAATCTGAACAATCTGATAGCGATGATTACCACAATGGATATAAATCAAAGCGTGTAAACAGCAGCTATGGCAGCATGTATATCGATGTTCCACAGGACCGCAAATCGACATTTGAGCCACAGATTGTAAAGAAACGTCAGAAGGATATTTCTGATATCGATCAGAAGATTATTTCCATGTATGCGAAAGGGATGACGACCCGGCAAATATCCGAAACCATCGAAGATATCTACGGTTTTGAAACATCAGAAGGCTTTATTTCAGACGTTACAGATAAAATTCTGCCTCAGATCGAAGACTGGCAAAATCGACCGCCGAATGAGGTATATCCAATCCTCTATATAGATGCCATCCATTATTCCGTACGCGATAATGGAGTGATCAGAAAGCTGGCTACCTACGTCATTCTTGACATCAATACAGAAGGGAAAAAAGAGGTTCTTTCAAGCACTGTCGGTGATAATGAAAGTTCAAAATACTGGCTGTCTGTCCTGAATGAGCTGAAGAATCGTGGTGTAAAAGATATCCTGATTATCTGTGCTGACGGTCTTAGTGGTATTAAAGAGGCAATTGCCGCTGCATTCCCCAAAACGGAGTATCTGAGATGTATTGTACATCAGGTAAGAAACACTCTAAAATATGTTCCAGATAAGGACAGAAAAGCGTTCGCTTCCGACCTAAAAACGATTTACCATGCTTCCGATGAAGAAAAGGCTAGACTGGCTCTGGATCGCGTTACTGAAAAATGGACCACAAAATACCCGAATTCTATGAAACGCTGGTATGATAACTGGGATGCAATAACGCCGATTTTCAAGTTCTCACCGGATGTCAGAAAGGTTATTTACACGGTCAATGCAATCGAAAGTCTGAATTCTACCTACCGTAAGCTCAACCGCCAGAGAAGCGTATTTCCTAGTGATACAGTGCTCCTGAAAGCCCTGTACCTGACAACTTTCGAGGCCACTAAAAAATGGACTATGAGCATTCGGAACTGGGGACAGATCTACGGTGAACTCAGCATTATGTACGAGGGAAGACTCCCAGAATAGCAGAATCTGTATGCATGATGAGAAGGACGTCTTTGACGTCCGCTCTTGACATGCCTGAAATCATGTCGTATATATAAAACAAGAGCTGGAAGCTCCAATTTAGTGCTTCCAGTTCAATCATTATCATAGAAGATTATTATTTACAGACTTTTCTTCATAGTCTCGAATATTTTATTATCTAGCAGCTTCATTATGTTCACTCATATATTTTAATCTTTTTTCATGCAAAGTCTCTGTTTGACCCACAATAGCAACATTGTCATATATTCGTATTGATTTCCACCCCGTCACTTTACATCCCCAATTGTTTATTGTCATTTTTTCCCCTTTATACATCACATATTTATCATCTAACAACTCTGCTTCTGAATCTTTTGCATCACACGAGTTAACTGTAATATAAAGTTTATCGCCTGGCTTTACTAAATTGAACTCAATTAACTTGTCCATTTTAGGGAATGCCGCTTCTGTTCTTTTCTTACTGCTCTTCTGTATAGCACCCAAATCAATTTTGGGTTGGGGCATACAATAATCCAATATAATCTCAACCATTTCTTTGCCTCTCTCTTTAATATTTGAGTACATAGTAAAAGAATTGTATTCCTTTAACTCTATTGCGGTATTTTGTCTTCCAGAATTTTTGTCTCTATAATAAATTCTTAGATTTCCTATTTTATTTAATATTTGACTTATGAAAGTATCATAATCCATTCCCTCAACAACAATATCTTTTGGAAAATCATGTCCTGGTTTAAGAACTAAAGTATTGGTATTCTCATCTTTATAATATTTGTATTTTGCATCCTCGATTTTCGGTGTCTGCACTAGCAAATGGTCCAAACTGAATGCATCACTAAATGAGTCAAATAAGGTATAAGCTTGATCATACGAAATAACTGGAATACCCTTTGAAACAGTTGTTGATTCATATAACGCCAATAATGCACATGTAAGTTTCTTGTTTTGATTATATGCATCTATTCCCATTAACTCTGCTTTTAATTTCTCTGATGTAATTCCTTTATTCAAATACTCAAAAGCTAGAGAAGTTATAACATTATCTTTTATGACCGCTTTGTTATCGTATATTTCATTCATAATACTTGAAAACATAGTAATTGCATCTTTGCTATCTCTATCACTAATAGTAAGGAACTTCACCATAAATCCCACCGTTTCAGTTACAATTTCTACCACGTCATCCTTAGCAATTTTGCCTTCACTATAATCAACAAGCATTCTCAAAAACAATGCTTTAGGGTGCTTATATGAAACTTCTGTAAATATTTTATAATAAAATCTAAACTTATTATTCTTTATAAGGTTATTTGCCTTATCTGTATCTGACAACATAATATAGTAATCAACCTTATTATACATATCATCTAATAACTTCTTAAAAGCTTCTTTTTTTGTTGAAACCTTGTAATAAGGCATCATATCACGAGTAGCAATTGTTTTAAAATTCTCCACCGAAATATTCTGTCTATAAAAACACAAATAAGCTTTTATAAAATTATAGAGATAATCGTATAAATTATCATTTGTTTTTATTATTAACTGTCCCCATTTATCTAAATATGTAGCGTAATCACTTTCATCAAGTTTTGAAAATATATATGTTTTTATCAAGTCAATATCGTCAAGTTTTTTTCCTTTACTATTAATTGATTCAAACATAGAAAACACCTTTCCCTTTTTACAATTGGCCTCAACAACAATGAATTGTACATATTGCAACAAATATTCTGCATAATCCAAGATTATAGAGCAATCCGTTTTCATTAACATACTCTTGAGTTTCTCCGTTATAAATAAGTAATTATGTATCACTCGCTCCTCAAACTTTGATGATGTTTTATATTCCTTGCAATATTGTTCAAGGTCTTTTGCATTATCAAAACCTTTATTAAACAAATCAGAAAAACACTTTTTTTCAATACTGTTCAATGTAACTACCGGCAAATTCTTCTTATATTCTCGATTTACTACTTTCCACAGTGCTCCCTTAACTCTATTTAATGTTAAATCCTTTTCAGGAACACCACTGATTAGTGCTAACGAATATACCACAAGCAAAATCAAAGAAAAAGTCGTAATACGTTGTTGTCCATCTATAATATCATATCTCGATATTCTGCCATTTACTTTATTGTTTATATCATACACAATGATGTTTCCTGTATAATATCCATCTTCCCTATCTTCTGCATTAAATGCCTCGCTTATATCAGTAAGAAGTACTTCTATCTGCTCCTTATCCCATGAATAAGGTCGTTGATAAACCGGAACTTCATATATTAATTCAAAAAGTGTTTCCAAATTCCACATATGTGGATCAAGTATTTTTTGTGCCATTTTCATCCTCTCCTACTTTTTCATTGTCTACTTGCTAACTATTTGTCCCTTTTTTACTTTCTTTATTATTTTCTGTTTCTATTATACCATATACTATTGCATCTTGCCTTCATTTTCTCGATGCAAATTATTTTCCATATTTTTTTATTTGTGATTGTTTTTTTTCATTCCACTCATTATAATAGAGCACGGAGGAATATATCATGGAGAACTTCACTGTTTTAAACTATCAAGGAAGTAAAAACAACCTTAGTAGTTTTATAAAAAAAAATATAGAACCTTATATACAAGATGGCAAAGCTATATTGGATATTTTTTCCGGTTCCGCAGCTGTCAGTAACATGTTCAGAGATAATTACCAAGTATATGCTAATGATACTGAAAGTTATGCAAGTATAATTGCTGATGCAATATTAAATCAACCAGACATTAACTCTGCAACCGAACTTATCAGTTCATTAGATATTGAATACACTACTACAATAAAAAAACACGCAAAACCTGTTATAGACTTTGTCAAAAAAGAACAACTTGCTCTTGATAAAGAAAACTATGAACAATTAATTGCTTTATATAACCTATATCCAACTGTCTGGAATAATCAATATTCTGGTATAACCAAAAATAAATTAACTGTAGACAGCGTAAAGCAGACACACGACTTCTATTTGTTTACAACGTACTATGCAACTAACTATTATGGAATAAATCAAGCCCTTGATATTGATTGTCTCATAAAAATAATTAATTTACGTTTCCCACAATATAGAAACGCCCTTCTTTCATGCTTGTTTTATGCTATGAAAGAAACTGTTTTTTCTAAAGATGGGCATATGGCACAACCACTCAGTCTTGAAAAAAACAAAGCTCGCCTGTTTATTCAACGCAAAAAAAATGTTTATGAGTTATTTGTAAAAAAGTTCAAAGAATATATAACAATTCCTCTTTCCAAGTTTTCGGGAAAGAATATGGTTTTTAATTCAAATTTTGAAGATTTATTAGACCAAAGGATTTTTTCAAATGTGGGCTTAGTATATGCGGATCCTCCATATACAGATATGCAATATTCAAGATATTATCATTTATTGAACGTTGCTGCCAAATATGAATACCCAAAATTGACTATTACAAAAAATGGATATACAAAGGGTTTGTATACAGAAGGGCGTTACCAATCCAAACTAAGTCAGCGTAGTTCTGCAAAGCAATCCTTGGAAAACTTAATTAGTTTTTGTGCACATAACAACACTAATTTAGCCATTAGCTATGCTTACCCTCAAGACAGAGAAAACCAAGCTACAGATAGATACACTATTTCTATTGATGAATTAATCGAACTTGCCAAAAAACACTATACCAATGCTCGTGTTAATGTTGTAACGCAAGATTATAACCATGCTAATCATCGTAACAGCAAGCAAAAAAAGGTTTTGGAATACCTAATATTGTGTGGAGAGAAGAACATTAATCAAGTTAACATTGATTCTTTAAAAAATCAATTATGTAAATTAACGCCTACAAAAAACAACCCAATGTATAACTCACATATGTATTGGTCTCAGAAATCCTTCAATATATGTGACGTTTTAATAGATGCCTTGTCAAATAAAGGTGACGTTGTTTTTGATCCTTTTCTCGGCTCCGGAGTAACAACACTTGAAGCAATCAAAAGCGACTTATCTCGTTGCGCTATAGGCTGTGACATTAATGATATGCCATTGTTTATTTCCAAACTTTTACTATCTATTAATGCCACTCCTGATATAAAAAATACTCTTGAAAAGTTTATTCAAGAACTTAATTCTTTAGGTCATTATTACGAAACAACTTGTCCTAAGTGCAATGCTGTTGGAACCATATCAAAGGTGATTTTTGATAAACCCGAACGTACCAGTTCTAATGTAATAATAAAAACTATAAATTATAGTTGCAGCTGTACTAAAAAGGGGGTTAAGTCGCCTGATAAAATGGATTATATTAAATTTAACACAATACGAAAACTTGAAAATGTTACAAGCACTAGTTTGCTATATAATTCAAAAATAGCCGTAGCTAAAAATGATGATATAAAAAATATTTTTTCAGGGCGTAATATATCTGTTTTAGACGAGATACTGAACATCATTAATAAGTACGAACCTGCATATCAAAATATTTTGAAGTATATCCTTATGTCTATACTTCATTTATGCAAAATAACTGACAAGCATTCAAATTCACAATGGCCACTATGGATACCTAAAACAGATTGTGTTGAAAAAAATATTATTGAAATATACACAAAAAAGATCAAGAAATTTTATGATGTCATTCCGTTTATGAAAGAAAATTATGCGAATTCGCAAATAGTTGAATCCTACAATATGCTTTCACCCGGAAAATGTTTGCTTATGCAGAAAGGTAGCCAGTTGATTACAGAACAGGATATACCTGACAATGGTGTTGACTTAATCATTACGGATCCGCCCTACCTCGAACAAGTTTTATATTCGGAATATATGCAATTATACAAACCATTTTTAAATCTAGATTATAATCTAAATGATGAAATAATTGTATCTTCCGCACCATCTCGAAGCAAAAACAGAGATGATTATTTTCATTTATTAGATTTAGTTTTTAATATGTGTTTACACAAGTTAAAAACCAATCATTATTTATGTTTATATTTCCACGATTGCAATTTAAATGTTTGGAACGAGCTAATATCAATTTTGGAAAAAAACTGTTTTAGATTTATTACCCAAATACATGTTGATAAAACTGTCACATTAAAGAACATTATTAGTCCTAAGAAATCATTAAATGGTGATTCTATACTGATTTTTTCCAAAAGTGACGCTCCTATATATCATAATGCAGAGGAAGATGTATCCGAAATTGAACACAATATAATTCGTCAAGCTAAATATATGGTAAAATCGAATGGTTCGTTATTTACTCCTGAATTATACGATAACGGACTTATGGAAATTCTGATTCAAAATGGCTGGTTGGAAAAGCTATCCAGCAAATATTCTTCCCTTGTTGATATTTTCGAAAAACATTTAACTTGGGATTCTTCTATAGCCAAATGGAGATAACAAAAATGCGAGGAAATCCTCGCATTTTTGTTTATACATCTTGAATTCCATTATAATACTCGTCTGGGAAATATCTATTAAGTCGTTGCATCAATTGCTTTCCATCAACAATTTCGACTTCTAAATCCATTGCAACTTTTTTCCCATCCTTTGTATAACCAGAAGTTGTTACACACACTGCATAATCCAATCCTCTTCTTATTCTCTCTGCATATAGACGCTGTATAGGATCTGAACCCACATTAGATGCCCAACGCTTACATTGGAAAATATAATGTAACAATCTATCCTGCTGTCGTTTAGATGCAATTATATCAACACCTAAATCACCCGCACCACCCATTTTTATAACATTTTCATAACCTTCTGCTTTTAACAAATTCTGAACTAATATTTCAAAATCCGTACCGCTTAATGTTGAAATATCAATAGCATCTTCATTAGGTTTACTAATATCTTTTCTCTCAACATAATATTGCCCGTCTTTTTGACAGTAATTAGATATCAATTTTTCTATATCTCTCTGGTGACTTTTATCTTCTAATATTTGGGCAATCGTTTTGGGGTTACCATCACATAATGAATTCACTAATTCAAAATAAACATCTTCCAACACAAACTTGCCTTTGCTATTTAATAGTTGTCTTATAAAAATAGGCATCAAATCATACAATTTGGTATATAAGTCTGTTGTATCCTCAATATCCAAGTACAATTGATTGTTATCTATTTGTATGCAACCAGCATCTACTTTAAAGTATTGTTCTAACAAAGCTTTTATTCTGAATATATCTTGCTCACTTGCTATATATGAATATTTTGACTTTAAATCATTACAAACCAGCGTTACAGCGCTTGTCAAAGTTACATAATCTTTGGTTCTTATTAAATACGAATATACCTTTTTAACAAGTAGAAACTCATAATTCTCATTTCCAATATACCAATATCTATCACTCTCTGGTAACTTATAGAAAACAACTATCATCTCATTCATAAATGTATTGGTAAATGCTGATTGTTTTCGCATTGTTGGATCTTTTTTCTCAATACCTATTTGATATGCATATTCAAATCCATTTTTTCGTGCCAAATTCACAATTTCGATATACGTTTTAAAATACTTCGCTTTTCCCAGTTTCATAGTAAAGAAAACAAGCCCATCATTATTTAAAACTTTAGAGAAATGCGCAAACATATTATCGATATCTTTATAATAATTTTCGATATCTCTTTTTGCAGTTCTGCTTTCCGCATTTGTTTGAACAATTTCCTGCTCTAGCATTTCTTCTGTCAAAACATATTTCGAATCATAAAACTTTTCTAGCCATACACGGTACAGTTGATTTCTCTCCAAGTATGGAACTTGATCTGTGTATGGGAAATCCGTATAAATAACATCCACCTTCAAATCAGGATTTTCATCTATATAAGATGCATAGTCCTTATTAATAATTGTTACCTCTGAATCCGTCGTTCCAATTTGTTTATTACTATATGCTGTCTTAAACTTGCAAAAGCTTTTATATTTATCTTCAAAAAGTAACCAAACATTCATATCTTGTGCGCCATGCCCTACCACATGATATAAAATATCTGTGCTTGATCCATACATCGCAATCCTTGCAAGAGAAATAGACGCAACTAAAACTTGTTCTAATACATCTCTTTCTTCTGATGATTCAAGCTTGTTTATCGCATCCTGCAACATCAATAATGCTATCTTATTTCTTTGTGTAAAAATTCTATCATATTTATCTGCCCCTGTTGATGAAGTAATATTAATTCTACTATTTACAATGTATTGCTTTTGAGGAAATCTATCTACATTTACCTTATCCAAGCTAATAAGTTTTTTATAATCATCTTCATCAAATTTTTTCGCTTTTTCACCGCAAATAGGACATTTGTCTACAAGCTTTATATTTTTTCTATCTACAATCTCTCTATTGCTAGACGGATTAAAGTATCCTTCTTTACCTTCCTCCGGATCAAATAAAACTTTGTGTATGTAATTTTTACAGCCACAACAGGATGTTTCATATAATGCCATTATTTCTTCATATACATCACTTTTTACAATATCAAAGAGTTCTTGCAATTTGAGCATATCCACTCTATTCATCAATACTGCAACTGCATTAAAAGTGTAATTATCCAGCTCTGTTGCATAAATCCTCTTCACCTTACCCATTGCTGCATATACAAACGAACCAGCTCCCATAAAAGGATCATATATAATATCATCACTATCGCACACTGCTTCTATAACTTTTTCAGCTATATCCGGCGATTTACGTCCTTTAAAATTAAAAGTTGTTCGCATTTCATTTGGGACAGTATTAGGAACAGCTTCTATTGCTGTCTTGATTCCATTTAATCTAATTTTTACACTCTCAGGTATTTGTTTTTTCATCTGACTCACCCTCCTTAATTAACTCATATGTGGGTTTTCCCAATGCTTCCGCCATTTCATCTAATTTGCTTAATGGTGGTGTTTTAAAATTTTCTTCTCTAAAATATGATTTCAAAACATCTTCGCTGACAAAGCCATAAAACAAGGCCGCTTTATCATTCCACGAAAACCTACCTGCTTGCATAAAATATTCTTGTAAGTTATGTAATAATATTTCTCGTGAATTATTTCGTAAAAATTCAATTTCCGCAAAAATTTCCCCATTTTTTTGTATCAACGCATATGATCGACATCCAATTCTATCCCCCATTTGATCAATCTTCTTTAAAGAGGGACACCGAGCTTTACTTTGCCAACGCTTTATTGAATCTTCTGAAACATTTAAAAGCTGTGCTATATCCGCATATGTATCTAAATGATGATAGGCAGCCAACCGGTTAATGTTTTCTACAAGTATGTCTAAAGAACCCATTCTGCATCTCCTTCATCAAGCATACGTCTCACATCCACCATTCCTATATACGAACTTATTCTCCTGATAGTTTTTTTACCATTCGTCCGGTCTTGCAATTTACATTGCAATATAGAAACAATCGCACTAGGATTGCAGAAGTAGACTCTTTCTACTGAAAATCTTTTTTTATTAACTATTGCCAAAACAATTTTTTCATCATCCAAATATCCATCCAATACATTTTGTGTAATATCTTGAAATGTCCATCTAGGAGCACTACTTACTTTATATTCGTATGTGCGCCCACATTCGTCATATGCATCATGTTTTCTTTGCTCCGAATTCACATTATGGTTAAGCTCATATGCCACCAATAATTCCCACAACTTATTACTTGTCAAAATCCCATCAACACCTGTTATTTCTTCAATCTTTGATGCTGTAAAAAAAATCTCTTTTAATTTGCTTGAACAAGTTGTTGTTTCCATTTCAATTATATCATATGACATATTACTCACAATCTGCATTGGACTAATATTAATCATTCTTCTTAAATTAAAAATATGTTGCGTCTTTTCTTTCATATATCTTGCAACTTCTTCTCCTGGAACAACATATATTTTTTCAATATGCGGAATTGTATACTCATCATTGATTACCGTAAAATAAACTTCTTTTACATAATACAATTTTTCAATCGTTCTATCAGTAAAATCATTAAAAGTCCATGTATGATTAGAACTGGAAACCTTATAATGTTTATACTCGTAAAATTCACCATTTCCGTCTCTTGCATCAGGTGTATTTGCATGCCCATTAATAATCTGATGCCCAAATTGCTCTGCAATAAGAACTTCATATATCTTACTATTAGTATATATGTCGTCTATCCCATTAGTAAAAAAATGATCTGCCAATACCTTTAGCCTATTTATTAATTGTCTTAATTCCATTTTTATCACCTCATTGTATATGATATATCTCTAACAAACATTTTTCGTGACTATTTGTCACTTTTATATTTGTGCTTTATGACTTTCTGTCGAATAGCAAAATGAAAAGCGGTTTATGTGCTAATTTATACACATAAACCGCTTCATTTAACGTCGTAAAACCTTCTCAACCACCTGTCCGATACTTTCCATCCATCACAAACTGTTTCATAAAATCATATGCCTTATTCAGTGTTTCCCGAAGTATAGAGTTTTCAGCTTTTAATTGTGTTGTGGTCAAGCTTTTTTGTAACACTTTGTTCGATAAATACCTACCTGTAACGAGCCTCCATTGGTGTTAAATAATTATTGTATGAATGAGGGCAAACATAGTTATACCAATTTATGTATTTCATAGTTAGTTCATCCATCATCTCTACATTTGAAAATGAAATTATGTTATAAAAGTTGCTTTTGAAAGTGTTATAAAATATTTCCATGGGAGCATTATCATAAGGATAGCCAGCCTCACTCATACTTTGTGTTATATTATTCTCTTTGCAAAAATTTACAAATTCCCATGAAGTAAACTGTACCCCCTGGTCTGAATGCAAAATCACTTTAGGGTAGTTTTCCTTTTCAAGGGCTGTCTTCAGAGTGCTTATTGCCAAATCAGTGTTGATATAATCACTGTTTAACGAAGCAACAGCTGACCTGTCATACAAATCAATAATTGAACAGTTGTATCTGAATTTTCCATTTGGCTGGCGCATATATGTGAAGTCTGTGCACCATACTTTGTTCTTGCAGTTGACAGTAAAATTCTGATTTAAGAGATTGTCAAAGATTTTATTCTTTTTGCCAGTCTTGTAACCTGGCTTAGAATGCATAATTACTGCACAAAGATTCAATTCCTTGTTCATATATTTATGCATTGTGGTATTTCTTAACTCATAGCCATATCGTTTGATAAAAATGCGCATAGCCCTATAGCCTATAACACGATTGTTGTTGTAATAAACATACTTTATAAGCTCAAAGATATGTGCTAAGCGTTCACGATATTTTCGCTTTGCATCCTTTTTGTAGTTGTAATAACAATTATGACTAATGCCAAACTTCTGGCATAGCCATCTTAAACCAAATATATTTTTATTGTCATCGATGAATCGATATACCACTAATCGATTTTCTTCGCGAAGAATGCCGCCGCTTTTTTTAAGAAAGCAATCTCTTTATCTTTTTCATTAAGAAGCTGATTTAATCTTCTGATTTCCTTTGCTTCATTAGATTCTGCGGTTGTTCTGGTGGTATAGAGGCATTCTTCCTTGTATTCGTTAACCCATTTGCTAATGGAGCTTTTGGCAACATTAAATTCAACAGCAATTTGCGGTATTGATTTGTCGCCTGCCATATAGGCTTTAACTACTTCTTTTTTGAAGTCTTCGGTGTTAATGTACTGACATAGTAACGTCCTCCTTGTTTGAGTAATATTATAATATATTATTCGAACAAGGTTTTACAAATTTATTATATCACAACACTTCTGATGTCTCAAAACCGTAGATATCTTCGATGGTTTCGGATATTTGCCGGGTTGTCATTCCTTTTGCATACATGGAAATAATCTTCTGAGCGATATCAGAAATATCCTTCTGACGTTTCTTTACAATCTGTGGCTCAAATGTTGATTTACGATCCTGCGGAACATCGATATCCATGCTTCCATCATCTCTTTGATGGTGCCGCCAAGCAGATCCTTAAGCGCATCCTGGATATCTTCAGCGGTTTCAATATCATACTCCTGAAGAAGTTGCTGAATGATGTTTCGCTTTCCTTCTGTCATTACTACTTTGTGTACAGGTTTCTTTTCTCTTCTTGCCATAATAAAAGGCCTCCTATGATTTATATTTTACCATAAAAGACCTTGCTGTTATTAGCTATTTACAGAAAAAGTTTCACACACTCCTAAATCGTGGGACAAGCCTCATTAATATCATCCTTTATTTTACTTTTTTACCAAAAACTTGATTTTATTTTTACGTTTTCCTGCTCTGTAACTCTCAATTTTGTCTAAAAACCAGATAATTTATTTTTATATTCATCAATATTTCTGTGAAGCAATTGTATCTGTTCCCTTAACTGTTTATTAGTATCAATAGCTTGACCATATAATTGCTTAACCTAATTCAATTCAGCTATCACTCTTTCCTTTTCTCTCTTTTCATCTTCATAGAATTTTGTGCCAAAATACTTCCTAGATATTGGATCTACTAATAGTTCACCCCAAATATATCCACCATTTTTCCCATCCAAGTTTTCTGTAATTTCAACAATTTGCTTCTCTTCATCCTCTGCATTGTTAAAATTATCTTTGACATTCCATTTACTGACTGTAAATTCTAAACATGCAAGTCCTTTTTGTTTCATTTGGCTTATCTTTTTACTATCTACCAGATGAGTATCTTTTATTTCAATTGCAAACTGACCTTCCCATTTTTCAACATAAATTGCTGGATCCGCTTTCGTGAAACTCACAAGCAAATCAACAATTCGTCTACTTCCATCTTCCATAAAAATAGTTTATTCTTGCAATATTTCATCAGGATATATCGTCAGAGCCTCGCCCTTCCACCTTATTTCTAGACGCTCAATCCTAGAGATACATTCTTTGAAAAATTCATGTCTATATGATTCCTCACTGCCTTCTCCTTTGTTTTCGAATTCGGCATTATAATATCTAAAATAACTATTCTTAAGTATACCATTTTTCCCAGTTTAAAAACCATTCTTACTTTATTTTCCGTTTTTTTACAAATGCTATAAATGTTATTTTTATACTTTTCCCAAAGATCTGGCCGATTCTGTTTCCAATCTAATGCATCCCATATAGTAATTCTTCTATATTTTCCATCTATTAATAAATCTGCCCTTCTTTTCAATAACATCATCTCCTTCTGTGTCTTTGTTAATAAATTCTATACTCGTCCAACATTTTCTTTAGTACAATTGCATTCTCATATTCCTCTTTAAACGCATCCTCTCGATATGCACTTGGCAATTCCATATGTGGTAATCGTACATCCTCCAAATAATTCTGTCGTTCTGCCCATTTCGTAGCTGCATACTCTTTAAAATTTTCTTTCTCCTCATTTGATGAAAATATCAATATACATTCTTCAAATTGTTCTCTTGCATACATAGCTTCATGACTATCATAATCACAAAAGAAATCATGTAAAATCATTTTCTTTGTTCCTTTTACATAGTATTTAAAGCAAACATTTCCTTCATAACGCCAATCATCAAACAAAAAATCTGTACATGGAACATTTGTAAAATATCTACCACCATCTAATCCTGCACCAATAATAGAAAATAGTGTTGTCTGATGATACTTAACATTAATATTATACCAACGTGGTCTACTATCCGACTGGCTGAACAAATAATACTCATACCCATCTCTATCATCACACCTAAAATGCTCAATAATATATTCTGGAGAATATTTATAATATTGGCGTGTTATAGCACCATCCTGGCACATCTTCCCATTCTTCCTTATTCAACAAATAATAAAATACCTGTTCAAGTGGCGCCATCAATAATCGAAATCTCTTTTTCCACAGATATTCAATATGTGAAATTTCAGCAGTTTTGTTTTTAGGTGTGTTACTGTCCATTACTCTAGTATATATGTTGTTATCATTCACCCCTCGATACGACTCTTCCAGAACATAAGGAGTAGAATATCCATTTTTTATTATAATTATATCTATTGTGCCTGTTTCCAGTTGCATTGTTTCAACCACTACACGAGGTCTAATCCCACCTGCAAACTTCTTATTTCTCACAAAATCCACTAGCATTTGCGTCGATTTTCGATTCTCTGCATTGGTCATATCATTAACACAATAATCATTTTCTTCATCAATTCCTATGATGATATACGCATCTCGATTCTCTAGATTATTGGCCATACAAATAATATCATGTAACAAATCCGACTGTTTTCCATCTTCATACCATTCTTTTTTAAAGTCCCAATATGCTCCTTCTTGTTTGAGGGATATTAGCTCCAATATTTCTTCTTTTTGCAATTCTGAAAGCATACTCTTCTCCATTCGTTTAAATGTATTTTTATATAGTTTCTATATATACTCATAATTCCATTTATCTACTGGAAAACGCTTATATTCCTTCAATTTTTTATTTTCTGGCATCGCAATCATTAATAGTCGTCTTGGTCTTGTCATCGCAACATAAGCTATCCTCATCAATTCGTCTTCCAAATCACCCTCCATTAAAAACTTGGGTGTAAGTGTTTTTCCAGTCTTACTTTTTACATAAATCAAAACCGCATCATAAGTTTCACCCTTTACTCCATGAATTGACGATCTTGTATAATCTCCACTGGTTTTCTTTTCAAAATAATTTTTTAATGGTATATCCTTAAACTCTGGATTACTCTTATCTCTCATTTTTATCTTGAAAATATCTTTTATATTAGTCCCCTCTGCAATTTGGAAATTATATTTTTGTAAAACATCAATATACAGATTTGTAAGCTGGCTTATCCATTCTGCTATACCTAAATCTATATTGGGCAAACCACAAAAAACATCAATTATAAAATCTTTCCAATTTTCCTCATCTGTATATTCCCTTATCTTTTTACTCATTAAATACTCATCTGTTTCCTCACCAACAAGAATTCTAAACGATGCTTTAGACATATCACTGAATGCCTTCTTGCGAGAACCACATTTCCATTCATATGCAGCTTTTGCAATCAGCTCTATTTCTTTACTTTTCCACAAGTCCTTAATATCTGTATCTGAATGAATTCTTCCTCTTGTAAGAACAGCCACCTTATCCGATTTAATTTCTATATCCATACTACGACATTTTTCAAGAAAATAATCTATCACCTCAGACTCTGTATTTTCGTTCGTTAAAAGCAGTACGGGTTTTTGGCTCTCATCTTTATAATCTCCCACCGCATCGTTTGATCTTTGTCCTTGCAATGTTGCCGAAAAACAAGACGTTGCATTACAAATATGCTGTGAACTGCGAAAATTTCCCGTCAGTTCAATGCACTCCCATGACTCTGCATCTATTTTCTTTTTAAAACACTCTGGATTTGCATTTCTCCATTCATATATAGCTTGATCCGGATCTCCCACTAAAAATATTGATTTTATACCTGCTTCCGTTAGCAAATCAAATACAGCCATCTGTTCCTCTGATGTATCTTGAACCTCATCAATAATAATGACTGGAAAACGTTCAACTATTGCTGTTGCAATCATTGGATATTCTTTTAGCAACCTATATGCAAAAGATGCAACCTCATTTTGGAATATAATGTTTTTCTTCATAAGCATCACTTTATATTGCTGGCAAGGAAGAAGTTGACTCTTTCCACGTAATTCACAACTAACAATTTCTTTATCTTTATAAAATTTATTGTCAATTCCCCATTGAAATTTTTCTATGTTGTCTACACATCCATTGCGATAACATTCTGTTCTCCAATACCTATAAGGTATTTTCCAATTATCACTCAAAGCAATCAATGGTCTTACTTTTTCATGTGTCTTTAAATAGCCATATCTCAAGACAATAAATTCATTAATAAAACTATCAACCGTCCCAATGTAATGAGGATAATCCAATTTACCAATCCCCTTATTCAACAAATATGCTTTTTTATAGATTTCTTCACTAGCAACATTTGTGAATGACAAAACTGCAACTCCTTGATGATATCTATCCCAGTTATCCAAATAAGACAATAACTTAGTCGCTACAGAGTATGTTTTCCCACTACCTGGACAGGCTCTTACAATAACTCTACCTTCAGCTTCCAAAAACGATAATTGCTCACGTGTTAACTCTTCCATATCTACCTTTCCGTCACACAATACACTGCTTCTTTCAAATAATCAGGGATAACAAATTCTTTCTCGATATTTTCACCCTTTTTTCTCATTTCATACTGTTTCTTGATTATCTGACTTATATACTGTGCAATCGCTCCTTTGCATTTGTCTCTTGCTCGTATGAATAGCCATACACAAGCTGCTTTTTCATTCATATCATGCAATCTGTTTACCTTTTGTTCCAACGCAGGTCCCAACTGTGAATACTCACTTTTTATAGCTTCTATAAAATATTCAATATTATTTTCATCACAACACAAGGCATATTCTAATGTTTTTGTTGCCTTAAATACATTGATACCCACAGTTCTACACGATGTTTCAAGTTCATTGCATCGCTCCGATGGTGTCCCGCTCAATAATTTGTTCGATATATCACTATTCACATCATCATAATCAAAGTCCTTATTGATATAATTAGCTTCACTCTTCTTGGTACATCTATCATCATCTGTTACAATTGCAACCTTTGAAAAACAGGTTTGTACACTCTGCGAAGAAAATAAATTAACAAAAGGACCAAACGCAACGCTGTCTACATTCACAAGCTCAACTGCATATTTTTCTAATGGTCTGTCCAGTGTTTTTGCAATCTCCGGCAATAAAATTGCTTCACTAATGCCTTCTACAAATATAATACCTTTAGCAAAAAACATTTGAGATTTTGTTACATCCAAGTATTTCTGCAAATATTCTTTATTATCATCTGTTAAATTTGCTTCTGAAAATGGTAGACAATATTTTTTGTGTGCATTTTCATAAACCAAATTAATATTACCTATATCCACCTTTGATGCCAATGTTGGTGAATGCGAAGTGAAAATAATTTGTATATTTGCATCTCCTTGATTTGTATCAGTCAAAAAAGTATGTACTAATTCCTGTAATTGCGGATGCAAATGTGCTTCTGGCTCTTCAATTAAAAGCAAATGTTGATACACTCCACCTCGTTCAATTGCCATATCACCAAGCACCGCCGACATGAATAAAAGATTATTGTATCCTAATCCATTCTGATATAATTCAAATGAACTGCTTGCAATCTCATTTATTCTTGTTACTAATTCCGGAGCCATATCTTCAACATTTTCTAAAATAGACGTTTCAAAATATATCCCATTTTCGTTTTGTTGTATTTTTCTATTATCTTCATGTTCTCTTGCATATTGCTGGGCTCTCGAATACTCACCATCACTTATTGAAACTAATATCCATTTAGGTTTTACCCAAGCTCTTAACGATGAGGCAATTGAATCGAATCTTGGCTCTATTAACCCTATATCAACATGCTGGCTCAAAAAATCTTGTTCTATACGAGCTAAATTATCATTAATTGTTTTTCTGGTCTTTTTTAGTTCTTCTTTTTCCAATAGGGTATTATTTGCACTATTTAGTATGTCCACTAATTCTGCTCGTGTGCCTTCATCTGGCACCAAACTTCTTAATAATTGAGCTAATTTACTGTTTCTAGCTGGTTTCATTTCACTCTCAGAATCTCTTAATGCACCCAAAAACATTACATCCATTGCATCGAAAGTGTCTGATGACAGTGGATTTCCCTCTGTTCCGATTCCCCAATGTATTGCTCTCACTTTTTCTATACCATTAGCAACAATCACTCTTTCAAAACGAATATGAAATTCTCCACCTTGTCCACCCGCACTTTCAGGATTCCATATTTCTACTAATCTTGTTGGTACTTCTTCCAAATAAATATCAAACAATGCAAACTCAGCTGCATTTCCATCTTCACTAACGTGAAAATCAGCTCTGGTAAAAAAAATGTCTTTCTTATATGTTACGGTAGAAAATGCAATTCTGATAGCATCCATGACAGTGGATTTTCCGGAATTATTTTCACCGATAATTGCATTTACACCCTTATTAAATTGTAAGGTAATTCCATCCTCATCAAAGGCTCTGAAGTTTTTTATAGTCAGTTTTTCTATATACATTTTGTCACCTCGTTATCTGAAAATATCACTGATAAAATCTACTCTTTTTTATAATGTTATATATCCTGATAAAACTGGAATTTGCTTATCTCCTGATTAAGAATTCTATTTATATCACCTTTTTCATCTATATCGACCTCAAACTTGGTCAATAAATTATCCAATCCACCCAAACTCAACCCTGTTAATCGTGATATAAGATAAGGATTTACACCATTTATTGCCAAATCAACTATCGCCGTATTTCTAATACATTCTACGGAAAACGTATCTTTATCTTTTGGTACATCATACCCTATTTCCTTTAAAGCATAATAAAAAGGCGTATTAAATACATTTTCTGAATATTTGCATCCACAAAACAATTCGAAAAATAAGTCTTCTTTTTGAATATTTTTATTTATTTGTTCTAATTCATTTTTAATATCCAAACTCAATGCTCTAGGTAATTTTATCTCAAATCCATTAATGGTTACATAATCAAACCCCTCTGAAAAATCACCAACCTTTAAACTAGCTATTACTTTTCTCTTTGTCGGTGTCAAAAGAGTAATCTTAAAGAAAAACCCCATCATAGTCATGTTACTATATTTTTTAGATTTGCTATTAAAGTAATCCAATAATTCTTTTATCTGATCCGATTCAAAGTGTCCTCTTTCACTTGCCAGCTTCAAATTACACTCTTCAATTATATTCTGCTTAAATAAATCATAATCTGGAATTTGATTAAAGACATTTGTTGCTATTCCTTCTTTTAAAAAAAATCCAAAAAACCTTTTTATTGCATTTAAATGATTGTTCATGGTACTAACGGTTTGAATTGCATCTTTTTCGTTATAATACTGAACAGAGTCTTTTAAATGCTCACTTTTTATTTCTATCGTTTTGTCTCCCATTCCAATATGCTCTATATAATCAACAAACATTAGCGTATGATGTATAATATAAATATTCCAGTTCCGTAGATTCTATAAATTTTTCTCTACACATTCTAATGTGACTCATAATACCCTCCAACATTTTGCTTTTAAAATATTATATCACGAATAATTCTACAATTCTATCGGGAAATCAAAAAAATCACCCAATTTACATCATCGTAAAATGAGTGACTTTTCACAATTTATACTTTTTTCTTTCGGATAATTCCGAGTAAATACCTCTCACTATTTCATTGTCTATGACTCTCTTCCCATCTTGCTATTTGAAGAAATAAGTCTCCCCCTTCCCTCAACCTTAACAAGTATCTCTAACTCTTTTAATGCATCCTTGGCAATCCACATCTTATTCTTATTGCCACTTTCTTTCAATTCATAAGCTAAAAGTATTGCCTTTTCATTGTAAGTAAAATCTTTCTTACCTATCTCCCGCAATGCCCAAGAAATCGCCTTTCTAACATGTTCATGTTCACTATCAGAATACTCTTGTATAATGCCCAAATAATCATCAAGCGTATCATTGATAATCGTTTTGTTATGTACTACAGAAGAAGCTATTAACGTAAATGCTGCTCTCTTCTTGTAAATATGTGTACTTGTCATCCAATTAGAAATAAACTCATCATAGTTCTTCAGCTTAATAATTAGATTTTTACACAAGTGATTGCACAAATCCCACGACTGTACATCACATATAAGTTTATCTATTTCATCATGGGATATAGTCTTCTTGTCAAAAACCAATACCGCCAATAATTTTGCTTCGTGATAACCAGAATTCCACAGCTCTCTTGCCAGTTCATTTGACTTTCCTGTTTTCTTTGCTATTGCACGAACAACGGCTGTCGAAACACCTATACTATATTCTTCCGGAATACCCATTTTCACGACATTCGCTTTGTATTTTTCAGAAGCATTTGCTTTTAGCTCTTCAATAATTTCATCACAAGTCATCTTTTTGCCTCCAATGATTCTCTTAAATCCTGAATGTATTTAGCCTACTGTTTCTTTAAATACATTCCCACAAAAGGCTTCATAATCAGCTTTTTAGCGGTTACATCTTCTGTAAATTCAATAAATGTAACACCATCGTTATAAGAAAATTTTCTCGTCCAATGCCCCTGCATATTACCGTTTTCCATATCGAATTCATATTTCTTACATTCATCAAAAGCAGTAATTTTAAACTTTGTAACATAACCATCCTTCGTATGTTCCTCGAACTCTTTTTCAGGCACAGTCACCACAATTTTATCTATGTCACTTCTCCTAGAATAGTTATCCAATGCTTTAACTAATTCCCATACTTTTTCTATTTCACACTTAAATTCCACTTTAATTGTTGCTACTGACACTATTATCCTCCTTCTTCACAACCGGTAGCCAGTATTCATATATTGCATCCTTAGGATCTGCTTTTATATATACCTCAACATCAGGTATCTCCGCATACTCATACCCGGATGTGGGCAACCATTCTGTTATGACACGGCGTTCCAATTCTTGCAGAGAAACATTGGTTCCACGTCCTGAAAACACAGCCCAAGTTGCAACAGGAATATGGTACTGTTCAAAGTTATCACTATCTTCTGTAGAACTTACAACAATAAAATATTTCCATTCCTTTTCATTATGTACGCTTACACCCAACAATCCTTCCGGCTTATCATTCATTATTCCATAAAGTTTGACAAGGGTTCCATTTTCCAGTGCTATATTCCATTTGTGTGGTATTCTTGCAAAATTTTCCTCAAGCACCTTACTTAATGGACAACTTTTTCCAACAATGCGAAAGGCTTCTTTTGTTTCAATTCTGAAATTCATTTTCTCCATACCTTGTACCGAAATAGAAAACTTTATTGCCGGATAAGATTTCAAAGTTGCATTTTTCTTCTTTGCTACAGATGGTGTGCTATACCGTGTATGCTCTGAAATGCGCGATTAAAAGCTGTCGGTGAATCATATCCATATTTCAGAGCAATATCAATAACCTTTGCTCCTGCATCTTGTAAATCAACTGCTGCCAATGACATTTTTCTCCTTCTGATGTACTCAGAAACCGAAATATTTGTCATGTAAAAGAACATTCTTTGAAAATGATACGCGGGAAAATTTGCAATCTCAGCAACCTTTTCATAGTCTATTTTCTCAAGCAAATGATCTTCCATGTATTCAACAGCACTGTTTAATCGCTCAATCCATTCCATAAAATGATACCACCTTTATAATACAAATTCCTCTCTTTTTCCTACAAATAAAAGAAAGATTAAACATTTTCTTGTTTTTTAATCGGATGTCTAATTACTGTCTTCCACTTCTCCGGCGCAACCTTTCTTGCATCAGACATATATATTTCATGATGTAACCGATTTTCATTTATGTCATTTTCATATCCATTCTCTTCTAAGAACGTATCCATAATCGCTACAGATTCCGGTTCATTATCAAAAGGCCCTATATGCATGATTTGAACACATAGACCTTCTTCAATGGTCAGAAATTCTGCTTTGCTACAATCAAGCTTTTTCTTTCTTGTTGCAGTTTCTACCGCCCACTCGAAATCCTTCTTTGTAATAAAATCAGGTAATCTAATAACAGAAATCCAATTAAATGAATCCTTATTCCTGTAGTCTGCGCCTCTTACATTTTCTTGCCACCAGAAACCTTCCACGGGTGGAACTACATATTTGAAAAATCCTTCTATCTTGTAATCGGTTTTGTAACTCATCTTCAAAGTATATGCAACAAAATACAATACACTTATTGCCTGTTGGTACTCGCCATCCGGAGTATTCGGATTCCCTTTTCCTCTGACAGCAATATAATTAGCCGTCGGAACATTGACTATTTCAGGTTTATTCTTAGGCATATAAAATTCTTTATATTCCTTTTTTAAATCAAAAGCCATTCCCTACACCTCCCGAACATAATAGGAATCGTACTTTGTTCCATTATGCCCTATTAACGATTCTTCTGATAAAGAAAATCCCATATGTTCTAAAGCCTGTATACGCTCTTGGGCAATTGAAACTACCTTAGTAGCAATCATTTCACAAGCAAACATATCTCTCGTTTCAGGAATAATAATACCAAGAATATCCTCTATTGTATCCTGCTTCTCATAATCACCTCTTAAGTCAAGTCGGAGCAATCCGCAATTATTAAAATAATCCTTTGCCTTTCGATTAAACAGCTCTATCGTACCAATTGCGCAGTTGGCACTTTTATCAATAATTGTCCAGCGTACATAATATCTGCTTTGGTATTCTCTTTTCCAAAACGCAATGGTATCCTTCATTTCTTCAATTGAAGTATAGTAAAAACCATTCACACAATTATCACTGTTAAAAATCGGTACTGCATCCTTATCGGAATATACCTTAAGCAAATCCTCTGCGTCACCATCCTCAATTTCTCTCAGCAGAAACACTTCACTTTCCATAACAGGAATTTGTTCATATACATCAATACCCATCTTCTCATCAACCTCCATATCGTAATTTGTTAAACATTAAATAACTTCATATACATTATCTCACACAAATTACGACACCTATATGTCATAGTTTATCGTATAAAAAAAGAATATCTTTTGCACTATTAATAATCCGCTCTTTTATGTGCTCCGGTTCTATAATCTCGACTTCTTTTCCCTGTGACAAAACAACACCTATCCACCATTGTTCCTTCTCTACAATATGAATCTCCATAATAGAACTACCGTCATCACAGTTTTTTATTTGTTGTCCGTTTAAATATTCCTTTATTCCGTGTATCGCATTTCCACGGCATCGCATCCGAACTCTTGTGGATATGTCCTTTCCCTGATAGGAATTGTCACAATCATTTAAAATATCCTGTGCCGACTTGTGCTCCTTGGAAAATTCATCTTCCGTTATCCAAACATCTTCCATCCTAACCAACTTATATGTTCTATAATCCTGTTTTGCCGTATTATAAGCCAACATATACCAAGCATACCATTTATAAATAACTGCTATCGGTTCTACACAATGTTCTCTTGTTTCTCCTCCATTATTTGTATATGTAAATCTAACCACTTGCTTATTCTTAACTGCAGACTGTAAAGTTTGAAGCAATGTCTCATCGCCTTCTCTTAATACAGAAAAATCCAAAATCATACCTGTATTATTGTTCTTAGATATAGCTGTTATTTTCTCGTAAATATCATCAGCCATCGGATTATTCGTAACCGTTTTTAATCCATTTATGGCAGTTGCAATATAGGCATATTCATCTTCCGATGCAAATTGGTTATTCATTTGGAAATCACTTAAAATTTCATATCCACCATTTGTACCGGTAAGAGCACAAATCGGAATGCCTGCCTGACACAAAGCATCTATATCCCTCTGAATCGTCCGCACAGATACTTCAAAATGCTTTGCCAGCTCTGATGCAGAAGATTTTCCGTGATTAAGCAGATATAAAGTTAATGCGTATAATCTGTCTGTTTTCATCATTAAATCCTTTCTATCTAGTAGAAAACTTACTGCATATTATACTACTCCAAAGTAAGCCCTTCTCCTATACATTCCATCAACACTTCCATAATATATTTTAAATTTATCTTGTCATATGGATTTCTTAATCTCTTTTCGATCACCAACGCCATTCCCCATATCTCTGCAGCTGGACCATCAAAATTATCATAATGACAAATAAATCCATCCGCAAGAATTTTAATGGCTTTTCTAACCGTCATATCACTTCCAGCTATGAATGGTTGATCTAACATTGTATCTATTCTATCAGCTAATTCGTGTTCTCCAATTTTCCTTAATAGAATCTGTGCCGTATAATTATTTTTCAACTTAGGACTTTCAATACACATAGCACGCAATTGAACAATAATCATATCAAAATATGTAGAAATATCTATATCATTATTCAGTGGCTCATCTATTTCTACAAAACGTTGATACCTTCTTAGCAATATGTTGTAATGCACATTAAAATGGTGTATATATTCTCCTAATGCAGCCACCTCTTCAATTTTACTATTTTCTATATTCAATTAATTTTCCTCCATATTTATCCACTGAATAAATGCCGTTTTATCCGAACTATTATACCCTGCCTTTCGATAAAAATTCAATGTAGACTCTTCTTTAGAACCAGTAAGCAACATCATCTTATAACAATTATTCTCCCTAGCAATCTGCTTAGCCAAATCCAAACAGCTCGTAGCATAACCCATTTTACGATAATCTGCGTGTGTCACCACATTCTCTACAAATGCATATGGAAGAACACCCCTTGTAAGATTCGGAATAATCACACATACGCAGGATGCCACAAGTTTCCCTTCCACTTCACACACAATAAGATGATGATTCCTGTCACTAACGATACTATCCCATGTATTTCGTAAATGCTCCGAAGATTCAGGAACCCTGTCTTCGTGAAGATATAGGTATAACTGTAATATTTCATCTAAATCATCTTTATTTGCTTCTCTAACACTCATTTTACCAATCCTTTTATTATAAAAATCTAATACAAATCAAAAAGAAGTGTTACTTCCCTTGAACTTCTACTTTTCTTTTTCACAATACGAGATAAGGTCATATCTATTCAATATTTGATATAATATTGAATACTCTTGATTTATCAAATTTAATTCACCTATGTAATTATTTTCTTTTCCCTTTTCTCGATCATAAACCAAGCACCCCACCACTCCATTTATATGAATTTTTTGAATATAGCATGCATTATAATCACCTATACACAAATCCAATTGTCCTACCTGCCTTATATCGGTCTCTAATTTTTCTTTTTGTTTTTTTAGTTTTTTCTTTTGTCTAATACGAATAAGTTCATTTATTACAATCTGCTTCGTTTCTAAAATTTGTTCATCATCACCAGTAATCGTTAATTCCTTCTCTAAGTCCGTTATTTTTTGTAACAACAAGTCTCTTTCATATTCACCAATATAATATCTATATGATCCAGCCTGTCCCTTTTCAGCATATCTTGACAAAATAATTCCAAAGAAAGAAAGCAATATTGTTACCATCCATACAAACGTAAGCAATACACTTTCACACTCCATCATTTGACATACAAATGATGCAATGACGGATATAACTAACGAGTAGAAGCATGTTATCAAATTATCAAACAAAGAATTTTGAATCAAAAGAAAGTCTGCACGTGCATACAATCTTTCTATTTCTTTGTTTTTCACAAGCTCATCAACTTTTCCGCCCTCTTCATAGTAAAGGTTTATTATTTGAATTTGTTTTATATAATAATGTTTATCTTCACCCCAACATTTTTTATATTGATCAATTTTCTTAAAAATTTCATCATCACACTTCTTAATATTACGGATACCTCGTTTCATAGTAAGAATTCCGCAGATAACAAAATATACTATCATAGCCACTGCTATCAATAAAAAAATTGAACTTAGTATTGTTCTTATAACTCCAACTATTACTAAAGAAAGCTGGTTAATATTATACGCAAAAAGAACGGTTGCGACACATGTTATAGCAAATATGATGGCAGTAATAACAATATAACGTTTCTTCCACTTTTCCATATACTCATCCTTTCTTAGTTGCTAATTTTAGTAACTCTCTTATATTATGTTAGAAAATATATCTACCTTATTCGACAAATTCTTTTATAATATTATACCACATTTTTACGTATAATCATCTATAAATATGGGTAAGTATTTTTTAGTCACCCATATTTATATTATCGGCTCTTGTTCGTGCTAACCCGAACTACATCTTCATAATACTGTCTATTCTTCGTCGCTTCAATCTCCGCCTTAATGTAAATGATACTATAAGAATGTGCATTTGGGAATGCGGACATATTCTTGGACTCGATGTTAATTATATCAGGAGGATATTATGTTTACTTACGAAGAAAAGATTAAAGCTGTAGAATTATATTTGAAATCTGAAAGTTGGACTTTTACTATTAGAACATTAGGTTATCCATCAATTGGGGCATTACGACAATGGGTTAAGGAATATTTATCTTTTGGAGATATTAAAAAAATTCATAAAAGAAAACCTAAATATTGCGAAGAACAAATTCAGTATGCTGTAGATTATTATATTAATCATGGACGCAACATTTCAAAAACAGTTAGAGATTTAGGATATCCTAATAGGGATTATTTAAAGCAATGGTTAATTGACAGAGTACCTGATTTTAAATATACTTGTCGTTCTGGGAAAACAATGGTAAACTTATCAGAAAAAGATAAGTTTAATGCGGTGACTGAATTATGCTTAAAAGAAGAAACCGCCTAAACATTTGCTGAAAAGTATGGGGTTGAGCGAATGACTTTATATAACTGGAAACATCAACTGCTTGGAGATAAGGAAGGGGAACCATTGTCTAAACCAAAGAAGATTACAACTATTGAATTACAGAATGAAATAAAGGATTTGAACATACAAGCAGAAGAACTACGACGTCAAGTATATCAATTACAGTTAGAAAAGGATGTTTTAGAAAAGGCTGCTGAAATAATAAAAAAGACCAGGGTATCAATCTAAAGACACTGACAAATAAAGAAAAAGCTATTGTGATTGGTACCCTTAGAGAAAAATACTTACTAAAAGAATTATTGTCAGTGTTTAATATGTCTAAAAACAGTTACTTTTATCAAGTGAATGCGATTAATAAACCAGATAAATATATAAAACATAGAGAATTAATAAGACTTAGCTTTTCTGAATCAAATGGAACTTATGGTTATCGTAGAATACATTTAGATATGAAAGAATCTAATATGTGCATATCTGAAAAAGTTATACGCCGATTGATGAAGGAAGAAAATTTAATTGTTAAAACTATTAAGAAAAAGAAATATAATTCATATATGGGCGAAATTAGCCCAGCTGTAGACAATCTTATCAAAAGAGATTTTCATTCTGATAAGCCAAATGCAAAATGGCTTACAGACATAACAGAGTTTCATATTCCTGCAGGTAAGATATATTTATCTCCAATTATAGATTGTTTTGATGGTTTACCAGTTTCATGGACTATTGGTATTCATCCAGATGCTGAGCTTGTTAATACTATGCTAGATAATGCAATTGCATCTTTAAAAGAATCAAAAAAGCCTATAATACACTCAGATTGAGGTGCACACTATCGCTGGCCAGGTTGGATAGAACGAATGAAAGAAGCTGGTCTTACTCGATCAATGTCAAAAAAAGGTTGTTCTCCAGATAATTCTGCTTGTGAGGGATTCTTTGGACGATTGAAAAATGAAATGTTTTATTGTCGTGATTGGAAAGATGTTTCCATCGACAAATTCATAGATATACTAGACGCATATATACATTGGTACGCTGAAAAACGTAGAAAACTTTCTTTGAATGGAATGAGTCCAATTCAGTTCAGAAAAAGTTTAGGGCTAATTGCGTAGAAAAAAAGTCCAAAAAAACATCCGCACCCCCTTTCCTACATTCTTATATTAGCATTTGCACTTATCAATCATCCGTACCAGAAAATCAATGCACCGCTCAAATTCAATATTCTGTTGCATAAGCTCCTCCCGTCATTGTTTATACCCCCGCTGCGTTTGGTTCTTCTCATAGCCGCCCTCCGTCACCTTCTTAACCCGCACCCAAGACCTTCCACTCGTTTGCGTCAGTATAGAATGTATAAACCTGATCATCCGACACGGCGTAGAGCTGCTCTCGGACAAATTGATCGTCGTGCTCCGTGCCGATTGCAAAGAGCAGGCATTGTTGCCCGTTGACGACCTGCGTATCGCCGGTGTAGAGCAGTTTCATTCCGCGTTCCAGCGCATCCTTTACTTCGTCAGTTGCGGTAAGAAGCTCACTTGCATTTTTAGCGCGTTCCTCCTCGGTCATTTCATAATTGGTAAAATCATAGCAACCAGACTCCGTCGCCACATGGCCGTCCTTCATAGAGAGCATAGGGTGGAATTCCAGCATATTTGCACCATCCTTAACCGAGATGAGCATATTGGAATGTATTTCGCTGAGGTTGCAGCGCACTACAATTGCTTCGCCTGCATCGCCGATGAAGAGAGGCACATCCTTGTGATCGATATAGTTTCCGTCCTCAGATATCTCCGCATAGTAAATGGTGATAACGGCATCTTTGCCGGTAGGGACAAAGGCGTACAGTTCGGAACCGTCCAAAACCACCTCGTTAAGCTCCTTCAAGAACGGATATTCGCTTGCAAGCGCACTGTCATTCACGAATTGCTGCACTGCTTTTTCGTCGCACTCGCTGTCCACATAGCCGAGAAAGCCGACGCCGAGCATACATTTCTTTTCAGCGATACTGCTTCTTAGGGAAGCAAGCTCGGTGTTTTCCGACTGCGTGCTGCTTGTGGGCGGCTCCGTACCACCCGGCGGCTTCTGCGGCTGTTTTCCGCATCCCACCAGCAGCAGAATGCAGAGTGTCAGTGTAGCAAATAAGGTAAATTTCTTCATAAAAACTCCTTTCTTCAATGTATCCGTTCAAGGGTGTACTCCTGACCGGGATTTGCCGTTCCTTTTCCTCCGATGAGGGTCAAATTATTGTTTTCAAGCTTGAAATCGTATTCGCAGTCGGTCACATAATCGAGTGCATAGTCTATCTTGAGGGTATCACCGTCTATGGTGTAGGTGAACTCATAGTGATTGGTTTCCTCAATACACATACAGCCACTGCCTCTACCGTCAAACTCATACTCTGTGTACTGATTGTAATGCCAAACTCCCTGCAATACAGCGAGATTCTCCTTGCCATCTGAGCAGCTTTTACATATCACAACAATAATAGTGATAATCAATATTGATGCCAAAACAGAGCTACTCACAATTATCCGCTGTCGTTGCTTGCGTTTTCTTGCTGTCTGCCGCTTCGGGGAATGCCCTAGCTTTTGCAGTATTCGGTTTCGCTGCACTGATTTGTTCAACGGCGGCACAGCCCTACCAGAATGCGGTGTTTTTTGAGGCACCAACCGCTCCACAGAATACCGTTTTTGTCCTCACTCTTGTGCAGATGTATCCGCCCTGGACGGATTTCTGCTGTTTTTTCATCAGATGTTATCTCCTTTTTACTTCCTTGGAAACCTCTTTAATGCTTTCAAGATATGCTTTTTCGACTGGTGTCAAAGTAATCTCCTGATATTTTCTATATTCCGCTTTCGCTTTCTCCAATGCCTGTTTATGACTTACAGAACCAGCTCCAGTTAAAAGTTTTCTATTTCCTGATGACAACACACTATCCAGCTGCCCTTCTTCGAATATATGCTTTATATGTTCACTTATATTTGATTTACTGCATTGATATAATTCAGTAAGCTGCTGTTGCGTCAGCCACACTGTATCATCTTCTATTTTAACTTCTATATTTGTCTGCCCATCATCAGTCTGATATATAAGTATTTCCCCATATTCATCAGTTCCAATTTTATCTGCCATAAGCACCTCTCCAATCCATTACTTCTTAGTTATGAAATGTGAACACATGTGTTCACTATTGTCCCAACTAAATCTTATCATCATTCCAACCTCTGTTCAACCAAAACTTTTTCCAAGATGAAAGAATAAAACAAAAAGACTCCACTCTTATGAATGAATTCCCGTAATATATGTATACATCCCGTAACATATTATCTACAGGATGCCAGCTGCCTATGCTGCCTTTTTGTCCAGAAACTGTTTTACCCCACCTAAGTAATAACAGAACCGGTCAAATTGTTTCTGCCTGCTTACTTTCTCGTCATCAATTGAATCCTTGATCATCATACACACCTCTACTTCTTCTTTTATCTCTGGTGCATATTTAATAATCATGTCTGCAAGAAAGCTACAGCAGCGTTCAAAATCCTTGTTCATTGCCAAGCCTCCTCAAAATATTATCTTGTGAATAATTCACAGAACATATTTTATCTCAAGACTTACTAAATATGGAATAGATTTTACTGAATGGTAGTTTTCAAATATTTCTATCTATCGCAAATCAATTCTTTTAAGGCACATATCCTGCGATATAACCAGAGTCTTCTATGTATAAAACAATCTTCAAAAGCATCCTTGGCGATAAAGAATTTATTCTATCATAAGTAGAATATAAATCAGTCAAATCCATCTTCTCCACAAACTGACTGATTAACCGCACAGAATCATTCTTAGGAATAATTGTTTCTAATTCGAGTGGAAGTTTTAGTTGATATCCACTCTGATTTAAAGTATAATCTTTTTGTAATTTATTATGTAATAGCATACTAATATTTTACCATAAATCCCAGATTTTTCGAATCCTGGGATTTATTTTTTTTAGATTATATACCAACTTAACATAGAAAAAGGGGCATCGCACTAATTTCTTAGTGCGACAGCCCCTTGATTGCCTATCTGCAAAGGCAGACGGAGCTGTCAACAGCGGTGCAAAGCAACGTTCATTTTACTGTTGACTGGCTCAGCTGGCTTTGTGCTATTGCCTTGTAGTAAACACAAATAGAAATGATTGCTGTAATCGCTTCCGTGATCCAAAACGCATTCCAGACACCAACGGCTCCGAAAAGCCTGCTGAGTAAAAACGCAGTTGGGATGATAACCACAACATACCGGCAAAGTGAAATCAGTAATGAAGGAGTGCCTTTTCCAAGTCCCTCCAGTGCGCCGGATGATGTAACGGAAACCGCCGAGACGATAAAACCGGCGCCGATGATACGCAGGGCTGTTTCCCCGGTCTGGATTGTCGCTTCTGTGTGTGTAAACAGCCCCATAAGCTGGCCGGGGATTAGCAGACATATCACTGTCCCAAGCACCATAATGATACCGCTCATGCACAAGACGATTTTATAAATCTGGCTGACTCTTTTGTTCTCCCCCGCACCATAGTTATAGCCGATCAATGGGCGCATCCCCTGAACAATGCCATTAGCCGGAAGATAAATGAATGTCTGCAATTTGTAATAGATTCCCAAAACCAGAATATACACTTCGGAATATGCCGCCAAAATAGCATTGAGCACCGAAATCAAAAGAGATGGGAGTGCAAGATTCAAGGTTGCGGGAATACCGATGGAGTACAGCTTTATTACCATCTTTTTGCTGAGCAAAATGTACTGCCTGCGGATATGCACGCGAATTGGACGCACAAAATAAACGACCAGATAAATTGCAAGCGTCAAGGCCTGCCCGATGCCGGTTGCCAGCGTGGCGCCTTCGATTCCCATTTCAGGGAATGGACCATAGCCAAAAATCAGAATGGGGTCTAAGACAATGTTTGTTATACACCCGCACATCAAACTGATCATGGTTGTTTTCATGTTTCCTACAGCTTGGAATAGTTTCTCGAATGTAATACCAACAATGATAATCAATGTAAAAGCGAACGCAATAACAGAATAGCGGACGCCAAGTTCAATCACTGTCTTGGATGAAGTGAACATTTCTAAAAAAGCCGGCATCATTGTAATACAGCAGACTGTCATAACAACGCCGTGAATCATGGCAAGCACAAGTCCCTGCGTGGCAGTTTGATCTGCTTTTTTGTTATCTCCAGCGCCTAGATAGAAGGCAATCACTGCGTTGATTCCAACACCAAATCCAATTCCAACAGCATTGATAAAATTTTGAACCGGGTAAACCAGTGATAATGCCGTCATAGCTTCCTCGCTGATCTGCGCGACGAAAAAGCTGTCGATAATGTTGTATAGAGAATTAACCAGCATGGATAAAACCATAGGCAGGGTCATGGATAAAATCAGTGGCAATACCGGTTTTTCTTTCATAAAAGTATCGTTCATCATTTCTTCTCCTTGGAACATGTTATAAGATATTTTTGTGTCGATGCCATGCCATTATTACAAGAGCAATGAGCATAGTGGCGGTTTCCGCAACAGGAAATGCAAGCCAGATTCCGTTCAGTTGGAATAATTTGTCCAGACACCATAAGGCAGGAACAAGGAAAAGCAGTTGTCTGCATAATTGAATCGCTATGCTGGAACCTACTTTTTCTGTCGCCTGAAAATAGGTGGAAATCATGGTAGAGAGACCGCAAAACAGATAGCTTGCCGCCATAATTCGCATAGCGGATATTCCAAAGGAGCGCATGGTTTCCGACGCTGTAAATAATTCCAAAAGCTGCGCTGGAAAGAAGTTGACGGTCAATGTTCCCAGTATCATCATACCGGAGACCAAAGCGGTTCCGTATCGGAAAGCGGAGTGCAGCCTATCTCTGTTTCCCGCACTGTAGTTAAACCGCATAATAGGCAAACAGCCCTGAATCAAGCCGTTTACTGTCATAACGATCAGCTGCTGCACCTTAAAATACGCACCGAAGAATGCAATCGCCGTATCGGAATACGCCACCAGAAACAGATTGACGAATGTCACCATAAACGAACTGAGGGCATTCATAATGAAAGATGGTAAGCCAAGGGCGAATATACGGGCAATCATCCACTTTTGTATATGAAATTCTTTGATCTTTATCCGCACTTTTTGCTTTTTGCCCAGCAGCAAGGCAAATGCCAAAATCATGGATAACAAATAGCCTGCAACAGTAGCCACCGCAGCGCCACGGATTCCCATAGCTGGAAAAACACCAATACCAAAAATTAGGAGTGGGTCAAATACAAAATTAACGACCACGCCTGCAATCTGGAACCACATAGGAGCAACCATGTTCCCGGTAGCCTGTATCATCTTCTGGATTGCGATATGCACCATGTTGGGAATTTGCATGAACGAACATACGCTCATATAGGCAAGACTCAGCTGATAAATTTCTTCGTTATTGGTGAATGCCCCAAAGTAGGGTTTCATAATCAGTAATGACAGAAGATTGAGCAAAGCACCAATTACAACGGCCAGTAACAATCCATGTGTGACGGTAGTATTTGCCTCATTCTGCTTTCTCTGTCCAAGATACCCTGCAATCAGTACATTCACGCCAACGCCGATCCAGATAGATGTCGCATTCATCAAAGTTGTAATGGGAAACGACAGGGAAACCGCCGTCAAAGCATTTTCACTCAGCTGCGCTACAAACGTGCTGTCTATCAGATTATAGGAATATTGCAGAAACATGGAAATCAGCGGCGGTATCGACATTTGCCAGATGAGTTTTCCAACGGGCTCGACCGCCATTTTGTTATTGGTCTGCATGCTTTCCCTCTTTTCCACAAATTATCCGAACAATATAGTTTTGTTTGTGTGCTGTGGGCTGACCGACTTCCTGGACCGGATAGCCCAATGCAATCGCTCCGACACCACGCAAGGTTTCCGTTAGCTTCCACTCCCGCAGGAGATTCTTGCCGCTTTCGCTGTCAAAAATCTCCCGCCTATATTTGGGGTCTGTAATTGCAATGATGGTTGGAGATTGATGTCCTCCGCCGGTAGGAGCGTAAGTCCCTGCTTCCAGTACAGCGTCCAAAGCCTTGGAAGGGACCGGTTCCGATTTATAAGCCCATACACTACGGCGCGTCTTGATAAGAGACAAAAAATTTTTTTCCATACAGATATAGTCCTCCATTCTGCTAATACTTCCGAGATACAGGCAACAAAAAAGCCACACAACTATCACAAGATAGCTGTGTGGCAAAAAGATGACCGAATCCGGAAAAGTCCACTAAAATTTTGCATTTATTATTGTAGCAAACTTAAAGGAGACTGTCAAGCATCAATCATTACGGAATTGTGGCAGCTGTCTGTTGTTTTTTATGTTACTTTATGGCACATGAGAATTCTGTCTGTTTTTGTACTCATAGTGAGTGGGCATGTTCTCCCATTGGGATATATAATCAAAATAGTCTTTTGCTTCCAGCCTTCATGCAAGCACTCAGTTTTTACACATCCTGTCTTAAAATCATAGATGCTATTGATATTTCTTCTCGTATCATCGCTGATACCAAGGCAATAGCAAAGTGCCTTGTGGTACACATCCCGATAGCGCACCTCTTTTAATTTTTCATAGTAGAATTTTTCATGTGCTTCGCTGATAAAATTAATTGTCTGTTCCTTTTGGTTTTCTGCTCCTAACGCTGTGTTGTTCATAATGAACCTCTTTTTAAATTGAATTGAAAAAGGCACTCCTAATGGAATGCCCTAATATAAAAAATAGGGACACTCTTTCAAGTATCCCTACGTTCTATCAACATATCTGATAGTTCTCTATTTACTTTCATATTCAGAATTATTTGTGTTCCCACAACCGAGGTCTAATGCCACAACAACCGTTACCTTCCTCACAAGCTCTTTTTCCTTGTGATTTTCAGCAATCCTGTTGAAGCTGAAAAACTCTACAAAGTGCATAAAATTCAAGGATTTCTATAAATCCTTTCTGTGTAGTCCTACCACAGTTTCGACATGGCTCGGTTGTTCAACGAAAAACATACTCACCCCCTATTGTACAAGGAAATGGTGGAACGCACCTTTTCCCTTAAAATCTAGTGGTTCGAGCCTGTGAGAACCTTGAATTGTCCTATAATTTGTATAGGCAAACAAGGTAAAGTTCTGTTCCTTAAACTTCATTTTTAATGTCATCCCTACAAACTAGAAGTTAGCGATTTCTTTTTCCGGTATTCTCTGTCCCACGGATTTCCTCATGATAGAAATAATCTACGATCACCGGATGCCCCTGCGGGACTCTGCCATAAGGCATTTCATTATCCACAAAGGCACAATCATACTTCTTAGCCATTTTCTCAGCTTTTACTTCAAGTGCTTCAAAGTAGCTGCGGTTATGCTTGTTATAGATCTCGTCGTAAAGTGGTACAAGATCAGGATATTTTCCGGCGATATAATCCATAATTGTCTTTTTGAAACCGCCTCGAAGATTGAGATTTTCGAGCCAGAACAGATCGCACTGATCCTTTACCCGCTCAAAGATTGCTTCAAAATCCGTGATACCGGGGAATACCGGGGATACGAAACAGACTGTACGGATACCTGCTTCATATACCTGCTTCATAGCAGAGATACGGTGCTCAATGCTCGAAGCAGAGTCCATATCGTTCTTGAAATTTTCATCTAGTGTGTTGATCGACCATGAAACGGTTACACGTCCAAGCTTCTTCAACAGATCAATATCCCGTACCACAAGATCCGACTTTGTGCAGATCAGAATATCTGCGTCACTGCCGATCAGCTGCTCCAGAAGTTTTCTGGTATTCCCGAATTGCTCCTCCTGTGGATTGTAGCCATCTGTCACAGAACCGATGACCACCCGCTGTCCGGCATATTTCTTCGGATTTTTAATTTCCGGCCAATGCTTCACATCAAGGAAAGTGCCCCATTCCTCCTTGTGCCCGGTAAAGCGCTTCATAAAAGAAGCATAGCAATACTTGCAGGCATGTGTACAGCCCACATAAGGATTGACCGAGTAACCGCCTACCGGCAGACTAGACTTAGTCATGATGTTCTTCGTTTCCACCTCACGAATGAGGATTCCATTTATTACTTCTTCCATGATTTCTGTACCTCTAACACTTTATTAAAATCTTCCGGCATTTCCTGAATCATATTTTCATCCCCTATGATAGGGACAAGGTCTTCCTTCATAAACACCGGAATGCCGAGCTTATGTGCCTGGTCCGCCAGAGACCATGCCCATTCCGGCTCCGTATGAATCTTCCTGCTCTGAGCTCCGGTCATGGTGCCGACAACGATCCAATTGATTCCGGAAAGGTCAACTGTGCCGGGATCGTCGAATAACGGCTCAAAGGTAACATGGTAATGTTTTGCTCTGACGTTTTTCCGAAGGGCGTCGATACGCCACAGTTCTGCTTTCCTCGTCACCGTAACGCCAAACCATGCGTTTTCCAGATCGGTATCAAAATCCAGCAAATCAGGTCGCTTGGTAAGGAACAGGAACTGATGCTGTGGATTTTCACGGATCTTTGCAAATACCTCGTCTCTCCATTCCGGCTTCCATCCGGAGAGATCGCTCATGCCGGTAAGAAGAAAGTTCTGCGGACGTTTCTTTTCCATCATCTTGAGCTTACCCGGAAAGAATTCAGTGGCAGCGAAGTCATCAATCATATGCCAGCGTTTCACGTTGTTGCGGGCATAGCAATATGCACACCCTACTGTGCAGCCAATGACAATATTCATGTTCTGAATCTGATCTTTGATACAAATACTCATGACTTCTGCCACTCCTCAAGATTCTTTCTGATGCGATCGAGGCATTCCTCAAACCGGGTAATTTCTTCCTCTGAAAAACCTTTGTAGTAAATACTGCCCATCTCATCAGATACAGAATCATACTCGCCCTTTAAGGCATGTGCTTTCTCAGTCAGAAACAGGAGTGTTTTCCTTTTGTCCGTTTCAGACTGAACACGGCTTATCAGCCCTTGATTTTCCATTCTTTCCAGCATCGTAGTAAGAGATGTTATCGCTAATCCGCATTTAGTCGAGAGTGACCTGATTGAGATACCATCCTCCTGCCACAGCACATAAAGAATACGCCCCTGGGCTCCATTAAACGCATCAATATTCTTTTCGCTGAGAATCTTCTCGAAAATCCGGTCTCCAAGCTGTTTTATTTTGGTGACAAGAAATCCTCCATTCATTTGCATACAAAAGCTCCTATATAGTAATTTATTAAAAACATACTATATAGGAGCTTTATTGTCAAGAGTTTATATGTCTTAATAGGTAAATTCCGTTTTTTCAATTCTCCAAACTGGAATTGTTCGAGCTTTTCAAATACTAACGTCCTTAATTCTGTTCAATAATTGATTTATAGTAGTTACCAAAGTCAGCAAGTGAATTAACAATTGGAAGCATTTTTGTTCCGAGTTCCGTTAAGCCGTATTCAACTCTCGGTGGCTACTCATGGTAATCGTGGCGATATGCCAGCCCATGCATGACTCATTCCCATACATCCAAATCCGATTTCTGATACTTCTAAGTCTCTTCCTAAAATTCTTATCTCCATCTTTATCTTCCTTTTCTATATTTCAAACTTTACTGTAAGTATAATAAAAAGAGACCCCGAACAGAAGTCTCTCTTTGTTACGATTCTTCCAAATATTTTTATATTCTTTTATAATCCAAGACTGTCTATCCATGAACTGATATCTGATTCAGATGCTCCACCATGGAATCGTTCCCCTTCTTTCCAGTCACCTGTTCCTGTCATCTCTTCCAGAAGATTACCGCTGTCACCGATTCCCGAGGTCGCTGCTGTACAGAATGGGATGACTGTTTTTCCTGTAAAGTCATTCTCTTTTACAAAGTTATCTACTGGCCATGCTGCGATTCCCCACCAGATAGGATAGCCTGCATCTGTCAAGACTGGGACAAAAAAATTTTTATTTTTTTCTGTACATATTCTATCAAATCCTTACTGATTTTTAAAGTACAGAATAGTTTATTACTATTAACCTTTTCGTTACTACCCATAGAAGAAGCCAGCAGCTTTTTCACTACTGGCTTTCTGTATTACTCATTTTGTTTACTACACTGCATTTCGGATAAAGTTCTCACCCTTAAACACAACCTCTATATCTTTGTCGTTGTAAATGAGCACCTTATCAATTATGTTGGAAAGTACATCTCCGTCATACTGTTCCAGCATACTATACTGGGTTAGCTGTTCTATCTTCTCCTCTGTGTCAGGCTCCTGATTTGCAGCTTTCTCCTGCAAATCTGATATCTGATTCTCCAGATCAGCTAACAGCTCTTGGTTTGTTTTTCTTAGCTGCACATATTCTTCTTTTGTGTACTTTCCCTCTCTGTATGACTGATAACAAGAAACTGTGCTGTTTGATATTCTGTCATACTCCGCTTTAAGCTCACTAATCAAATACTCATCGCTTGTCACCTTCCTTTTATCCTTTGATGCCCTTTTAAGTTCTTCTTCCTGTATAAGTGTTCTACAGATTTCCTTTGTGATTTCCAGCACCTTGTCCTGTGCTTCTGACTTCAGCATAAAAATCTGCTGACATTCGCCAGTCCTTACCATCCTGCGTTTTGGACAGAGGAGCTTCGGTGTACATACTGCACTGGAATTCATCAGCTTTCTTCCACAATAGGGACAGATAAAAAGATTTTTCTTACGTTTCTTTGTACTCTTTTCAATCCCTCTGGCTTCAACCCGTAGCATTTTATTGACTTCATCAAACATTTCATCGCTTACTATTCTTGGTATTGCACCTTCTACAACAGACCAGTCCTCTTTATTTCGTTTGCGAACCTTCTTATTATCTCCAAAACCAACAGTTTCACATTTATTCTGGATCATTATTCCTTTGTACTGCTCATTCTGGACAATCGCTATAACTTCTGAATTATCCCACATATAATCCCCTTTATTATGAACCGGAACATAATTGATTCCATTCTTCCACTGGTTTTGAACTCTTGTCGGGATTTTTCTCTCATTTAATATGCGGGCAACCTCACTTGCATTATATCCTGCAATGATCAGTGAAAATATCTCCACAACAACCTTTGCAGCTTCTTCATCTATTATCAGCTTATGCTTATCGTCCGGATCTTTCTTGTATCCATAGCAGACAAATGATGCCGTGTATTCGCCACTCAGATTTCTTGTCCTTCTGGCACTCTTTACCTTTCTTGATAAATCCATACTGTAAAGCTGGTAAATCAGATTCTTATAAGCTACATCCATTCCTCCGGTAACACCAAAGTTTCTGTCACTGTCATAATTATCGTTGACAGAAATAAACCTCATTCCCATTGCAGGGAATACAAACTCCAGATAGTTGCCTACTTCAAGGTAATCCCTTCCAAATCGTGAAAAGTCTTTTACTATGATACATTCAAATCTTCCAAGCTCTGCGTCCTGTATGAGCCTTTGGAATTCTGCTCTGTTATTGAACATTGTTCCCGAATATCCGTCATCAAAGTATTCCAGTACCTCAAAACCTGCAAATTCCTCTGTTTTCTTGATATACGCATACAAGAGTTTTCTCTGTCCTGTAATACTGTTACTTTCGTCTTTTGTTCCTGCTTTTACCTCCTCATCCGCATCAGAGAGACGGATATAAAAGGCTAATTTTCTTTTCTCAGCCATTATCCTGCCTCTCTTTCCATATTCAGTTCTGCGAATTTTTTCAGTTCATCTTCATAGTTCAGAACGATCTCAAGATTCTTGTTTTCGTATATGCGTACCTGTGCAACAAACAAATCGACCATTTCCTGCGTCAACTTGCGTTTTCCTTTAAAACGGAGCATTTCAGCTTTTAACTGGGCAACGGTCTTTTCAGCACTTTCATACTGACTTGCCGCCTGCCTGTATTCATCAGCCTGTATCTTCAATTTCTCAATACGCTGCGAATACTCCCTGTTCAGTTGCAGGTATTCCTTTTCATCAAGCAGTTCTTCTGTGTAATCTGCATACAAGCCGCTCTTTAATTCCATAAGCCTGTCCATTTCCTTGACACACTTATTCACGGCTTCCGTATATACCTGTTCCTGTCTGATTACCCTGCTGTCATTGTGGTGTTCCTTTAATATCATTTCCCTGTCAACAAAGACCTGTATCTGCTCTTTTATAACGGCAAGCACCGCTGCATATACATCGTCTACCTTTACAGGCAGGCAGTTACAACTATCCTTTCCATATCTTTTTCTATGCGTACACAGATAAACCTTTGCGTGTTTCTCTGGGTGAATATGGATACTGCTTCCACAACAGCCGCAAATGATTTTGCCTTTCAGCATATTCACTGTCTGCTTTTTTGTTGGCTTTATTACCTTTCTTTTATTCTTCTGTACCGCATAGAACTGTTCCTTTGCAATAAGTGCAATATGATGATTTTCAAAAACATACCACTCATCTTTATTGGTAGTATGCCTCTTTTCGTGTCTGTACAGGCATACCCTGTCTTTACCAGTCACATATCTTCCAATATAGACTTCATTCTTTAAAATCTGTGACAATGTATCAACAGTCCACTTAACTCCACTCAGCTTTTCAAGTTTCTCTATATTATGCCTTACTCTGTACTGGGCAGGTGTAAGGATATGCTTCGCATTCAGTTCTGCCGCTATCACAGAATGCAGTGTACCTTTTTCTGCCTCATTAAAAATCCACCTTACAACATCTGCGGCTTCCTTATCCTCAACCATTACCTTGACTTTATTTTCATTAAAGACTACCTTATAGCCATAAGCCACATTTCCAGTCGGAATACCTTTTTCCATCGCTTCCTGCTTACTGGCAGATATTTTCTTTGAAATATCCTTAGCATACAGATCATTGGCTATATTCGTGACCGCAACCATAAGGTCTGCGTCTTTCTTTGAGGAATCATAATTATCCGTAATCGCTACAAAGCGGATATTCATCATCGGGAATACACGCTCTACCAGATTGCCCGTTTCAATGTAATCTCTACCCAAGCGGGACAAATCCTTTACGACAATGCAGTTGATCCTTCCTGCCCTCATATCCGACATCATACGCTCAAATTCCGGTCTGTCGAATGTTGTACCGGAAATTTCATCGTCCATATAGATGTCATAAACTTCCATGTCCATCTGCTGATCCACAAAGTTCTTAATGAGATTTCTCTGATTGATCAGGGTTTTTCTGTCTCTCGTTTCATCTTTTTCCGCAGATAACCTCACATATATGGCAGTCTTATACACTTTGGATAAAGCCTTCAGCGTATCCGTGGACTGTTTCGGCTGTGTTCTTGACTTCCTTGCCATTTAAACCACCAGCCTTTCCGCATCATGCTGTCTTTCCAGCTCCCCGGCTCTTGCAACGATTTTTCTGTATTCATCGTCACAGTCCAGTACGATTTCTATATCACCGCCCTCATATACCTTTACAGACTGTATAAGGCTCACTACCACATTACGGGTAAGAGAAGGCATTGTTTTCCATTTCCTGTGTTCTTCCAGCCACTCGGTATCTCTTTCAATCCCGGCAGCAATGTTTTCCGCTTCCTTCTGCAACCTGTCGATTGCCTTTTCCGCCTCTGCTCTTTTTACCTCAAAACTCTCCTTGATAATCGCAAAATCTGATTTATCAACAATTCCATCTCGGTAATCCTCATAAAGCGAAACAAGCATCTGGTTGTATTTGGTTATCTCTTTCTCTTTTGCACTGATCCTCTCTTTTGTCTTTTTCTGGTCTATTCTGAAATTGGCACTATTGCCAGCTTCCTTTATTACCTCATCTGCATCCAGAAGTATTGCTGTCATATCCCTCAAGGTATCAAATACACGGCTTTCCAAGTCTGCCTCTTTTATCCTATGGGAGCTGCACTTCTTATTCTTCTTGTTATTGGAACACATATAGTAAACATACTTTTTTCCATTTACCGTAGACACCTTTCGTGTCATAAGTGCCCCACAGTCGGCACATACTGCTATTCCGGATAAAAGATAGATAGAATCTTTTCCCGGTGCCATTCTCATATCCACTGACAACAGACGCTGTACAATCTGGAAAGTCCTTAAAGATACCAGTGCCTCGTGATTGTTGTGGCATACTGCCCATTTCTCCTGTGGCTTTAATATCTTTGTTTTAACCTTATGGTTTGGTGTTGTAAATTTTCCCTGTACAAGTGTTCCTGTATAAATAATATTCGTTGCGATACGCCTTACCGCAACAGGAGTCCACAGCAGCTCGTCTTTCTTCTGAAATGCTGTCTTATAATTTTCGCCATTGCTGAGTTTGTATGCCATAGGTGACAGGATACCAAGAACATTCAGCTTATCGCTTATGGCATCAAGGCTCATTCCGTTCTTTATCCAGCGGAAAATGTCCTGTACCACATGACCTGCATATTCGTCCGGGACAATCACATTATGGTCAATCTCAGATTTCTTGTAGCCATAGACACAGTAATTTCCTACAAATTCTCCGTTCTGTCTCTTTGTTTCAAGGTGGCTTCGGATTTTTATGGAAATATCCCTGCAATAAGCGTCATTGATAAGATTCTTAAACGGAATGATTATCTCGTTTCCCTGTGCCTGTGTATCTGCACTGTCATAGGCATCATTGATCGCTATAAATCGTATCCCCATTGCAGGAAACATCCGCTCAATGTATCGCCCTGCGTCGATATACTCTCTTGCAAACCTCGAAAGATCTTTTACAACGATACAGTCTATAATACCGTCTTTCACATCCTGCAACATAAGTTTAAATGCCGGACGGTCAAAAGTTGCCCCTGAATAGCCGTCATCCTCACGGATTGATACTATTTCAATATCTTCTTTGTCTTTTAAATAATTAAGTATCAGGGATTTCTGATTTGAGATACTGTTACTTTCAGCTTTTCTCACATCATCAAGATCGCCATCTTCCTTAGATAATCTAACATAGATGGCTGCTCTGTAAATTCTTTTAGAATTGTTCATGTCCACCACTCCTTCGATTTTCTAAGTTAGAAGTCCCAAATCAAGAGGAATGGAAACATAAATATGAAATTGATACCCTTTCGGGTTAGATGTCCTTATTTGTCTGTAATGATATCACAAATCCATCTGAATTTCCACCCCTAATTTTGGCTGACTGCTCTATACATTGGCAAGCATAGCAATATAATTGTCTTTCAGGCTTTCCCCATTATCGGAAAATGAAATCTTAATCTTGCTCTTTCCTGACCTGCGGAAATACGGATTACCTGTCTTTGCAATCATTCCCGCAACCTTCTTTTCCACAGGCATTCCGTCAGCGTACTTTATGCTGTTTACTTCCACCAATGTATCAATATCCACATCTTCTAATCTCTGTGCCGATATTTTGTCCAACTGTTCAACTGTCATCCTATCCCTCCAATCAAATTAAGCCGCCAGATATGCTGACGGCTATGTAACACCGGAGCTTTCGCCCCGGCTGGAATTTATGCAATTGGATTATTATGTTTTGTACTCATACCCAACTGGATCTGCATACCTTTTGTTATCTGTCTTAACTGGTTTTTGCTTACTTTCCCGATTTTTTCTATCAGGTCCGTATCTTTCACATCACATAACTGCTCACACTGAGCGATACTGTTCGTTCTTAATCCAACAGCCTTAAACGAACTGATAAAAATATGTGTTGGCAGATATGTCTTTTTATGAATCTTACTTGTAAGCGGTACTGCATGGAATACCGTGCTGTGTCTGTTTGCACTGTCATTGCTCACAATCACTACTGGTCTGATACCGTGCAGCTTGTGGTCATTCTCATCTTCCGGTACTCCAAAATCAACCATCCAGATATCGCCCCGTCTTATTTCACTCATAATATTCACTTCCTTGTCTGTCAACTGGTATTTCCTGCCCACGGATATATTCGACAGCTTCCTGTTCCGTAGGACAGGCAACAACTCTGTCTCCTTTCCCATCAAACACCACGGTTTCTGATGAAAATGTCACTATGCTTAATTCCTTTTTATCCGGCATTGTCCTCCTCAAATGAGATGAGAGCAGGTTCATAGCCCCTGCTCTCGTCGTTAATGCTGATCCCGTGCTCTGCTGCAAGTTCCATGATACCTTTCACCACATCTTTATCCGATGAGACATCATAGATACTGCTTACCAGAATACTGATAATGGAATCTCTTTCGATATAAAATTTAAGTCTTTCCACAGACTTCGTATCTTTAAAGATTGTTTCTACAATCTCAAAATCCGCTTTCTTAGCATATGCTTCTATCCTGTCTGCGGCTCTGTCGGCATTCCTGCCTACACAGATAACACAACACTTACTCATAAAACCTCCTATCTGTCGGCTCTGAGACGTCTGAAAAATACTGCCATAAAATCAGCAAGTGAAACAATACCGTTATCTTCCTTTTTCCCTGCCTGCTCCATCTTCTGATAATATCCAGCCATATCATCGTTTGCTGTCTCAACCGTAATGCCGTGCTCTCCGAGCATAATGATGTTATCCATAATTGTTTCTTCACAATCACCGACCATATCACTCATAAGAGTAACAACCACATCAACATCTTCCACCTCTGCCATACCGACAAAGGCAAACTTCATAGGAAATGTCATTCCCTCCGGTCTTGAGTTCTCTGAAATGACTGCAACCACCTCATATCCATTCACAGTGCAATACTCCTCAAGAACCTGCATTACCATCTGATCCGCTGCCTCATTTCCTGTTGCTCCAAAATATATAACTGCTTTATTCATTTTAAAATCTCCATTCCTGTTTTTATTTTGATTTGATATCCTGTGCACACTTTATCTCCTCACATAAACTGACCTGCCAATGCTCTCTGCACTTATAAGCCCCGTTGTTGTCTGCTGGTTACTGCAAATCAGTTTGTGTGGGAAGATAAAATACTATCTTCCCGGTTTCTTAACCATCCCCGTATCGGGTAACATATCCTTTGCCAGCCACAAACACTTCGTAGTTTCCTGCCCATCTGGACTTACGAAAGTAGCCACTCTCTGAAAATGCGTTTTGCTGAAATTCAGGTGCACTTATTATCTCATTACCTCCGGCTGCTAACCCGGTAGGCACAACCCTCTGCTCTTATCCTTAAAGGCTCCTGCTGTTACGTTTCTCATAATCGGCTACAGCTCTGAGGATAGTCATCGCACGAAATGGGATTCTGCCACCCTGTCATAGACAAGGCGATATAAGCTCGTGGGATATGCGTGTCCTATTCTGTTTTCAATATTCAACGGTTCTTTTCTCAGAACCTGAACAAAGTATAACTGACACCACGCATCTTCTACAGTAACCGACACTCTTTTGAACTAAGAGTAACACTCCCACCTGTTCCAAATCCTTATAAAAAAAGCCGGACTGCATTATCAAAAATGCAATCCGACTTTTTTATTCTGTCAGAAGTTTCATATTGTCAACGGCATTTAATACCATATTCCGGATAAACTGTACTTCCTTCTCCTTCAGACCAACCAGCAGATCATCGACTTCTGCCTTTCTTTCACACCCACACACAAGATAATCCAACGTTATATGAAACAATTCAGCAATACTAATCAGCGTATCTATTTTTGCTCCATTTACACCAGCTTCAATTTTCCGCAGAGCATCCACTGACAATCCAATCTGCTCGGCAAGCTGCTGTCTTGTCATTCTTCTTGCCGCACGCAACTCTTTTATTCTTTCTCCACTATTAACAATATCGTAGTACACCTTCCACTCTTTTCCGGCACCTTATATATTTGCTTAAGCTGTATTCATTGTACCGTAAGCGAATCTTTTGTAAGAGTGACTAAACCAGCTATTTCAGGTGGAATATTGTACACCTTAATACCAAGAATATAAATATTTGCGGATTAAAAAAGAGATATTTCCAAACTCTCATTACATTTTGGAAATATCTCTTTACTTAATATCCTCATCCGGCACAAACTCCATGATGTCCTCTATCTTACAATCAAGTATGGAACATAATCTGTTAAGGATTACCGTTTTTACGACCATATTCTTTCGCAATCGCTGTAACTGTGCTTTATCTATTCCATAATCTTTAATTAGTGCATACTGGCTAATATTTTTCTTCTTGAGTGTGATCCATAACCTGTCATATACTATCATTACAAAGACCTCCTCCTTGTATTCTACGCAAGAGTGTCCTATAATGATATGGTGCGTGTATGCACCATACTGTATGTATATGATAGAATAGAAAATAGCCATAATCTGCATAGAAAACAGCTCTCAAGGTTATTATGTAATATAGAACGGATTATCTGTTTTACTTTTATGGTATTCAACCGGGACAATTCAAGCACCTGACAATTTGACCGCAAATACCCTTCTCAGAAAGGATTCACAACAACACTATGAATGATAAAAACACATACTCTGTTGATAAATATTTGGAAATCATTGCCGAAAAAGAAGGAATCACAAAAGAAGAAGTCCAACAGGAAATTGGGCGGGCAGTTTCCATTGCTTTAAAAAGCCCTGATCCAAAAATGCAACGCTTCTGGACAGACTTTCCATGTGAAAATGATACTCCCACCATTGAAGAAATCATATACCATCTCGCTGAAAAATTTGCAAAAGAGTCATAGACAAAGGACAGGATAACTACCCGTCTATTCACTCAGATAATCTTCCTGTCCTCTTAATATTTGTTCAATCATATGTAATGCAAATTCTATTTCTCTTTCGTCACATCGATTCATCATAAATGCAAAACGCTCAATGTGTTTTTCTGGGTGCTGCTGGCTCATCAAAACCATAGGCGATGACTCCAATGCATGAACAATATTCAAATATGTATCAAGACTCATTGCCCTTCTGCCATTTTCAACACTTTTGATAGTATCCAATGATACATCTGCCCGTTCTGCAAGCTCTGCCTGTGTAATTCCAAGCCTTCTGCGTTCTTTTCTGATATTCTCTGCAATAATTTCGTATATGTGCTCTCTTTTCCCCATAGCCCCATCATCCTTTCTGACTTATCGCATTATATCAGAAATTATTATGGGTTTTAGGAAACTGTAATCCTTTGACATTTTCGTGTAATACTTTGCATATTCCTTCTAAACACCAATCTACTTTTACACTGAAATTTAAAATTTCAGCAAAATGTATATAACAACATGAGAAAAGCCCGTGGCAGATCCACGAGCTTTATCTCCAGTTTGAAGCATGGATATAGATAGTTCCCTGCTTTTATTTAGTGTAACATACACCTTTACTTAGCTACATGTGTAAAATCCCAGTGCGAAAATACGTCTACATAGCAGGTTTTTGTTTCAACCACATATCTCTCCATGCCGCCTAATGCTTCATTATATCTTTCTTTATATTTTGTCTCAACGACCTTATATGTATAATACATAGGACGATATTTGATTAAATAATGAGATCCTTTTGGAACAGTTACGGAGTATCCGCTACCTAAAGAATATGATTTTGATGCACCTAGTGTAACACCCAACTCACTTCCTATAGTTCCACCATTTGTATATCCACCGGAAACTGAAGCTTTAAAGGAAATATTATAAGAAGTATCTTGAGTGTAATTCAATGATAATTTTGCGCTAGATGTAGAACTACCACCACTCGTGCCATTTCTCCATGCACCACTTTTTAAACTACCTTTGGTATATTGATAACCATATACGGTAACAAAATCAGAAATGCGTTCTTCATTTTCCTCATCAGCTTTAATTTCCGTTTCAAAATAATCAGCTCCATCATGAGGCAAATTTTCAGTGTCATAGTTATGAGTCTCCGCAGCAAACGCTGTTGTCGAGCACCCCAAAATCAATATAAAACTTAAAACCATACTAATTATTTTTTTCATTAGAAGTCACCCCCGCTTTGCTTTAAAAAAACTATAAACCAGATAAATAATTGCCAAAATGATACTAAAAACAAAAAAGCCACCAATATAAATAAGAGGACTTTTAAAAAGATAATCCATGTTATTGGTAAGATATCCATTTCCTGAACTAAATCCAGTTATTGAGTCAATATATTGGACAATAATGGAAAGAAACGGAAGCGTACTTAAACCAAATATGCCAAAAATTATCATTATTATAGCTAAAATCTTCAAATGAAAATCTTTCATCAAAATCACCCCCTATTTTAATATCATTTTGTCGTTATATGCAGATCATTCTATAAGCATATTCATAATTATATTTACTTCTCCTTTCCTCAGTATTCAATGTGCCATATAGAGCAATCTGTTGTATATTCTAAGAATAGCAGGAATCAAAGCAAAAGAAAATATCCTATGCAGAAAGTGACCTGTTTTTGCAGAAAATGACCAACAGAACAAAAATTACTCAGAAATCAAGTAAAAAACACAGCATTGATACTATTTCAAAGCTACAGTTCTGCTCTAAAGAATATATTGAGAGTACGCTTTCAACAATATTTCCTAGTCTAAAAACGGTATTAGAAGAATTTTGGTAAAAATTTAGCAGGCAATAATTTGAATATTATTGCCTGCCAAATTAATGATGAAATCATATGATTCTTCTGTCAATCAGAACCAATCTGCTTTCTCCTATCGGAGTCCAAGCATACACACTCTTGCAATATAACGTATCATCAGCTCCGAGCCTGTGCTTTCTGTATATTGTCTGACCAATACTTATTGCTGAAAAAATTCCCATTTCTAGGCAAATTTCTGAACATATCCATAACAATATCATATGATAAGCCTGATGTGTCCACAAACATCTCTTTCGCATCTTTAGATTTAACTGCAATTCCGTTATCACCCACATACGCTACTGTATTGTCATCTAATTTCTGTATTAATCCCGTCATTTCCGCAAATTTCTTTAGCGCAAACTCCCCGGATTCTTCACAAAGTTTTCGGAACTTTTCTGCATCCTCACCTACCATATACGGATATTTTCCATCTCTAATATACCATGAAATTCCCGTTTCTGAATCCGTGTATTTAGGATCAGTTAATGCCCACTCTTCCAAAGGAACACCCTGATACCATACTGTCATTTTTTCACTGGAATCATTGCTTATTTCTGGTTCATCATTTTGAATTTCTTTCTCAGCAATTTCATCCTGCCCCTGTTCATATCCTCTACATGACACGTTACACTTTAGTGCCTCATAAATTTCTTGAACATTTGCATATTTGTTAACTGCTGCAACATCCGGTGTCTCTAACACTTCCTTTTGTTGAAAAGCCTTTGATTGGTTATATTTTGAACCTGATTTTCTTCCTGCGTAAATATTGTTATTTACAGCGGTATTTACCATATTTACCATATTTATAATCCCTCCAGCAGCAATATAATCTAATTTTCTTATTATAGTATGTTGCACTTTATGCCAGATTGCTATAAAATGCAACATACAATGAAAATATTCTGTTGCGCTTGCTTAATATCCCATATTCAAGCAGCTATTATTGTGCATAAGCAGCAGAAGCAATATAGCCTACCTGCGAAGACCCAACAGAATACAACTCATAATGGAAATGGTATCTAACGCCTACCTTAACACCTGTAAATGTCAGTGTCCATGAATCTCCTGAATAGTTAGCAATTTGTACCGGTGCACTTGTTCCGTCATTTCCTACAAGAGTAATTGTTCCCTGAAGATAATCTGTTCCACTTTCATTAGGCATATAAACATTTAAGCACAACTTTGTAACGCTTGAGTTATTAATGGTGTAATAATAATTTCCGTTGAATACACCGCTTCTGGAATTGCTTCTTGTAATGGTTCTATTTGCATCATACTGAATCGTATCTGCAAGAGCAACGGCGTCATCATAAGCAGGTACTACGTCCAAATCGCCACAATCGCTTACTTCTACTGCCTTATTTGCATTAGGGGCAGCCTGTCCCTGAGTGGATACTTCACTTGCAAACGCAGTTGTTCCCATTGCCAAACATAACATCAAACTCAACACCAACGCCTTTAAACTTTTTACTTTCTTCATTTTAAAATCTCCTTTCAAATTAACATCGTATAAATTTTCATTCCAACAGGAATCTATAAACAACTTTATGCTTTTTTCTGTCTTTCCAGATTTAGATAAGTATTCATATTTCGCATATAAAACATCTGCAAATCATACTTTCCTAATTTGTTCATATCCTGAATAACCTTTTCAAAGCTGGATATAAGGTCACATCTTTCATTTAATCCCATGTGACCAGTTTCTTGTGGAAAAGAGCTGAGACTATTACCCCTATCAACATCATAATATGCCTCCAAAGCACTCATTTCGACATAAGAAGCATTTCTCAAATCAATATCGTTAATATTAATCTTTTCTTCAAATTCTTTTCCATTTTCATCAATCCCTTTGGCTATCACTACAGGATTATCATCTGTTGACTCTTCTGCATACTTAATATAAAACGAAAGACCGGTTCCATTTCCGCCTGAAAACAACATATCATCCGTCTTTAAATACACTTTCATTGATGTCTGAGGAAATGCCTCATTTCCGTTAACAGATGTTTTGCTATTGTTTTGTCGCTTTCCAAATAATTCAGATACACTCTGCACTCCCGAACCAATACGCATTTAACCACCTCCATTCGCATTATAATATGTTATTTATATGAATTAACATATATTAGTTTGCACTAAACGTGAATACCGTTGAAAAGGAACGTGTAGTATTAGGGAAGTTTGTTGACCTGAAAGTTGTATTAAATCTATAACTTCCCGCTTGCGTAATCGGACCACAATCATATGTATAATAGAAGCCATCTGCGCCTGTACCAGATATAATAAATGGCTCCTGATGTATCCACGAAATACTTCTTCCATCAAATGTTGTAGTATCGCTGCCATATCCATATACCTTGATCGTAACGCCAAAATTTCCATTTGTAAGCCAGCCATATTTATAAAGTGAAATGCTTGTCACCTGCGGAGCCGGTCCATCTCCAGGCCACCATAGCGGATTAATCCCTTCCTCATTACCACTGCCTTCAACTATTGTTCCTTCCTGATCTCCTGCAATATTCACCGTCATTCCACCATCATTGGTTTCAGAATATTCAGGAATACTACTCTCCTTTTCTGCTGCTGACACCATTGTTCCCATACCCATTAACATAGTCAATGCTAATGCAAATGCAATAACTTTCTTAATTTTTTTTAACATATCAGTACCTCCTTTTTATACTTGTCATCTTGGAATAAACAATTAAGTTCCTATAGCATCTATGGCTACAGATATAATAGTAAAACACGCCAGTTAACTATCTTTCACTTTTCTTCTGGATAATCGGACGTTTCGGCTGATGAAATATTCCCATGCATGCAGGTGGGAATCTATCTATTCCATATACAGCTTCATTTCTCATGACATGTTCTACAACCTTCAACACTTTCTTATTAACCTTCTTCATTCTTTCACCTCCTGTTTAAAAATTTTTGCTATACACAGCAAAGCTGCACATAATATAACAGCTATTGCCATATAACTAACGTAAACCATATCTGCATCTAACAGAACACAGCCAAGTATTATGCACCCCTCAAGTAAAACAATAGTCCTCGCAGATTTTTTCGATTCCATCAATTCATCTGATGTCATGTGCATATTAGGATGATTCGCTGTACCAATCAATCCTATCCCTGTTATAGCAAGTAGTACTATTGCAAATAACCATTGTGGATGTTCTGACAATTTTTCACTTATAATCACGATAACTAAATAAGAAACAATGGATGCTAAATAACATCTATAAAACTTGTCCAGATGATATCCGCCAGTTCTCTTTCTTAATTCTAAAAAAAACACAAGAAAAAATATAGTTGGGAGCAGCTTGTGAAACATCAAACTGATTACGATAATACTGCCAACAGTAATAAATTTCTCTATCCAACAGATAAAAACATAAACATATCTTGCTTCCATCTCTTTGTCAATTAACCTTGCTTCAGTCATCTGACCAATTAAATCATCAGCTATTTTTTCAATCATAGTTATGCCTCCTGCCAAATTAAGTATAACTTTATCTGTTTACAAAACAATATCCATTGCAGAAAGTGACCTTTTTTTGCAGAAAATGACAAAAAAAAGTGATTTGCTTGCAGCAAATCACTTTTTTAAGGTTCATCTTAGTTTGGCAATATAACTGAGAAGTAGAACTCATTATTATCATTTCGTATAGCATAAGAGCCTTGATATTTTGTTATAACCTCAATTATATTTTTTATTCCAACCCCATGCTCATCCATTTCATATTTCTTTGAGGTCTGTATTTCTCCATCTTTAATATTAAGTTTACCATCATATGTATTCTTTACAGATATAATAATGTTGTCTTTCTCTTTAACCAGTTTCATTTTCATAAATTTTTTGCCTGAGCACTTTTCACAAGCCTCTATTGCATTATTCAAAAGATTCGATAATATAACAACAATATCCTCATCACACATTTTAATTCCTGATAGATCATTGATTTGAAAGATAAATACAATGCCTTTATCCAATGTTTCCTTATATTTGCTATTTAATATAGCATCAATAATCACATTATTTGTTTTAATATAATCTAACTCTGTACTCAAATTTCCGCTTATACTTTTCACATAATCCTTTAGTTCATCATAATTTTCCATCTCTATCAAAGACTCAATGCTCATAATCTGGTTCTTATATTCATGTGTTTTTTTCCGTTGTTTAACAAAATTTTCTGAAATAGAACGGTACATGTCTGTCTGATTTCGTGCTTTCAGTTGAAACACTTCATTTTCACGAATCTTAATTTCACGTTTTAATATATCATTTATCATATAGAACACAACTATATTCATCCCTGCTAAACACAATGCTATAACCAAGAATACATTTTCCTGCTTTTGATTCTCAATGTTTCCAGATGTCATGATCAATGCAATAACTGTGAAGATTGTAAAAACTGGGAAAAAAATAAATCGAAGCCAATCTGTACTTCTTAAAACATCCGAGGACTCCCCTCCTACTTTCTTCCTGATAAGCAAAACAACTAGGAAAAGAATTATTTTTCCCAAAACCGTTATTAAACTTCCACCTACAAAATGCAACCTGCTAATTTCTGCTATACTATCAAAAAGAGAAACATTTAACCATAGTGTAAAATAGTCTACAGAAAGCAGCAATGCCTGAAATAATAATGATAAGATTATTGCTTTTCCGAAATGAATTTTAAAATAAAAGCACATAAACACCGCAACAGCAACTATAGCCAATATTTGTTTCAAGATAAACTTATCATAAAATAATGAAGCTATTACATATTCACATACCACAATTCCTAAAATAATACTATAATTTCTATAATTATTTTTTGATCTCTTTTCAGCAAAACTTTCAAAAAATATTTTGCAGCATATTACCTCCAATATTATCATCATAATACTTTGAATGTAACTAATCAGCATCTACAATTCTCCTTTATACGAAACAAATGTTTCTTCAACAAATTTATATCGTGCTTTTGGAATTTCCAACTTAATACCATTGTTCAATAACGCCTCATACCGGCTGACTTTCTCAATATGCTTCATATTAACCAGATAACTTTGATGTATCCGGATAAAATCATTACCTTGCAACTCTTTTTCCAGCTCATCTAGTTTGCCATATATTGAATATTTTTTTAACTTGTCCTCCATAATGTAAAACTCAAGTTTATGCAATCTGCTCTCTATGTATAACAAACGCTCTAATGCTACAATCTTTGTACCCTCATTAAAGTTAAATTTCTTCTTTTGGGCTACATAATTCATATTCAAGCTGATTGCATCCATACACTCAAATATTAGTTCCGGAAAATTTACATTATTTTTCAGAATATATCTTATAGCTCCTACGCTGTATCCTTGAGGGGCACATGTAATAAATGCTGTAACAAAAACTATAAAAACATCATTGCTGACTTTTCTTATTTTCTGCGCAGTTTCCATTCCATCCAGTTCATCCATATTTACATCCAGAAAAACAATATCATACTTTGCTAGATTGATACCTAAACTTATAAAATCCTTTCCTGATTCAAATTCATCAATTTCGTATAATATATCATTTTCATTCATATATTCTATTAAAATATCATGAATGCGTTTTCTAAATTGTCTTTCATCATCACATATAGCAATTCTGAACATATGCTCATCCCCTTCCACACACAAATTTGACATACTTCTTTCATTTGGTTGGATTATTTTTTGTATATTTTCCTATTTTTTATTATATTTCGGCATTTTCATCCAAAATTTTAACCATTACTCTATATTTGTAATATTCCATGTTCGTCTACAAAATTATATATCAATACCTATTTTTAATACATTTTGCTATTGCACATATCGTTTCACTGCAATCTTTCCCATAACCATAAATACTGCTATCAGGACTATACTCACATACCCAGCATAAAAATAATCTTGTAGATCCAAACAAAATAAAATGATAAGAACACATACCTGCAATGCTGTTATGCAATGTGTTACCCTTGCATAATACTTTCTTTCTTCCTCATCAAGAGGTTTATTGATACTTTCCACTGGGGCAAGGACAATAATAATTACCACTGCAAGAACTCCGATCAATAAAATCACGGCATTAGGAACATTTTTCATTACAGGCTCATATGTATAAACCGGAATAAATAAAATTGCCATTGATATCAAAAAACAGCCGATTCTACTCTTACAGTGGCTGCCCCCACTATAGCTTCTCAACGAGGCATAAAATAACAGGAAGACCAGAACAAGTCCCGGTCTCCCCGTCACAATGCCAAATATTCCAGAAGCCAAAAGGTTTCCTGCAACAACAATGCCATTTTCTATCCCATATTGGTACAGTTCTGCATCCTCTTTTTGCACAATCCCCTTTTGTATCAATATTTCATTTATCTTCTTTGCAAATTTAGCAATCATACCCTGTTACCACCTTAAAATTTTCTAAGTTTTTTCGCATTATCCGGTAACTTGTCCTGTCCGAAAATAAACCAGCAGCAACGGTTCATATTGGTTGCAGTTACCGTAAGGGCAAGTGCTGCCACGCTGGTTAATGCTCCATGACTGAGTCGGTTCATCAATCTTCTTAATTTTGACATATATGTATGTCCTCCTTTGCATTTGATGAATGCACTATATCATACTTTACAGGAAAATGCGGCAAAGTGTAACAGATTGACATTTAAGTGTAACGCTTTGCATTTATTCCTTCACTTCAATTCCATAGAGCATTGCTGAAACCTCAAATATATCCCCTTTATCTGTAAAACTTACCGTTCCATTGTATTTTTCTACCACTTTGCGGACACTCTGAACACCATGCCCATGTCGGATATTATCTTTCTTGGTTGTTTTCAGGCTTTTATTTTTCTTTCCTGTTTTGCTGTTTGTTATTACAAGAAGCAAAATCCCCGACTGGTACTTATTTTCAATCTTTACAAAACGCTGTCCCTCCGGCACCTTGCTACAGGCTTCTACCGCATTATCCACAAGATTTCCATACAATACACCTATATCCCCATGATCAAGCTGCATCTTCTTTGGAATACGAATAGATGTTTCTACTTTTATCCCCCTTGCCTTTGCCCTGCCAAATTTAATGCGGAGCACAGAATCTACGATTGGATTATCAGAATACTGCTTTTCATCTATCTGCTCAAATTCTATGCACATCGCACCGATTTTCTCTGAAAGTTCATGCCCATCACTATTTTCCAACAGATGATACAGTTCATGCAATTTATGTTTCATATCGTGCTTTAACTTCTGCACTTCCTTATTCTGTTTTTCTGCTTCTTCATAATAGATGTCTTTATAGTGCATTTCTTCCCTGTACATTGCATCCTCATACTGTTTTTGCACAAGATAATTAAAACGTTCCATCATATACAGCATAAAATAATCTGTCAGGACAATGGAAATTACAATACTGGCACACATAAGCAGGCTTTTTTCACTGCCAGCTTCCAATGACAAAAGAATAACAAAGCAGCAGTTCAACACCGTAAAGGCAAATACCATAACAAGCACACCCAAAATTTCTTTCGGAAAATCAGCAATCTGCATCCCTTTCTTTGAAATCAATTTTGACAGAATATACATCACATTTCCACGAACAAAGCTGCATATTACCATTACCAAATAATATTTATAACTTTCTCCCATATGAAAATTCATAGCATGGAGTAACAGCAAGGCTACAGGTTCAAACAGCATTCCAATACCCATGAATGTCACAATATTTATAATTCTCGTCCACATTCCTGATTCATAATAAAATGATAACAGTATAAGCACAATCAAAAGAGTCGCAAGATTCAGATACGGATTTTTTATGCTACTGACAAATGTCCATATAATTGCAGCAATGGTAAATCCAGCCCATATCCATACCTTTGATACTGGTTTCATTTTCTTATTGGAATGAAAATAATACATAAACACTGCCAGATCAAACAGGCTGATGGCAAAGCGTATCACATATTCCATCCTTAAACCATCCTCCTTACAAACTCCATATGTTTTTCTTTTAAATTCTGCTTATGGGAGCGGGCAATCAGAAGTCTTTCTTCATTGTCCATCACTACTTCATCTCCATCAATCGCCCTGATATGCCCAAGATTGATGATATATGATACATGAATATGGGCAAAGACCTTATCATCAAGCTGTTTCCATATTTCTTCAGTTGTCATATTTGCCTTGAAATTTTCTGAAATCGTATGTATCACTGCCTGACGACCTTTCTTCTCAAAATACACAATATCATCGCAGCTAATACGAAACTGATTTTTTCGGAACTGAAAGACAAAGTCACGCTTTATCATATGAAGATACTGCATGGCTTTTAAAAGAACGGACTCCAGCTTTTCCACTGTAATCGGTTTAGAAATATAGTCAAAGGTAATAACCTCAAAAACATCCATAACATACTGAGTATATCCAGTCAGGAATACAAACAATGCTTTGGCATCTATTTTCCGGATTTCTTTTGCAAGCTGCAAACCATTCATCTCCGGCATTTCAATGTCAAATATATACAGATGATACATTTCCCCATCATCTATAACATGCTTCAGCAACTCCTTCGCTGTAAAATACACTTCATAAGAAAACTGGTACTGTGCTAACTTATCAAAAGCACTTTCCAGCATTTCTACATCTGTTCTGCTGTCATCACAGACCGCAATATTAAGCATAACACTTCCTCCTTTTCGAGCTTGGAAGCAGGAAGCACTTCAATTTATCTAATCAACTTAGATAAATACGCCAGCACACGGTCAAAAAAATCATTTCTCTGCTCTTTTGTGCTGTTCGCAACATAGTAATCCAAATTAAAATCTTTTATGTTGCTGCTCTCGCCTGTTATAAGATATGTAGGATCAATTCCATATTTATGATAGAGTGTCAATACTTTATCTACAGATATTCCAGTTACACCTGCTTCAAGTTTTCGATAATGTTCTACTGTAACACCCAATACATCCGCAATTTCTGACTTTTCAAGGTTCATATTCAGTCTTGCCTCTCTTAGTCTCTTTCCTATCTGTATATTGGCATCTTTTCTTCCTGTGTCCAAGATTTTGCACCTCTTTTCCATGTTAATCATATCAATGGGACTTTGATTCTCATAGTCCAGAAAACAACCCAATGCACATCATTTTATGCTCGTGAGTAGGTTAATTTGTGCTTTTATTAAAAAAACGAATGGCACACCTGATGCCATTCGTCTTTATCTGCTTTATATTCTGTTGTAAATTCTATTAGCGGACAGCTTTTGGCTATTTATCATATCCATCACTGCATTTCTTTTACTCTGACATCCACTGTATTTTTAAAATTTTCAATCTGATGTGAATACTGTTCATTCATAAGTGTGGAATGAATCATAAAATCCGCTGTCGCAATATTATTTGCAATCGGTATATCATACACCTGTGCAATTCTAAGAAGTGCCTTAACATCTGGATCATGTGGCTGTGCTGCCAGTGGATCGGAGAAGAAAATAACCATGTCGATATTTCCCTCTACAATTTTTGCCCCTATCTGCTGATCTCCACCTAATGGACCACTGTTATATCCTTTTATCTTTAATCCTACATGATCTGCTATCATTCTCGCAGTCGTTCCGGTTCCTGACAGATTATGTTGCTGTAAAATTTCTTTATTGTCCATACACCATTTCAACATATCCTGTTTTTTCCCATCATGAGCAATCAAAGCTATGTTTTTTTGTTTTTCAATCGTCATTGTAAGATATTTAATCATCTGCGTACCCCCAAGCTGCCGTTTCTATTATTGTGTTCCATCCTTTTTCTGTACTCTCTTGGTGTAATCTTGTATCTATCCTTAAAAACACGGTTAAAAGTTCTTTGACTTTCAAACCCACAATCAAGACATATATTTGTAATGGAATCCATTGTGTTTTCCAGTGCCGCAACTGCATAATTTAACCGGACTCCATTCACATATTTACTAAAATTACAGTGAAATGTTTTTGCAAACATTCTTGATAACACATATTTGCTTACACACAAATCGTATGCCATTTTTTCAAGACTGATTTTCTCTCTAAAATTTTTAGCTACATATTCTACCGCATTATAAATCAGGTCATCACTCCCTACTGTGCTTTTATCAACCATTGGCATTTCTGCGAAAACATGGGCAAGAATCATCTGTACATAAGCCTGTATCAGCATGGGATTCCCCTCTGTTATTCCTGCCAGATATTTTATGGCATTTACTACATCAGGATGCACTTGCTCTTTTTTTACAACCGGGTTCTTCGGGCTGTATATCTGCAACTCTTTATAATAGGAAGGAAACAGTGTCGGATCAAGATACAGGTATATTACCTTGTTTTCTTTTTTCCCAAATACTTGATAATGATGTATTACGTTTGGAAACACGATTGCAAAATCACCCTCATCCATGTGATACAATTCTTGTCCAACTCCAAGTTCAATATCCCCATCCGTTACATACACTACCTCTATTGCTTCATGTAAATGTGGTGGAAAATGCACTGTTTTCTTCCACTCTACCACTATTCCATCAGTTCTGTTCTCATATACCAATAACACTTGCAAGCAACTCCTCAAACAAACTTAGCGGATAATGAAGGAATAGTGAATGTCTTTTTCTGCACTAATCCGATAATCATCTTCCACATCACTTCCCCAGCTATCAATTCCACCGACTCCTCTTACTGCACCATAGACACAAAGGACTGTTCTTCTTGCTGGTGGCAGTTCCTCATGGTGTGTTGCGTTTTCAATCTCTGATGCTGTATAAGGCAGGCACGAAAAAGCAAATGCCTTGTCGTTTTCTTCTATTCTTAATGTCTGTGGTGAACTATCCGTTCTGCTATTATCAAGACTTGTATGTCTTGTAATCTCCAGCCACTCTGTATCCATTCTCATACCACATTCCTGTGGAACCAGATATGGTGTCAGGCTCAAATCTGATACCTCATAAATTCCTTTTTCTGCCCCTGCCTTTCTGTCCGGATAGGTTTCCCCCGATAATCCCTTGTACATATATTTATCTGCAAGTGTCGGCATAATAAACCTCATTCCGAATACCGGAAGTTCCGGCAGTCCCTTTACTCCTGTGTAATCCACATCCACCTTGATATTTCCAGTTACATCAATGGTATAAGATACAATGACTGTTGTTACTGGATTGCTGACAGTCTCATAAGTATATTTCACAATTATTTCCCCGGCAGCCACATCACCGCCATAGCTGTTATTGTCCGGAGCATACTGCTTTTGCAATTCACCATCCATAATAACTTCAGTTTTTTTACAGTCAATGAACATATCCGATGCGAGCCAGCTTCCACTTTTAATGTGAAACCTGCTGCCTCTGTCATTATCTGTTAATGCTCTCCAAAAAGTAGGCTTTGGACAACGATACAGCCATTCATAACCGTTTTTTACTATAGACTCCAAACCGCCCTGTGAATAAGAGAATATATAGTCAAACCCATCTCCATGTACACCAAGTGTATAATCTCCATATACAACTCTCAATTTATTCTTATCTGTATAAGCCATAGTAATACCTCACTTCCTGCATAGCTGGTTTTTCCTTACGGTCTGCAAATACAATTCCATTTCCTGAAAACTCATAATCAGAAGGCTTATCATCAAAGTCCCCGCCATAACGCAAAACTTCTTTTCCTGTCACTTCATCTTTCACGAGAAGTGCCTGATCAATGAAATCCCAGATAAATCCACCGTGGTACATCTCATACTTATCTATTAACTTCATATAAGTACCAAGTCCTCCCATCGAATTACCCATATCATGCATATACTCACACAAAAGATACGGTTTCTTTGGATTATTATTTAAATATTCCTCCACTTCATAAGGCTTTGCATACATCCTGCTCTCTACATCTGATATGGTTTCCTCATAATTACGGTCATAGAAAGAGCTTTCATAATGAACAAATCTGCCATCCTGCTTTTCCTTGAAGTAAGTATTCATTGCTTCTATGTCATCACCCGCATAAGATTCATTTCCTAAAGACCAGAAAAGAATTGCTGTATGGTTTTTAAAAGTTTCAAAATTACTCCTAGCCCTGTCAACAACAGCCTCCCGCCATTGCGGAATAGAACAAGGTACGCTGCACGATGGTTCAATCGCACCAAGTTTCTGGAATGTTCCATGACTTTCCATATTCGTTTCTGCCATTACATAAATACCAGCTTTATCACACAGGTAATACCACGGTATCTGATCCGGATAATGGCATGTGCGTACTGCATTGATATTATTTCTAATCATACAATCAATGTCTGCTGTCATTTCATCCATACTGATGCTTCTTCCTGTCTTTGCACTCCACTCATGACGGTTTACTCCGGTAATGACAAGACGTTTACCATTTAAATAGATTACCTTGTCAATCATTTCCAGTCTTCTGAAACCTATGTCATATGGAATTATCTCTAATATTTCTCCATCTTCGCCTCTAAGCTCTACATATGCGTGATACAGATATGGGCAGTAATTATCCCATGCCTTAACACTTCCAACCTCAGTATCTATCACTCCTACAAGACTTCCAGCTTTTTCCTCTAAGGTGATATTGTCCTCTGCCACCTGATTATTCTCTCTGTCTTTTAAAACCAAATGGGCAGATACTTTCTTTCCTTCTGGAGCAGATACTTTCATCTTTACCGATACCCTGCCGCTTATATTGTCCTTGTTTAGTGTTGGCTGAAACCATACATCTTCCAAATGCACCTCTGGCACTGCTTTTAAAGTTACATTTCTAAAAATTCCAAAAAATCGGAAAAAGTCCTGATCCTCCAAAAATGCTGCCGTACTCATTTTGTGAACCTGAACTGCCAGCACATTTCCTTTTTCTCTGATAAATGGTGTCAGATCAAATTCTGACGGTGTAAAACTATCCTCCGCATATCCTACAAACTGACCATTCAGCCACAGATACATCGCTTCTTCCACACCTTCAAAACAGATACGGATTTTCTTTTCACGCATTTGCTCACTCAAATCAAATCGTTTGATATAAGATCCGACAGGATTATACTCTGCCTCGGAAAACATTCCTGCCTCGTCCCCGGTACTCTCCATACTATACGCACCCCTGTGATATTCTTTTCCCTCCCACGGATACATCGTATTGATATAGCGTATTTTGTCATAGCCTGCCAGTTCGATATGCCCCGGAACCATAATCTTATCAAATGAAGATGCATCAAAATTTTCCTCATAGAAATTTTCCGGTCTGTCCATTACATTTTTGCTAAAAGCAAACTCCCATTGTCCATTTAATGACTGCATCAAAGGATTTTCTGATTTTTCCATATCTGCATAATCCATATAGTAACAATGGTCGCTGTGTGCGTCCAACTGGTTTACACGGAACACTTCCGGATTGTCTAACCATTTCATATCAGCGTTCATAATAATTCTCCTTTTTTTCTTATTTTCTATATAGCCCCTAAAGTCAAACTCCAGGGGCTATTTTCATTACTGATTCTGCATATTTTCTTTTAATTTCATATTTGCACTCTCTACATTAAGGAATGAAAGAATGACTGTAATAATAATGTCAAATATAAACGGAAGCCACAGATACATAAAATACATCATATTGATACAGCTATCCGGCTGAACCGCATTATCAAGGTTAATATATCCACTTATGTCAAGCAGCCAGCCTGAAAGTGCAACACCAATACCTCCACCGAGCTTTACACCTAATGAAGTACAGGAGAACATGGAACCGTCAATCCGCTTTCCACTCTTTAAATAAGTATGTTCTGAACACTGTGCAATTACTGCACTCATGTCTCCCTGCCACGGTCCTTCTCCGAGGGATGTAAGAACTGTAAATAACAGCATCAGCGGAACACTTCCCAGATAACCTGCCACTGCAACCATCAAACGGCATACTGTAGCAAGCATATAACTATACTTGTTTAACTTATACATTCCTTTCATTTTTGAAACCAGTGCAGGTGTAACGGCAAGTGCAATGATCAAAGGAATATTATTCGCCCATGAAAATACACCGAACAAATTCTTATTCAGCAATACATATGTCATAAAAAAGATTCCTACATTCACCATAGAAGCACGAAGCTGCTGAAGAATATAGATCACACAAATCATTGAAAAATATTTATTACTAAAGAGAAGTTTTATTGTCTGCTTAAAAGAAAGTTTGTCATCTTCCTCTCCTGCCACACTGTCATCTTTTAATTCTTCATCTGACAGCTCTTTTACCGAAAATACAGCAAGTGTATTGGTAATAATACCTATAATACAGTAAATAAATGCGATAGTTCTCCATGCGGCTGCACCGCCACCAAACATTTCTACTGCACCAACAGTAACAGACTGGATGACCAGATTCAATACTTTCCTCGATTCGCCCATCCGTCAAATCATAACTCATATCAAGAAAATCTAATATCTTTGCCTCTTGGACTGTCCCATCCAGAAGAATTATTTTTACTTTTCTGCTTATGTGCAAAATACTACATACAAAATCCAAATAATCTTTAGGAGTTATTCCTGTTTTTATAAATTCTTTGTGAACCGATTCTCTCCATTCGCTCGCTCCTTCACCTGAAAACGTGCTCCATACGCTTCGAACGACTGTAAGCACCTTAACTGCCCAATCAACATACTCTTTCCTATTCACATAATATATATGGGCATCATCAATCCCATCCTAGTTAGTAATTAGAATAGTATATACATTAGCGTCTTTTTCTGTTCACGTTTTTGGGGTATTACCAAATGGAAATAATTTAGTCAAAAAGATTGTGGTTAGATATTTGGTATCAAAAAACGTGATACAAAACAGGTGTTTAAAGCGATTGCACATCAACAAGGTGTTTCCGCATCAGAAGTAAAAGAACGTATTCAATCAACCATCTGCATTTACCACAAGCACGACTGCCGCAGAACGATTGCGGCGATTTCCGACGCACTGCCGGATATGGACGCAGCTATGCGTCCGCTGGCAGAGCAGACGATCCATAAACTGCAAAACATAACCGACGCAGCATTTGAGGAAGCGCAGTTCACCATGACGCTTTCAGACGCAGAGTAAAAGATGACGCGGGCGCGGCAGCCGATGATGACTGCTGCGCCCCGCGTTTTTTGTGCTAAGCTGTTTCCAATCGTAGGGATTGTTAAAAGTCAAGCCGCATCTTAGATAAGTTTGCCCAAACACCAATGATGTCAGAAGATGTAAAATAATAAAAATCAGAAGTTTCAGATTGTAGGTATCCCTTTTTTGTTGCAATACCAATGTAAACAAGTTCGTAATTCGTCCCATCTGAAAGATCAAACACGAATTTTATTGTACTACCGTCGTTAGTAGAATCTGAATTTGCATCTTTCACAGGCAGCTCAGAAAAAAACGTATATAGGTAGTCAATATCCGCTTCTTCTGTTAGCGTTTTTTCCTTGGTGTCTGCCTCTGAGTTAGAATAGTACGTTTCAATTTTCACAACATCTGATGCAGAAAAAGGAAAAACAATATATTCTTTCTTTCCACAACCAGAAATTCCAAATATAATTGCCATTGCGAGAAAAAATGTAAAGACTTTCTTCATACTTAACTTCCTTTTTTAATTTAATACAAACTGTGTACTTGAACCGACTAAACCACCGTCTAATGTGACGTGACTGTAACCAGACCATCCGTAATGGACAATTAGTTTAGTAACAAGCCCGCTTGTTGATGTTCCATAAGCGGTAACTGCATGAAATACTTTTCCACGACTTTGAACTTGCCCAGGAGAATCAGGAAAATATCCGAATACAATTACTGGACGGTTTCGACCAACTTCTGCAAAAATATCGAAATTTGTTACATAGTATGTTGAAGTTGCCGCAACTCCATACTCATTGCAATAGTCGATTAAGACATCTCGAATAGTTAATCCCCAAGAGGAATTCGATTTTCCATAAGAGAGTAACTTGTCTTGCAAAGTGTTTCCAGTAGTTTTTAAATTACCATTAGAATCAAGGAATGAACTGTCAATGACATTTCCCTTAACTTTATGCCAGTAATTCAAAATCAAACACGCTGCTGTATATCCACAGGTGTTATTCTCGTTTGCAGGATAAATTGCATTTTTGATATATTTGTAGTTTGGAATATACTTATTTGTTGCACGTGCTGAAAAATGAGATTGCAGTCTATTAACACTTGCCCTCGAATTTAGATTCGTTTGCATAAGGGCTAATACTTCTGTATCTTTCTGTGTACGAGAGTTTTGTAATGCCGTATCAAATGCAGATTGTAAAGAACGGCATTCAGCAAAAGACATATCGTATTCGTTATGAATTACTGTGTGAACAAATTTATCACCCGACAGTTGATAATAGTTAAGGGGTCCAAAGTAGTATAAGTTTTCTGAAAGTCCCAAATATGGAGAAGGCGAATCTAATGCTTCTTCCAAATACTTGCCTGATTGTGGGTCGAAAATCATATATCCTGTATCACCCACTTCGACAAGTTCAAAATGATTATCACTTAGATCCGACAGAATCTTTGTTGTCAGAGTAACATTTTGACCTGTTTCTGCAGCAATCTTAGCGTTATGAATGATTTGATGCTGATTCGCACTGACCAACCAATTATCTGCATTAGTCTCAGTTTCCATAGCAAAAGCGGTGGCACTTGTCGAAAGCAATAATAAAGAAGCAAGCAAAACACTTAATATCTTTTTCATTATAAGTCTCCTTTCACTTAATTATCTGAAAACATCCTGCTTTGTCTTTCCTAAATATGCGCATAGCAATATTTCATGTATAAACTATGCGCCTATCCTGCTGATTTTAAGTCGCAGCCTCCATAGTGGGCAGGAGAAATAAGCAGCCCCGCGCATAATCCTATGCAGAGTAGTAACCTGTGTCATCGCTTATTTCACCTCCTGTCGTGTCCTTTTACTCATATAACGGTCAAGATCAAAAAAAGGGACAAACTTTTTTGAAATTATTTTTGATTATTTTTGATTCATACCTTGTTAATGGGTTGCCACTTTCCTGCGCAACATTCTTGTGGTATAATTTGAAACAAGCAGACGCTGTAACGAATACCCATAATGTGCAAGAATAAATTTACTTGCTCACTTAGAATGGATGGCTGCAGGGCTATCCATGAGGAAACTTATATGATGATACTCCTATTTAGTGTTTTGAATGATGAACAACGTGCGCTGGTAGAGCGGATATTCCATGAGCATCATATCCACTTCCAGCGCATTTCGTTTAATATTGTGAAGTCAGAGGAAGCCGCAGAGGATGTCGTGTCCACTGCATTTATAAAAATCATGGACAACATCGAAAAAATTTCTGATTTACCCTGTCCCCAAATGACCGCTTTCTGCGTTACCATAGTGAAAAATGCTTCTATTGACGTACTACGTCAATTACAACAGAGTGTTCACATTGATTACTGGGACAATATTTCGGACGAGGACACGGACGATATTGAAGATGAATGTATTCACAATGCAGATGTACATAGGCTGACTGAGGTAATAGATCAGCTTAATCCCGATGATCGGCATTTTATCTATCTTCGCTATACGCTGGAAATGGGATATAGAGAGATTGGTGAATTGCTGAACATTTCGGAGGATGCCGCAAAAAAACGTGGGCAGCGGCTCGTCAAGAAGCTCCAAAAACTGTATGAGGAAAGGTGACGATATGGATATGAATTGGCAAACCATGCTGCATGAAGCAGCAAATGCCAGCTTTGAAAAGGATATAGAAGTTCGCTCTGCCGCCGATAATGACGCCTACTCCTGTGTAGATTTACCGAAAGCAAAGATCCGAGAATTAAGCGAAAAGATTCTGCACTTGCCGCATCAGGGAATTGTTCTATTATTTAGTAGATACTGCTTCCGGCTATCTCCCCAAGAAACTGAAAAGTTTTTCCAAATGAAAAATGCAAAGGGTCGCTTCCGCTTTTACCGTGAACTACTTTCTACAAGCATGGGGCTTAGCTCGGAGCAAGTGATTTCGGATGCTTCTCTCAATCGCGCCTGTAAAATTGCTATGAAAGACTATTTACGCACGGAGCTAAAAGAGGATGCTGCTGTAAGTAGTACCGGAAAGAGCCGAACGCATATTGTGTTCAGACGGTTCGGCAAAGCTGTTGCAGTCGCAGCAATTACCATAACCCTGTTGTTCTCAACGGCTATGGTAACTAATGCAAAGATCAGGGAAAAAGTGATTGCGTGGATAGTCGAGACATTTGAAAAATACAGTATCTTTGAACTGCAAAGCGACGGGGAAAACACAAAGCCCGATTTGCAGAGCTATAAGCCTACCTATCTTCCCGACGGGGCGGAATTGAAGAATACGGTTGAACAGCCGGAAATGCTTGCCTATGAATATGCCATCAACGAATCGAGTTATTTTAATATTCTTCTTAGTAAATCAGATACAAGGATTTACGCCGACGCAGAAAATACAGAAATTGAATCGTTTGACAAGGATGGTGTGATTGGCTACTACTTCAAGAAAGATGATTTGAATTATATTTGCTATGAGCGGGATGGCGATTTCTTTTCTATATATGGCTCTATTGATATGGACGAACTGATAAAAATTGCCGCTGGTATAACAACAGAATGATATACTCATCTTAGCTGAACAAATCAAAATTTCAGGAGGTATAATAAAATGTCAGACGTATATGAAAACTGTCCAGCTTTTGAAAATGATAAATTTCTACTGAGGTTTTCGCAACTTGATGATGCCGAGGATCTTGTAAGCGTGTATAGTGATAAAAATGCACTACCGTTTTTCAACAGCGATAATTGTCATGGAGATAATTTCTATTATCCAAATGAAGATCGAATGAGACAAGCTATTAAGTTTTGGCTTAGTTCCTATTCATCCAAATGGTTTGTCAGGTGGACAATTATTGACAAAGAAAAGCATGAAGCTATCGGCACGATTGAAGTGTTTCATCGTAGTGCAAACGACAACTTTAATCATGTGGGTGTTCTTAGACTTGATTTGAAAAGTGAATATGAAACTTCAGAAGAAATTTTTACAATTATGAATCTTATTGTACCACCTACATTTGATTTGTTTGAGTGCGAGGAAATAATTACAAAAGTTCCTGTTTATGCAGTTGAAAGAATTGAAGCAATGAAAAGAGTAGGATTTAAGAAGTCAACGAAGCTGTTGGTTGGGACAATGGACGGTTACGCTTATAAGGATTATTGGACAATTAACAGAGGAGTATATATCCCTCTGGATGATTTGGAAGCAAAAGAAAAGGCGTGACCGAAGTCGCGCCCAATCTTCCCCATTGCGGGAGCATTTGCAAATACTGTTTTATGGGAACACGAAAGCATTGTCCCTTTTTTCCTCCTTGTGCGTTATATGGGTGATACCAATAATGCACAAGGAGGATTTTATTTATGAAGAAAAAAGAAATTGTCACATTGGCACTAACTACCGCTCTACTGATGACCGCTCATGCCGTACCCGCATCGGCGGCATCAAATGCGCCTGAGAGTATGTCGCAAACAGGTTCGATACAAACCATTACTCCCCGATGGGAAAGCACCAATGTTGTTGTCCCGTCTATCTCAATCTCTGGCAAGCAGATTTCTGTGTCGGTATACATTTCACCAAAAAAATCGACGACATCATCCGTAGGTACCCTCTATCTGGAAAAGAAAGTTGGGAATGGTTGGACACCCGTCACCTCATGGTCGATTGATGGAACTGGATCGGTTAGCATTACCAAAACTTACACCGGCACAATGGGTATTACATACCGCACCAGAGTAGTTGTCACAACTGGGGTAGACAAGATTGATGCAACTTCTACCGAACGCACCGTCTAAAAAATTTAGAAAAAGATTGTCCCTTTTTCTGTGTCTGTCCGTTATACAAGTAAATCCACAAAACAGGAGGTGAAATAAGCGATGGCAACGGTAAATACTTTATGGGAGCATTTGTGTGGGTCTGCTTATTTCTCTTGCCCACTATGGAGGCTGCGACTTAAAATCAGCAGGACAAGCGCATAGCTTATATAGTCGATGTTTAGGTTATGCGCTGCCGATGGTTTTATCTACTAATTTTCCATGCTCTCAATGGGCATTGATACCAAACGAAAGGAGTTAATCTATGAAAAAAGCATTATGTGTCCTGTTATCCGTTGTTATGCTACTCTCCATGAGTGTTACCGCCTTTGCCGCAGATACAAAAGGAGCACCGTCGCAAACATTACCATCTTGGCTGCCTGATGATGCACCTGCGCCTGATCCAAACTCCGAGATTTCTATTGTTCACTTTTACATCAATGAGGATGGCGAAACTATTGTTTATGATCCAGAAACGGAAGTCATTCCTTATTCAACAGCATACGGTGATGCAGGAACAGCAGCCATTTATTGGGTTAACCGTTCACAAATTTATTGGGGCATTACTTCTTATACCAAAGGACTTATGACTTTTGCAGGAGATGTTACCACGAATCGTGGAGGATTTTACTTGCTTGGAGATATTGAGTTTGACGGAAGTGCTTCTGGCAACATCATGGGAGTAACAACAAAGCGTGGAACCAATACGGCAACACTCAGCGGTTTTATGATTGATGCTAAAGGAGTTTCTTTTACCGCACCTGATGTATCATCTTCTCTGACTTATTGATTATGTCTGTACTTATTATCGAGGAAAAGCCACCTCATTTTACAGATGTGGAGTTTGAATACAAAGGAATTGAATTTAAAGCACAAATCTGTCTGTTAGACACCGGAAAAGTGATGATTTCTTTTCGTGTACCCAAAAATGAATTAGAGCAAAACCTGTGTAAAGGTTTGCTTAATTCTCGTGGTACAAAATTGGATATAAAAATAAATCATTTACCAATGTGTGCAAACGTAGATACTTGCTCCTTTGCAATTCTCAAAGGCTCATCATTATTCTCCGATTTCAGCATTACTGTCGAGAACAATCTGATTCTCAGAGAGGATAGTATCTGACCTCAAATTTGTAATCTTCCCTCTGGCAGAAAAAGGCTACGCCCGTATCAGCAGTAATGCCGATACGGGCGTTTTTAAAAAGGTGAATTTTTATAATATTACTCATCATTTGAGCAAATAAAGCAAATCGCTATATCCCGACTTCATAAGTAATTGTTTGAAACCAGAAAGCACTTCTTCTTTTGTATAATTGTTGTTTTCCAAAAACTTATTATCTTTTTCACTAAGGTACTGATAAAAAAGAGCCACCTCTATTACCTCGTTATTGTTTGTATAGTCAATGCTATCTAAAAGTATGTTCTCTGCTTCGTTAATTTTTCCTAAATCAATCATATCAAGAAATTTTTTCCCGATACTTCATACTTGTTTTCTTTTTCAAGTTCAACAGAAACATACTCTTTCCCAAAGGCTAATGAAAATAATACTCTAACCATTTCTTTTATCATTCGCATGATGTAATCTTTCTCATCGGTAAAATTCATTTTTCCATCTCCTTAAATGCCATTCTAATTGTTTGGGACATATAAACTAACTGTATTGTAAATATAAGTCGACTTATAAAACTGAAATTTACGAAAATCTCTTTTGAATCTTATACAACCATATCCCAGCGACAACAGCTATAAATAATATAAACACAACCGCAATAGAAATGGCATAATCTTTCGGTAATACAACTGCAATTACTCCAGATAACAAAACACAAATTCCTATCAACAAAACAGGCTTTCCTAATGCTTTCGCATATCCATTTTTGTCATTTGTGGTTTCAAATACTTTACCATGAACAGAAGAGTAATTTCCTTTTAACAGAGAAATACTAAAAAATATGAGAAGAGCAGAACTAAACCACATCATTATACTAAAACCTATCATAATATATTCCTCCATCAATTATTTGTTTCGGGAATTCTTATTGTCTTAATTTAAATACCGAAACCATACCGCTAAGTGTTGTAGCCTGAGCTGTAAGTTCTTCACTCGTCGCTGATGTTTCCTGTGCCGCAGCCGAATTATTCTGAACAACTTCAGCAATTCTTTCTGCGGTTGCCTCTACCTGTTCCATACTGTCTGCCTGTTCAATGGAAATTTCTTTTATCTTTTTCGCACTGTCTGCAATCGCCTGTATGCCATCCACAACTTCTCTCAATGAAGTTGAGGCTTTCTCTGCATACATATTTCCATCTCCAACCTCATGAATAGCCGCTTCAATAAGTGCTTTTGAATCCACCGCTGATTTTGCACTCTGTTCTGCAAGGTTTCTGATCTGATCCGCAACAACAGCAAAACCTTTTCCGGCTTCTCCAGCTCTTGCTGCCTCAATCGAAGCATTTAATGAAAGAAGATTTGTCTGGCTTGCAATATCTTCAATCTGTGTGATAATTGCTCCTATCTTCTCAGAGGTTTCATTTATGCGTGACATAGCCTGCACTAATACTTCCATATCTCCACGACTGCCTTCTGCAATCTCCGCATACTTATAGGCTTCATCGTAAGCTGTTCCTAATTCTTCTGCTGTTGTTTTTATTCCGCTTGTAAGTTCATTGATAGTTGCCTGCATTTCCTCAACCGATGCCGCCTGATCCGTTGCGCCTTCTGCTAAAGACTGTGCCGCTTCTGCAAGGTTTGTGGAACCTGTAAGAACCTGCCCCGATGCATCATCTACCCCTCTTACAGTTGTATCAATCTCCTCATTCATTTTTCTTATGCCTGTCAGCAAATCGGTAAATGCTCCTGTATATACTTCCTCACACTCTGTATCAATCGCAAAATTACCTTCTGACATTTCATTTAACATTCTGCCAGAATCTTTAATTATAACTCTAATTCTGTCTGACATTGCAGATACACCAGATACAAGTTCCTTAATTTCATCCTCAGACTCAACCGTTGGAAGTGGAGAATCTATGTCACCCTCTGCAAATGTAATAAATCTGTCCTTTAATTCATTTAATGGTTTTTCAATGCTCTTTGATATTGCAACGGAAAGACTGTTTGAATAAATCGTTGATACTGCAATTACAATTATTATAATTGTCAATGCAGCTATCATAACCGTTCTCAACTGTGCACGTTTAGCGTTTCCAAGTGAAATATTCAAAGCCATAAGTTTCTGTAAAGCATCATCCAACGCCTGATACTTTGGTGCTGCTTCATCGGTCATCATCTGCTGAGCCTGTAATGATTTCGCAGTATCAGTCGTTGCACCGACCTCAATTACTTTTGCATCCACTTCCTTATACTCTGCCCATGCTTTATCAATAGCGTCCATGCAGGCAGTTCCCTCTTTTGTTATCATTGTTGGGCGTATTTTTTCCAAATATTCCTCAAACGATTTAACAGCCTGTTCATGCTGTTCTTTCATACTTTCAATGAGACTATCTGAATCATAACCTACAATACCTCTTGAGGCAGCCCTTACTTCCGCTGATTCATTCATTGCCATAGCAATGTCTCCCTGTGGATACGCATAATTATCCAGTATCGTTCCATAGTTGTTTATCGTATAAAGCATAATCACTACAACCAGTGCTGATAATATTCCAAAAATGAGAATAATCTGTCTGAAAGATTTTTTCAGTCGTGCACCAATCTTCATTTTGTTAAGTTTCTTAAACATTTGTCTTGTCTCCTTCCTAATGGATAAAATGGTTCTTTGTTGTCCCATCAATATGTATATACAAGTCAATATATGACCGTACATCAAGGTGGTTTCAATATAAAAGGCACATTTCAATTATGCACTAACGCATAACCAAAATGTGCCATATACAATCAGATCATGCCAAAAGAAAACAGACTTATCCTGTCTGTCTGTCTGTCTGTCTGTCTGTCTGTCTGTCTGTCTGTCTGTCTGTCTGTCGAGATTATATGTATCAGCCTGCATATATGCAACCCCTTTCTGTGTTTTTTCATATAAAATTTGTTACTTGCAAAATTTTATACATAACCACAGTCCATCTATCTTACTCAAAGGATAACTTATTCCTCGATAAATTACTCGCCATTTCTTGCATTTTTTTATATTTTCGCCATTTTTTGCCTGCTATTAAAACAAATAAAAAGGACGCAGGATTTTACTCCCACGCCCCTAAACTTATCTGGCTTTATCTTCTCTGACTTTTGGCAGCTCCTTCCCTGCCGTTTCCTGCTTTGCCTCCGATGTTTTTCTTGCCGCAAAAGCATCTGCATTATACTTGTACTCCTGTGGTTCAGCTACCATCGGTGAGTAGATGATCTCTCTTTCTGTATCCGGTGCTTTCTGTTCCTTATCCTTTGTCTGCTCCATACGCTTTTCCTTATCAAACTGCACATTCATAGCCAGATTATCCAGCTTATCAATCGAGGCATCCAGATGCAGCTCCATTGATACAAGCAGTTTTTTCACTGCTTTCATAGGGGCAAGCACCGCCTTTGTGAAAGGGTGTTTCTGTTCCTTCTGTGAATAATCCACCTCCGGCTTATCTGCAAAGGTATGGAACGCATTGTTTACGATCTGACCAGCTTCACGGAGTCCCTTTGCAAGAAGTGCTATCCTTGCAATATCCCTGTCTGTAGATACAATCATATCTTTTACCGCTGTTCTGACATTGAGAAGTCTTTTCTTAATTCCTACAAATTCTGTCACCCTGTAAAGTGCCGCCCTGCCCTTTGCCTTTGTTTCATCAACAATATTCTTGGCAGTAGATTTTACCTGTACTTTTATCTCAGATACCTGTGACTTTATCTGCTCACATCTGGCATTGAGTCGCTCCTGTGCTTCTGTTAATGCTTTTTTTGCATTATTGATAAGGGTATCTTCCTGCATTTTCTTGATCTGGTCCTGCATACTGGTAAGTTCTTCTGTCATAGACACAATCTTTTTTTCCAGACCATCCACATAGGTGCATATCTCAAATACATCATTTGCCTGTTCTTTCATAGTATTCTTTTTTAATAAATCGAGAAGTTCTCTTATGATCTCCTCATTAGTAAGTGTCTTTTCTGCTTCCATCTGCTTTTCCTCCTTATAAACAGGGCAGCATATGCCGCCCCTTAGCCTTAATTATCGAAAGGGTGTATCCTTTTTATCCCTGTCGGGATTTCCGTGGTTCTGTTCGGCATTCTCCCTTGCTTTTTCGTTGCTCTTATCCTTTGCTTTCTCATATTCTGCAATAATCTCATTATAGAGCTTCTCCCTGAAATCCTTTGTGACCGGATAGCAGACATCCTGATAAATCGGTTTGCCGTGCTCGTCCACCTGCTTTGTTTTATAAGAAGGCATTGATACAAAGATTTTCTCTTTGCCCTGAAGGATGTTTACATTATTTACAATGAAGCTGTTTTCAAAGTAAATACGGGCAAGTCCCTTGATATTACTGCCTTCCCTTTCATAAGGTGTTACCGTCACGGAAAACTCCGGCATTTCCTGAGTTTTTCCCTGTGTCTGTGTTTCTGCTTTCTCCGGCTCCCTGATTTTTGCATAAGCCTCAAGGATATTAGTATAGAGTTCCTCACGAAACTCTGCCGTGATAGGATTGCATACATCCTTATAAATCACGCTGTTTTTCTCATCACGCTCATTTGAACGGTATCTTGGCATTGATACAAAAAGCTCTCCCTTTTCCTTATTTTCAAGGATTGCGATATTGGTAATCTTGAATGAATCACCAAATACCACGGTCGCAAAACCCTTGATATTGCTGCCATCTTTTGCTCTTACCTCGTTTACCTTAATTGAATACTTCATACGCTGTTCCTCTCTTTCTTATACTTCTGAATTATCATTGTTTTCTGGTATGATAAGCTCACACCAAAGCTGTTCTATCTGTTCACAAGACAATCTGCCATTTAACCAGTTGCCAAGTGTAACAACCATTCCGTCCTGCTCATAGTAGAGCCATTCCTGTGTTTCGATGTTTCCCTCATACACGATAGTCACATCAAAATCAGGCATAAATAATCCTGCCTCCGTATCCCAGATACAGGCAACTCCCTGTCTGAGTGTCAGATTCAGCCTTTCGACATACACAGACCAGCCGCTTACGACAATCTGAAAGTCATCATCAATCTCTGCAATATCATCCTGAGTGTCGATCAGCTCCTCCATTTCCGATACTGCTTCTTCTATCTCCCCCAGTCGGTATCTCTTATTCATCTGCCGCCTCCTTATATCTGCACCTGACAATAAAACGCATTGTTCCCTGTCCCGGCATTCAGCATTTCACTTCCGGTTTCTTCCATTACCGGGTATCTGATATCTATTCCCGGTATCTCAATAATGCCGATGATACTGCCTTCTTTAAGAATGGCTTTCTCCTCTTTACTAACGGTGGTTTGCTCTTTCTCAACCTCTGACCTTTCATCCTGCTTCTCCTCCAATGTCTGCTCAAATTCATTTATGAGCTGGTTCGTGTTTCTCTCTCCGGTTGTACACCAGAAAAAAGAGACTGCCATAATGGCAATCCCTGCTGTAATCAGTAGTCCTGCGACCACTTTCCTTATGCTCATAGAGTTTCACTCCTATCTTTTCCTGTTTCTGTCTGGCATATAGATTCCCTTATCCTCTGCAACAATACCCGCATTTTCTATTCTGTCCTCAGACTTTTCTTCGTCCGGTCCGCCAAGATCTGCATCCATAGCCTTTGCGTTCTCAAGGTCAAGCTGGGCATTTAATTCATACTGCCTTGCAAGTTTTTCTTCCAGTTCTGCACTATATGCAAACGGCTTATCATACTCCGCCTTTGAAGCCTCAAGGTCATTCTGGTACTGTTCAATCTTCTTTTCCAGAAAATCAACATTTTCATGAAGTCCGTTGAACAGGTTCTCCAGCTTTACCATACTTCCCACCGGACTTGTGGAAAGTTCTGCCTTGTATTCCGTCTTTCCACGAAGCACCATATAGTTGATACTGAGGAAATTCTTTTCCACCAAAAGCTCAAAGCCGTGGAACTTACCGACTGGAGTGGTTTCGCCTGTCTTACATTTGCTGATTGCTTCAAGCATTACGGTTCCACCATCCACTCGCTCTGTATAAGTTGCATTGCCTATGGTAATGGCAAAGTCCGGGTTATCAATCAATTCCTTATCCCTTGCCTTTATATCCTCCCTTACATTGGCAAGTTTTTCTGTCGCAGTTTTGATGAGTTTTGGATATTTGATCATAAAATTATCCTGCAATCCGTATCTCTGATTATCATACGACGCTTTTAAGAGCTTTAATCTCTGGACATCATTGTCAACCTCCATCTTTTCCCTGATTAAAGGGTTGCCTGTCGCAACCGCCTTAATCTCCGCATAAGAAAGTGTTGCCTCATCAATGTCCTCACAGCTTCGGCTCACTGCCTTGCTTGTCATAACCTGACTGATGAAACGCTGCTTGTTTTCCACAAGTGACCAGTTGTATGCATCAAAGGTTTGTTTTGTAACATATCGGTAGATTGCCACCTCATCGTTTTTATTTCCCTGTCGGATACCTCTGCCTTCCCTCTGTTCAATGGAAGAAGGCTTCCACGGGCAATCGACATGGTGCATTGCAACAAGGTGTGTCTGTACATTAACTCCGGTTCCGCACTTATCTGTCGAACCGATAAGGACTTTTTTCTTACCTGTCCTCATTTCCTTAAAGAGTGCATCCCTCTGTGCGTCTGTTTTTGCATCGTGAATAAATGCTATCTCCTCCGCAGGGATACCATATTGGATAAGTGACTCCTTCAGATAATCATAAATCGTAAAGTCCTTGTCCGGTCCCGGTGTTCCAATATCCGAAAAAATAAGCTGACAGCCTATATGACCATCAGCATTTCCTTTTACATATTCTTTCCAGACATTTTCCGCTACCTTATTGAGCTTTCCGTCCGGGTTGTTCGGTGCGTCCTTATCAATCAGTCTTGCGTCTGTTCCAAGAAGTCTTGCTTCGTGCGTAATCTTTAAGAAGTTGTCAACACTTGGATCAACACCCCCGCCCCTTATCCTTTCTGCCCTTACAACAAATTCTTCCATTACCTGCTTCACATACCAGTCCGGCTCCGACTCCACGATGATAGGCTTGCCGCCACGCAGAGCTGGCACATCAAGGTCAAGCATATCCGCTGTCTGCACATCGGCAACCTCACGGAAGATGTTCATAAGCTCCGGCAGATTGGTAAACTTATTGAACCTGCTCTTGAAACGGAAACCACTGCCCTCAACCGTAAGCTCCAGTGCCGTTGTTACTTCTCCAAAGTTAGCCGCCCACGAGTCGAAATGATGAATTCCCATCTCCTCAAGTGCCGATTTCTGCAAATAAAGCTGCATAACATACATCTCACACATTGTGTTGCTTATCGGTGTACCTGTTGCAAATACAATTCCCCTGCCATCATTTATCTCTGATAAATACTGGCATTTAAGCTGCATATCCGTTGACTTTTTAGCCCCACTACTGCTGATTCCCGACACATTATTCATCTTTGAAAATGTGGCGAGGTTCTTAAAATTGTGTGCTTCGTCTACCATAATAGAGTCAACACCCAGCTCCTCAAAGGTAATGAGGTCATCTTTCCTGCTCTCATCGGTCAGGGATTTAAGCTGTTCCTCCAGCTTTTTCTTCTGGCTTTCCATCTGCTTTACGGTCCAGCGTTCCCCGTTCCGCTCCTTCATATCATCAATCGCATAGGTGATCTCATTTATCTGTTCATTAAGCATTCGCTCCTTTCTCTCTGCCGAAATTGGAATTTTTTCAAATTGCGAGTGCGACATAATGATGCAGTCATAATCGCCTGTCGCAATCCTTGACACAAACTGCTTTCTTCGGCTCTTTTCAAAATCACGCTCCGTTGCAACCAAGATGTTTGCTGACGGGTAAAGCCTTAAAAATTCACTTGCCGTCTGCCCGATAAGCGGCTTTGGCACTACCATAATTGTCTTATTGGAAAGTCCGAGTCTTTTCTGTTCCATACACGCAGCCATCATTTCAAACGACTTTCCGGCTCCGACGCAGTGGGCAAGCAGGGTATTTCCTCCCATAAGGATTCGTGCCACCGCATTTTTCTGGTGCGGTTTTAATTCAATCTCAGGGTTCATTCCTGGAAATTGCAAATGGCTTCCGTCATACTCACGCAGGCGGATATTATTGAAGGTTTCATTATAATATTCCACATACTTCTGTCGGCGTTCCGGTTCTGCAAACAGCCATTCCTTGAACTTCTCCTTGATCATATTCTGCTTTTCCCTTGCAAGCATTGTCTCATTCTTATTGACTTCATAATGGTACTTGCCATCACCGTCATCAATCCTGTCCCTGACAGTGACTGTTTTTAAGTTCAGGGTATCCTCAAAAATAGAATAAGCGTCCATTCTGCTTGTACCATAAGTTTTCGTTGCAGCCACGGAATGTTTATCCATACTTTTATTTTCAATGAACCATTCCATACTCATTTTATTCAAGTGTACCTGAATACCGGAATTATAATACTCTGTTCTGATTGCCCTTGCCCTCTTTGGTGTATTAAGCAGCTCATAGATAAACTGCTCATAATCAAGCGGCTCAATCCAAGTTGTACCAATCTTTACATCAATATCCGAGGCTTCAATCCATTCCGGCTGAACTTCCTCTAGGGCTGCGGCATTGGCGGCAAATCTTTCTGCCTGCGGATTATCGGTATCCGCCGCCATTGCCTTTGCAACACGCAGCTTATCCCTTACATTTCCCGACAGATATTCGTCTGCTGTCTCCCAGCCTGCGTCCGGGTTATTTTCATTGTAACGGTCAGGATTAAGAAATATAATTCCATCGAGTTCCTTTATGAGAGTATCCCTGTCTGTTTCATAAATGGAGAGCATATAAGGAATATTTACATATCCAAACTCATTGACCGATACATTAAGAGCCTCAACTGCAGTTTCTACCCTGTCCACCACGGACTTTGCTTTAATCGTCTGCTTATAAAACATATCAGCCTTCTTCACCTCCCCGTCCTCATTTACTTCTTCCAGACTGCAAAGAAGCGGATAATCGCTGTCATCCCTGAACGCTGTACGGTTTGCTTTGGAAGTGATTGCTCCATACTTTCCAACGAATTTATCATATTTTACATTCAAAAGCTGCTGTTTGTCTGCAAGCTCCTCATCACTACAGCCCTCCATCTGGATATCAATCAGCTCTCTTGTTATCTGTCTGATTTCATCAAGGCTCTTAATACGCCCCTCCGCTGTCGGTGATACTTTCTGCCTTACCATCTCTGAATTTTCCCTGTAGTAAAGTTTTCCTTCAAAGAATGTGTAAGTATAATTTCTGACATCCGGATCAGCGGGAATGACTTCCTCTGTCTGTTCCTCATTATCTGCCAGTCTCTCAAAATCTGTCATCTGTGCTTTGATGTTACTGATTGCCTTATTGAGTGCTTCATACAGATTGAAGTTCTCATCATTATTCACACAGACGGTATATTTGCTGTCCTGTCCGAACATCCTTGTATCATACTGCATTGTACCAAGCATCATCTCCGGGTGCTCTGCAAAATAGGAATTGACTGCTATGCCATCACCTGTGACACCAAGATGTACCCAGTCAGGCTCTATATCAATTTTTCGCTCTCTTTTCTGTAAAAAAAGAATGTCCGCAGTCACCTCAGTTCCTGCATTATCCTTAAATGCAGTATTCGGAAGTCGGATTGCTCCCACAAGTTCTGCCCTCTCAGCCAGATACTTTCGTATAGTCGGATTGCTCTTATCCAGTGTTCCCTTTGTGGTAATCACTGCAACCATACCTCCCGGTCTTGCCTGATCGAGTGCTTTTGCCAGAAAATAATCGTGAATACGGAAGTTATACTTGTTGTACTTTGGATCGAATATCTTATAATCTCCAAATGGCACATTTCCCATAACAACATCAAAGAAGTTATCCGGATATGTGGTGTTTTCAAATCCTGTAATACTGATATTGGCATTCTGGTAAAGCTGTTTTGCTATTCTTCCCGATATGCTGTCCAACTCCACTCCGTACAGCCTGCTTTGCTGCATTGGTGCTGGCATACTTCCGAAGAAATTACCGATACCCATAGACGGCTCCAAGACATTTCCGCCTTTAAACCCAAACTGCACAAGGGCTGAATTGATACACGTTGCAATCTCCGGCGAAGTGTAAAAGGCATTATTTACAGTTGCTCTTGCCGCACTGTATTCCTCATCGGAAAGAAGCTCTTTCAGTTCTGCATACTCTTTGCTCCACGCAGCATTATTCTCATCAAATGCCTGTGACAAGCCTCCCCAGCCGACAAACTTTGATAAAACAGTCTGCTCCTCCTGTGTTGCAAGTCTGTTTTCTGCTTCAATCTGCTTTAGTGTACAGATTGCATCAATGTTCCACTGGTATCTGGTCTTTGCACCACCCTTTTCTGTTTCCCACAGGTTATAATGGAAATTGAGTTTTGTCTGGTCTTGTGTTTTTTCTTTTCCACGCAGACCTTCCACTGGCGGTAATACTTCCTGTGCAGGTGTTTCAGGGGCAGCCTCCTGTGGTTCGGTATCCTTCTGTGGAATATCTGCCGATACATTCTTATCCTCATCAGAAATTATACGACCATCCGTGTCAATCTTGGTATTCAAGCCATATGCAATCGCCCGTTCTCTGGTTTTAAGACGGCTTTCTCTCACACTGTCCTCAATATCAAAGAACTTGCGGTAAACAGGATTCATCTTTTCCCTGTCAATCTTATTTTTTATGGTCTGATAGATTGCCTTCTGGTCCTCTCCACAGTAAAATGGCTGTTTTACCATATAGGATAAGATTTCATATACCTCACGCCATGATACGGTATCCCCTGCCCTCTCTCCATTTCTGTTTTTGTAGCTTACTTTCACATCTGCACTGCTTAAAGTGTATTCTGTGAGTCCATACTGATTATTGCAATATGCCTTTCTCTCACCCTGAACATTTCCCATCGCTATCTCACAGATCAGTTCCAGCTTATTTGGCATAAATGCAAAATCCGATTGCACCACATCCATAAGGAAAGCACGGAATGGTGTGTAACAGCTACATTCTGACACAAGTATCTCAATGGCATCTCTTAAATCTTTATCCATTGCAGCTACACGGTCAGCATAATCAATCGGCTTGATATACCGTAACTCAGCCGCCTTTCTGTTTACAGCATAACTGTCAGGCTCATCAGGAATAGCATAATCATCAATTTCTGATTTCTCCTCCTGCGTATCAACTTCACGGTACTCTGCGTCAATGACTTCATCATCTTCACGAAGTCCGTCCATTGCAAGCTCATCAATACGAGGTGTCTCCGACTGGTATTCTCCGGTAAGGATAAGTACACCGATTTCCTTTTCGACATTCTTCCACGAAACGTATCCTTCTACTTCTCCATCTTCATCTTTCCATTGGATACGAAGTCCCGAACCGTGAAATGTGTCATACCCGTGCAAGCCTAGACCGTCAAGCGGCCAGCTTGCACCCCCCTGACCATATTCTGCCTTGATACGCTTTGCTCTGGTTCCTGCGTCTATCTCTGTCTGATAGATTTCACACACCCTGCCTTTTCCACCGACAAAGCCAGTTCCTTTCATAAGTATCTCTTTTACATACTCACTTGGTACACTCTCTGCTTTCTTTGGATTAAGGTAATTATATTTTCTGGCAAGGGCAGCCTTTTTATCCTCCTCGAACTGACGCATAAATTCATTGTGTCTGGTTTTCTCCGGCTGCTTCACACCAAAACTTGCCTGCCCGTTTTGGTCGAAAAAAAAGGAAGCCTGTGTATATTCGGCTTCCTTACTGACACCCAATGAGTTAATCTCATCAAGCTCTCTATTTAATTCTTCCTGTGTTTCTAATGAAACTTCATCACGATCTGGTGGAGCACTACTTCCTCTGCCTGCATCTTCGCCTGCTCTCTTATCTTCCACATCTCCATTGTCGATGACGGATTCTGTGGCTTGTGCTTCATTAGATACTGTTCCTCCAACTGATCGTAAAGCTGGTTTGCTTCCTCCTCTACTGCCGACATCTTCTCGTACATCTTCCCGAATCTCATCAGTGTCTTGTACCTTGCCGGTTCGTTCTCCAGAAGATACTTCATTGCCATTCTCCCGTATCTGCCCAGCTTCGTTAAATCCTCTGTCTCGTCCGGCATTGTCAGCTCCGGATACAGCAGTCCGTCCACTTCCTTGTAAGTCATTGCTTCTAACATATGATATTCTCCTTTCGCTCTCAATCGTTTGTAAATTCCTACTAAATTCTCTAAGAACACTACAGGAGACATCGCATACAAGGGAACCAAGACGGTAAACTATCTCCTCATCTTTGATATTTACAATCTGACTGAAATCCTGTTCTTGCACAGATAAGTCAAATCCACATCTCGTCCCTACAGCATACATAACACTGGAATATACTAACTGCTCCATATCGCTATCCTGCTGTAAGCCCTTGCGTTTTTCGTTGAATTCCTTTATCACACTACCTGATAGCTGCATTAGTTCGGACATTCTATCCCCGAACTCCTCTTTTATTATATTCCAAACATTTGTTCCTGTAAACTGTTTTAGCGTATTTTTTAGTGATTCCCTGTCATCGCTTTTATACCGCTCCATCTGTCCTTCCGATACCAGAAAGTCTGCATAACTTTTCAGGTTTTCCCCCTCCAGATCCCAAGTCAGCTTCACATTCTTTCCGCCTGTATCACTGATATCGAAAATATATCTCATACGGGGATTAAGTGCCCTTGAGGGGAAGATAGCACAGCCCTTTGCTCCACGCTTTACATATCTTCCCACTTTCTTCCAAGTGTCATAATCTGCCATAAGGGTACTTTTCTCCGGTGATCTCTGAGCTGTTACCATAACGATATTATCAAATTCATAGCGATATAACTGACCAGCAACTTTTAATACATCTTTCCAGTTCTTTTCAGAACGGGTGATGTTGCTGATTTCTGAATCATATATCGCTTTGACCTTCATATCAACACTCATGTGTCACCCTCCTTTTACTTCAGTAATTCTGCAAACATTTCCTTAAAGAGCTTTGACTCCTCCCCGTCAAGCTCAATCACAAATTCTGCATCAACCGCCTGTCTATCACATTTGCCCTTTCCTTTTACAATCTTTCGCATAATCCTGAGAAGCACATAACACTGCTTTGACTTGGCTATGCTCTGCTTAAAGGCAAGTCCGTCGCTGTCAGCCGACTGCTGTGTCTCATAGACAATCACATTCAGCTTTCTGCTGATTTCCTCAACTTTCTCATATGGAATACTGACAGACGATTTTACCTCTCCCGGTCTTTCCCATTCCTTATGAAGTTCGTTTAATAAAAATTCCATATCCTTAATAACTGCTGTCTGCTCATTTTTCATCGTGTCTTTCCTCCATTTTCCTTTAATGAAGAAGGGAGCTGTTCTTCGCTGTATGGCGAAAAATCAACTCCCTTCATATCCTCCGCATCAAGGACTATCTGTTCTGAATAATACATATCCATTGCCTTGTTTATGGCATCGTCAAGTGACTCTGCCTTTACTGTCTCTACCCTTGAGAGAACTTCTTTTATCTCAATATCAAATTCTTTTTCCATTCGATATCAGCCTCCAATTCCATTTTTCCTCATCGGCTCTTTTTTTCTTTTACCTGTCTTTCCTTAAAACCTTCATCATACTTTCCATCTTCAAGCCTGTCATAAAAATATTCCTCCTCTATCGTTCCAAATTCCTTATACATCTGGTGCAGGAAATCATTCTGCATATTTTTTGGAATATCATCATCCTTTGACAAATCCTGATAAAAATAAAACTTCTGCTTGAGTTTCGCCCTGTAATCATAAACATCTTTTATCTTTTCAGGTGTCCCGTATTCTCTTTTATATGCCTTAAAGTTGGTCTGCGAAAGTGTGGAACCAAGATAAATCCCGTGCTCCCACGATACCCCGATCGTTGTGTTATCCTTAGTTGGCTCCTCGTCTTTCGGATATCGCTTATACTCTGTTGCTCCAAGAGCAATCGTGAGAGAGCCGCTTTTCATATCCATTACCACAAGATTGCGTGGAGATAATGCTTCCAGTACCATATAATCGTGGTCATTAAAATTATGAAATGTCTGCCCTCTTTCAAATGTCCTGTCGCATTTTTCATAATGCAGGATAAAGTCATCTATCCAGCCTCTATCCGTCATTCCAATCTCATCCATCTTTGTAATACACTCTGGGGAACTTGTTGCCTTATCAAAGTAAAATTTCTTTGAATCGTTATAATATCCTTGCAAAAAGCGTCCCAGTTCCACATCATCTCTACAGAATTTTGCAAAAACTGTAACATTTGCTGCCCTGTAATACTCTGTAAAACCTTCCGCAAGCGTTCTTCCAAGAAGCAGCATCTGATCTGCAAGCTCTGACATATCATCAATGGCAACGAACTTCTTATAATCTTCCAAAGTCATAAGCATATTTCTTTCTGTTCCCTTATAATTCTCCATTACAAGAATCATATCCTTTAAATCCATTCTTACCTCCTGTCCCAGAGAGGACTTTCGCCCTCTCTGCCAATTTTCTATGGTCTGCCAATTACTACAATCTTTCCGACACTTGCCACATCACGGTAAACTACGCCAACTCTTTCATTCAGGGCTTCTACCACCTTTCCATTGCCGACATATACTGCCACATGGCTGATATTCTTATATCTTCCGTTGTTTGTGAAACTGTAAAAGATAAGATCACCAGGCTGCATTTCATCATAAGATACGGTCTTTCCTGCTTCATCAAGTCCCTGTGCTTCTGCCGCTGCTGTAGTTGCTCCTCCATAACTGATATTCACACCTGCATCCTTCCATGAATAATACGCAAGTGAACTGCAATCATAATAATTGCCACTATCTCTTAATTCCTGACTGTAAGGATAACCCACTCTGTGAAGGGCATAAGAGCAGACTGCTTTCTGCCTGCTATCTGTAATACCACTGAGGATTGCATTTATTTCATCCTCTGTCATGGAACTTACTCCGGGGCTTCCACCGCCTCCACCGCTTCCACTTCCAGCATATCCAAGCTGTCCCATAAACTCAGGACTCATGATCTGCTCAAGCATTTCTACCTGATCAGAATCAAATCCATAAACGGAAATCATATCTCTGTATGATTTGAGCGTAACATTTACATACAGTACCGACTTCGTAACAGTTGTTACATTGCCATCTGCGTCTGTTTCCTCCACATCTTTTGTTCCACTACTTGTAGTATAAGAACACATATCATTTACTACAGTCTGCAACCACCCCTTTGATATATCATTCATAATTGTTGCAGTATCGCCTACACCATACTTGACCATGTAGACCGCCATAATGTCGTAGTAGTTACTTGGATTTTCATCCATTCCCTCATAATCTACATACACCAGTTCGCCAAAGTCATATCCGGTATGTTCATTCACTTTGGTATTCACATCACGGTTAAATTCAGACACATAAGCACTTGTAACTGTCTGCACTGTATCTCCTGACTCCAGCGGCGGTAAAAATAAGACAAATGGTGAATTATAAAGAATCGCTATCACAGCAATAACCGGAACTGCAACGATTACCACTAAAAGAACCAACAGAAAAAGTACAAGTCCGATAATCGGAGCTGCCGCCTTTATCCAGAGAACTGCCTTTTTTACAATCAGATCTTTTACCAGTTTTACAACACTGTCCGTCTGATTTTCCTGTTCTTTCATCTTATCCAGAAAAAATTTAATCTTTCTGCTACGGTTCGCTGCTTTCACATCCTTCGCCTCAATAGATACACCCGTGGCATAGCCTGCCGCCATGCCGACTGCTGTACCTGCTCCCGGTGCAACCGCTGTACCTGCCGCTGTGGTTGCCGCTTTTGTCGTAGTTTTGGCAGTTTCTTTTGCAGTGTTCTTGGCAGTTTCTTTCGCTGCTGTCTTTGTCGTGTCACCGGCAACCTTTTTTGCCGTATCACTGGCAGCTTTCTTTCCCATCTTTTTTGCCAGCTTCTTTCCTGTTTCTACCTTCTTGATACGCCTCTTTGCTTCGGCTGCCGCTTTCTTTCTGAAAAGTGACGCTCCCCTTGAAGCAGTTCCCGTAACCGGACGGCTTGCTTCATATGCAAGATAAGCTGCCTGTGACACTTCCTGCCCGCCTTCCACCTGCTCTGTAACTGCTCCAGTCGCAAGTGCTCCCGTTCTTCCTGCTATATGAAGATTGGTATTCTTCGTCTTGATAGAAGTATTGGACTCCCGTATATTTCTCTTAAATTTTGAAGGTTCCTTTTCTTTCTTCTCTGCCTGATGAATGGTACTCTTACGATAAGACTTCTTTTTACCTGTATCATTTATCTTTGCACTAGCAATTTTCGGACCACGCTGTACAGTGTAAATGTTACTGCCCTTAATTTTAGCTTTCTTCGGTTCATGCATATGAATCTTAGCTTTTTTCTTAGTGTGAATGACCATAGGCTTGTCATCCACTTTTTTTATCTTCAATGTTCCCACCTTCTTTCTGTATCCTTAAAAAAGGTAAAAAGTAGCCATCCGGAACTTAGTCCAAATGGCTGATACATTGCAATTCTAATCAGCAAATTTTGCCTCCCTTTTCTTCTGCTCCGCAATCTTTTCGTGGATATTGGTGTTATACAGTCTGTAAAGGTCAGTGTCCTTGCTGATCTGATTATCAAACGGAATTACCACGGAACCACACTTGATAAGTCCCATTCCCGATGCAGTATTGGTTACGAAACGAAGCTGTGCCTCTGATACACCGATAACCTCTGCCATCTTGGAACTGTCTGTATTCGCCTGCTTTAAGAGTGCAACAAACTCAGAGTTTGCAAGCATTGTAGTGGCGGTGTAGTTCTGTAAAAGGTCCACGACGTTCTGGGTGATACCCGTGCACAGTCCACCTTGTTTCCTCACCTTCTTCCAGAGCTGCTGTAAATATTTTGCAGAATACTCCGAATTAAGCAGGACATGGAACTCATCAATATAGAGCCAGGTTGCCTTGCCTTTTTGCCCGTTTTCTACAATTCTGTTTTGAATAGACTCCATCATAACAAGCATTGTGATAGGACTAAGCTCCGTGCCTAAGTCCCTGATACCATATACTGTGAATCGGTTATCTACATCAACATTTGTCTGGTGGTTAAAGATATTGAGGGAACCATTTACAAAAAGTTCCAAAGACAATGCGATATCCTTTGCTTCGTCCTCCGGCTGTTCCATAAGGATATCGTAGAAGTCACTCATTACCGGAATATACTTTTCCCTGCCCCTTGCGATGTCGATATACATCTTTCTCACACAGCGGTCAATGATTGATTTCTGTCTGGAATTTAAGCTGTCCCCGATACACTGCTCACAAAGACCAAGCATAAATTCCCCTTTTTCCCTTATCATTCCCTTTGAATCATTCGGATCAAGACTCCACACATCCATCTCAAGCGGATTTACATAGTTGTCCGTGTATGTGGACATATTTACCACGGTTCCGCCATAAGTCTGTGCAATATCAAAATATTCGTTCATCGGATCAATGACGATAATCTCATCATCCCCCGATAAAAATACGCTACCCATTTCCATCTTACAGAAGAATGATTTGCCAGAACCCGGCACTCCGAATACAAAGCCATTTCCGTTGATGAGCTTCTTTCTGTTACCGATATTTACATTCTTACTGATCTGGTTGATACCGTAATAATTACCTGTGCTGTCATTCAGTTCCTGCACATTGAACGGCATAAGCACCGCAAGCGACTGGGTAAGAAGGGTACGCATTGTTTCCACCTGTCTTACACCAATCGGAAGTGCCGTGTTGAGTGCTTCCCTCTGCTTTAAGTAGTGTGTATCAATCGTACAACTGTTACGTTTTCCGATTGTTTCTACTGTTTCGCAGACACTCTCAAGCTCCTTCTTACTTTCTGCCATAAGGATAATGGTAACTCCTACAAAGAAAAGACACTGGTCATTCTCACGAACATCATCCATAATTGCCTCAATCTCTTTTTTCTCCGTTCTCTTTGCATAAGAGATTTCTGTGGAGAAGTCATTGTTCTTATTACGGACTCTCTGCTGTTTGATAATATCCGACTCAATACCAAGATATTTCTTCTGAAGCACCTTTGTGGTCAAATCCTTTGGCACAGGCACTACATCAATACTGGTAATGGAGTGTACCGGAAGGGAAGTAATCTCATTGATAAATCTGTCAGATAAACTGCTGGGATACTTCTTAATGAAAAGTGCCTTGCAGTATTTACTCTCGTCCTCAAAATGGTCTGGGAAATATTTCACCATACCATTACATAAATCATTCTTAAAATCTGCTCCGACCTTCTTTGCCTTTTTGATATCAAAATCAAAACTGCCCTCATCGCCAAGATGGTAATAGTCATAGAGCACTTTCAGCCTTTCATTGCCATTAAGCGGCACAATCTCCGCCCCAAGCTCAATGAAAGCCTTGTGTATTGTTGCCTCAAGTGTGGCAAACTGTGCCTTTGCCTCCTCAAAGTTCTTTCTCTCAATCGTGATCGTCAGGTATCTTTCCTGTTCAATCCCCTGTCTGCCCTCAATAATCTTCTCCTCAATAATGTCATTGTAGATTCTTCGGTAATTATTGAAGCCATCGTTTTTTTCTGTAATAAGAACCTTATCACGGAGATCCTCCATATTTTTGTTCTTATTGTTAATCGTAATCTTATAATTACAGTCCAGCGAATTTAAGAATTTGCAGTATCTTTCAAAAATGCCGATCTGCTCATCCTCCGTTGCCGTTGTGTAATTGATGTCCTGAAAGCGGTAACACTTGGAATACTTATTCCTGCTTACTTCAAAAATACCGTTTTCAGCCACCGCCATAATCTCTATGGTTTCCTGAATGGATTTCGGTGTCTTGTACAAAGGCTCACTTGCCTTTTTCAAGAGCTTAAATCCGTCCGTAAATAAACCCATTGTCTCTAACCTCGCTTTCTTATCTGTGAAAGCCCGCCGGGAACATCACCCAACGGGCTTGTTCCCGACCTCACGGTCAGATACATATGAATAGTTGTGTTTATCCTGCTAACACTAATGGTATATCCATTGACTTCATAACAAAATTTGTGTATAATTTTGTTATCAAATAAGGAGGTGTTTTTATGCCAGCAATCAAATCAAGTGCTGATTTAAGGAATAATTACAATGAAATTTCTACATTTTGTCATAATTATCCTGAACCAGTTTTCATCACGAAGAATGGAAAAGGCGACCTTGCCGTTATGAGCATTGAAGCCTACGAAGAACTGACCAGCCGCTTTGAACTTTACAGCCAGATCAAGGAAGGAATGGACGATATTGCCACAGGCAACACCAGACCATTTTCCGAAGCTATGGCTGATATCAGAAGCCGCCGCAGTCGATGAGCTATCAGGTTCATATCACTTCCACCGCAGAACACGATATTATGCGTGCTGCGGATTACATCGAATTTACCCTCAAAAATCCTGATGCCGCAGATAATCTGTTAGATGCTGCGACTGAGCAGATAAGCTCACTAGCCGACCTGCCACAGAAGTTCCGTCTGGTAGATGATCCGGTACTGGCAAGCTGGGGCATTCGTTTTGTGATAATCAATAATTACCTTGCCTTTTATACGATTGATGAAGAAAAGCAGACTGTAATCATAGTCCGATTTCTCTATCAGAAAAGTAACTGGACTTCCATTCTTCGACAGGGATTTTCCCTCATTTAAGGAATCTGTTTTTATGCAGGTTCCTTTTTAGTGCATTGCTTTATAAGCAGCCACACCCGCTACCGCCAGCACAAACACGGCTGCCAGTCCAAACATCATGTTTCTTGTCTTTTTCTTCATTTCTTCAAATTCCTCCTGTTTCTTTACTGCTGACTCTGATGTTGTAATCTCTGATTGAGTTTTTTTACCTTTCTTCTTTACCTGTCCGTTCTGCTCCATTTCAAAAGCCTTGATAATCGGCTCTCCCTCAGTAGATACATAGGTAAGAGCCTTATTTCCAAACATAAAATGCAGTTTCTTTCCCATATACTCGTAGAAATTCATTCCATTAAAAGAATAAAATCCTCCAAGTGCTATCGGAGCTACACACGGAATCGCCACATAAGCAGAACCCGTAAGACCAATATATCTATAAAGAAGTAATACGATACCGCCACCGACTATCACACTGGCAATAGAAAATACAAGCTGTTTTGCTGTAAGTCCCATTGCCACCGATTCCTGATAACGGTCAATGTCTTTGTTTATTTCAATAACCATTGTCCTCTGCCCCCCTATCTTGCTAACTCCTTTGTCTCCGGCTTTCTTGCCATACCGATATTTGCCTCATACATATCCATTCCATCCGGACACAGTTCTCTCAGCTTATCGACATTGAACAGATAAAGAGGATATTCACAATAACCACTCCTCTGTGTAAATCCTGTAAACTCCCCAAGCTCATTTTCTGTGATGAATTTCTCAATATCCGGCATATCATTCACATTCAGATATCCGCAGTAATTCGGTGCAGCAACAGACAAATTTACGGTCACATCACCAAACGGCTCATCGTATCCATCTTCATTACACATAAGCCCGATATACATTGCCTTGTTATTCATATACTGCTGAATATCGAGTGTTACCTGTGTCTCCCCGGAAAAACTGGAATTATAAGTCACCTGTTTCTTTTCATTATCCATAAATGCCTCCTTCTATAATCCGAATGCCTTACTTGTAAGTGTCTGTGCTCCCTTCACACTTCCAACCGTCATTGCTATGGTAAATGTCATTTCACACAGATAAATAAGTGTCTGTGCCCAGTCTGCATAACTTCCCGTAAAGGAAGGCAGCCCTGCATTGATAAATGCATTGCATACCACAATCGCAAGTGCCATTGTTACCGCCTCAAACACACAGGATAAGAAATACTTACAGTAAGTTGACATCGTATGACTTACCATTCTGTTTCCTGCCATTGTAGAGCAGGCGATTGCTCCAAGCGGCACAATGATCAATATTTTTAAGAATCTGAAATACACGGTGTAAATGATAAAGAAACCACAGATAATAATGATGATTGCAAGCAGTGCCGTAAGGATCAGCATTACCAGACTTTCACCAAATCCAAGTTCCTTAATAACATCTGCCTGTGCACTGTCAATGGCAAGCTGTGTTGTTGTTCCTGCCGAAATAAGCCCTACCAGATTTCCGATGGAAGTAAAAAATGCTTTCATAATCGTGACATTATTGGCAACAAACCATTCTGCAAGTCCTAATCGGATAAGCATACGCAGGATTGATTCAAACCTCATTTCATCTTTCACATCTATACTTTCCGAACAGAAACCGATAACAAAGAACAGTACCACAAGGGAAGAACCAACCGCTACAAAGATTGGCTCTATTCCCTCGATGACTGCCCACGGACCACCGCCCTTAAAACTGACGGGCGATTGTCCAAGCATTGCAAAAACCAAAGATATCTGATTATTCCAAAATCCAAACATAGCTTCAAGGAGAGCAAGTATTTTGTCTCCCAGCTTAAAAATATCCATACCTGTTATTCACCTCTTTTCTTCTATTGCAACAGGGATTATTTTTTCCCTATCTTAGAAGCCTAAGAAAGTGAGTACAGTAGAAATACCTGCCATGATAATACCTGCCACAACTCCCTTTAAAGCTGAGTTCATAGTAGATGAATCCTGCTGCTGGTATGCCTGTGCAAATTCCATAACATTTTTTGCAAGGATAATGACACCGACTGCACCGATAACTGCGATCACAAGCGTTTTTAAGTTCTCAAGCGGCTGTGTTACTGCCGAAGTGCCTCCTGCCGCAAAGCAGGTAGTGCTCATAAGCATTACTCCCATAATGGCTCCGGATAATGCCGGAACAAATTTTCTCTTAAAATGAATAAATCTCTGCTTCATACCTTTTTCCTCCATCTGATTGTTGTTGGTTGTCGTAATAATCTGTTCTTTTCTCATATTGGTTGTCTCCTTTTCGATAAAAAAATAGCCAGCAGGGTTTATCCCTAACTGGCTGTTAAAAGTTGCTTTATATGATCAGGCATAGCCTGTTGTAATGATAAAATCGGGCTTTCCCCGATATGTTTTGCTGCGACCACCTCCTTTCAAGGTACAAAAAAACACCTTAACCATAATTGGCTAAAGTGCTGTGTGAATTTGATATTAAATTATTTGTAAGCCCAACAAATTACAGATTTACGAAACTCTTTCATTCCGCATAGGCACATTATACCACAGTTCCTGTGCCTATGCGACGCCTTTACTGATTCTTCCAGTATGAACTCATCTTCTCCACCGTCACTTCCGGATAGAAATAAGTAAGAATCGTTGCTTTCGGAACACCTGCCGCAAGTGCTTTCTTCACTTCTTCTTTCTGCTCTGCGGTGTATGACCAGTGCATCATTCGGTTTGTGATCGTATCCTCCCACTTCGGCTTCTCCCTCTCAGGATTTCTTACCGGCTGTCTGTCTGAATCCTCCTCTTTCTGCGATTCATCGGCATATTCAAGCTCATTTGCCTGCTCCCCGTCAATTTTTGCTTTTTGCTCTGCCTCATCCTGCATAGAAAATCTTCTGTTCAGTTCCGCATCTCCAAGCATCATAAACTGCTCATAGGTCAGTGTATCAATATACACATTCTCTCCCTTATCCTTCATTTTTTCATAATGCTTAACGGCTTTTTCCGATAAAATCTCAAATGGTGGTCCGATAATACGATCTGCTCCCTGTGTATTATGGACATACGCTTTTCCTTTTCCGTCCGCTGTCTGATTAAACATCGGGTGTCGGAATGGAATATACTTATTGTCCATTATCGGATCAAAACCACGGATAAAAATAATACATTTCTTATTATCCAGCTTTCTGACCTCATCGGGTGTAAACAGTTCCCTGCCTAAAACATCATAATTTCTTGATGAGCTTCCCTGTCTGCCCTTTGTCTCACCGCTTGATTTTTTATCAATTGTCCCCTTGCCCAAAAGCTCCGAGACATACTTGTGTGTACTCTGCTCATTGCCTCCAAGATATATGAAGGTATCGCAGTTGCCGGGGATTGTTTCCCAAGTATCTTTGAAAAGTGCCTTTAGCTGGGCGAAATTCTGAATGATGATAATACTTGAAATCTCCCTGCTTCGCATTGTCGATAACAACGAACAGAAGTCATCAGGCAATGCGACATTCGCAAATTCGTCTAACATAAAGGTGACGTGAATTGGCAGTCTGCCACCGCAGTTAAAGTCTGCCTGATAGTACAATTCCTGAAATATCTGTGTGTACAGCATACCGATAATAAAGTTATAGGATTTATCACTATCCGGGATTACACAGAACAGTGCTGTCTTTGTCTCCCCATCTCCATTGACTCCAATGCCGATATCAGACAGGTTCAGTTCATCTTTGGAGAGTAGGCGTAAAACCTGCTTATTTTCAAGAAATGCAAGTCTTGAGTTTGCACTGATGATAATGGAACGGACAGTATCTCCGGCACCCCTCATACATTTGTTATACTGTTTGACTGCCGGGTGGTTTGCTCCAAGCGGCGAACTCTCCTCTAAAAACTTCATACGGACATCCAGCTTTGAAGCCTTTCCCGGTTCCTTAACCTCTGCTTCTCCAAGCAGCTTCAAAACTGTCTCAAAGTTTCGCTTTGCAGGCTGCACCTCCAGCCACACATAATAAAAAATTGCCTGTAAAAACAAGCCTTCCGCTTTCTCCCAGAACGGATCACTCGGTGTTGAGCCTTTTGGTGTGGTATTACTGATAAGATTGGTAATCAGCTTCACCACATCAGTTTCCTCTCTGATATAGGAAAATGGATTGTAACAGTCTGATTTATCCATCTCCAAAAGATTGATAACTTTTACATTGTACCCGTTATCCTTTAACATCTGCCCACAGCTTCTTAATATCTCTCCCTTTGGATCGGTACAGATAAAAGAACAGTTATGCGGCATCTGCATAAGATTCGGTTTTACTTCATAAAATGTCTTTCCTGCTCCGGAACCGCCGCAGATAAGTATATTTCCATTGAGCTTCAGCTTTCGGAAATCCAGCGACATTTTCACATTCTGACTGAGTATCCGGTTGAAATTCTCATCTTTATCCGCCAGTATCTTATTGACCTGCTTCGGATTTTCAAATCTTGCTGTACCATATTCTTTGCCGGGCATATAGTTTCTCTGGCTGGTGTAATACATAATAATAGCCATTGCATAGATACATAATGCAATGGCTACTGCGTTTACTGTATTTGAATTGTAATAATTGGCAAAAGGAACTGCACACACTTCATTGAACCTGTTCATAAAGTCATTAAAGGCGATCCCTTCTGTCCATGCACCATTTATCAGATAACCAAGATACCCGGATAACACTGCACCCACTAAAATAAATATCAGTGACGGTTTTTTCTTCGTTGTCTGCATAGGCTCCTACCTCTCTTTTCTGGTAGTAACCGTTTTCTTCTTTGTGGTCTTTTTCTGTTCTTTCTGAACCTTTTCATATCGCTCCCTGACAGATGATTCTACCTTATCATAATGCGTATAAAGTTCGTCTCCCTTTTTCGTAGTTACCACACGGTTCTGCTCATCATAGAGTTTGTAATCTTTGCTGGTATCAAGGAATGTGAGCATTGTCTTTCCATTATGGATATCCATAACGTTATCCTTATGCAGCCACACATATCTGACATCTTTTCCCCATGTTCCCGGAACTCTGGTCTTTACTGCATGGTCGTTTTCTTCTGCAATAAGTTTCTTACTGATCGTAACATCTGACAGGTTCGTATTTTTTGAGGCAGATATTGCCCGCATTCTGTCCGCAAGGCTCTGATACCCTCTGATCCGGTTAGTGAAAGCCTCCTTATCCATCATTACCTTGTGTGTACCATCCTCACTCCTGCCGCCAAGCACCCCGATTGTCTCAAGCTGTTTTATTACATTTTCTGCCTGCTCCCCATTGATGCTGAAATTCTCCTTGACCTGCTCCACACTGATAGCCTGTTTTTCCATAGCAAACATTCCAACTTTTTCAATGAGTCCGTCTATGGCAGAATTTACCTTATCCCCTTCTACCGTGTGGCTTTTCTCGTTTCCCTGCTGTTTTCTCAAAAAATCCATCAGCTTGCCTAGGGACTTTTCATCTCCATTCTTCAGATAGTCATCAAAGGTGGCAATCCTGCCAAATTTCAGCTTCTGTATCATCATATTCACACGGGGAACTGCCTCTGTATGAAAGATGACCTCACTCATACCGTCTGTCTTGTTACAGTCTGGAAGAACCGAATACAGGATTCCGTATTTCTTTGCCATTCTCTCAACCTTTCTCATATCTTCCGTTTTAAACTGCAATACCTGCAAATCCCCGCCCTTTAAGAGCAGCTTTCTCATAGATGTTTTTCCCAACGACTTTTCATAATCAAGCATCCCCTTTAAAAAGTCGATTGCCTTCTGCATGGCGGCAATACCGCCACTGCCTACTTTCATAGCAATCTCTATCCCGTCATATGCGACACGGATAATCTGTACCGCTTCCTGAATTTCCTCTGCCATTATCGCACCTCCGCTTTCTCTCTTATTGTTGTCCTTATTTCTTCCGCCTTTGTACTGCGGATTTCCTCTGCTGAAACATCAATGCCATATGCTGTTAAAATATCAGACAGATGACTGATTGCTTTTTCCTCCTCTATCCGGTACATCTCAAGTGCCACAAGCAGGTTTTCGACCTGTTCCACCCACGCAGGCTTTATATCGTACTTTGACCTGTATGTGACCATAATCTCCTCGGACTGTACCTTATCCGTGGAATGTGCCAGAGCTTCGATCAAGGAAATCGTATCTTCCTTACTGCCGCTTCGGAAAGCAAACTGCACCACAAAGTTTTTTTCTTCTTCCGTGAACTCGTGTTCCACACCGTTCATCCCTGTTACCGCCTCATTGACTACTGCTAAATTCATAAGTACCTCCTAACCTGCCATACTGTTTTCAAGCACGGCAATCTCAATAATCTCTTTCATCTTTTCCGCTGAGACATTATTATTGATAAGTTCCACAAGCTGCCCTTCTGTCAGTCCCTTTTCTATGGCACTTTTTATCTGGACAAGCTGTGCAGGCACAAGATCACCGCTTGCAACCAGCTTTACAATGTCAGCTCTTGACTTCTTTTTGAATGAAAATCTGGCAAAAAGTGCCGCAATGCCGCCATTTGATTTTCTTTCTGTACGCTCAACTGGAAGATGCTGGATTACACGCCCGGCAGAGTCCGTAACAGGTATCTGATAATACACGGGTATTCCATTGTACATAGGTGGCACTGCCTGTGAATCTGCAAGTGTTTTCACTGTTTCCTTATTATCAGTAGCTGCCAAAACCTCTGACGGTCCAGCCTTTTCCTCTTTTTCCGCAACCTTCTGATCATCAGATGCCGCACTCATAATCTTATCCTCAAGAGATTCTATCCTGTCTCTCATACGCTCCATCTCCTTGTCCTTATGCTCAATGCTATCTCTTAATCTTGCAATCGTGCTGCTTGCCTTATTAAGTTCATCCTGCTGATGGCTGATAATTCCATCCTTATCCTCATTTTCCTTTACAAGCCTTTCCGTGACTTCCTTATCTTCCTTTAATACTTCAACATCGGATAATTTTTTATTAAGGGCATCGTATCTTTCCTCCTGATAGTTGATTTTCTCCACTACCATTTCCATCTGTGCAATCAGTTCTTTCACATACTCTGAGTCCTGCGTATACTGCTCCGCAGCCTTTGAAAGCTGTGCCAGAACTTCTTCATATAATCTTCTCATCACAACGGGCTTCTCTCCCCTTGCCACAGCTTCCTGTATGGTTTCAACCGGAACTCCCTTTTCATAAAATTCCAGTGATACCTTCATCTGATTGCCGGAGAGCTTATTATTGTGAAGGATATTAAAAAGTTCCTCCGGAATCTCCTTATGCAGACCTTCCGATAACACTCTCATCTGTCCGATGTTAAAATTCTTATCCAGATACTTTTCCGTCTGCTCCTGCGTAAGTCCATCCTCAAGATCACTTTTTACAAGCCCGTACACCTCATCATCGAAATTCATTTCTTTTCTCAATGACTCAATATATCTGGCAATCTGCATATTGCTTAACGGCTTGTCATTCAGATTTTGTTCCATATGCTCCTCCTAACTGCGCAAAAAAACAGTCTATCTTACTGGCTGCTCTTTTCTGTCTCTTATAATCTCCCTGTTGTATTCTGTCTTTCTTCCATCTGAAATACTGTCCGGAATCATGCTGTTTAATATTGCCTTACCCGTATTCAGTTCCCTGAATACAACCTTTTCTTTCGCACACACTTCTGAATACTCCTCTTTGTAATGTCTTCTTAAAGCCTGCACTTCCTCAAGCGAATATCCCTGTGCCTGTAATTCCTGCTCCAGTGCCACCCACTTCCTATGCTCATCTTCAAAGAAGGTATCCCCAAGCCTGTATGACTGCTCTGCTGGCTTTAAGTTTTCCATCTCATCAGCCGCAGTAAAAAGTTCCCTGCTCCTTTCCCTTGCTTTATAAATCCGGCTCTTTTCTGCCGAAGTCTCTTTTTTCTTATCCGTAAGAGAAGCTATCGTCCCCACAAGTTCTTCTGCTGAATGGATATTATGCCTTGCAAGGAACAAATACTGTTCCTGCAGCTTGTGCATTTTACGGATATCCTCCCTGTACTTCCATACCTGACTGTATGGTCTTTTTTTGAGTTTTCCCACCCGGTACAGCTTCGCATAATGCTTTTTCTGAAGTCCTGACAAGCCTGCCCTGCGGTATCTTTTAACTCTGCACTTTACAATGGAAACTTTCGGTATATCCTGTTTACTCTTATAAAACGCAATATCCTCTTTTACAATCCTGTCCCGGATTGCTTCCTCACAATACATATCCCCAAGAGATTTGCACCTTCTGAACCTTGTCATACCCTGTGGCTTGATTGCCAGATGTTTTCCCTGCTTTATCTGGTATCCCTTTTCAGACAGCAGTTCGAGAAATTCCTCATAGTCCTTCGCCTGCAAAATACAGGCATCCAAGTCTCTTTTTATCATATCGGACCATACAAAATTACCCTCCCTGTACTCACTCCATTCCTTATAGCTTTCGTGCTGCCTCTCCTTTTTCTCATCATCCACATCAATAATGGAGAGTCCATATTCCTGACACAGCCTGTTCGTGATAGGCTGGATATACTTTGCCCAGTCCCCTTTTTCGTAACGGTACTTTTTACCGTCCACAAAACTCACGCTGTTAAATACGATATGGGAATGAACATGGGCTGTATTATCGTGTACCACAAACACCGCTTCGTATGACTTACCAAGATATTCCTCCACAAATTTCTGTGTAATTTCAAATGCCGTATCCGGATTTACCTCATTTTCCTTAAAGGAAAGTATGATATGATACCCCTGACGCTTATCAATCTTTCCAAAATTACGCTTGGTTTCCTTCATCTGCTCAAATGCGGTATCGACCTGACAGTTTATTGCACCCACCAGTCTGCCATCCTGTGTTTTGTCCGGGTTCATCACATAATCAAGTGCCCGCTTTAAATGTTTTCCGTGAAAATGCCCGCCACAGTCTTTCATATTAAGGATTTTACTGATTGCCAATCTGCACCACCGCCTCATTTACTTTCTTGTTCAGTTTACGCATATAGGCAACAAGCTGTGTTTTATCCTCTTTGGAATAAAGTCCTGCATTGTTATTGAATACGATCTGATTGATATTGATTCCAATACGGTTCACCTCATTGATAAGCTCTTTTAAGAGTTTCCTGACTTCCGGGTAATCATTCGGTTTCTGGCTGATGAGCAGTCTTAAATAATCTGCTTCACACATTCCGCTCTCCCCTGCCTTTTTTGCAAGCAGTTCTGCCTCCTGCGGCATAAGACGGAGCGTTTTCCTGATACAGTGGATTTTATCTGCCATACGCTCACCTTCCCCTCTTATCTGTACTGTAATCCTTTATTCCTTGTGCTATCGTGGCTGCCGCCTTTTCCAAATCACCCTTGCCCTCCAGATTACTGATAACCGCTTCCACCAGTGCCGTTGCAACAGCATCAATCTCCTTTGCATGACTGGTTTTATCAAATAATCGGTCTAACACCCTCTCATCTGCCTTTAAACTGTCATACTTTTCCTGAAATTCGCAATATTCCTGAAAATCTTTCGGATCATCTTTCTTTGCCTCTGCGTGAAGTATCAGATCATAATTCCACTCACACACCTTATCAATCACATCATCTATCGGAAATGGCTCTATCTCACCGTTTTCCTCTGCCATATCCTGTCTGTACATCTTCCCCTCTGCATCCGTTCCGATTGCATAATCATGTCCTTCCATATAATTAAGAAGAAGTGCAGCATCTTCTATCGAAGGGTTGATTTGCTTATCATATACTTCTGCCCAGGCAATCAGTTCCTCTGGTTCTGAAAAAAGTGTTATTTCCCTGTTCTCTGCCACCTTGCACCTCCTTATCCGTGTTTCGTAGATATTCACTATGGCTCCAGTCACCGGTAAGTCCCCGGCGACTGCTAGATACGCATTAGAGACATCTCTGTCCTAATGCCATCTAGTTAGGGGAACATTCCCCTAATACCCCTGCAAAATATAGAGTGGTGGCACTTTGTTCCACCACTTTTGAATATAACCACCGCTTTTTACCACCATTTCCGGTAAAAACCACCGCTTTATGCCACCACTTTTTATAATTTATATTCATAGGAAAAAACAGCATCGGAAAGTGGTGGTACTTTGTTCTATCACTTTTTGAAAAAACCACCGCATTGTTCCACCATTTTCCGTAAAAACCACTGCTTTTTACCACCACTTTTTAATGGCACTGTCCGGCTATGGTCATCTGCTCCTTTTTCTCATCTGCAAGATTAAGTTTTGTTGCAACAAGCCATTCATTGTAATCCTTATAGCCTGCTGGTGGCGGACAGTCCTCAATCTCATAGCCCAGTCCATAGTATTTTTCCATAAGTTCTGCGGCTGCTTTCCTGCCCGGTGAATCCCCATCAAGGCAGAAACGGATAAAAGAAATCTGTGGGTGTTCCCTGAGAAAAGTTTCAAGCGGGGCATCTGCAAGCATTCCAAGAGCCAGCTTATTTGATTCATGGTCGGCAAATATATCCACATAGCTCATAAGGTCGATTGCTGCCTCGAATACAACAAGCTCTGTACTGTTTACATTCACCACATTAAATCCATAGTTCTTATCATTCCCCTCCACATCACACTTGAATGATTTTCCCTGTTTATCAAATACACCACGCATACTTGCAAATCTGGTTACTCCATTCTTGTCATTTCCTTTAAAGACAATATTGTGATAATGCCTGCTCTCATATATGAGATTTTCCTTTAAAAACAGTTCTATCACTGCCTTACTGATTCCACGCTCATTGTTAAGATAGGATATCAGGTAGGAATTATCCCCTGCTGGCTGCGGAAGCACAAAAGGCTTTCTTTCCTGTGGCTGTTTCTTTGTGACCTGATGAACAAGCGGCTGCTTTCCCATGCTTTCAATTCTCCGGTATCCGGCAAAATCCAAGAGCCAGAATACAGCCTCTTTTACACTCATTCCGCCAAATACACGGAGGAAATCTATCTGTGAGCCGCCATTGTTTCCCTTATCAAACTGCCTTGACCATCTGTACCAATGACTGCGGTCATAGATACGGATTGAGTCCATTTCCTTTAAGGTGTGATATTTTCCAATCCTCTTTACGGTATAACCGAGGCTTTCTGCAACGGCACAAAGATCTACGCTCTTTGCTATGGCAAGTTCCTCCTCTGTAAATCTTCCTTCCATACTCTCACCTTGCCTTTCCCTGCTCTGCCACAAGCGGTGACTTAATATCAAGGTTCCTGTAATCCGTACTGAGTGTAATTCTTGGATTATCAATCATTCCCTTTTCCTTGAAACTGAAGAAGGCACGGTTATCCCCTCCCACGATGATATGATCCAAAAGAGGGATTCCAATAAGCTCACACAGCTTATTCATACGGTCCGTCATCATCGTGTCTGCCTTGCTGGGAAATATATTTCCCGACGGGTGGCAGTGGATCAACATCATACTGGCAGCATTACTTAAAATACTTGCTTTAAATAATTCTCTTGGGTGTGCCATCGCTTCATTCAGCGAACCGACACTTGCAAAATGCACATTGATAGGCTTTAAGTCGGAGCTGAGATTTACAACACACACCACTTCCCTGTCGAACTGGCACATACAATCCCCCATTACAGCAGCTACTTCTTCCGGCTTGTTAAAGGACTGCTCCGAATAAATCGGAGCCTCCTTTACAAGCCTTATGGATACAACATCAAGTTTGAAGTCGTTCTTCTCTGTCACAGGAATCCGCCTCCTCTCCAAACTCAATACGGATAATAAAGTCACCTTTCTGGCTGTTTATAAGAGCAATCAGTTCTTCTACGGTAAGTTCCTGCTCCATAACTGCCTCCTATCTCGCTTTTTCCTTTGCGTCATATACAAGCTGCGGCTCTGCAACGATACCATCAAGGCTCTTGTTCGGTGTATCTGTTGCAAGCGTGAGTTTTCTTAAATCTTTATCATAGTGATACACCTGATTGGAAAGTCGTTCTTCCAATGCCACCTTCTGCATATTCACCTCTGCCACCATCTGTGCAAGCTCCTCCGGATCTGTCAGTTCAGTGGACACCGCAAGAACTTCGTGCACACTTGAAGGCAGGATATACAGATCACTTTCAAGGTTTTCTGCCAGTTCGTGAAGCTCATTCTCATAAAGCATTGATACTGCACCGTCAATTCCCCTGTTATTGGAGATTATCCACAGAGTCTGCTCCGGTGGAACTTCCCTGATCATCATCTCTGCTATCTCCTCCGGCATCCCGTCACTTAAAAACATCTCTTTCATAACATCATTCATATTTCTTATTCTTGGCGGTAAGATTCTTCTTGTGTTTTCAGCCGCATATTTAAAAAGCTGCTCCTCATTCATTCCAAGTCTTTCCGCAAGGCTGTTCGTAACCTTTATACTCTGAATACTTTCAGCATCCGCATTTATCACAAGTTTATAGATAATGGAAAGATCCTGAAATTCTCTGTGTGGCACCTGCTCCAGAAATGACCTGTTCTGTTCCGTATTGATAAGCTGGAATACTACCTTTTCATTGGCATCTTTGTATAAGCTGTCAACATCAACAACTTGTGGTGTCTTTGCAAACTCCATTGCCATAAGGTCACATGCCGCCATCAGTGTTTCCTCCAGATCACCACAGTTCTGATATTTCTCATACATATCGTTGATATAAATAGTAGGAGAAATATTAGTATCTTTGCCTCTGATACTGATACCGTCATAGGTCATATTTACCTTTTCCACAGGCATAACTACAAGCTCCATACCTTTGAAGTTATCCGGCATATAGTCCATAAACTTCTCTTTTACTACTTCCTTAAAAATCTCATAATTCATCATATCTGCTTATCCTCCAAACAAAAAAAGCGGGGGAACATAAGTCATTGGCTTACATTCCCCCGCAAGGTTGATTGTTTTTATTTTCTCTTTGATATACCCATCAGCTCATTCCGGACAATCCCGTATTCTGTGCATTTTAACCTCCTTGATTATAACAATTTCTTAAATTTAAAGAAATACTTCACAAGTCTTCTGTTTTTCCTGTAAGCAGGAAAGAAGCCTTTTACCTCCATAGTCTCACCTCCCCTCAAAATGTTCCCATTCTTACGAATGAAAGAAATACTCTTGCTACCAGACAGAATAGAAGAAGAACTAACCTGACAAATCCCAAGAACAGCTTGAATGCTCCAAGAACAATTTTCAGCATCCACTTGAGTAGCTGTAAAACAGCGGTTCCTACGGCTCCTGCAATTCTTCTCATAATAATCAATCTCCTTTCAACATCCATCCCATTGCCAATCCTGCAACATCTGAATCATTCATAACATCTTCTTCCGGCTGTTCTTCCATATCTTCCTGTGGGTTTGCAATCACTACCGGCTGGCTGTTCTTCACTCCCGCCAAAGCTCCCCCAAGTAAAGAAATGACCTCTTTTCTTGCCTCACTCATTGCAGAATACTCAATTTCCTTTTTTATCTTTTCTATCTCGTCCCTCGTTACAAACTGTTCATATCTCTTTTCCTCTTTGGAGGGAATATCATCCTCTCCATAGTGGTCAATATAAAACTCACAGGCTTCAATCAGGAACTGATTCTTTGACTTATATATCTTTGGATTAAGCCCCTTTATGACCTCATTGATTTTAGCGTGTTGAGGATTGAGCAGATTCAGTCGGAATGTGCTCTCCATAATATGCCTTCGTGCCATATGACTACCCCCTATGCAAGTCTCTTAGCAGTTTTCAATCCCATAATGGCAAGCTGTTCATATCCTCTGGCATTTGCCTTTACATCAAGGATATAAGAGATATTCTTTGCTTCGTGATTGCTGAAATTCTTCATTACCACTGCCCCGCCACCTACAAATACAATCGGTGTAGTTTTAAGGTTATAACCAAACTCACGGATTGAGTTATATACCTTTTCAACAAAGTCCTCTATCTCAGCCTTGATAATCGCAAGGTATTCATCATCTATATCAGACCTGCCATATCGCATAATATTCTGGATTTCTGTTTCATCAACTTCCCCATTGAGCTGTCTTACACACTGCTCATTGATAGAACGCATACAGGTAATAAGTCCTCTTGGCACAGTAACACACTTTGATTCGTCCGGTGACTTGTTAATCACGGGCATAATATCTATTGTCCAGCTACCGATATCAACAACCAGCGTTTTCTTTGCCATAGTCGGTATCTTGTCAACCACAGCCGCATAGCACTGTGGGAATACCGCCACATCGTCAATCTCAATATGGTATGCTTCATTTTCATATCTGAAATCAACACGCTTATTCTTGGTCAGGTATTTAATAAAGTTATTTCTCTCTGCTCCAAATCGGGTAAGTGGAAGTCCTACTGCAAGAAATACCTTTGCATCTGACAATCCTCTTTTCTTCAATTCCTTTGCGACTGCTGCCAGTGTCAAAAGATAAAAGCTGTCATCTTCAACCTTTGTATCTTTCACTTCCTGCCTTACTGTTCCAATCTTGTAATACTTACCGTCGTACTCAAGAACATCTCCAAAAAGTGCCGGAGTAGTTGTAATCTCCTTTACCCCTGTGACAAATACCTGAGTTACGGTTTTCATCATTGACCAGCCGTGATCAATTCCTATTACCTCTAACTTGTTATTCATTTTTCTGTTCCTCCAAATCTTACTAATTTTGTTCATACAGCTACCCGTACCTTTCGGTTTGTGTTTCTATCCTATTTTCCTTGTCTCTGAAAGATCTGCCAACGATTTATATTCGATCACACTCTGCTCTTGCTTTCATAAGACAATACTTCCATATACAGCCACCTCTCTTTTTGCGAGATGACTTACATTCAGACCAAATCAGCTTCTTTTCTGCCATCTCCTGCTCATTTCCAATAAAAAAGGCAGGACAAACAGCCAGATACACTTTTCAGTGCAAAGCTAATTTAGTCCTACCTAAAATTATTACTATTCAATTTTCACCTCTCTTGGGTACATAAAGCACACTCAGCCCATGAATCTGAACTGCTCTATGTAATGGTCATATTTCGGATTGATATGTCAGCGCTGCCCTATCCTGTACCGATTTAAAGGTATAAAAATAAGGACTAAATTAGTTCCAACCCCTTGATTTTACTGGGTTTCTTCTAACTTGTCCCAATTATAACTCAAGCACCAATATATACCGTATCATATGAATCCCAGTTATCAACTGTTGTAGACACCAGTTCCACATCTCTTAAGCTCTCATCATCATGTTCTCTTGACACCCTGCTGTCATCATCTGTCCAGTCAAGATCATCATCTGTATATGGCTCCATAGGCTCTATTTCAAACAGATCTGCCCCTGTAATTTTTGCTATCTTTTCAGCAACATCTTTTGTATTTCCTGAAGCTGAATAATATACAACCAATGTTTTTCCATTTCCTGTTGATGTATTTTCTGTTGTATCTGTAGTGTTTTCGGAATTTGTATCCGCTTCTTCATTTCCAGACTGATTTGTACTTGCAGACTGGCTGCCATTATTAGAAGCAGACTGGTTTGTATTGCTTGCTCCACATCCTGCCATCAAACCGATTGCCATGATGCATGTTAAGAGTACTGCTGCTATTTTCTTTGTTTTCATTCTAAGGTTACCTCCTGTCGTATAAAATGTTTGTCACGCTAATTTCTATCGGATGAAATTGGTAAATACAAAATCCGGTGCCTTTGGCATTTCAATTCCCATTTTTGTCGCAACATTTTTGCAGTTAATGAAATATGCCATATTGTTTCCAAGGATCTGCATAACCTGCATTCCTTCGAGGTCCTGTTTTACTTCATCCGGATTCGTCCCATGTACCATATTCCAATATCTCGATGTAATGATCGGCATCTGCATCAGACCAAAATATTTATTTACCTGGTCCCATGTGGCCGTTGTTCCGGCCCTTCTTGCTGAAATTACCACAGCGGCAGGTTTCAGGCGGAATCTGTCTCCGCCACCGTTTAAATCGGCATAAAAGACTCTGTCCATAAAGGATGTGATTGCACCGCCTGCACCACCCCAGTGTACCGGAGTTCCAAATACGAATCCGTCATAATCCCCTGCTATTTCCAGAAATTCATTCACGATATCATCCAGGATGCATTTATTTTTTTCCTGACATTTTCTGCAGGCAATACATCCTGAAATCGGCTTATTTCCAATCCAGAAAATATCTGTACTTATACCATTTTCATTTAATGCACTGGATACTTCACAAAGAGCTGTATAAGTACAGCCATTTTTGTGCGGACTGCCATTGACAAGTAATACTTTCATTGATTTTTCCTCTTATGCTTACCAGTTCTTTTTTTCTTTTGAACTGTCATTATTCTTTTTTCTTTCCTCAACCATCTTCACGAACCATTCCACCATATTCGGATCCTGATGCGAGAAGAAGGAGCTTGTCTTCTTGTCCAGTTCTGCAATAGTCTTCATATCTTCGTCAGAAAGTGTGAAATCAAAAACATTAAAGTTTTCTTCCATTCTCTCAATGTGTGTTGATTTCGGAATAACCACTATCCCTCTCTGAATATGCCAGCGAAGCATAACCTGTGCCGGAGTCTTCTGATATTTTTCTGCAATCTCTGCGATGACAGGATTCTCAAAGGTGCCTCCTCTGCCCTCACCGAATGGTGCCCATGCTTCTAACCGAATATCATATTTGTCTGCCCATTCCTTCATCTCTTTCTGTTGATTGAAGATGTGGGTTTCCACCTGATTTACCATAGGTTTAATGCGGTTGAATGATGCAAAATCAACCATTCTGTCTACATAAAAGTTGGAAATTCCGATTGCTCTGATTTTTCCCTCATCGTACAGATCTTCCAATGCATGGTAAGCACCGTAAGCATCTGAAAATGGCTGGTGAAGCAATACCAGATCCAGATAATCTGTCTTTAACTTTTTCATGGATTCAAGAACTGATTTCTTTGCTTCTTCATATCCATAATGTTCAACCCACACCTTTGTTGTAAGGAAGATTTCTTCTCTTGGAATGCCTGACTTTTGGATTGCATTCCCAACCTCTTCCTCATTAAAATAACTCTGTGCTGTATCAATCGCCCGGTATCCAACTTTTAAAGCATCAAGCACACATCTTTCACATTCCTCTTTTGTTACCTGATATACGCCATATCCCAGTATTGGCATTTTTACACCATTATTTAATGAAATATATTCCATTGTCGTATCCTCCTTGTTTTCTTTCATTCATTTTACATTCATACTATAATACTGATAGATTCCTTTGAGAAGTTTCGATAAGTTTTTCAGTCTTAACCTTTCGGTTTATTCTGGTTCTTACTGATTGAACAGCCATCCCATAATTTCTTTGTCACGACAAAACAGATAGCCACCGCCATGCTGATAAGTGACCGGTGTTCCTTCAAAGTAATCTTTATCTTTTACATCCAGTACCACCAGTTTATCAATCTCTGATTCCGATAATCCCTGTTCTTTGTAAAGCTCATGTATCTGCTGGTATGCCTCTTTAAAAGGTTCTGATCCATAGTATTCGTCGCTTTCGCCAATCACAAAATATACCGGCGTTTTCATCTCCACAACCAGCTCATATGCACCATCCCACTGAGAGCTGCACATAAGTGCCGCTGTATATAATTCCGGCTGCTTTGCCAATACCAGTGACAGGGTTTCTCCTCCTCCGGAATAACCATTAATATATACTTTCGATGGATTAATAATATAATGCGTCAGAAAATACTGTGTCAGTTCAATTGTCTGATCTGCTGATGTCTGTCCCCAGTCATTTAACTGTGGAGCTACAATAATCATATCGGTAATATACTTCTGTGCTTCAAATCCAAAATCTTCTGTCCGGATATTTTCTCCCACGCCCTGAAAATATAATCCCTGATATCCGGGTAATGTTACATATAGTGCATATTCCTTTGTCCCGTCATATGCATCCTGAATATATACATTGTAATGAATGTCCCCTTCATTTGGAGAATGAAGAACATTATCCAGGAGGAAGCCCCGGTATTCTTCGCTTCCCGGCGTAACATTTTCCAATTCATCTCCGGATGTATTTTTTTCTGTATTTTCTTTTTTCTCATCTGTCTTCTGCTGTACGGTCTGTACCTGGTTTATTATTTGTTGATTCTTCTTTTCATCCCTGCCAGGTTTTGAAAAGTAGATATATACCATGATTACCATTGCTAAACTAACAACTCCAATAATTGTAAGTACTAATTTCCGCTTTTCCATAAATACACCACCTTCTTTCAGTATGAACCTTTTCGTTTTCCCTTACCTGTTTTCTTTAGAAACACTCCACTATAATATCCAATAAATGCTATCAACATCATTACTGCCAGATAATCCAGCTGAAAAGGAAAGATCCCCTTTTCATAATCATAAAATACAAAATGCATCCTCATAATCAGATAATCTCCTATCTGTCTCCTGTAAAATGCATATAAACCATAACCTGCAATTGTGGTTGCGACAGATCTTGCTGCCCATGTTCTGATGACGGATGGATATTCCCATAATCGTCCTGCCATTGCTACCGCTATATTCCAATGAAATCCGAGATGTAATGACATCACCACCAGTCCCCAGTATGCGCAAAACATATGTATCTGTCTGGCTGTTATATATGTTCCGGAAATCTTTATCCATTTAAATATGTGATTTGACAATAATATTCCACTTATCATGGAACCCATTATAAGAATAAGCATTCATATTGTCTTTATCTGCATATAGTATCCTCCATTTTCACTTCAGCTAAAGTATAACAAAACGAGACTCCATTAGAAGTCTCGTTTTGTTATTCAGTATTAACCTTTAGGTTTCTACTCGCATGTATTCAATTTTTATTTTACCTTGTTAATAGCATTTATCAGCTGCTTAACCTTAATGGACGGTTTTTTCGAATGAAGAATTCCAAACGGCATAGTATAATCCCACTCTACTGGAATGATTCTGATCAGTGGATGAACACTTTCCCAGCTCTTGAATGCCAGTAATACCTCATTATTGTTTTCGCATCGGTTAAATGCTTCTACATTGTACAGATTAAAGTCTACAATATTGATTTCAGGATGATTTTTCATCATATCATCCCTTAGCATATCGCCATAATAACTCCATCCTCTTTTCATGAGCATAAGATTTTCTCCAGCCAGATCATCAAGTGTAATTTTTTCTTTTTTTGCCAGCCTGTGATGAATTGATACCGCCACACAAAATGGTTCTCTTGAAATCTCAGTACCATCACAGCCTCTGAGTTCAAGCATTGTTTCATCAAAGATTCCAGCTATCACATCAATATTCTTTCCCATATTAGCCAGTATCTCTCTTGCATTCTCTGGTGTATTTTCAAATGTAATCAATTTAAACTTCATCTCCGGATATATTTTCTGTATCTTAGGCCAAAGTTCCACAAAAACTTCCGGTGGCGTCATCGGAGATATTCCAACACGAATGATTTCTTCATTATGATTCATTGCTTCCTGCGCCCGTATCAACGATTCTTTTGAATATTGAATCAGATATTTTGCATCCTGATAGAGCGATTTACCAGCTTCCGTAATAATAAGACCTCTGTGTGTTCTTTCAAATAGTTGCAAATTTAAGCTGTTTTCCAAAGAATTTATCTGTTTAATAACCGCAGGTGCACTTATATATAATTCTTCTGCCGCTTTACTAAAACTTCCAGCTTCTACAACGCAGATAAATGTATCAAGTTGTGGATTATACATCATGTAATTCACTCCTCTTTGTAATTTTAAATCATCTGAAATGCTTTCAGTGCCCCAATAATTGCCTTTTCTTTCTCCTTCGGACATTGTGGTTGCTTTGCTCCCTCTGACCTAGGAATATTAAAATTCTCCGCTAATTCAATTCCACACTTTCTCTTCACCTGTGTAATATACAGATTAGATACCTTCATCCCATCATTATACTCTGCAACATACTTCTTTATCTCCTCATAAGTAGCCTTGCTCTCAGCCGCCGTTAAATCCGTCTCGTCCATGTCAAGTCTCACATTCACATGATGCTTCGCTTCGTGGAGTTTGGACAATAAACATACTGTCTCCACGTGTGGTGTCGCTGGAAACATGTCAACCGCACACACTTTCTCCACCCTATATCCTCTTGCTGTCAGCACCTCTAAATCTCTTGCAAGTGAAGTTGGTTTGCAGGAAATATACACCATTCGGTCTACCCCATAATCAATAATCTTCTCCAAAGCCTTTGGATGTATTCCATCTCTAGGTGGGTCCAACACAATAAGGTCGGGTTTATCCTCAATATCATCGATAACCTTAAGGACATCTCCGGCGATAAATTCACAGTTATCTAAACCATTCAAGGCTGCATTTTCCTTGGCGGCTTCTACGGCTTCCTCCACGATTTCTACTCCTATTACTTTCTTGGCAACAGGTGCAAGCATCTGCGCAATCGTTCCTGTTCCGCTATATAAATCGAAAATCAGCTTGTCCTTTGTTTCTCCCACAAATTCTCTTGCTTTTTCATAAAGTTTTTCTGCACCTAGCGAATTAGTCTGGAAGAATGAAAAAGTAGAAATCTTGAATTTTAATCCTAATATTTCTTCATAGAAGAATTCACTTCCGTATAAGACCACTGTTCTGTCGCTTCTAACCATATCTGCGAGTCCATCATTATATATATGCATTATTCCAACAATTTTACCACTGACCTTAAGCGCTAAGAGTTCGTCAACTAATTCTTGCAAATCTAATGAAAGTGCTGTCGTTGTTACCAGACTTATCGTGATTTCTCCTGTTTTAACTGCTCTTCTTACTAATAAATGTCTTAAATATCCCTCCTTAGTCATTTTGTGATAAAAAGCAATATTTCTTTCTTTAAAATAAGCTAAAACCGTAGTAAGAATCATATTGTAATCCTGATTAACAATCTTACAATTATCAACAGTCACAATATCATAAAAGCTTCCTTTTTTATGCAATCCCAGTGCCAAATCTCCACCTTTACATTCATCACCAAATGAGAATTCCATCTTATTTCTATATCCAAATTCGTCAGGACTTCCTATTATTCCCTGAAATTCATATGGTTCACTGATCACACCATCAATAATCTTCTTAACCATATCACGTTTTAATGCTAATTGATTGTCATAACTTAGATTCTGATATGTACAACCTCCACATACTCCAAAATGTGGACAGGGTGCTGTCCTGTTTTCTAACTCTGACTTCTCTATAACTTCTAATAATCTGCCTTCGCATTTACCTGAACGTTTTTTATTTACAAGAAATCTTACTTTCTGCCCTGGAAGAGTTCCTTTTACGATGACTGGAACTATGACCTTATCGCCATCACGTTCTTCCTCATAATGTATTATGCCTTTATTTGGAAATGTAATTTCATCAACTGCCCCTATATATTCCTGACCTTTTTTCATTGTTTACCTCGTTTCTATATCATTTAACATCTAATAATTATATCCTACATTAGAACATAATATCAACCTTTATTTTCACACTTCGACACATATCTGATTATTTCCTGTATATTAAAAATACTGACAAAAGATTTCTCTTCGGTCAGTATTGTATGTATTATCAATTTGTTAAATTTTTCCTACTAATTAAATTTATCATTGATTTAGTCAATTTTATTTTATAAACTCATTTTCTCTACTAATTCAATTTATCATTAATTTCATCAATTTTATTCTTCTTAGATGGTTTATCCTTACCTAAATCAGGTATAAATAAAATTCGAAGTGCTAATGCACCACCACCAAATATTAATACAAGCATTAATACCATTTCATATAATGTTGAAGGTATCCATCTTAATTCAACTGATGAAATAACACCAAATACAATAAATAATGCTCCTAATATTGTTACAAGTTTTCCTGCAAAACTCTTTGGAAAGATTACCCAGATAACAATACCTAAGATTAACGGAATAACAACTAGTCCACCTGGAATACCTCTTGAACCAAATATTCCAAAGCTTCTATACATTCCACTAAAGTTAAATCCGGTATCTACTCTTATATGTGTTGAAAAAAGATATAATCCACCACAACACATCAAAATTCCTAATAACAAATATAACAACTGTTTTCCTGCTGAATTTCTTTCATTCATCTTGTTTTCATACCTCCGTAACCTGTAAACTGTTGATTTAAATTTCATTTGTAACCATTATAACTTATCGCAACACATTCAAACAGCTATCGTTTTACACGATAGCCGTCCTATTATATTGTATTATACACAATATAGCTTTTATTCCTCATCTTCGTCAAGGAAGTCTTCTTCAAAGTCATCATCTTCAAAATCATCATCAAATTCATCTAAATAATCTGGTTTGAGATGTTTATAAATGCCATATGCTACAGCCGCAAGTGCAATCACCGCACCTATTACTATAAGGATACAACATACCTTTTTCTTCTGCTTCTTCTCTTCTTCCTGTTTGTTGATGATATTGTTAAGTTTAGACATACTAATAAGATTTTCGAGTTTATCCATAAGTTCACAACCTTTCTTTCGCTCTTACGAACTTTATTGTAATAGTATACCATCTTTAAGTAATTTTTACTACACTTTTTTCAATTTACCTGCAATCTAATCTTATATTACACTTTTTTCAATTTTGCAAATGAAGCAAACATTTTCTTTGTCCCTGCAGTAATGAAATCAACTGTAACCTCGTAATCTCTGCCACCATCAGTTATGTCTATTACCTGACCTACACCGAATTTCATATGTTTAACAGTATCACCAACTGTATATTCAAGTTTTTCCTGCTTTTTAACTGTATATTGTTTCGTTTCAAATGGTTTAGTATTAAATATAGGCTTGGCATTCGATTTTGCAGACGGTTTTACAAACCCATCTTTCGTTGAAATATTATCCATTGAAATATTTGTATCCATGATTAATTTAGGTATCTCTTTAACGAATCTTGATACTTTTCCATAATATGTTTCGCCTCTTATCATTCTTACCTTGGCACAGGTAATTGTAAGGCTTTCCATTGCTCTTGTTATTGCCACGTAGCATAGACGTCTTTCTTCCTCTAATTCAGTTTTATCATCTGAATTGATTGTCATATAGCTTGGAAATAATCCGTCCTCCATACCACATAAGAATACTTTAGGAAACTCTAATCCTTTTGCACTGTGAATTGTCATCAGAACTACATAATCACTGTTTTCGTCTAATCCGTCAATTTCCGCTACAAGTGCAACTTCTTCTAAGAAACCACTTAATGTAGGATTCTCTGTTTTCTCTTCGTAATCAACAATTTTACTGAAGAATTCATTGATATTATCAATTCTTCCTCTTGCTTCATCTGTATCTTCTAATTCTAAATCTCTTACATATCCGGTATCTTCTAAAATAATTTCCATAAGATCTGATACCTTGCCATATTCGCTTTCAGCTCTTAATCTCTGTATAAAATCTACAAACGGCTTTACTTTAGAAGCACTTCTTCCTAAAATAGCCATCGCATTCTCATTCTTAAGTGCATCATAAAAGCTCATATCGTTAGCCTCAGCAAATGTCTGGAATTTATCGACTGTCGTTGCGCCTATTCCTCTTTTTGGAACATTTATTATTCTCTTTACAGCGACGTTATCTCGTCCATTGTCAACAGTTTTTAAATATGCTATCAGGTCCTTGATTTCTTTTCGCTGATAGAAATTCTGTCCGCCAAAAATCTTATATGGAATATTCTGTCTTATGAAATTCTCTTCAAGCACACGCGACTGTGCATTAGTTCTATATAAACAAGCTATATCGTTGTAACTAAATCTTCCATCTCTGACATATCCATTAATTTCATCAGCGATATACTCTGCTTCCTCATATTCATTTCCTAATTGCTTGAATATAATCTTGTCCCCTGCTTCTTTATCAGTCCACAATGCCTTACCTTTTCTCGCTGTATTGTTAGCAATTACGGCATTTGCAGCATCTAATACCATCTTAGTCGAACGGTAATTCTGCTCTAATTTTATAACCCTGGCCTCTGGAAAATACTTTTCAAAGTCCAGGATATTGGCAATATTAGCACCTCTGAACTTATATATTGACTGGTCATCATCACCTACAACACATAAGTTTCTATACTTTGAAGCTAGTAATTTGACTAATAGAAACTGTACTGTATTAGTATCCTGGTATTCATCAACCATAATATACCTGAATCTCTCCTGATAATTCTCAAGCACCTCTGGATTAGAACGGAATAACTCAACAGTTTTAACAAGCAGGTCATCAAAGTCTAAGGCATTACTTCTTTTTAATTCTAATTGATATTCCCTGTATGCTTCGATAATATTCTTCTTGCTGTAATCTCCTGAATTCTCCAATGCATAATCTTCTGGAAGCAGCATCTCATTCTTAGCCGATGAAATAGCATTCAGAATAGCCTTTTCCTTTGTATATTTTGTATCAATCTTTAATCTCTTACATATAGTCTTTATCACCGTTTTCTGGTCATCTGCATCATATATAGTAAAATTATTATCATAACCTAATCTGTCAATATATCTTCTCAATATTCTTACGCACATAGAATGAAATGTACTTACCCATATACTGTCTGAGCCAAAGCCTACGAGATTATCTACTCTTTCACGCATCTCACCTGCCGCCTTATTAGTAAATGTAATGGCAAGAATATTCCATGGCTGTACGTGCTTCTCTTCTATAAGATATGCAATTCTGTGTGTAAGTACGCGGGTTTTACCGGAACCCGCACCGGCTAAAACAAGAAGCGGTCCTTCTGTACAGTAAACCGCTTCTTTCTGTCTGTCATTAAGTGAATCGTATATACTCATTTTCTTGTATTTCCATTCCCATACAATATTAACTAAATTAATTTAGTTCCACAATTTGAACAGAATTTTGCTCCTTCTGTCTTAGTTCCACAGTTAGGACAGAACTTAGGTGCAACTCCACCCTCCTGTGGTGCTGCCTGCTGCATCTGCTGCTGGTTTGGCATCTGATTTGGTGCCTGACCGTTCATCTGCTGTCCCTGGAAATTAACACCTGACATAGATTGCTGCATATTGTTCATAGGAGCCTGCATTGAATTAACCATCTGCTGTCCCATCATCATACCCATCTGCATACCAGCCATTGTATTAGCCATTCCAGCCATATTGTTAGCTGTTCCGCCTGCATTTCCATTATTTGACATACTGTCAACCATAGCCATCTGAGTATATCTTCCCATATCTCCGACCATACTCTGTGATGCAACTTTTTCCTGCATTCTCTTAACAGTTTCAGGATAATTAAAGCTCTCAATGTTGAATGCCGTGATTGTAATACCTAATTTGATAATCTCCATATCAAGGTCTTCTTTGATACCGTTACCAATATCTATTGCATTAGCCTGAAGATTAAACATATCTTTACCCTCTTTTGTTATCCACTTCATTAATAATGGATTGAGAGTAGATGTTACTCTTTCTTTAACCTCATCAACTAAGAACTGCTTCTTGATACCTGCAATCCTCTCGATAAATGTATCATAATCACTTATCTTACAACTGAATGTACCAAATGCACCGATTGGCATACCTCCAGGTAATCCCGGTGCCTGTATATTAATAGGATTCTTTGTACCCCATCTGAGTGTAAATTCCTTTGTATTAATGAATAATACTTCAGCACGTACACCACTGTTAAAACCAAACTTAATTCCTTTTAATGTTGAAAGGAAGGGAATAATCTGTGATTCAATATCAAAGCTTCCCGGATCTCTAAATATACCTTCGACCTTACCATTATACATAAATATGGCATCCTGGCCCGGTCTGATAATTAACTTACTTCCTTTTTTAATCTCGTCATTATTCCACTTCCAAAACATAATGTCGTTTCTCTGCTCTTGCCATTCAACAACATTTGAAAACTGATTTCCAAAAAGTCCCATTCTCTTCCTCTTTCTGCGGCGATAATATTATGTTTTTGTGTCTGCACCGCTGACACTTTATCTGATAATTCAATATATGTATTTCAGAAATATTCTATTGCAAATGCTATTTATCTAATAAAGCATTTACTTAAATACATTTTATCATATCATAACTATATTTTCTATAATTATATTTTTATATATCTCTATAATATTTCGATATCTTCATCAATAACATACTCATAACCTGACATCTCTAAATACTGGTTGTCATCATATGTTCTCTCAATTGAATATCCTGTTTCCATACCATTTCCATAGACTGAATTGTCTGAATTGTTCTCGCCTTTCATATTCAATGCAATAAGGAGTGCTACAATTGCTGCAATTATTGCTACAATTATACCTATCTTAACAGGACTCTTTGGATAACTTCCTTTAATTTTTCCTGTCTGTCCATTAACTAATACAGTATAATTTTTATTTGCATATGTAAATGCTGTAGAATATACAGGAATCAATATGTGCTTATATGTCTCGTCACGATAATCCGGTGCAATTCTTACATTTCTTACTTCATCATAGTGCTTTCTTACGTCTTTTCTTGCAAGTTCACGCAATTCATTTTCCATAATGTTATTAGCTTCTCTATGAGCATCATCTAATGAAACTGTATAACATTCTGCACCATATCCTGATAAATATTCAGGAGAATATGAAACAAGCTGCTTCTTAGTATCATATGGCTCAATTCCTTTTAAAAGTGATTCTTTAAGATTCTTAGAACCTCTTACCTGAACGTCATCAAAGAACTCCTTTACACGTCCATGTGTATTATACCAATCTGTCTCTGTTCTTGTCTCTGTTTTTCCATCATCTTTCTTAACTTCTACTTTTCGGTGCTTACCACCCTCAGCAGAATAATCACATACTACATCGGCATCAAATGTCCAATATGGTATGTACACACCCTGTATCTTACCATTTTCATACAGATGCTTAAGTTTACCCGGTGCTAACCATCTTCTGTTAATCCATTTATTAAATGTTTCCTGCACCTTATGTTTATCAACTTTAAAAGGTACTATGCCATCTGGAACAATTGCTGCTTCCTGCTTCTCTGCCAAAACATATTTAGCTCCACAATATGGACACTCTGTTGCTGTACAGTCAGGTGCTACTTCAACCTTTGCTCCACAACCTTTACATTCCATTGTAGATGTCTGTTTCACTTCTACAGCTATAGTTTTCGCTACTCGTTTATTAAATTCATGTTCTATAATTTTCTTTTTATCATTTACAATATTAACCTGTGTGTCACAATTAGGACACTTTAAGGATTGTGTCTTTACGTCAAATTCCATAACCCCGCCACAATTACTGCAATAATAAATATTCTCTGACATTTTCATATACCTCATTTCTCAGTATTTGGTAGATAAATTTAAAAAAAGATGCCTACCACACCACTAACGGTGTGGCATATGTAAGGCACCTTTTCTATAAAATATTACATTCCCATTTTTGCTTTTAATGCTGCTAATTCATCATCAACGGCTGGTGCAGATGCTGATGTTGAATCATATTTTGCTGCAAGGTCATCAAGGCTGTTATCTTCTGCTGATGAATTTAAATCTGCCATTGCATTGGCTTTATCAAGCATATTGTCTGCTTTAGCTTCCATTCTGTCAAATGCTGACATGCTTCCCTTAACGCCTTCAACACTTGCGCCAAGTTTGTTAATCTTCTCCTGTGTCTTAGCTGCTGCAATCTTTGCTTTGATTGAGTCTTTACGTGAATTAAGTTCTGCAATATCCTTGCATAACTTATCATGCATCTGTCTCATCTTTGTTGCATTAGCTGATGCTACGTCATAAGCCTGCTGTAAATTTGCCTGCTGTGTAGCTAACTGTGCTTTCTTAGCAAGGAACTGTTTCGCATCTTCATCATTGCCTGCAAGTACAGCTTTCTCTGCGTACTTCTGATATTTATCCATCTCTGCTGTACATTCATCTAACTGTCTCTTGCATCTCGTCTCTTCAGCCATAACTGCTGCTGTCTCTGCTTTTACTTTGCCAAGGTCACTTTCCATATCTCGAAGATATTGATCAATCATCTTCTCTGGATCTTCTGCCTTATCAAGTAATGCATTAATGTTTGCTGACATAATGTCTTTAAATCTAGATATAATTCCCATTTTCATTCCTCCTATGATATGAAAAATTTTTGTCGAATTATTATTCGCCTGTGATACATATTATACAGTATATAAAAATAAAAGTCACTATTAAATATTTAAAAAAATGTCGTTTTAGACTTGTCATCTAGTTTTTAATACTATATAATCTTTATTGTGTAACCTCGTAGACGGTCTTAGATTATAACGTATTTGAAAGGTATGATTTTTACTATGATAGATTCAGAAAAATTGCTAAATGATATCATTTCCAAGCTAAATATTATTGACGACGCAGATATTCCGGCTATAGATTTATATATGGATCAGGTCACAACGTTTATGGATAAACATCTTAAAAACAATAAGCGTTTTGCTGATGACAAGATATTAACTAAAACCATGATTAATAACTATGCCAAAAACGACCTGCTTCCTGCTCCAGTTAAGAAAAGATACTCAAAGCAGCACGTTATACTGCTTATTTTTATATACTACTTTAAGAATATATTATCAATTAATGATATTAAGACTATATTAGGTCCTATTTCGGAGAATTATTTCGACGTTAATTCACCTATTTCTCTTGAAGAGATATATTCAACTGTTAAGAATTTAGAAAACCAGCTTACTTCTGATATAATGAATGATATTCAGAGTAAAATTAATTTATCTGAAGAAACTTTTGCTGACAAATCCGATAAGGATAAAGATTTTCTTCAATTATTCTCATTAATTGTATCACTTAGCTTTGATGTGTATATTAAAAAACAGATGATAGAAAGCATTGTCGATAAGTTAAATGCAGCAAATGAACACACTTCCACAAAACCTAAGAAAGATAAGGATAAAGACAAGAAAGAAATTTAAAAAGCTGGTGCAGTAAATTAACATTCAAATGAACCTTGTTAATTTACTGCACCATAATATTTTCTATATAAGGCAACATTTACCTGTCAACATTATTTTTTACACTATTTTTCCATTCGTTCTAGCACAATTGCATATCCGTCATTACCATAATTAAGCGAACGGTTTACCCTGCTTATAGTTGCAGTCGATGCTCCTGTCTCTTTAGCAATTTCCTGATATGTTTTCTTCTCTCTTAACATCTTCGCTACATCAAAACGTTGTACTAAAGACTGTAATTCGTTAATCGTGCATATATCCATAAAGAAATTATAACATTCTTCTTCATCTTTAAGAGTTAAAATTGCCTTAAATAAATCGTCCATTTCCTGGTTTCTTATTTTTTCACTCATAATCTTCTCCATTTCCAAGCGACTTTTAATAATCTCTATTTACTTCTTTTATATTTTCCAAGGTATTTTCTCAATTTAGCAATATGAAAATTCATCACAAGTTCATTATCAAAATCTACCTCGTCCATTACATCATACGCACGTTCATTTAATCCGACAATATCTTCTGAATGTGCATCACTTCCAATAACTACAGGTACCTGGTATTTCTTACATAATTCAAGTATGGTCTTGTCATTTTCTCTTGTATTCTTTCGGAAGCCACTTGGGTTCAGGGAATTATTATTAATCTCTAATAATGTACCATATTCTTTTGCAGCCTTAACTACCTGTTCATAATCAAGTGGAATTCTACCATCATCCGGATGTCCTATTATATCTATTAATGGATTCTTAATGGCTCCTATTATGGACTTTGTATTCTCTTCTATCGTTCCTGGAGTATATCCGATGTCCGAATGTATACTTGCTATAACTACGTCCATCTGTTTAATCAATTCATCACTCATATCTACATTTCCATCATAATCTATGATATTGAGTTCTACACCTAATAATAATTCTAATCCATCACCATAATCTCTTTTGGCATTTCTTAGATTATTAAAGTAAAATTCATGGCATGTTCCCGGCATCGTCATAGAATGTTCTGTAATTCCAAGAATTGAAAGATGCTTTGCCTTAGCTGCATTTACCATCTCGTTAATCGTATTATATGCATGTCCACTTGCAACTGTATGTGTATGCAAATCTGCAAGATAATTAAGTTTCTCCATATACTACTCCATTTCTATATGAAATATTTTGAAATTATTCCTTATCATATTGCTTATTAATTAAATTTAGCACTTTAGCAATTTACATTATAACAGTTTAGCATTATTCATATAAAATTTCAAGTGCAAGGCCCTATATATCCTCTTAAATATGCACAATTTTAACAGGTAATCTTCGTGCAAGTTTAAATTTGACACTCCCTATAAAATATGATATTCTATATGAGGATTATTTTATAATCCAATTAATTATTTCGGAGGTATCACAATGAACAAAGGTACAGTTAAATGGTTTAACAACCAAAAAGGTTACGGATTCATCTCTGATGAAGAAGGTAATGATGTATTCGTTCACTACTCAGGACTTAACATGGATGGCTTCAAGTCTTTAGAAGAAGGCGCTGCTGTTGAATTCGAAGTTGTTAACGGTGCAAAAGGACCTCAGGCAACAAACGTAACAAAATTATAATCAAGAAGTATAAATGGTGTGCCTTTTTCATAATATATAAATTTCGGTTTTTTTATTTTGAATTAGCTCTATTGTTTAACAACATGATTACTAAAAGCTATCCTCTCCGGATAGCTTTTTTGTTCTCTACTGCTTCATTATCATTACTGATTCAAAATTCCTCATTATTTTTTTATATTTCTTTATATTCTTTTATATTTCCTTGTATTTCCTTGTATCTTAATTATTTAATTGTATTCAGAATTTCTTGTAATTCATCTACACTGAATTTATAATTATGATTACAGAAATGACAGTTCACTTCAATTTCCTTACCATCATCTATCATATCTTTAATCTCTTTCTTACCAAGACTTACTAATACTTTTCTGACTCTTTCCTTAGAACAGTCACATTCAAAACCTGTAGGAACTTTGTCTAATATTTCTACGCCGAGTTCTCCTAATACCTTATTTAAGATGTCCTCCGGTGTCATTCCCTGTTCAAGCATTGAAGTTACCGAAGTAATCTTAGATATCTTCTCCTCTAACACTTCTATAATCTTCTCATCAGCAAATGGCATTAACTGGATTATAAAACCACCTGCACTCTTTACAGTATTATTTTTCTCCATTAGTACACCTAAAGCGACTGATGATGGGATCTGCTCAGAAGCTGCGAAATAATATGTCAAATCTTCTGCAACTTCACTTGTAGTAAGTGCAATCTGGCTTGAATATGGCTCTTTCATACCCAAATCCTTAATCACAGTCATTGTACCGTAACCGATGGCTGCACCAACATCTAGTTTGCCTAAATAATTAGGTGGAATAATAACGTTAGGATTACCCGGATAACCTTTAACATATCCTTTAGAATTAGCAGTAACGGTAAGTCCGTTAATAGGTCCGTCACCTTTCATCATAATTGTAAGTACGTCATTTTCACCTTTCATCATTGTTCCCATCATTGCAGCACCGGTTAATAATCTTCCTAATGCTGCTGTCGCTACAGGGCTTGTATTATGTGTCTGTCTTGCGAATTCTACCATTTCCCTTGTAGTTGCAGCAAATGCTCTTATCTGTCCATTTGCTGCTGTGGCTCTAACTATATAATCTTTCATAATAATCTCCATTCCGCAGGCACAACGTGCCGGAGGAATCGCGAGTCAAATTTCAAATTTGGCTCTGCGATAGATGCTATTTGTGGTGCCTGCGACACAAATAGCTGTGTGAAAAATAATCGCATCAGCATTATTTTTCACACTATCTCCATTCTTCTATATTCAACTTACTTTCTTGCCTTTTTCTCTGGCTATCACATATATTCTTTCACTGTCTTTTCTCACTGCATTTTTAGTAAATGCATCATAAGACGTTACATATTCCAGACCTGCCTCACTAATTAATTCCTTTATTCTATCCAGACAATATGCCCTTTGTATATGATTTTCCTCATATTTATCATATTTTCCATTTTCATCTTTAATAAATAATGTTAAATCATATTCGTTAATATTTTCATCTTCATAAAATGTATTCTCCCAGATAAAGCTGCCTTCATCTCTATTCTCGGCAATTACCTGTTCACCTATTGTCTCATATTTATGAATAGTATTCAAATCAAATATAAATATACCGCCAATATCTAAATAGTTATTTACTAACTTAAATACATCTCTCAAGTCTTCTTCCGTAGTCATATAATTCATCGAATCGCAAATACTTACAATTGCTCTGACTGTTCCGTATAATTCAAATTCTCTCATATCCTGATTAAGATAGAGAATATTATTTCCGGATTTCTCTTTCTTATCTAAAGCAACATTTAACATCTCTTCAGAATAATCTATGCCAATCATATCATATCCTTTATCTGCAAGTATTTCAGTAATACTTCCTGTTCCACATCCCAAATCGAGAACCAGACCATCTTTAATACCATATTCTTCTAAAAGATTTATAAGATATTTTCCCCATTCTTCATACGGAACATTATCCATAAACATATCATACACTTTTGCAAAACTTGAATATGCTTCCATACTATCTCCATTTCTATTATACAATTAGAATATTATATTCCATAAGAATATACCCTATTTTTTTAATAAAAGCAACCTTGATTATTACACTATATTAACGTATAATCTTATGTAAATATCGTAACATAATTTAAAGAAAGCGAGGGATATTTTTGAAAAAGAATTTCATATATTCACATATTAGAAAAATATGTTTATATAGTTCTGCAATTTCATTATTTGCATTGATAATTATATATATCATATTTGTACGTATTCCATTTTCAGAAGTATTTTCTCCGACTTCCATGTCCTATGCAACCTCTGCATCAACTGTATATAATTCCGGGGTTGAATACGTGGAGGTAACTCTTAACAATGCAAAATATACAGGCTATGACTGTATCAGACTAGGAAAAGTATATGGTTCTTATTACTATTGTCTTGTAAATAACAATTGTACATTTATACTTGTTAAAAACTCATCAAAGAACCCATTGCCCGATATAATCAATGACTACACTATCAAGGCAAGACTTGTACCATCGAATTCTCTATCAAAAAAAATGTTTAAAGATTTCGCTAAAGATCTTAACTGGACAAAGGATGGACTAAAGAAAGTCTCTTCTGAAATTATAATTGACGAATTATCTTATCATATTGATGTTTATTTCTATCTTGCTGTTTATTTAGGAATTATGGCTCTTATCCTTGTAAGTTTTATTATTGTGAATATAATTTATATCGTAATGCCGGCTTTTCATCCTGCCTGCTTGAGTTTTAACCGTATTTCCCACGGAAAGCACTCTATTCATCACGTAAACTATGAATTGTCCTCAAGAGTGATTATGAAATCAGGAAATATAACTTTAACAGAAAGCTATATTGTTGCAACAGGACTGTTTAACATTGAAATCGTACCGATAAGTAAAATCGTATGGGCATACGAACATAGTACATGGCATCATTTTTTGTGGTTTAAAATGAAGCTTACTTACACTCTGCACCTTTTATGCGAGCATCATATTTATATCTACTCACCAAGAAATACTAAAGAGGATATCGATGCTGTTATCCAGTATTTGCAGGATAATTATCCAAATATTATATTTAATTATTCAAAGGAGAATAAGAAACTGGCTCTATCAAGAATCAAACGCAGAGCCAGACGTAAATCACGAAATGTGTAAATCCTGAAAAACTCAAATCAAAACAAATGTAGTATCTATTACCAGCTTATCATCTTCAATATGAGCTTCTATATTTCCATTTAGCTGCTCTGTAAATTCTTTGGCAATAGCAAGTCCTAATCCTGTGCTTCCCTTAGTTCTTGAAATGTCAGTTGTATAAAAATCATCAAAGATTCTGCCGGTATCCAAATCTTTATCAATTATTCTGTTTGTAAAGCTTATCCTTATTACATCTGCATTTTCAGAAATAACCTCAATTGTAAGATTACCTGAACCATATTTTAATGCATTGCTGATAAGGTTTTCAAATATACGGCTTAACATCGTTCTATTAGTGGATATAGATATCTTATTATTAGAAGTTATGAAATCTACCTCTCTGTTTTCCTTTTTATAATCCTCATAGAAATTTCCTATACATTCTTCTAAAATTCCTATCAGATTAACTGTTTCTAACTCGATTTCCTTATTCGTAGTCAGAATTTTAGAAAACTCGAAAAACGAATCTACAAGTTCAGTCAGTCTCTTTAACCTGGCTTCAACTATCTTCATTTCACTAATTTTCTCATCTTCTGTTAAATCTGAATTCAATATCAGATCAGTATATCCCGCTGCTGAAGTCAAAGGAGTTCGTAAATCGTGTGAAATATTTCGCATCATTACCATAAGATTATTGTTCTTATGCTCTATTTCCGTTTTACGCTTCTGAATCTCCGACAGATACATATTGACAGCACTTACGAATTCCTTTAACTCTTTTGAATTAAATTCTGTATGCAATATCCTGTTTGTATCATTAGACATTATAAAATCAAGTTCTTTTTTAAGCCTCTTAATCTCGGCTTTCTCAAGAAAAACATAGCATAAAATAAATGCTATTAAAATCACCAATACCACTATAATTGTTTTCATATGTTCCTATCCTGTTATCCAAATACTAAATTCTCAAACTTCACACAGACATATTGCAGTTTATATTCATCTATTAAAGTAAATTTGACAGATATAAATATCGAAACACCTTGCAAAAATTGTGTAAATTTGTAAGATGTCTTTTTCGGCTCAGATTTTGTGTACATTCAACAGACATACTCCTAAGCCGAGCTGTCCGTCTATGGCATACACTTTCATATTTCCTTAATCTAGTGCGAGTAGATGCCATCCTCAGCAGAGGTTATTACGGTGCAGTAAATCAAACGCACTTCGCTTGAACGGTGATTTACTGCACCGACCTTTTGCTTCAGATGGCATTAACTCGCACACGATACGTCATAAATCAAGTGTATGTCATAGGCGGACACATCGGTTTAGGCGTATGGCATTGAATGAACTCAAATAATCAAAAGAGCCGAAAAAGATATCTACAAATTAGCAATTCTTGCAAAAGTTTCAATATTTATATATGCAAATTTACTTAATACAGATGATTTAATTCTATTATGTCTGTGCAAAGTTTGAGTCCATTATTTTATTTCTGATTTTCTAAATACATTATAGCCTAATATATTGAATACAACAATATATATTATCGCTAATGTAATTGATTTCATAATATACGAAAACGATGTGTCTGTTATCAGATTGGACAACATAAACTGGTACTCGTATTCCATTATATGGTTAGACTTAATGCTAAATAATGATGAAACTCCCATTATGACTATCTGGGCTGCCATAACAAATGGTATGGATACTGCATTGAATGCCGCTGTCTTTCTTAATAAAAATGCCATACATACTAACAGACTTATTATTCCACACATTATAGGCAGCTGTACTAAAGTATATTTTGTAATCTTCTCAATTCCTGACGAAAATTTTGCACCATTTATTAATCTGTTAAATATATACGTCCCATAGTTATTCAACAATACCAGACCTATGCACAGCAGACAACAGGTAAATAATTTGGATAGATAATATTTCTTCTTAGATATTGCAGAGGATAATGTGTTCTTGGCTGTTGAATGTGATAAATCTGTAACAAGCACCCCTACAACTATTATAATAAACATATAATATAGATTAACATTTGTACCGATTATGGCACTGTCAAGCGGATAACCATCAGTTTTCTTAAGTATTTTTCTGGTTTTGCTGATGCTATTAGTGACACTTAGTTCTAATCCTGTCTCATCATCAACCATTGAATCACCGGAAATCGTATCCGATGAGGTAAGCCCGATATATCCCGGCTGCATAACATATATACTTGAGCTTGCCATTATTACCGCTAACAATATAGCAAGATATATTCCTTTACCTCTGAACACTCTGTATAAATCAGCTTTTATCATATTTATCATTATTTAACACCGTCCTTTACAAGATTTTCGAAGTATTCTTCAAGTGAAATTCCAGCCTCATAGATACTTTTAACATCAACATTATTCTCAGCTAATACTTTGTTAACTTTAGCTGAATTATCTAGATAATCGTATATTCTTATTTCTTCATCATCAATTACCTTGTAATTATCAACCTTTAAATCTTTCTCAAGCACAGTGGTAGCTTTCTTAACATCTAATACCTTAATTGCAATACATTTGCTACATTCTGCATCTAATTCCTCTTTTGAAATTTCTTTAATTATTCTGCCTTTATCTATAAAGCAGAAATGATTTGCCACAATATAGAGTTCTGATAAAATATGGCTTGAAATCATTATTGTTATTCCGTTTTCTTCATTTAATCTTGTAAATGTATCTCTTATACTTTTTATTCCCATTGGGTCTAATCCATTTATCGGCTCATCTAATATAATAAAGTCCGGATTATCTAATATTGCAAATGCAATACCTAACCTCTGTTTCATTCCCAATGAAAAGCTCTTGAATTTTTTATTTCTCTGCTCCTCTAAATTAACGGTTTTAAGCGCTTTGTCTATCTGGCTTAAATCTACAATTCCTTTTTGAATTGCATAATATTTTAGATTCTGATAAGCTGTAAGATTCCCAAAAAAAGCAGGATTCTCAATAAGGCATCCAACTCTTCTCTTAGATTCCGTTAATTCAACATCGCTTTTTCCAAACAATTCAAATTTGCCGCTACTTTTCTCAGTAAGCGTGGTTACCGTTTTCATAAGCGTTGTCTTACCTGCACCATTTCTTCCTATAAGTCCATATATGTCACCCTTATAGACCGTAATATTGGCATTGTCCAAGGCTACAAAATTTTTATACTTTTTCGTTAAGTTCTCTGTTTTTAATACTATATCTTTCATAAGTATTTCTTCACCTCCAAGCCATATTATATAAAAGAAGTGTTAATTTACTCTTAAATCAAATCTTAATTAATTCTTAATTCTTCATCTTGTACCCGATTTTCCACACTGTTTCAATATATTCCTCATCAGGATTAGCTTTATTAAGCCGGTTTCTTATTTTACTGATATGGACATTAAGGGTATTATCATCTGCTGAATCTTCGTTATCCCATACACTTTCAATAAGATTATTCTTGGTATGCACATGATTCGGTCTTTCCATAAGTGTCCTAAGAATTTCAAATTCTATCTTAGGTAAAACGATATCTTTACCATTACATTTTATGGTATAATCATCTAAATTAAGTTCTATATCTTTAAATGTCAGGTTTCTGCTCTGCCCTACATTATTCTTCTTTCTTAAATGTACTTTAATTCTGGCAAGTAACTCATTATTATTAAACGGCTTTGTTACATAATCGTCCGCACCTAACTCAAATAAATCTAACTTTTTATCCATATCGTGAATGGCCGTCGTAACAATAATAGGCACTTCACTTTTCGCCTGTAGTTCACCTATTATCTCTTCGCCATTTTTACCAGGAAGCATTAAATCTAAGATAATAAGAGAAATATCCTTATTATGCAATATCACTCCTTCTGTTCCAGAATAAGCACTCATTACTTCATAACCATTTACTTTTAATAATTTCTGAAGCATCTCATTAATGTCTTTATCATCTTCGATAATCAATATTTTCTCCATCATTTCCACCTGCCTTAAACTTTCATGAATATAAATTATATATATACGTAAAATTCTTTGTATGTAATCATATTAATTATATTTTAACATTTTAATCTTATTATAGAATAAAGAATGTCGCTTGCGACATTCTCCGCTCCGCCGCAGTGCAATCCTCGCGGAGCGTTTTTTACTTACCAGTACAATTTCAAAGAAATTTCCTGGTAAGTAAAAAGATGTCAACATAACATTGACATCTTTAATATGTTCTTATTAATATTATAAATTAATAGTATTATCTTCCACAACAGAATTTATATTTCTTTCCGCTTCCGCAAGGACAAGGATCATTTCTTCCGATTTTCTTCTCTTTAACTACTGTATGCGAAGATTTCTGCTCTTTATATAATTCTTTTCTTCTGTCTTCCGGAATAAGGTCATTCCATGCTTCAAGTGTATATAGCCACTCAGCTTTAGCTTCAACCATATTCTTATATAATAATTCTTTATCATATCCAAGATTAACAACTGTATCTTCTGTCATTGTATCAATTGGATTCTCTTCTTTCAAGCTATCATTGATTCCATCAAGGAAACCAACCATAATTAATAATTCTACATCGTATTTCTCAGCTAATTCTTTAACTGTTCCCTTTACTACCTCATCAGGATTGGCAAGAATTTTCTCATAAATTCCTTTCTCTAATACAAAGTAGTTTGCCCAGAATCTATCACTTTCCTGTTTAGTTGTCTGTGATGAATAAGCAATTCCTCTCCAAGTCTCTAATAAAGTAAGCTGTTTTTGATCTTCCATTTTAATCCTCCATGTCGGAGCAGTTTTTTTCAAGAACAACTGTCATATATTCTGACAGTGATAAAAGAATCCGTGGCTCCGTCACGAATTCTTATAATGTAACATTATATCGCATATGCATATATTTTTCAAGTATAGGATAGTTTCTTCACAAAATTTTGACATAATTTCTGATATATAAATATCGGAATATTAATCAACGACATATTCTTTTTAGAATATTTTCAGAGTATCTGTTAATACTATAAATGTATTACTAAAGTATAATATAAAATACTTATCCTCCCCTTTTTTAACAGACAGTCTATACGGCTGTCTGTTTTTTATTCTATAGTAACTGTTGTGTTACATTATAATATGAAAGATGTATTTCCTATAAATTAAAAACCCTATCAGGCAGAATACACATCTCGCTGAGAGGTGTTTATAGCTTCGCTATCTGCTCGCACTCAAAGCAAAAGCTATGCTATTGCCAGACGTCAAGTGCAAAGGTACGTGAAACACACTTTCGTTATTGAAAATATAGGTGTTTTATCTTATAATACCTTATATGATTTAAATCAAGAATAGGAGATAGTGCTAAAATGTGCTGATGCACTTATTTTTCACATAGCTATTTGTTTCTGAGCGAAAGCAAATAGCTTTTATGGCAGATGAGAAATCGCCTGGGCGAATTTCTTATCGCCTCTTCTAGACAAGTTGCTCAGAAATGAGGATTAGTATGGACAAAGTTCTAAAAAAAATAAAACAAATTGCTGCAATTATTGCAATTATAATAATCTTATCGTTATATATTGTTACTCTGGTTTTAGCAATTATGAATAACTCATATACTCACAAATTCTTTTATGCATCGCTATATGCAACATTTTTTGTACCACTAATATTATATGTTTTCATATGGCTTGCAAATGTATTTAGAAGTTATAATCCAAACTTAAACAAAAATGTTTCTGATACCAACAAGCATAATAATATTGATTCTTCAAAAACATCTTCAAATAACAGTAAAAATACTACTAATAAAAACAGTAATTTTACAAACTTTGACAATTCAAAGATTTTAAAGAACATTAATTCGAAATCAGATTCAAAATCAGATAAGTAATTTGCTGGTTCCTAGTCTATCAGCTCCTGCATCTATCATAGCCTCAACGGTCTCTATATCACGTATGCCGCCTGAGGCTTTTACTTTTAATCTGTCTTTAACAACACCCTTCATTAATCTGACATCACTGACTGTTGCACCACCTGTACTAAAACCTGTGGAGGTCTTAACAAAATCCGCATTCGCATTTTCTGCGAGTTCACATGCCTTAACTTTCTCTTCATCGGTTAAGAGACAGGTTTCTATGATTACTTTGAGTGTTTTATCAACGCATTCATTTCTGACAGCTTTAATGTCATTAAGAACGTATTCGTAATCTTTATCCTTTAAAGCTCCCACATTTATTACCATATCGATTTCATCTGCACCATCTTCTATAGCTTTCTTAGTTTCAAATGCTTTAACCTCGCTGCTTACAGCACCAAGTGGAAATCCCACAACTGTACATACTTTTACATCTGTTCCTTTAAGTCTTTCTGCCACCATTTTAGTACGATACTGATTAACACAAACAGAGGCTAATCCTTTTTGGACCGCCTCTGTAATCACTCTGTCAACTTGTGTTATATCAGCATCGGGTTTCAATATGGTGTGGTCAAAATATTTTGCTATATTTTCCATATCTGCCTCCATGCCTAAATATTATCTGTAAATAATCTCGTGTCTTCCAGGACCATTTGATACCATCTTAACAGGTACTTCAAGTTCTTTTTCGATAAATTCAACATATTTTCTACAATTTTCAGGTAAATCTTCGTATTTCTTAATTCCACGAATCTCTGATTTCCAACCTGGTAATGTCTCATATACTGGTTTTGCCTTAGCAAGTTCAACTGTTGTAGGGAAATCTTTTGTTACCTTTCCATCAATTTCATAGCCTACGCATACTTTAATCTCATCTAAGTAACCTAATACGTCAATTACTGTAAGTGCTACCTGAGTCGCACCCTGAATCTTACAACCATATCTTGAAGCAACGCAGTCAAGCCAGCCCATACGTCTAGGTCTTCCTGTTGTAGCACCGAACTCGCCGCCATCTCCACCACGACGTCTTAATTCATCTGCTTCATCGCCAAATATTTCACTGACAAATTCACCTGCTCCAACGGCACTTGAATATGCTTTAACTACTGTTACAATATCTTTAATCTCATATGGTGGTATACCTGCTCCAATTGCACCATATGCTGCTAATGTAGATGATGATGTAACCATTGGGTAAATACCGAAATCAGGATCTTTTAATGAACCTAACTGTCCTTCTAATAAGATATTCTTGCCCTCTTTAATTGCATTATGAAGAAATGTTACTGTATCACATACAAATGGTTCAACCATATCTCTGTATTCTCTTAATGTAGCAAGTAATTCCTTTGGATCAATTGTTGGTTTGTGATACATATGCTCTAAAATAACATTTTTCTGTTCACATACTCTATTTACTTTTTCCTCAAGAACTTCATCATCAAATAATTCTGATACCTGAAAACCAATTTTGGCATATTTATCTGAATAGAATGGTGCAATACCTGATTTTGTTGAACCAAAGGATTTCTTTCCTAATCTTTCTTCTTCATATTCATCAAATAAAATATGATAAGGCATAAGTATCTGTGCTCTATTTGAAACTAAAATCTTAGGTCTTGGCACCCCTTTACTTACAAGTTCATTCACTTCTTTTACAAGATAAGGAATATTAAGTGCTACTCCGTTACCGATAATAGATGTTGTATGATTATAAAAAACACCTGATGGTAAAAGATGTAATGCAAATTTACCATAATCATTTATTATTGTATGGCCTGCGTTGCTTCCACCCTGAAATCTAACAATGATGTCGGAATTCTCAGCAAGCATATCTGTAATCTTACCTTTTCCTTCATCGCCCCAACAAGCTCCAACTATTGCTCTTACCATAGTTTCGTCCTCCTTGATATACGCACATGTTTTTAGTCAATTCAAATGTCTTGAATTATAAAAGTGCTATATTAACATTTTTCGTATATGTTTTGACACATATAACACATACTATGTTAATATAGCACATTTTTTGTCATAAGTAAATTCAATATTATCTATAAGTTTGTTTTATGCCTGTATATATTTATCACTAAATTCTTTAGGTGTCATAATTAATGGTTTGTCAATAATAATATCTTCAAAATCTCTATCTCCTGTAATTAAAATATCAATATCTTCTATTATAGCTGTATATAGTACGGGATAATCCTTTACATCACGAATAGAAAATAAATTTTCTTTCATATCATCGGGTGTATATACATATTCATAACTCATCATTAGTAATAATTTTTCTATAACCGGCTCTTTTTTAGGAAACTTTCTTCTTACTACACTCTTTAATTCTTCCACAACATATGAAGAAAGCACTAATTGATGTCTCAAAAAAATATAATTCATCATATTGTTTATTTTATCTCCCGGAAATAAAATTGCCGATATTAATACATTTGTATCCAACATAATCCTCATTTATCTTATCCCTCTTCTCTTAATTCCTTTATCATTCTCACTACATCATCATCATTCTTTAGTCCTAGTCGCTCTGCTTCTCCTTTAAATGCACTTTGTGCCTCATTTAATGCATCCATTGAAGAATTAAGAATATAAATTTTTCCCGCTTCTTCTACAAAAAGTACTTTATCTCCATTTTTTATTCCCAGTTTCTTCCTTATCTCTATTGGTATTGTTATCTGACCTTTTGATGTTACTTTTGCTAATTCCATATATACACCTCCTTTCACTTTGCGGTATATTCCTTACTTTCCTTACATTTATATTATATAATACTTTCACTTTGCTATCAATAACTTTATTATATTATGCCTGATTCGAATTACTATTAGTTACTTTGTTATTACTATTATTCTGTGTATTTCCCGTATTTCCCACATTTCCTGTATTGTTGGTATTGTCATTAGTTTCTGAATTCTTTCCCGGTCTGCCACCCTGCATACCACCTGGTTTTCCACCACCCATTCCTGATGATACATTTCCAACAGTTGTTGTTATATCAGAAACAGTGAATGTTCCCTCCTGTGTATCTCCTGCATATATGTTGTATGTTTCGCCCGATTTAAGTTTATCTGTTGAAAATACAAATGATTGGAAATTCTTAGCAGGTGTGTAAGTAAGCACTTCATTACCTGATGAATCCTTCACCGTAACTTTTGTTTCTCCATTATATGTCTTAGAAAATGCTGCATTTACAGAATACTGTGTTGAACCTGACGTTGGTGCTGTAGCCATTCCAATACTTCCTGTTGCAACTAATATACCTCCATTAATCTCACAGGTATCAGCATAATCTAAAGCTCCATCTCCGCCTGAAGTAGGACCGTCTACATAGATTTCGCCTCCATTTATAGTAATTGTACCATTAGAATCTATACCATCACCGCCTGCATTTACATGAACTATTCCACCATTTATAACAAGTTCGCTTCCATCACTTTCATTAAAGCCTCCCTGACCGCCACCTGGCATCATTCGACTATTGTTACCTAAGGTATTTTCACTGTTCTCATTTGCTGGCATTTCTGATCTGTTTCCTGCATTGGTATCCACTTCACCATTCTCATTCGCTGGCATTTCCGGTCTGTTTCCTGCATTGGTATCCACTTCACCATTCTCATTCGCTGGCATTTCCGGTCTGTTTCCTGCATTGGTACCCACTTCACCATTCTCATTCGCTGGCATTTCCGGTCTGTTTCCTACTTCCGGTGCATTTCCACTATCTAATGTAGTACTTGAACCACTTGATGCATTAATTCCGTCATCACTAGTTGTTATGTCAATATTTCCGTCATTTATGGTAATATATTTTGCTTCTAATCCCTCATCTGACTCACTTACCTTAATATCTCCATTATTAATAGTAAGTTCCGTATCTGCATGTACTCCGTCATCTTTGGAAGCTATATTCACTGTACCTGCATTTACTGTTATGCTATTATTTGAATGTATACCATCATCTTCACTGTCTATGGTATATTCGCCGTTTTCTATAGTAATATCTACGCCCGCTTTCATACCTTTTCTGCTATAGTCAGTAGAAGTGTCCGAATTACTTTGGCTATTCTCATTAGTTTCACCTGTTTCAATATTATACTTACCATCTTTTACATACAAACAGGTAACTGCCTGAATGCCATCCTTCTTAGCTTTTATAGTTATTTCGGGATTATAAAGATAAATATACCCTTTATTTTCTTCAACTTTAGTGGCTTTTATTCCATCTTCCTGCGATTCAATATTTATAACAGCTTCTTTCACAATAACTCCGTCTTTACCAATTATTGAATCACCGTTGGAAATGATATCAATATTTCCACTTATAATTTTAAGTAAATTTTTACTCTGTATTCCATGGTTATAATTAGCATTTATTGTAAGGCTTCCCAAGCCATTTATAACCAAATCATCTTTACTGAATATTGTTCCGTTTGGCTCATTATTGTTCTCATCATCTAATATGTAATTTTCACCATCAGATAAAGTATTTTCTGTTCCATCTACAAGAGTAACAATCGTTTTTTCAGCATTTTTAATATACAATGGTGTTGTAGTGCTATTGCTTATTTCCACACCATTAAATATAAGTCTTACATTTTCTTTATCATCACTATCAACAATGATGTTTCCAGCTGTTAGTGTTCCGGATAATAAATATGTACCAGCTTTCTGAATTGTAATCGTACTTCCATCAATATTAACATCCGATGATTTACAGCTTATATTATCTCCATTAAGAGTAATTGCAACCACTTCTGCCTCGTCATAATCATAGTCTAATTCATCAGCTGTGTAATCAGGGTCTATCTCAAATTTCGAAATATTACTTGTGTCTGTCTCATCTTCATCTAATGTTGATGTCTGGTTTGATACCTCCGAATTATTCTTTGATGAACTTTTGCTCTGACAACCACTTAATACAACGCTCAAGCTTAAAACACTTATACATATTATAGAAATTAATTTTTTTCTCATAACTATCTTCCTTTCATTTTGATTATGGATTAATAATAATCAATCCGTCTAATGAAATTTTGACAGTAATGTTAAAAGTATGTGAAAATTCTTAATATGTACAATTCAAATATATTATTTATTTTGCTCTTTTTTAGCCTTCAGGATTACCTCATCTGTTATTTTCATAATTGCATAAATAATTTCTACTGAAAAATATATTACCAGAACTGGCTTGTATGTCTTTCCATAATCTGATTTCAGGAAATATTCATCCTCATCTTTAACAGAAACATATATTTCTCTATTCTTATCATCTACACTTTCAACATACTCTCCTGCATTTATCCTGCTTAATCTGCTAAGGTCACTGCTTACCGTAAATACTGCAATCCAAGCCATAACACAAGTCCATTTTATAGTAAATCTGATAAATCTCTTTAAGTTTGAAACATTATTTTTTAAAAATTTACTTTCTTTATTATTCTTTACATTAAAACATTCTTTTGCTTCTCTATATGAACCTTTATCTCCTAATATTTTCAAATATTCACAAAAATTTTCATCTTTCTCAAATACTCGTTTTATATAAATATTTTTACGCTCTGTGCCTTTCTTACTTTGCACTTTCGCTGTTAATCTTACAGATTTCTTATTAATGACAACGTTGCTTATCTCTGAAAGTTTCTCCATTTTACCCATCGCAATAAAATCTTCGTATGTGACATCTTCAGCAACAGCCATTAAAACCACCTTAATGTTATTTACAATATAGAATAATCTCATTAATCTTCCACCTGTACTTCCTGTCGGATTAATAAGATACATTTTATCCTTTATCTTATACCAGAAGGTTGAGGCCCTGAGTCTGTATAATTCGCCCTTTTCGTCAATTATATATACCCGCATCATATTAAATATCCATAGCATCATGTTCACAGCCATAATGATTATTGACACGATTGCTGCCGAAAGCAGAAGAATTCTATATAAATCATATGAAATTTTTTGTATAAAACACGAAAAAAGAGACAAAAACAATGGTATAAACGGAAAAATACCTAAAAAGGTTATAAGGTATCTTCCAGCTCCCATAATGTTGTTTTTGCTCTGCTCAATAGCTGAATAAGTTAAAATTGTACTTGTTTCTTTTTTATTTTCCATTAATTAATTCTAACTAAACCTTTCGTTTTAATCTCCATTACACAGTTTTTTTTTATAAAAATAATATTTTCTTGTTCTATTTTTTCTTGTGCTATTTTTACTCTATTTCTTCAAAAGTGATTTTATTGATGGATAATATCTGAATATTGCTTTTGCAATAATTTCTTTCTTCTTAACTGTTCCCCAGACTCTTGAATCGCTTGATTCATCTCTGTTATCTCCCATCATAAAATATTCACCCTTTGGCACTTCGTATTCGGTTCTGCCTTCACTCTTCTCCCAACCATTTCTTACATAATCTTCTTCAAGTTTCTCACCATTTATGTAAACTGTATTATCTTCGATAACTATTTTATCACCTGGTAAACCGATAATTCTCTTGATATAAATAGTATTTTCCTTATCAGGTGCATTAAACATTACGATATCTCCACGTTTAGGATCACTAAACATATATGATAATCTGAAGCCAAGAACTTTATCATTAATATTTATCGTACTAATCATTGAACCTGATGGCACTTTTGCATTTACTATAACAAAATTACTTAAAATGTATGCTACAATAAATGCACCTGCAAAAATCATTATCCAACTGCAAAGTTCTCTAAACCATGATGTTTCTTCTTCATCATCTTTATTCTTTTTCTTAGATTTCTTCTGTTTATCGTCAATTTCTCTGGATTTTACGACTGTTTTAGTATTCTCTGCTGCTTCATTATTAATATTTTTTTCTGCATTTTCACTATCCGATGCGTTATCCCCATTAGTTTTCATTTCATCTAATATTTCATCATGATTATAATTCATTCTGCTACCCGCGTATTCTACGCTTACCCTTTCCTTGTATTAAGTAAATACTTGTCTGTAACCTTTCTACTTGCTTGCATTTATAATTTTATCAACTGCCATATCTACAAATGTATTGTCAGCCTCATCAAATCTACCCTCGTCTGCCAGTTTAGCAATTGCCGGAACAATTGGAAGCTTTCCTAATAATTCAACACCTATCTCTGATGCTATCTCATCTATTTTACTTTCTCCGAATACTGCTATCTTCTTACCACAATCAGGACATTCTATATAACTGTAATTCTCTACTATTCCCATAACCGGAATATCCATTTTCACAACCATATTATAAGCTTTCTTAACAATAAGTCTTACAAGGTCTTGTGGAGAAGTTACTATAATTGCACCATCTACCGGAATTGACTGAAATACTGTCAATGGTACATCTCCTGTTCCCGGTGGCATATCTATTAACAAATAATCTAATTCTCCCCAGTACACGTCACTCCAGAATTGTTTTACAACACTTGATATGACAGGTCCTCTCCAGATAACTGGCTCTTCCTCATCCTCTAATAGAAGATTAACTGACATCACCTTAATTCCAGAGCTTGTCTCTACAGGATATAAACCATTTCCATCTCCATTAGCTGTTTCATTTAACCCAAACATTTTAGGAATAGATGGTCCCGTAATATCTGCATCAAGAATTCCAACTTTATAGCCTTTCTTCTTAAGTTTAGCAGCTAATGAAGAAGTTACTAATGACTTACCTACGCCACCCTTTCCACTCATAACTGCTATAACTTTATTAATCTGGCTTCTACTGTTCATTGGTTCGTATTTCATTCTATTATTTGATGAACAGCCTGCACAACTTTCACTTGTACATTCTGAATTATTACATTGTCTGTCTGACATAGCTTACTTCCTCACTTTATAAACAAATCTTTCTACATAATACCATATTTTAATACAAATCACAATCTTCTTCAATAATATGAATCTCCAGAAAATCAAAATCTATGCTTTCAACAAAATTATCTGAATTAAATCTTGTCTTTGCTACTTTTTTAAATTCTGAAATATTCGACTCTAACCAGATTGGTTTACTCAAATCAAATTCCAAGCAAACTTCATCTAGTGCTGCAAATATCTTCTTTGTCCTTGTCATATTTATATCAGGATTTTCAACTACCATATCCTTAAGCATACGATTATCTTTATATATTTTAGCCCATAATCTAAACATTGTAATCCTCATTTCTAATCAGTTCTTTTGCGTCATTATAACATAAAACAATATTTATATACAAATTATTTAATTTTTATATTATTTCATCTTGTAGTTTCAAAAACCACATGATATAATATCCACATCTGTTAGGGTTAGTTGATAATTTTTCAGCCATACTTAATTTACATATGAGATTTGTGTCTGTGCGCACTCGACACATTTCATTATAATATACAGAAGTGTGCGCGGAAATGAGGAATATAATGAATTTTCAGATAATCAGCGACGGAGCATGTGATTTACTCCATGAATATACAACAGAACACAATATAACAATCGTTCCATTCTATGTAACCTTTGATGGCGAACATTATACCAAAGAAGGTGAAGGAATTGACCACGATGCTTTCTATCTCAAGATGATTAATGAACATGCCGTCCCTAAGTCATCGCTTCCTTCAGTACAGGATTATTTAGATAAATTCCAGCCATTTGTTGATGAAGGTATGCCAATAATCTGTATAACCATCACAACTAAATTCAGTGGTTCATATAACAGTGCGTGTACAGCTAAAAATTTAATTCTTGAATCTAATCCCGATGCTAAAATTGCAGTTATCGATTCGACACTCAATACAGCAAGTGAAGGGTTATTCGTAAATGAAGCCGTAAAATTAAGAGATAAAGGCATTTCTTTTGAGGATGCAGTTAACGAATTAGAAAATATAAAATCAACAGGAAGAATCTATTTTACGGTCGGTTCTTTAGAATATTTAGTCAAAAACGGACGTATCGGTAAACTTGCAGTTTTAGCCGGAGATAAACTCGGCATACGCCCTATAATTATTATGAAAGATGGCGATATCTCTCTTGGAGGAATATCCAGAAGCCGCAAGAAATCACTTCAAAGTGTATTAAATTCGATTTCATCATATTTCAAAGATCCTGCAATCAATATAGCAGATTATAACTTCTCCGTTGCATGTGGTTATGGAATTGAGGAAGCTAAAGAGTTTCAGGCTGAATTCGAAGAATTATTAGGTGTAAAATGTGACCCTGCAGTCAAGATACGAATTGGTACTACTATTGGTTGTCATACTGGCCCATATGCTCTTGGTGTTGGCCTTATTAAAAAATCATCTTTATAAATAATTCCTCTATAAAAATAGTTACCTTCTAAATAAAATATTTAACTTCCAATAAATAAAATAATTAAAGCTGATGTATTACAATTCATAAAATTGTTATACATCAGCTCTTTATTTTATATATTTTTATATATCAGATATTTTCGCATATTCTACTGCTTATATACCAGTTTGATTATAAATTACTTTTACATATATGCTGTAAGAAATCTATATGCACTCATATCAAATATCACTTCGCCCTGTTCTCTGACATAAGCTATTATCTTCTTGTTGTTGGTTAAATTTGATGAATACTCGATTGCAAGTCTGGTTATCGTCTTAAAATCATTAATGGATAATCTATACTTATCAATTACTAAGCAATACAAATCTTTATTCTTAAGATAATACAACTCGCTTCTGATGGATTTATTAATATTTACTGCTTTACAATAATCTACCAATCCCTGAATCGTTGGCATCGCAACCATAAGCTTAGGATAATCCAGCATATTTTGGTAGTCTCTTCCTACAGTAAAATTCTCTTCAACTAAGTCCTCTTTCTCATCATTAGCTTCTATCTCATCATTAGCTTCTATCTCATCTTCAAAATCTTCTATCATATCATCACCTTGCAGTTCACTATCTACCTCATTCTCGCTGATTATGTCTGCAACTGTTTCCTTGATGTTATTAATCATATCATCGTATCCACCATCTTCTTTCTCCGTGAAAGTAATGGCTATTGAGTTCTGGCTTATCGGCATTATCTGCATTGAAAGAAGTCCCTCTTTAGGTTCATATCCTACTTCCTGCTCTGCCCTTTCCACAACTTCATGTAAAAAATCATGTATTTTACTTTTATTCTTAAAGAAATCTTCTAAAACAATTCCAAATTCCTGCATATCTTCCTTAGATACTATGCATCTTACCGTATCTTCATCAATTCTTCGAAATTTCATAATACCACCTACTTTCTGTGAAATTTCTGATTCATACTCGTCTTTCCTCAATTTTCTACCTTTTGTTTAGAATATAATATCATATATTACTCAATTATGACAGATATTTTTTATCAAAAAAATATAAAATTTTTATTTCATTTTTCGACATAATTATTTCAAAAAGCCATTTACAATTTCTGCTTCTGCCTCTTCTTCAGTAAGACCAAGTGTCATAAGTTTTATAATCTGCTCGCCTGCAATCTTACCAATGGCAGCTTCATGAATCAGTTGTGCCTCTAAATTATTTGCAGTAATTTCAGGTATAGCACTTATCTTAGCATTATCCATTATTATCGCATCACACTCTGAATGTCCGGCACACATATTATTTCCATTAATTTTAGAAACAAATAACTGTTTTGAATCTTCTTTTGCAACAGCTCTTGAGATTACATTTGTACTTGAATTCTTACCATTAAGATTTACTTCAAACTCTGATTTCGCATACTGTTTACCATGAGTCATAAGTTTCTCTTTAATGATAAGTGTTGCATTGTCACCTAATTCAGCTTTAGTTATTCTGTCTGTAGAATCAATTCCCTTTATCTGGACAGTTTCCATCTCCATATATCCACCATTAGCTATATGAACTATAGTTGTTGGATTCATTACATTTTCACCTGAACCGTCACCTGCTCCATAATGTTTCTCAACATATTTAAGTTTAGAATTCTCACCAACATAGAATGTATGAATTCCATCATGCTGTGACTTTTTCTCTCCACCATTATGTATTCCACAACCTGCAATTATCGTTACGTCGCAATTTTCTCCAATATAGAAATCATTGTATACTAAATCAGTAAGTCCTGTCTGGCTTAAAACAACCGGAATATGCACACTTTCATTCTTCGTATTAGGTTTAATTATAATGTCTATTCCTGGTTTATCTGTTTTAGTAACTATATCAATGTTAGCTGTTGTATTCCTTCCTGCAAGCTGTCCGTTTGCTCTTATATTATATGCTCCCTCCGGTACTCCATGAAGATCAGCAATTTCTTCAAGTAATCCCATTTGTATTCTATCTATTTTATTCTTGTTATCCACAATATTCTCCATTTCTGAGCATCTTATCGCGAAGAGGCGATGAGAAATTCGCGCAGGCGATTTCTCATCTGCCATAAATGCTATTTGTTTTCGCTCTTAAACAAATAGCTGTGTAAAAAATAAGTGTATCAGCATTATTTTTCACACTATTCTCCATTTCTGATTGATATATATTTTATTTATAAAATTTACAACTACCTGTTCCGTCTAATAATTCAGGTAAAATATCTTCTTTCTTACCCTGTGCCTGTATCTCACCATTTGCAAGGACTAATATCTCATCAGCAATATTAAGTATTCTTTCCTGATGTGAAATAATTATTATGGAAGCATCTTTCTCGTTGTGCATTTTCTCAAATACATCTATCAGATTTTTAAAACTCCATAAGTCAATTCCTGCTTCCGGCTCATCAAACACACTTAATTTAGTACCTCTGGCAATAATTGTAGCTATCTCAATTCTCTTTAACTCTCCGCCAGAAAGACTTCCATCAACATCTCTGTTAATATAATCTCTGGCACACAGTCCGACTTCTGACAAATAATCACATGCGCTTGACACTGATAATGTATTACCTGATGCTAATTTAATCAAATCCTTAACTTTAATTCCTTTGAATTTAACAGGCTGCTGAAATGCAAAACTTATTCCTGCTTTTGCTCTGTCAGTAATACTCATATCTGTTATATCCTGACCATCGAAAATTATCTGTCCTTCTGTCGGCTTGTAAATACCTGCAATTATTTTTGCCAATGTAGATTTACCACCACCATTAGGTCCTGTAATTGCAACAAATTTCTTATCATCTATCTTAACACTAACATTTTTAAGTATACCTTTTTCTCCATCTCCCTGTGGCACGTCAAATGATATATTCTTTAGTTCTAACATATATAAATTCCTTTCCTGATTATACACTTAACAATTACATGCCATATTGTAACACAATTTAATCAAATTGCACAGTATACACATCATATGATTTTAGTTATATTTTCTCATATTCTTCTCAGACTTTTTCTTTCTTGCCACTATCATTCCACCAATTTTACCTGATTCCTTAGCAGACAATCCTTTCCAGCCCAGTTCTTTAACCTTGTCTAATAATCCTAACTCCTCAGCTATCTCATATTTTAATTTATCATTTTCAGACAGATTATCATAATTACCCATACTATACCTCATTTCTGCAACATTTTATTCTAATTATATTATGTTTAATTACAATACACTTATTCATTAAAATAAAAAACGCAATCTAAATCATTTACACATATTACAATGCAAAATCAATTAGATTACGTTTTATGTTAGAACACGCTATTCTTTAAAATATTATATTCTTATTATCAGCTGCATCATCATTGCTAACTACATTTGTTTCATCTGTAACTTTAACTTCTTTTTTTACATTTGCATCTGTATTAGCTGAATTCTTCTCTGATGAATTAATATCTTTACCCATAAATGTCGGTAATTCCATCCCTGCCTGTTTAAATAATTCATTCATTGGTGGAATTGATTTCATCATTCCTGAAAGAAAATTGGCAGTTGTTGGTGTTCCATCACCATTGCCATTCATAGAATCCCATACTGTAACCTTATCAATTTTAATATTCTTAATAGCATCAACCTGTATCTGCATAAGTTCCTGAAGTTTGTCTGCAACAATAAACTTAACTGCTGCATCTGCATCTCCACCTGCCGCATCAACTAACTGTTTCATACCTGCTGCCTGCTTAGATAACATTTCCTGAACACCTTTTGCCTGTGCTTCCATCTTAGCATAGATGGCATCAGCTTCACCTCGAGCCTTTCTTCTTGCAACTTCTGCTTCAGCTTCTGCTGCAATCTCTGCCTGCTCTTTAGCAATCTGTGCTTTAATAATGATATCTGCCTGCTGTGTTGCTCTCTCAAGTTCTGCACGAGTCTGCTCTGCTTCTTTCTGAGCTACATATGCCTCTTCTTTAGCCTTTGCTGCCTGAACCTGTTCTGCTGCTGTTGCTATCTTTAATGCTTCAGCTTCCTTTTCTCTTCTTGCTGCCTCTGATAAAGCTACCTCTATCTTAGCTTCGTTTTCACCCTTAATAGCTGCTGCATCTGCCGCTGCTACCTGAATACGCTGTTCTCTTCTTGCATTAGCCTGACCGATTTCACCATCTTTATCCTTTTCAGCAACGCTCTTCTTAGCATCATTTATAGCCTTAGCTGCTGCTTCCTTACCTAATGCCTCTATGTAACCTGATTCATCATTAATATCTGTTACGTTAACGTTTATAAGTCTTAAACCTATTTTCTTTAATTCAATTTCCACATTGTTTGAAACTGATATTAAGAATTTATCTCTGTCAGAGTTAATCTCCTCTATCTCCATTGTAGCAATAACTAAACGTAACTGACCAAGAATTATATCCTTAGCTAATTCCTGTATCTCGTTCATCTTAAGGCCTAAAAGTCTCTCTGCTGCATTCTGCATAATTCCCGGTTCAGTTGAAATTCCAACTGTAAATCTTGATGGAACATCTACTCTGATGTTCTGTTTAGATAATGCATTTCTCAAATCAACATTAATGGAAATTGGTGTTAAATCCATATACTGATATGACTGGATAATTGGTACTATAAATGCAGCACCACCATGAATACATTTTGCTGATCTGGCCTGACCATTCTTGTCTGCACCTACTTTACCATAGATAACTAATACCTTATCTGATGGACACTTACGATACCTTGAAAGAATTGCCACTATTAACATAATAATAACAACTGTTGCAACTCCTACGGCAATAATAAATTCGTAACCCATACTTTTTCCTCCTGAAATCTGTATTTGTCTGCACATAACTTTCTTGATTTTTATTTTCAGATTATTAATAGTTTCATTAAACGATGTAGTTGGCAAAAGCCACCGAATTACATTCATTTACTAAACAATCCTTTATCGTATGTGCTATTTAAAATATATGTAAAAAGTTAAGTAGACATTTTATAATAAATGTCAGACTTCCTTTTCTACCAGAACCACATCATTAATTATATCAATGATTCTAACTGTCTCGCCTGTTGATATAATGGTATCACACTCTGTTATGGCATTAAGTTCTACCATTCGCTCTGATACCATAACATTTACTTTGCCCTGACCGCTCTTAGCTGGTGGTATAGGAAGATAAACCGTTGCATTAACTCCTAAGGTGTCTCTTATATCAAAAGTACCATCCTGCGCTAATCTATATGAATATTTTATAATTACTGCCACAACAAACATTAAGATAAAACCAAGTACAAAACCTATCAGAATCGCAGGTCCCGGTTGCATATCGTTCGCTATCCCTGCTATCGATGCCCAGGAAAACATACAGAAGAAGCCAATAATTCCCTGCATGGTAAATAATCTGAATGATTCAAGATTATCGCCTGCATCATGATGTGTACTTGCATCATCTGCTGAGATATGACTATAATCAAGTTCTCCATGATTCAAATCAGTTCCATGAACTCCTGATATGTCATGTCCACAACCTGCTCCATGTATTCCCGATATGTCATGGTCTAATCCTATTCCATGCATTCCTGACATATCATGATCTAATCCTATTCCATGCATTCCTGATACATCGTGGTCTAATCCTATTCCATGCATTCCTGATACATCGTGGTCTAATCCTATTCCATGCATTCCCGATACGTCATGGTCAAAATCAATTCCCGAAGTATCACTCGTATCCATTCCATGTCCATGACTTCCGAATATGATAAATAACGCCTGCATTACAAATATAATCGTAGATGGAACAGCAATACAATATAAAACTTTTTCAATTGTCATAAGTGATTCCCACCAAACTGCCATAACATTTCCTCCTGAACCATATATTGCTTAATAGGTGTTCATAAAACTGGATTAATATATCATAAATAAATATATATTTAATTTATATGCACAATTATGTCACGTAAATAAGATTTACATTGATTATAACATAGCAACTAAATTTGTCAATTATTTTTACGCAAAATGTGTTGAAAAATATCTAAATATCTGTTATTATCTGATTATGTAAATAATATTTACCTTTATCGTGTAGAAGGAGATATATATATGGATTCTATTGAACTTGGTAAACGTATTCGTGAAGCAAGGCTCTCTAAAAAAATGACTCAGAGCGAGGTTGTCGGTACATTTATTACAAGAAATATGCTAAGCCAGATTGAAAGCGGAACTGCCACGCCATCATTTAAAACGCTTGAATATTTGTCGAGTGTTCTAGACATACCAGTTAACCAGCTTATACCCGAACCTGAACAGAATACAGTTACACACTTAACCGATGATGAACAATATTTAAACGGAAAGCAATATTTACTTAAACATAATTATTCTCTTGCAATAACTACATTTGAAAATCTTCTAATAGAGGGTAATCCTTTATATGATGAGATATCTGCCCTGCTTGCCAAGGCGTATTACGAAGAAGCTAAGGCATTATCAGGCTCTAAGGGTAGTAATCCACAGGTACTCATCTCTTATTTAAAGAAAGCGGTACAGCTTTCATCAAAAGGACTATTTTCTAACCGCGAGCTTAAGACTTCTTCTCTTATCCTCCTTGACAGTCTGTTAGAAGAACAATATAATGAAAAATTATAAGAATTTATTTTATATAAGGAATGGAGATTATTATGGCTAGTGGAATTTCAACAGATACTAATTTTGATGTAACTAATATAATAGAAGATACTAAAAAAGTCGTTTTAGAATTATTAGAAGTAGCTAACTTAGAAGGAGGCGACATCCTTGTAGTCGGCTGTTCTTCAAGCGAGGTGGCAAGTCACCAGATAGGTTCATTTTCAAGTAAAGATATCGGTGCTGCCATATTTAATACTATATATGAGATAACGAATGAAAAGGGATTATATCTTGCAACCCAATGTTGCGAGCATCTTAACAGAGCACTTATTGTAGAAAAAGAATGTGCGAAAGCATATAATCTTCCTATAGTAAATGTAGTACCACAATTAAAAGCAGGCGGTTCATTTTCCACTGCTGCATATGCCGGTTTCAAAAATGCAGTTGCAGTAGAAAATATCCAGGCTCATGCCGGAATTGATATCGGTGATACATTAATAGGTATGCATCTCAGACCTGTAGCAGTTCCCGTAAGAACTGAGCAAAAGACAATCGGTAATGCTCATATCGTATGTGCAAGAACAAGATATAAATATATTGGCGGCGAACGTGCTACTTACAATAAACAATAATTAAGCTATATAAATAACGTGTTGATAACAGGAATTAGTTATCAACACGTTTTGTTCTATAAATCAGTATTATATTTAAGTTATTTTTTTAATCTATACTCAATTGTTCCAACATTTCCCTTATCACACTTTACATTGGCAATTGCCCCATTTATCATTGTCATTCTCGGTCCACGATGTCCGAAATCACAGTCAAATATCACCGGAACATCAAGCTTTCCAAGTGCATACATAACAGCCTCTTCATAATCCGTTCCCGTAAAATCTTTATAAAATAATGGTCGTCCAAACATAAAGCCTTTTGTATATTTAAACCAGCCTATTTCCTTTAATTTCCATAAGAACATCATAATATTTTCACCACTTATGTCAAACGACTCTAGATACCATATTATTCCATCTTCTTTGTATTTCTCTATAAATTCCTGTGTTCCATCATACTGTGTTCCCTGAAGAAATAATAATACATCAAGACAACCTCCAATAAATCTACCACTCATTTCTATGCTGTCACTCTTCTTTGCAGTCCTCTTATCTATCTTCCATTCTACTTTCGTGTCACACTCATATCCCTCTAAACCTGTTATCCTGTCCGTCAGTTCGTGCTGATATTTATCATAAGAAGTCTGGATAATATTTTTGCCCTCCAGAATAGCCAAATTATCATTAACACTTTTATGCCAGTCATTCATTCCAAATTCCCCAAAATTACTGCCATAAATCGTTGCAACATCATATTTCGTTGTCAATGTATGGACAAGTCCCGTATTATCTGAATATCCCTGAAACCACTTTGGATTACTTACAAATTTTTCGTAATCCACATATTCAAGCATTTCATTTAAGAAGTTTCCACCCTTTGCAGCAATTATTCCACTTACTCTGTCATTAGATAAAAGTCCATTAAATTCTTCGCCTCTTACACTGCCTAAACTGCTTCTTCCCTGTGAATCGGCCTTAAATACATTATCCGTAAATATAACGTCATAGCCCTTTTCCTGCAATTTCATCTTAGCATTTTCAAATCTCTTTATATCAAGTTCATCATCAACTCCATCTGAAGTCGCTGTTACACCTATAATGTCACCTTTTTTTATAAATTTTGGATAAATCATATCTTTGTTCCTTTCTCACGTCTCAATTTCACCCGACAATTCAACCGAGTACAATATCTTCTCTTTCACTTTCATTCCTGTTATCTGTTCCACCGCCTGTTTATATAACTCAAGCTGCACGTAATAATGGTCTTTTAATTCTTGCAGTTTCTTTACCCTGTCGGTTTTATAATCAGCAATTACGACATTTCCATCTTCTATAAAGTAAACGTCAATAATACCCTGAATTAAAATAGTATCGCCATCTCCAGCTTTACTAATATCTTCCGGTTTTAGAAATATCTTTTCTTCTCTGACTTTTCTGGCAATTTCCTTGAATTCTTCGACTTTTGCCTCCGAGATTCCCATAACAAACTGTGCCTCTCTATATAGTTCACCTCGCAGATATGCTGCTTTCATACGTCTGCCAAGTGAAGAACCTGCGAATTTAATTATATCATCAACGTTTATGGCATTTTTCTCTTCTTCTGATAACCTGCCTGATTTTCTGATATTTTCAAGCATTTTCTCAATATTTTCCCTTGTAGGCTCTATATTAAAATCAAAAAGTTCAAATACAGTATGGTATGCCGTACCTCTTGCTGCACCTGTAAGTTTACTGCCTTTATCTATGAATTCAGGTACAACTGCACTTCTATTCTCACTTATTTCATCAAGTGATTTGAAGAGATTTTCTGCGCTTAAGCTTTCCTCTGTATCGTCTGCTTCTGCCTCGTAGCTTATTTTCTTAATCTCAGAAACGCTCATCTTCGCATTACTTTTAACTTCTTTCTCATATAAATATTTATAATTAATCTTCTTTTCTAATTCATCTCTTATGGTTTCTGAAAATACCTGCTCGGTAGGAAGATTCATCAAAGCCTCTGCGTTAACTTTTTCGTTGGCTTTATCTTTAATAATATTTTCAAAGATATTTCTGACTTCGACATATCTTACACTCACATTACTCTTTATGTTGAATTGTGGATTATTCATTGGAAGAGAATATTGCAGGTAATTTTTATAAATATCCGCAAATGCAATATTTCTCCCAAGTCCATATGATATCATATCCAAAAAGCTATTGAACTTAGCCACTACTCCATATCCCAGATACTCTTCTTTTTTCATCTTCTTAGCTGTCATCTTCTTAAGTTTGCTGTCATCAATCTTGCCGGCAGTAAATATTAATTTTTCTTTTGCTCTTGTACACGCAACATAGAAAAGACGAATTTCTTCTTCTATACAATCCAGCTGTATTCTTGTATTTATAGCTGTACGCATAATATTTTTTGTTTTAATTCGTGTATCTTCATCAATATATTCCATTCCTATTCCCATATCTGAATGTATTACCGATTTCATTCTGCTATCCATTAAATTGAACTTCTTTTGCATATTTGCAATGAATACAATTGGAAATTCCAGACCTTTACTCTTATGAATTGTCATAATTCGAACTGCATTATCGTTCTCTGAAATTATCGATGCTTCACCCATATCTATTTCATACTTATTCATTTTCTCAATATATCTGATAAAATTAAACAATCCTTTATAACTTCCACTTTCATATGTTGCCGCTTTCTCTTTTAACATATCTACATTAGCTTTTCTTCTTTCACCGGCAGGCATTGCCTTTACAAAATTATAATATCCGGTTCTTTCTAACATTTCACATAATAAATCGTATATAGACATATAAGTGATTTTCACTCGGAAATCATTAAGCATATCATTGAAATATTTTAATTTATCATACAATTCCGCCTTATACCATTCAGATTTTTCTAAAATCTTTTCATCTAAATAATTACATATATTTTCATAAAGATGCTTACCATTACCTCCACTAAGTCTTATAACAGCAAGCTCTTCATCATTTATACCTACAATTGGTGACTTTAATATTGCTGCTAACGGAATATCCTGTAATGGATTATCAATTATTTTAAGGTAATTTAATATCGTTTTTATCTCAGTGGTTTTAAAATATCCTGACTTAGATTCTAAATAACATGGAATTCCTGAACTCATAAGTTCATTATTGATAACTTCAGCAATTCCTGATGTACTTCTAAGTAAGATTACTATGTCAGAATATCTCGCAGGTCGGTATTGGGAGGTAACTTTATCGAAAACTATCATTCCTGTATCAGGATTAACAAGTTCTTCTATTCTTGCCGCTATTACTTTAGCTTCTAATTCATTGACCGTAGTAGGTATATCATCATCAGTCATACTTTCGCTATCAGTATCACTATTATATGATGACATATTTTCATACATTTCATCAACATCATCACTTATAAGAAATAATTCTGATTTATCATCTATCCTGTCTACATAATTCTTATCTTCACATTCACTAAATAATGCACCATAATTCAGCCGGTTTTCTTCGTCATAATTAATTCCACCTAACGACTCATTCATTATCTGCCTGAAAAAGAAGTTAGTACTTGTAAGTACACCTTCCCTGCTCCTGAAGTTCCTATCGAGAACTATCTTATAATTATTTGATTCTTTATTTTTACTATCATAGGTATTATATTTTTCAATAAATATATTAGGATTAGCCCCTCTGAAACCATAGATGCTCTGCTTTACATCACCAACCATAAATCTGTTATACACACCAAATCTCTCTTTGGATATACTTGAAAGAATTGTTTCCTGGACTATATTACTATCCTGATATTCATCAACCATAATTTCATCAAAACTCTGTGCAAGTTCGTCCGCTACAGCTGTTGGAATAACATTATCTCCTTCTTTTTTCACAAGTATATCAATTGCATAATGCTCAAAATCATTAAAGTCAATAACGTTTTTGTCACGTTTTTTCTCATTGAATTTACGAATAAATGACTTAGTAAGCCTCACATATATTTCAATTACCTTTTTACACTTTTTCATTTCTTCTAAAGCCTCTGACAGACTCTGGAAATAATATTTTTCTCTAATCTTCTTTAAAGTATCTTTTACTTCTTTTCTACGCTCCTGAACCATTTCTTTAAGTTCTGGTTCACATACATCTGCTCCACATCTTGGAAGTGTTTCAAATGTATAATTTAGTCGCACTCTTCTTACATCAAAATCCTCTTTCTCCATAATATTATGTATATCTTGTTTTTCTAATGACAATGTATGTTCATATATATATGGGCCTCCGTTTTTACATACTTTCAGCATTTCATCATATATTTCATCTATTTCACGTAACAGACCATTTGTATATGTTGTAATTAATTTTATATATTCACTATTTGCTAACTCTTCTACACTATTGCAATTATATCTGGCAATGCAATCATCTAACCACTCATCAGGCCATGGATAGTCTATAGCTTTTTTATAAAGTGATAATATCATCTTTTCTAAATATTCATCACTGTTTTTTGTCTCAAACTGGGCAACAAAATCTCTGAATTCTTCACTGTCTTCTTCATAGAATTCTTCTAATACCTCTTTGGCTACATCCGAACGCATTAATGCCATTTCACCCTCATCTGCAACTTTAACGCTTGGATCTAAATCCACCTCATTAAAATGTTCCTTAACAAGTCCAAGACAAAAACTGTGTATCGTTGTAATGTTAGCATTATTAATAAATGTCTGTTGTCTTTGTAAATGTACATTGTCCGGCTGTTTAGCAAGTTCATTTTCAATTGCTCTTAGAACTCTCTCTCTCATCTCGGCAGCCGCTGCGTTTGTAAATGTAACTACAAGTAACCGCTCTATATCAATCGGATTCTTTGTATCCATTATTCTTTTGATTATTCTTTCAACTAATACAGCTGTCTTACCAGAACCTGCTGCCGCTGAAACTAATATATTTCTATCCCTTGTATCTATTACTTTCTGCTGTTCATTAGTCCATTTCGCCATCTTTTACACCTCCTTCTGTATCTTCGTTTTCTAAATGCACTTCACGTCTTAGCATTTTCCAGACTTCTTCGTCTTTCTTTTTTATTAATTTACGATATTCATATCCACTGATTTTACCGTCAAATCCACATATATCATTATATTCGCAATAAGCACATGGTGTTTTTCCATTAGACATTCCGCTACCCGGACTTATTTTAATATATGGATTAACATCTATACATCCATCAATTATCTGATGTCCTAATTCACCGATTTTATTATGAACAAATGTCATTAACTTTTCCATGTCATATGATGTAAGAACTGACGATTTTGAACTAAATCCACCTTTTTTATTATATCCCACAGGAATATATAATGATTCTCCACCTTTTTCTATATAATTTTCAATATCTCTATCCAATGATTTTAAAATAGTTTTATTATTAATGAAGCCATTCACTTTCTGGCTATCTAATACCATACTCTGGGCACATTTTTGTATTCTTTCTTCCTTCTCTTCACTTTTTGCCTTTATTACATCTGGAATGTTTAATATCTTATCTCTGTCAATTACCGGATTATCTATATTATAATAGAACAAAGCTGCCGGAACTATATTTTTACCCGGATATTTCTTCTTTGCAAATTCTATTGCAGCCTCCATATATAAAACTAATTGTAATTGCAAACCATTGTATATATCATTGATTTCTAATTTCTTATTACCTGATTTATAATCCACAATCTTTATATATACAGAATCGCCATCATTATAATAGTCTACTCGGTCAATTATACCTTTAATGTCCATTGTCGTTCCATCTTCATATTCATATTTCATTGCATCTGCACCATATTTAGATGAAAATCTAAGTTCAAAATCCTCTGGTATAAAATCTCCAGCCATAACCTGCTTTTGTAATATCCATGCAGTTTTTTCAGCCATTTTTCTGATTCTGTTAACTATAAATCTGTTTCTGGCGCTATCCTCAAATACTCCGGTCCCATTTTTCTTAACTGCTTCATCAACACTTTCGTTAATAAGCTCATTTCTTCGGTTATCATCAATATCTTTCCACGACAGTTTCTCATCTCTTATTTTCTTTGAAAATAATTCTATTGTACTATGGTAAATACTTCCTATATCTGCACTATTTACTTCGAATTCACGTCTTGGCTGCAGATTTAGTCCATAATTCATAAAATGCTCATATGCACAGGCTGCAAATTTCTCGAGCCTTGATACAGAATTCGTTAATTTCTCACCATATATACATTTCGCAATTGCCTTATCTAATTTCGTTGGAGAGCTTTCATAAATTGCCGCTCTTACCAGTTCTTCCGGTTTTACATCATATCTTTCGCAAATTGAATATAATTCCCTGAAAAATGCTTCATCTTCATTATCATATTCTTCTCTTAGATACCCACCAATTAATTCCGCAAGATATGATTTAGCTGACTTTATATTTGTGATTTTATCTGCAATATTACTACATTTTATATTATCTTCATCATATATTTTTATGCCTTTAAACATATGCATTATTGTATTAATCAGATATGACGGTCTTTCTGACTTGCCATCTCCATTTGTTTTCTTAAATGATATATAAAGTTTTTCACTCATTTTCGTAAGCATCAGGTATAAATAATATTTCTGTATAAATACATTCTCCCTTGCACCTGGTGATAATTCGATATCATTTTCTTCAAGGAAACTGCGTTCTCCCTGCGTAAGCACTCCACCTTTTACCTCGCTCTTCGGAATTAAGCCGTCATTTACGCCTAGGAAGAACAATGCCTTAACATTATTTAATCTTGTTCTCTCTATATCTCCGACTACGACTCTGTCTAAGGTTGTTGGAATTATTCCGACTTTGATATCCTCAAAGCCTGAATCTAAGATAGCGGCTAATTCTTTGGCGTTAACCATTTCATCACCAATTAAGAATACTGTTTTATCGAAAAGTTTCATTACTTTTTCATATGTCTGGGCATACTCTTTAGCCATCGAAAGATTATTATTTTCTCTAAAATATCTCTCCATGGCTGCTAATTTACCGTCCATATTAAGTCTTACCACAAATTCATAAAGTGCTGTAACCGCTTCTCTTACCGTAATTCTGGTGTTCTTCTTAAATGCCTTATATAAATTATCTGTATCATCTATGAATTTCTGTCTTGCTATGTTAATATCTTCGTCAATCTCTTCATTTGCACTCACAAATTCATTAGAATATCTCTTATACCCTCTTATTCCATAACGAATTACATAATTCTCTAGTTTATCTATCTCTTTTCGCTCTAATGATGACATACCGCATTTAAGAAGTCGGAATACTGACTCATATGAATATCCCTCTGAAATGATTTCTAAAACTGCTCTCAGACTTTCCACCATTGGATTGGCAATCACACTTCTTTTATAATCAATAAAGCAAGGAACATCATGTTTTTGGAACACTTCTGTTATTACTCTGTGGTATGTAGAAATATCCGCAGTAACCACAGCTATATCCTTATATCTATAGCCTTTTGTATTAACTAATTCTTTAATATTATATGCCACATAATCTGCTTCCGTTTCTGCATTTGCACAGACATGAACACTTATACGTTCACTATCCTTAACCTCAAATGGCTTCTTGCCATATAAGAATATATTTTCTTCTAAATATCTGAACTCACTACATTCTTTAAACCTGTAATTCTCTTTAAGTATAATGTCGCTATATATTTCAACATTTTCATCACTGGCAATTCTCTTTAATTTATTGACTGTCTTAACAGTAATTCCAAATGTATCTAATCCGTCACCAGCTTTTGCATAATCGATTTCATCAGCATCTCTTACTGTAAGTGCAACATTTATGTCACCGGCATATTTTAATAACATTCTTATAACTTCGTACTGGACAGGCGAGAAACCTGTATATTCATCAAATGTTATATAGCTGTTTTTAACTATTTCAGATTCAGGAATAAGTTCGCATACTCTTCTAAGTATCTCTTCATTCATTATGAATTTATCTTCAAGATATTTCTTTAATTCTACCATTATAAGTCTTATATCCTCAAGTTTTGCATATAATAATGGCTTCTTAGTGCTTTTAACAAGCATCTCATCTAGTTCTTTCTCGCCTATTCCATATTGGTAAAGTTCTGACACAAGTGATTTCATTTCATCAATGAAACCTGACATCTTCACTTTTGAACCGAATACCGTAAGCCTGTTCTTGTTTTCTTCTATTATCTTCCTGATAATAAGACATTTTCCGGTATCATCTAACACTTCTAGTGTATTCATTCCTGCCTCATCGAATATTCTCTTAGCAAGTCTGTCAAAACTTAAAATATCTATATCCATTGTTCCATGTCCCGGTGACAATTCTACTATGATTTTCTGTGTCTCCATAGTAAACTGTTCCGGCACAACAGCTAAATATTTTCTATCTTTATCTATACTGCTTTTCTGCAGCATATCATTGTAAATTTTCGTAGTTTTACCTGTTCCACTACTTCCTAAAATAAGTTGTAATCCCATAAGTTCTCCTATTTATAATATCTGCCTATCATTACTGCCGCTGTTCCTGTCAGATTTCGCTTCGCTCTCTCTGACTGATGGGCTTTCGCCCTATCACATTCCGTTATGTCATTTTAGCTCGCGAATTCGTGCTTTCGCACTTTTTCACTTGCTTCGCAAGTGATTCGCTCGCTAATGGCGTAAGAAAAACAAATGTCTGCTTCGCAGCCGCTTGTTTTTCTCACTATCTCTACTTTCGCTGTGCCTGTCAGATTTCGCTTCGCTCTCTCTGACTGACGGGCTCTCGCCCTATCACCTCATAAAAATATAAATTATATTCTGCAAGCAGATATATTTTATATTTTTATGAGGTGGCACAGCTCAATGCTAAATCATATTATAACATATTTCTGGTATATTATCATAGGTTTGATAATATATTAGAATATAATTTATTCGGGAGAAATAATATATGAGTAACAATCCTCACATTGTCGTTTTTAAATTAAAAGAACTAATATATACAGGCATTTTTGTTGTACTTGGTATTCTTCTGATTGTTCTATTTATTAATATGTTTAAATCGGATAAGAAGAAGCCATCTGCATCTTCAGGCGAAGTAAATGCTGCTAACAATGATGTTTCTAAAAGAGAAAGTAATTCTTCTGAATTAACGGATAGTGCAAATGCCACCAAAAATCAGGACACTCAAGGTAATACTGATTTAGCTAATTCTACTAACATTTCCGGTTCATCTGAAACGCAAAATACTTCTGATAATTCTAACTCTAAAAATACTGCATCTGATAGTGAAACTACTTATAATCCCGGTGTGTATACATCTTCACTTATGCTTAACAACAGTTCTTTAGAAATTGAAGTATGTGTGGACTCGCACCGAATCAATTCGATATCTGTGAAAAATATGGACGAAGCAATTACTACTATGTATCCGCTTATGAAGAATTCGATTAACGATTTATCTAACCAGATTATTAATTCACAGTCACTTGAAAATATAACCTATACAGACGATTGCAAATATACATATATGATTCTCTTAGATGCTATTAGTACAACACTTGATAAGGCACGTAAATAAGGCTGAAAAGGGCAAAATATTTTATACGCATTTAAAATTTAAAGACCAATCAGAATTTCTCTAATTGGTCTTTAATCTACAAGTTACCTTGTAGTGTGTCCTGATATGTTACGCATCACAATGATAGGCTCATCAGGAACTATACTCTTATTTTATGTATTATTTTCACTATTTATTCCTAATATTTGCTTCCAATCATTAGGAAAACCATAAAAGTCTAATCTTACAAAAGGATATTTCTTTTCTAAATTAATAAGCCTTAACATAAATGTTTCCCAAACATTTTTATCTGCTATCATTTTCTTTATAACAATGATGTATGCAAATAATTGTTTATTTGCTTTATTTGTTGAAATTCCTCTCGTTTCAAATATTTGCTTATCATCTTTCCCTAATCTTAGTGCAAATGGAAGTTTTCTATTAAATAACCTTCCACGATGCGCACATATATTTCTTAAAATTGTACACCCCTGTAACCAATTACCAATATATTTATCATTTATTTTTCCATAATTATTTCTGCAAATCTCTTTTCTTACTTCCAACGTCAAATTTTTAAATAGTCTTGATAATGTACCTAATGTCAATAATTCAACTAATACCCAAATAGGAAATTTTCCATCATACATCTCATAATGATGTTTTACAAAAACCTCTTTATTACCATATTCATTAATAGCTTTTTTATAATCATTTTCAAATGAATGGAATCTATCTATATCTTCAAATGATGATTCATTATAGTATCCCAAAGCTCCATATGCTTTCCCGTGATAATATCCGATATATGTACGCATTGATACCTCTATACTTTCAAGCAAATACATTAATATTGCTCTTAATTCCATATCAAAATTATAAATTTGAATTATATCAGAAAAATGTACATTTGAATTAAAATTATTATTTTTTCGAAGTGTAAGTGAATACGCACTTAATCTGTAGTAATTCAAATTGGATAAAGTATTTTTAGCCCTTTCCTCATCATCAATTATTAATCCTCTATTTCTTAATATTGAAATCTGTTCTTCAATTGTCTTAAACTCTTTTACCTGTTGTATCATTTATTCCTCCATATATACAAAAGTCCCACCGTGTTACGCATATAGTAATACTACATAGGCTTGGTGGGATCTATTAATTATAATATAACTTTTCTTACATATTTTGTCAAGGTATTTACTTACATAATCATCATATTTTCCTACATTCTCTTATTAAATTTCCCCTATTAAATCTCCTCTAATTCCTTAAGCCAGATAGTCGCACACGCATCACTTGGCATTCTCAAATCTCCTCTTGGTGAAACAGCCACTGTACCGACTTTTGGTCCATCAGGCAGGCACGAACGTTTAAACTGCTGTGCAAAGAATCTTCTATAGAATGTCTTTAACCATTTAAGAATTGTTTCATCATCATATATTCCCTCAAATGCATTTCTTGCAAGATAATAAATCTTCTTTGGTGTATAGCCTAATCTCAACATATAGTACATAAAGAAATCATGTAATTCATATGGTCCTACAAGGTCCTCTGTCTTTTGCGCAATTTCTCCGTTGTCCTGTGTTGGTAATAATTCAGGACTTACCGGAGTATCTAATACGTCCATTAACACTTTATTAAGTTCTATGTCATCACAAGTGTCTGCATAATATCTTACAAGATGTCTTACTAAGGTCTTAGGTATTGAAGCATTAACGCCATACATTGACATATGGTCTCCATTATATGTTGCCCATCCTAACGCAAGCTCTGATAAATCACCCGTTCCAACTACAAAACCATTATATTGATTTGCAAGATTCATAAGATACAATGTTCTCTGTCTGGCCTGTACATTTTCATAAGTTACATCATGAATACTGCTGTCGTGTCCTATTGCTTTAAAATGTTCATTTGCTGCATCAGAAATATTGATTTCTATAAATGTTGTTCCTAATTTCTCAATCATTTTAAGTGCATTATCATATGTTCTGTCAGTCGTACCAAAGCCCGGCATCGTAACTGCTACAATTCCTTTTCTGTCTCTTCCTAACATGTCAAATGCCCTGACAGTTACTAATAGCGCCAGCGTAGAATCTAAACCGCCTGAGATACCTATAACAGCCGATTTTGCATTAGTATGCTCTAGTCTCTTCTTAAGTCCCATTGCCTGAATTGTAAGAATTTCCTCACATCTTTCATTACGCTTTGCAATATCTCCGGGAACAAATGGCATATTATTAATCTTAGCGGATAATTCATTATTATCCATATTCATTTCAAATGTAACAACTGTATAATCTTCTTCATCTTTACTGTCGTATGTAGTCATTTTTCTGCGTTCATTCTTAATTCTGTCTAAATCAATATCACCATACACAGTCTGATTAATAAAACGCTTTGCTTCAGCAAGCATTCTTCCATTCTCTGCTATCATATTGTGAGCTGAGTACACCAGGTCTGTAGATGATTCACCCTCTCCTGCATCTGCATATATATAACCACATATGAGTCTGGCTGACTGCCCCGCTACCAAATCTCTTCTATATATAGATTTTCCTGTAACTTCATCACTTGCTGAAAGATTGGCAATTATTGTGGCGCCTGCCATGGTATGTCTGATACTTGGTGGATTTGGAACCCATAAGTCCTCACATATTTCTACACCGATTACCATATCTGGTCTGTTCTCACATTTGAATAAAATATTCATTCCCATTGGAACTTTCTGACCTGCAAAATCTACTGTTACAACCTTTTCAAAACCTTTTGTAAAATGTCTTGCTTCATAGAATTCTGAATAATTTGGCAAATGCTTTTTAGTAACCACACCTAATACCTTACCTTTATGAAGCACAACTCCGACATTATATAACTTGCCATTATGTTCATATGGAATACCAATCATAATTAACATATCATAATCTTTTGAATATCTAGCAATCTCAATGGTCTTTTCTTTTACTTTCTCAAGCATCAATGACTGCCAGAACAGGTCACTACAAGTATATCCCGTAAGACATAATTCTGGAAATACAAGCACTTTTGCACCATTTTTAGCCGCCTCATCAATCTGGTTACAGATAAGTTCTGTATTACAATCTACATCTGCTACTTTTATTTTAGGAGTCGCTGCCGCAACTTTTATAAAACCATAATCCATTTTGCCATCTTCCTTTCAGACTTTATTAGAGAACATTCTAACACAAAAAACCAGGCAAGTCCATATAGACCTACCCTGATTTATTAACCACATATTCATATTGTCTTACCTTTTAACATTCTTATTTATATAAAATATATATCATATTTTTCTCTTTACTTACCACTTTTTTTACAACTTATTTATTAAATTCAATTAAGTTATTGGTTCTAAGCATTTCAAAAAACATCACAGTTCTTTTAGTTACAAGCACCCTTTCCTCCTCAAAAGTTTCAACAATATTATCGATTATATCCTGTATGGTATTTACACCGTCTATCTGCTGCCACACAAAACTGCCGTAACGGTCTAATTCTATTTCTTTTTCAGGCTCTTTATTAAGATATTTTATTGCAAATGCATTAACTATACCTTTATTTCGAACCTTAATTATTACCTTATTTGTCCAATCAAATTCCCATGTATTTTCACTATTTATAATAGGAATTAAGTCAATATAATTTTTCACACTACCTCCAATCCGCAGGCACATTGTGCCGGAGGTATCGCGAGCAAAATTTCAGATTTTGCTCTGTGATAGAAAATAAATGTGGCGCCTGCGACACATTTATCTGTGTGAAAAAATATCGCATCGGCGTATTTTTTCACACTACCTCCAATATAGCCAGAATTATTCCAACAAGCCCCTCTCCTGCAATCATTCCCGAAGAAACTAATATTCCTTTTTCTGACACTTTATCTGCAAATTTATCTATTAAGAATCTCACGACTCCACCAAGCATAATTCCCGCACTCAGATATATCGGAAGATACATTCCTACAGCAAACGGTAGTGCTGGAACTCCCATAATTTCTACAGCTATTGCAACAGCTGCACCAATCATTATAAGATTCCATGGAAGATTTCCCTCCATAACACCCTCAACAACTATTTTCATCAATGTCGCCTGTGGCGCAGGTAATTCACTTGAACCAAAGCCCCATGCATTATTTAACAGATATAAGACACCACTTATGGCTAACGAAGAGGCCACTACACCTATTATCTCGCCTATCTGCTGCTTCATAGGTGTTGCACCTAATATATAGCCTGTTTTCAAATCCTGTGACGTATCGCCCGATATAGCTGCTACTATACAGATTACAGAGCCGACTACTATTGTACCTGTAAGTGCATTATTAGTTTTTATTCCTGATGAACTAAGTATTACACCTGTAATAATAAGTGTTGCAATTGCCATTCCTGATACCGGATTATTACTGCTTCCTACAAGTCCAACCATTCTAGATGATACTGTTGCAAAAAAGAAACCAAATATAACTATCAGAATTGCTCCCGGAAAATTAATTGGAAATATCGGACTCAGCCATAGAAATAATACAATTACCACAATGCCCGTCCAGATAAGTTTATTATCAATATTTTTATTCAAACGTGTTACATTCTCTTCATTTTCTCCCTTTCTTCTTAATGTCTTAGAAAATGATGAAAATATAATAGGCAGCGTCTTAACAAGACTTATTATTCCAGCTGTTGCCACCGCACCTGCACCAATGTATCTTATATAATTACTCCATAATTCACCAGAACTCATAAGATTAATAGCTTTATCTCCTGGAAACATTATAATATTGTCTCCAAACATATTAATAAGAGGCATCAATCCTATCCACGAAATTAGTCCACCCGCAAACATATATCCTGCTATCTTTGGTCCACAGATATATCCAACAGATAAAAGTGCCGGAAGAATATCTATTCCTATTGCCGCACCTTTAAGTCTTTTTATATCATAATGTACTTCACTGCTAAATAGCTTTAAGCCATCTGCCATAAATTTATAAATAGCTGCGATTCCTAAGCCTGCAAATACCAGATTTGCATCTGATTTATTATTTTCACCGGCCATTAACACCTTAGCACACGCGGTTCCCTCTGGATAAGGCAGTTTATAATGTTCTTTTACAATTAATACTTTTCTCAATGGAATCATAAATAATATTCCTAATATACTTGCCGCACCACAAATCAAAGTTATCTCGGCATACTTCGGATAGTCTGCCTTACCCTCGTTAAACCACATAAATAACACCGGAAGTGTAAATATCGCACCTGCTGCCACCGATTCTCCTGCTGAACCAATCGTCTGCACAATATTATTTTCAAGAATGGAATTTCTCTTTAATATTATTCTTATAATTCCCATCGATACAACTGCCGCTGGAATAGATGCCGATACTGTCATTCCTACTCTTAACCCTAAGTAAGCATTTGCGCCTCCAAAAATCACAGCAAGTATTATTCCTAAAATAACTGATGTTATACTGAGCTCAGACATAACCTTATCTGCTGGAATATATGGTTTAAATTCTTTATTATCTTCTATATTTTTCACACTGCCTCTCCTTTTCTGAGCGATTTATTGCGAAGAAGCAGTCAGAAATTCGCAACGGCGATTTCTGACTTGCCATAAAAGCTATTTGCTTTCACTCCAAATCAAATAGCTGTGTGAAAAATCGACATATCAATTCGATTTTTCACACCATCTCCATTTCATTAACCCTGCATTTTAGATTTGAATATAAGTGATGCAATAAAGCCCGCAATTAAAGCGCCTGATATCCCCACAGCACTCGCCTTAAAGCCACCCATAAATACACCTAATAATCCATGCTCATCAACTGCTTCTTTTACACCTTTAAACAATGTATTACCAAAACCGAGCAAAGGTACACTTGCACCTGCTCCTGCAAAATCTATAAATGACTGATATATTCCAATAGCACCCAGAATACTTCCAAGCACAACCAGGCCAACCATTATTCTTCCCGGAGTAAGTTTTGTTTTATCTATAAATATCTGCACAACTGCACAGATTATTCCTCCAATTATAAATGCTTTAATTACATCCACCACCATTGACATTACTCCACCTCCACATTTTGAATAATTACACCATGTGCAATTCCCGGTACTGTCTGTCCCTCATTAAAACTGACTGTCGATAGTAATGCACCTGTTGGTACAAATAGCACTTTTTTCCAAACTCCTGTTTTAATATTATTAAGTATATAACCACACAATACAGAGGCCGAACAGCCACAACCACTTCCACCTGCGTGTGTATCCTGTTTCTCGCTGTCAAATATCTCTATTCCGCAATCCATATGATTTTCACTAATATCAATTCCCTTTTCCTTAAGAAGCGAAATAAGGATTGTCTGACCTATATATCCTAAGTCTCCTGTAATTATTTTATCGTACTCATCAGGTCTGTAATTGAAATCTTTGAGATTATTCTCGATAACGTCGGCTGCTGCTGGAGCCATACATGCTCCCATATTCATTGAATCTCTTACACCATAATCAATAATTTTACCTGTTGTAACACCCTTTATTGCTGCCTTTGCCATTGTACAATCTACTTTTTTCCTATCTACAATTGTAACCGCACCACATCCTGTTACTGTCCAGGTTGCAGAATATGGTCGCTGGTTACCATATTCTAATGGAAATCTAAATGTTTTTTCAGCACTTGCAAAATGACTTGATGCCAACGCAATTATCTTATCAGCATAACCGCCTGCAACTGTCATTGCTCCAAGACTTATCGCTTCACCCATTGTAGAACATGCACCATACAGTCCGAAAAGTGGAATTTCAAAATTCATTAATCCAAATGTTGATGCAATTAGCTGTCCCATTAAATCACCTGCAAAGATATATCTTATATCCTTTTTATCAAGTGATGATTTTGCCATAAGTAATTTAACAGTTTTCTCCTGCAATGCACTTTCAGCCTTTTCCCATGTATCGCAGCCAAACATATCATCACTGACAAATGTATCAAACGTATCTTTCAAAGGACCTTCGCCCTCTTTACTGCCACAGATACACGCACTTTCCATAATATATGGCATCTCTGCAAATTCAATACTCTGCATCCCTTTCATCTGATTAACCCTGCCACTCAATCTATTTACCTCCTTTATCCATTTTATTAAAATAATGTAGTTATCCAGTAGATAATACCTAACAGCCAACTGCTTAAAGTTCCATATAGAATAACCGGACCTGCAATTGTAAATATCTTGCAGCCTAATCCCATTACCATTCCCTCGGCCCTAAACTCTATTGCGGGAGCAGCTACAGAATTAGCAAATCCCGTTATTGGTACAAGTGCTCCTGCTCCACCTAATTTACCAATCTTCGGATAAATATTTAATCCTGTCAGAAATGCTGATAAAAAAATCAATATCAATAAAGTAATACTGTTAGCGTGTTCTTCTCCAACACCATAATTTTTTAATATATCACCTATCATTTGTCCGATTGAACATATTATTCCACCGACAATGAAAGCCCATAACATATCTATCCACATATTATTTTCTTTTGTAACAGATTTAACGAACTCATTATATTTTTTACTCAATTCCTTATCGTCTTTTACCTGCATCTTTACCTCCATTTCTAATCAATTGCAAAATATATTATATTTCCAATAAATTTACCTACTGCAACAGCAAGCAGAACATATTTCGTATGATTTCTTATATTAAATTTTCTAAAAATAATTGTAGACACATCTAATGCCTCTGCTAATGATAATGCAAGGCATCCAACAAAAATCCCAAAAAACATACCTATTATACCTAGGATTATGACATTTAATATCCATAATGACGCTAAGCCAATTCTATAAATATAAATGAAATTTGCAAGTGTAGTTCCTATAAAAACGCAATATTCATATACCCTGACTTTATCCTGTGTCTTTGTTCTCCATGCAAGTCTTGTTATGACACCTAAGGAAGTCAGTAATCCACATACACCGCTTGCAACAATATTTCCCATACATAAACCCCAGAAAGCTAAAAGTAGTGTTCGCATTTTATATCCCTTCTCTAACTTTTTTTCTTACTCTGTAAATAAGTCTGAACATCATCATCATATTGCTGCATTTTAAGTTCTATCGGAGTAGGCTCACTATTTTTCTTCTTTTTATTAAAACAATTAAAAAATACGGTTATTCCAATGGCTATTCCTATTCCATATGTTAATTCCAATATACCAAAACCTGTATGTTCCCTGCCCTCTACCAATTTATATATCTTTTGAAACAAATCACCTACTCCTACGTCCTCATTAAATGACATAATCGCAAAAGCAGAACCAAATAATACAATAATACATATCAGAACCGTTTTTGTGTTCTCTTTAAAACTAGAATTCATATTATTTCACTATCTCCATTCCATTTTTCTTAATTAATATTTTGTATCATTTTCTATAAATTATACTAATAATCCCACAGGAAGTAATTTTTAGAATAAAGAATGTCGCTTGTGACATTCTCCGCCTGTGGCGGATTGCTATAGCAACATTTTCTGCTCCGCCACTGTGCGATCCTCGCGGAGCGTTTTTTACTTACCAGGACAATTTCAACGAATTTTCCTGGTAAGCAAAAAAAGAAGTCTTTGCAAATCAAAACATAATCCACTGTCCCGGATAGTTTTATTGCAAAAACTTCTCTTTATTCTTTTATTAATTTATTATTTTTTATCAGTTGGTAGTTTTAAACATTCAAATCCTAGTCAATTCATCACAATATCCATTAATCTTCTGAATTAACTTCTTCTGAATCTGCCTCTTCAAAGCCTGCTTCTTCCATATTAACTTCTTCTGAATCAATTTCTTCTAAATTCGCCTCTTCTAAAGCGACTGCGTCTGAATCAGCTTCTTCCAGACTTACTTCCTCTGAATTTACATCGTCAGAATTAACTTCCTCTGGCTTAACTTCTTCTGAATTTATTTTCTCTAGAGCAGACTCTTCTTCCTTAGGTTCTTCCTGGTTTAATTCACTTTCAAGATATTCTCCGACCTTGAAAATGCTTACTGATTCATCAAGTTCTGTAGAATTAGTATTTAACTGTTTAACTGCACCATATAATACCTCAACAGCTTTCAACTGTTTATCAGCATTTCGGCTAAGTTCTGTAGATGCTGCTTCTGTTTCATTAGATGTTGCAGATATACTTGATATTGCCTCTAATGTATCATTCTTAGCCATCTCAATACCTTTAACATTTATTGAAATTGTATCCAAATCATGAGCAAGTGTTGTTACATGACCTTTTATATCCTGGAATACATTAACTGTAGTTCCAAGAGCTTCAGCCTGATAAGATACAATATCATCTGCCTTTCTGGCTGTCTCAATGGTTTTGCCCATTCTTTCCTGTATTCTGCTTACGATTTCACCAATCTGTCTACCTGCTTCACTTGACTGCTCAGCAAGTTTTCTTATCTCATCTGATACAACTGCAAATCCTCTGCCTGCTTCACCTGCCCTTGCTGCTTCAATACTTGCATTAAGAGAAAGAAGATTGGTTTCATCTGCAATCTCATTAATTGCTGCAATAATTGTATTAATCGCTTTAGATTCTCTCTCTAATTCATTAATATCATTAATAATATCTTTTGTTATCTTCGTTGTATCCTGAACCCTGTTGCCTAACTCTGATACAATAACCATTCCATCATCTACGGTATCCTGTGTCTGACTGGCTATTCTCTCTATTTCATTAGTATTTTCGTATACAACTGAAATCTTATCTGCCAAATCTGACATCTGATGCAAACAATTCTCTGTATCTTCTGACTGTTGTATTAATCCAGCTTCAATATAACCTATGGATTCAGTAATGTCCTTTGTGGCATTATAAAGTACTTCTGAATTGTCACTAACCTGACCTGCTGATTGCTGAACCTGCTCACTCACTTTTGTCATCTTGATGATAAGATGTTTAATACTCTTAATCATATTACCGATGTTCCCTGACAACAGATGGAATTCATCTTTACGCTTCATAGTGATTGTTCCTGTCAGATCACCCTCGGCTGTCTGTTTCATTACAGCATTAATCTTATTTATTGCTTTAGCTATTCCCATAGCAAGAAGTGAACCAACAATTACAGCTATTATACAGCATGCAATTATTGTAACAATTGTATATATCTTTATATCATTTGCCTTTTCAATAATTACATTCTTAGGAACCATTGCACAAACATAGCCATCACCGGTTGCTACTTTGTCATATAAGAATAAATATGACTCACCTTTATATTTGACATATGTATATCCGCCTTTTTCCTTTTCTTTAATCTTCTTAAAGAAGCTCTTATCGCTGAATGTAAAACTTTCTTTACCACTTATGACTTCATTTCCATCGCTTGTGATAAAACCTTTAATACTCTTATCACCAACTTTAGCATTGTCTAATATATCCTGGATAAATGATTTCTTAACATCAATTATCATATAACCAACTGGTTTATTATTGCTGTCATTAATCTTCTTTACAAGTGCAAGTGCGTAATCATCCTGACTGTAATTCATCAATTCATCAATTTCAGGGTGACTGCTGATCCAACACATATTATTCTCCATATTGGCTTCTACATATTTACCTGTTTCTGAATTAACAAATGCATTGTATAAATCCTTCTTCTTCACAACACCCGTATTAGATATTGAATTCTTCTGATTTTTACTAAATGCAATAATACTCTGGATATATTTATCAGCTACAGCCTCATTTACTACCGCACCTTTTGCTTCAATTTCGTAATTTGAATCATACATTCCACCGAAATGTGAACTAATTGCACTATTTACTGAAATACGTGTAGATGTCAATTCAATACTTTCAAATCCTAATTCGAAATACTCCTTTAACATATCAACACTAGTATATGTTAATGATTCAGCATTATCTTTAAGTCCCTGCTCTGACTTAGAATAAATAATAATGCCGACAATAATGAACAAACAGACAGGTAATAAAAACGCTCCTATCAACTTACTCTGTATTCCTCTTAATCTCGATATTTTCTTTATTTCCTCTAATCCAGCCACTTTATCTGTATTCTTATTACTATTCCTAACATTTTTCTCCCTAGGAACTTTAGGTTCTTTTACCTTCTTCTCATTTAGAATCTTCGGCTCTTTTACTTTTTTCTCCTTTGGGAGTCTTGGTTCTTTCGCCTTCTTCTCCTTTAGAATCTTCGGCTCTTTTACTTTTTTCTCCTTTGGGAGTCTTGGCTCTTTTGCCTTCTTCTCCTTCGGTTCTCTTACTTTCTTTTCCTTTTTAGGCTTTGGTTCTTTTATCTTATTTTTTGATGTTCTCTTATTATCCGCAGGATTAAGCTCATCATCTTCCATTTGCTCCAAAACCTCTATATTATTGGCGCTATTATCTACACCTTCTATATCTGTAGTGCCTTTATTCATTTCTTCCATCTTCCGCACACCTGCCTTTTTATCAGTATGCATCTATTATACAATAATATATACAAAATCTCTAGTCTTTTTGACGTTTTTTATGCTAATTTGTCTAATTTTAACAAAACTCTATGCTAAAATTTTCTTTTTCAGATTAAATAATATCTTTTTCTCCATTCGCGAAACCTGAACCTGGCTTATTCCCAATTTTTTAGCTATTTCTGACTGTGTTTTATCCTGAAAATATCTCATTATAATAATATTACGCTCAATTTCATCAAGCTCATTAAGTACCTGCTCCACAACCATGTTGTTTATAATTCTATCTACACTTTCTCCGCTGCTTTCTAAAGCCTTAATTCTATCGATTAAATATATCTCACTTCCATCATTCTGATATACTGACTTATATATACTTTCCACATCACTTATAGCCTCCATCGCCTGAACAATATCCTCGGTATTAAGACCTGTCTCTTTAGAAATCTCTTCAATCGTGGCTTCTCTTCCTAATCTCTGGGCTAACTCCTGTGATGCTCTCTTAATCTTCCAATTATTCTCCTTAATTGTTCTCGAAATCTTAACCAATCCATCATCTCTTATAAACCTTTTAATTTCACCCATAATCAACGGAACTGCATATGTCGAAAACTGCACTTCAAATGAATTGTCGAATTTATCAACTGCTTTAATCAATCCGATACAGCCAATCTGAAACAAATCTTCTAACTCAAAACCTCTGTTGCCAAATCTTTTGACAATGCTCCACACTAATCCTATGTTTTCCTGAACCAATATATCTCTGGCTCTTTTATCACCTTTATGTGCCATTTCAATCAGTGTTTTATTCTCCATAGGACACCACCTAATCCGGTTTTCTCAGATTTTTCTTCATTAAAACCGTAGTTCCATTGCCAGGTGCTGAATCTACTTCTAAACTATCCATAAATATTTCCATAAATGAAAATCCCATTCCTGAACGCTCTTCTTCAGGTTTACTTGTATATAGTGGCTGCATAGCCTGTTCAACATTAGCTATTCCCACGCCTTTATCTTTAATCTTGATAGTAACTTCTCTTCCTTTTAACACACATTCCATCTCTATAATACCTTCATCTGTACCATAACCATGAATAATCGAATTAGTAACAGCCTCTGATACTGCTGTCTTTATATCCTCTATCTCTTCTAAGGTCGGGTCTAGCCTTGTAACAAATGCCGCTGCAACTATCCTTGCAAATGATTCGTTTTCTGATTTGCTGCTGAATTCAACACACATTCTGTTATAATTAATATTTTTCCCATTTATTTTGTCAATATTTTCCATTATCATTAATCTTCTCCTCCATTCAAATCAGCTATGGCATTTTCCATAGAATCATACTTTTTTATAATTTTATTAAGTCCTGAAAATAACAATATCTTCTCAACATTTCTCCCTACATTTATCACAGCTACCTTTCCCCCAAGACTATGTACCATTTTATAACGCCCCATAATAACACCTATACCAGAGCTATCCATAAATTCTGTTTTATCAAAATCAAATAAAATGTTTCTGATACCATTATCATATATTTTCTTGTCCGCCATTTTCCTTATCGCAACCGCATTATGATGATCTAATTCTCCATTAACGTGGATTATCAGCGTTTTCAAATCAATTTCGTACTCACTTTCATCATATTCCTGATTAATTAATTCTTCTTTATATCTCATTTCTTTCTCCCTCCCGATAAAATATTTTCAATATAGATTAGTTTGTCATAAATTAAGCATTTGTTTTATCTTTCTTTTAATTTCCTAATTCTATATGGTTTCCACAAAATCTCTGATATTTGATTAAAATTTTGTGCATTTTTCTAAATAAAAAGAAGGACAACTCTTCATAAGCTATCCTTCTTGTGTACTTTAAATTCCATTATATTATATGGATTATGATTATTTATCAGTAATGGCTACAATTCTTGCCTGTACATTCTCAGTTGCTTTCGCATCAAGTCCCTCTGTCTTAGCAAAGGTGTCATTAATAAGACTTGATAAATTCTTAAGTGCTCTTTCCTTGTAGCCTGCTGCCGCTGCTACATCCTGACCTAATGCTAACGTATACTGCTTCTCATATGCCTCACCAAGCTTGTCTGCTGCTGAAACATAATCAATAGAAGTAAAATTATATAAGAAGCATTTTGTTAAATCTTCTATTGCCTTATCATAAGCCTCTAATGTATTAGCTGAAGCTAACTCATTTCTGCCATTATTATAATAATTAGCTGCTGCCTGATTATATACTTCTGGCTGAATCGAATTGTATAATGTGGTAAATGTCTCGGAACGCGCATTATTAGTTATCTTCTGTAATGAATCTGCACAATTAATATAGTCTTTGGTATTAAAATAATTAATTGCAGTTATAAGGTTATCATAATCTGCAAGAATCTGTGTGTTTTCATTTCCTTTAGAATCAAGCTGTCCTGATAAATCTGTCTTTTCACCCTCTAATGATGCTATCTTACTCTCTAACTCTTTCTTACCATTATTAAGTGTTTCTATCTGAGAATTTAACTTTAATACTTCTTTATTATGACTATCTTTAAGAGTTTTCTCCTTAGTAGGAACTAATAAGAAAAATGTCATTGCAACACCGATAATCAGACCTATTACAACGTTAATAACTGTAATCATTCCTGAATTAGATTCCCTGTATACACTACGTCTTTTAGGTATAATCACATCATATCCATTTCGTAATTCCTTTTCGGTCTGTTCCTTATCATAATCACGTATTTTATCTTTCTTGATTTCTTTACCGATATCAATTCTCTTGGTATCTGTTTCAATATTTATCTCTTTCAGATATTTTTTAGCTAACGGATTATTTGTATCAATCTTTAAGGCTTTCATAATAGGCTTTCTGGCTCTATCATAATCGCCTTTCTTCATATACAATAATGCAAGTAATAAATGCCCCTTAATCAGGTTAGGATTAGTATTTAATACTTTCTTAAGCTGGATTACAGCTAAATCATCGCTTCCCTGCTTAGCATAATTTAAAGCATAATTGTATTTCTTAATTGTCTGGTTGATTGTATCTAATCTCACAGGATTAGACTGTAATCTCTTTATGTAATCATCTGCAATATTCTTATCCGGCTGGAAATTCTTACTTATAATCCATTCCGAAAAAGCCTGTACTGCCTCTCCCATTTCGAAATATACCAGTCCTAATAAATTTCTTGCATTTGTATTCTTCTTATCAAGTCTTACACTTCTTCTAAGTAACTCACATGCACCTGTCAAGTCTCTAATCTGGGCTTTTGCAAGTCCCATATTATAATATGCATTTGACAATCTTACAATCTTCTTATATACAGCCACATCTGCTCCACAACTGTTACAGAAATCGTTACTTGAAAGTACGCTGTTACATCTATAGCATCTCATCTTAATTTTAATCTCCATTCTGCAGATATTTTAGTCATTATTCTTCATTTCTTTTAACATTTCAAGCACAACATCTGTTATATCTTTGATATTACTATTGTATATTGCATCTTCTGTCTCATCTACTTCAAGACTTGGACTGAATTTCTTTATTTCTTCATCATAATTAATCATAGGATTACCCTTTCTTTCTAAATAAATATTATCTGTATATCTTAAATCTATCTGCAAATACTATTAATTCTGCAAATTATTTTTATCATGTTAATTTTTTGGTATGCATATGTCTTAATCCGGCGAATTAACTTTAATTCTGCAGGCTTTTTTTAATCTCGCCAACTAAATATAGTGAGCCTACGCAGAAAAGCACATCTTCTTCTTTTTTCGCATCTACAGCCTGCCGGAATGCCTGACTTACATCTTCATTTACTGAAATGTTCGCCTCACAACCGTATTTTCTGAAATCTTCATAGATTTTATCTGTCTCTAAGCCTCTGTCCGAATCTATTCGTGTTATATATACATTCTTTACTTCAGTTTCTGATAGCTTAGAAACCATATATTCATAATCTTTATCCTTAACTACTGAAAACAAAATGTTCTTATCACCGGTACATTCATATTCATTAAATGTTTTTATGAACTCATCTATCCCCGGGCCATTATGCGCACCATCTAATATGATACCCGGCATAATCATTTCCATTCTGCCCTCCCAGTGTACATTTGCAATTCCTGACTTAACTAAATCTTTCATATTCCTTATCTCCGGCATACACTCAATTGTCTTAATAGCGACAGCCGCATTCTGTACCTGATACTCAGATATAAAAGGAACTGAGAATATATCATTTAAATAATACTCACTAACTATTGAAAAATCAACACTTTTATTCGTTTTTTTGATTATTTTATAATTATCTACAAGAACTTTTACTGTTTTCGCCTGCATTTTTTCTGCAACATCACTAATCACATCTGATACTCTCTCATCTGCTCCCCAATATATTACGGGAACATATTTTTTAATAATTCCCGCTTTCTCCACAGCAATCTTCTCTATCGTGTCACCCAAATATTCCATATGGTCCATTCCGATTGAAGTAATAACTGTAAGATATGGTGACAGCATAGAATTAGTTGCATCAAGTCGTCCGCCAAGTCCCGTCTCTAAGACTATGTATTCCACAGCTTCTTTATTAAAATTCCACATTGCCATAAGAAATAAGAATTCAAAATATGATGGATGTGGATAATCCTCTTGTTTCATCTTATCCACGACATTTTTTACCTCATTGAATGCCTGTACAAACTCTTCATCACTTATTTCTTTGTTATTTATTCGTATTCTTTCATTAATATGTACAAGGTGTGGCGAAATAAAAAGTCCTGTTTTCTTCCCACAATTGACAAGTACATTAGATAATATTGCACATACTGTACCTTTTCCGTTAGTACCTGCAACATGTATAATCTTCATCTTGTTACTCTCGTCTTGTTTTATTCCTAACTCCTCTAGGAATCTTCTTGTATGTTCAAGAGAATTCTTACTTGTGAACTTCGGAATATTATCTATGTATTCTACAACATCTTCGTATTTCATACTAATCCTCATTTCTGAGTGGTTTATCTCCATTCAATTGTTTAACAACGATTATAGGAATTATTTTATGATTTTGCAAGCAAATGTTATCACGTAATTTCGACAATTAGCTAATTAGCCTAATCTGTTTTTAGATTTTTCTCACCAAATGCATCAAACTCATTAAAAAAAATCTATTACCATACCCGCTCAAATAAATAGCTGTATGAAAAATCACATACAAAATTTGATTTTCCATACAGCTAAAAACAAATTATCCTTATTTCATAAGATGAGCAAGTTGTGTCTTAACCTGTTCCATCATCTGCATATATTTAGCCTGCTTTGCTTTCTCTTCTTCAATCTTAGCAGCAGGTGCTTTGCTTACGAATTTCTCATTAGAAAGCATTCCATTAGAACGTGCAAGTTCTTTAGAAAGCTTCTCTTCTTCTTTCTTAAGTCTTTCTATTTCTTTTTCAATATCTACTAATTCAGCGAATGGCATATAGATTGTAGCTTCAGGTATAACTGTTGATACCGCATCTTCACCGATTCCATTCTTATCTGTCTGTATAATAACCTCGCTTGCATATGCTAAAGTCTGGAAGAACACTCTGCCCTCTTCAAATATACCTGCAACCTTATTGCTTTCTGTTACAACATATACCTGTGCTTTCTTAGATGGTGGAACATTCATTCCTGCTCTTACATTTCTGATATTGTAAACAGCCTGTTTGATTAATTCAACATCCTCTTCTTCTTTCTCGAAATTAAATTCGTCCTTATATTCAGGCCATTTTGTTACCATAAGTGATTCCGCATCTTCATTTAATGTACAATAAATCTCTTCTGTAACGAATGGCATATATGGATGAAGTAGCTTAAGTGATGTTTCAAGAACTGACTTAAGGGTGTAAAGTGCCGCATCTTTTGTTGTGTTGTCTTCACTGTATAATCTTGGTTTAACCATTTCAATATACCAGTCACAGAACTCTTCCCAGATAAAGTTATAAAGCTTATCTGCAGCAACTCCTAATTCGTATTTATCGATATTTTCTGTCACATCTTTAATAAGTTTATTTGCCTTTGATAATATCCATTTATCAGCATCTGTAAGTGTGCTTACAGGAACTTCCTTAATACCACCTTCAGGCATATTCATCATTATGAATCTTGATGCATTCCATACTTTATTAGCAAAGTTTCTGCTTGCTTCAACTCTTTCATAATAGAAACGCATATCGTTACCAGGTGCATTTCCCGTAATAAGTGTAAATCTCAATGCATCAGCACCGTATTTATCTATAACTTCAAGTGGGTCAATACCATTTCCAAGAGATTTACTCATCTTACGACCCTGTGAATCTCTTACAAGTCCATGGATTAAAACAGTGTTAAATGGTACCTTTCCTGTATGTTCAAGTCCTGAAAACATCATTCTGATTACCCAGAAGAAAATGATATCATATCCTGTTACAAGTACACTTGTTGGATAGAAATAATCTAACTCTTCTGTCTTATCTGGCCAGCCAAGTGTTGAGAATGGCCATAATGCTGAACTGAACCATGTATCAAGTGTATCAGGGTCCTGGCGCATCTTCTTACCACATTTTGGACAACATACTTCATTTTCTTTACTTACCACCATTTCGCCACAGTCGTCACAGTAAAATGCTGGAATTCTGTGTCCCCACCATAACTGTCTTGAAATACACCAGTCACGAATTCCCTCTAACCAATGATAATATGTCTTATCAAAATGAGGAGGAACGAACTTGGTATCACCATTTTTAACGGCTTCAATTGCAGGTTTAGCAAGCTCTTTCATACTTACAAACCACTGTTTTGAAACTCTTGGTTCAACTGTAGTATGGCAGCGGTAACATGTACCAACGTTATGCTCATGGTCTTCTACTTTAACTAAATATCCACCTGCCTCTAGGTCTGCTACGATAGCCTTTCTTGCCTCGTATCTATCCATTCCTGCATATTTAGGATATTCGTCAACAATCTTTGCATCTTCAGTCATTACATTTAATACTGGAAGATTATGTCTTAAACCAACCTCGAAATCGTTAGGGTCATGTGCCGGAGTAATCTTAACTACACCCGTACCAAAATCTATACCAACATAATCATCTGCTACAACCGGAATCTCTCTTCCTACTAATGGAAGAATTAAGGTTTTGCCAACTGCGTCTTTATATCTTTCATCATCAGGGTTAACTGCTACTGCTGTATCACCTAATAATGTCTCAGGTCTGGTTGTTGCGAGTTCAAGATATCCTGAACCATCTTTAAATGGATATCTTAAATGCCAGAAATGTCCTGCCTGATCCTCATATTCAACCTCTGCATCTGAAATAGATGTAAGACAATGAGGACACCAGTTGATAATTCTTTCTCCTCTATAAATAAGTCCTTTATTATAGAGATTTACAAATACTTCTTTTACAGCCTTGTTACAACCATCATCCATTGTAAATCTTTCTCTGTCCCAGTCACATGAAGAACCTATCTTCTTTAACTGTGCAACAATTCTTCCGCCATACTGTTTCTTCCATTCCCAGGCTCTTTCTAAGAACTTATCTCTTCCGATTTCTTCCTTAGTTATGCCCTCTTCACGCATTTTTTCAACAATTTTAGCTTCTGTTGCAATTGAGGCGTGGTCAGTTCCTGGTACCCATAATGCTTCATATCCCTGCATTCTCTTTGTTCTGATTAAGATATCCTGAATTGTATTATCTAATGCATGTCCCATATGGAGCTGTCCTGTAATATTTGGAGGTGGCATAACGATAGTAAATGGTTTCTTACTTCTGTCTACCTCTGCATGAAAATATTTCTTATTTGTCCATTTGTCATAAAGTCTCTGCTCAATATCAGCAGGATTATAATTCTTCTCTAATTCTTTTGCCATTATTGACTTCCTTTCTAATGTTATTTTAATAATATTTCCTAATAAGTAAAAACGCCCTCTTTGAAACATATCAGCTACATTCCAAAAAGGGCGTATATCACGCGGTACCACCTTTATTTACGACTATCATCGTGTCTCATCTTATCCTATAACGTGGACGGTTCCGTTATGACCTACTGATTATATAAAATATGCTGATGCTCTTTGCTATTACAAATCAAACATCTGCTTATTCTAATCTTCTATAAAATGTTCAGCCATACTGCTTAAAAGCTACCTTCAAAGGTCACTGCCTTAGTAATCTTTCAGCCTGCGAATTACTTTCTCTTTAAGGGTTAACCTTTTACTCCTCTTTATCACTGCATTTATAATATTAACTTTTTTAATGATAAAGGTTTTAAAAATATTTGTCAAGATAAAACCTCTAATAAACGCTAATTTTTATAAACCGATATTGCACATACAGATTGGAGAAAATCATCTTTGTACAGGCATTTGCATATATAAATATTGAAACGTTTGTATGAATTGCTAATTTGGCGGTATCATTTTCCGGCTCTTTTGATTATTTATGTTCATTCAACATCCAGAACATTTAAACCAAAAAGTCCGTCTATGCCACACACTTGATTTATGACGTATCGTGTGTGTGAGTTATATGCCGTCAGAAGCAAAAGGTCGGTGCAGTTAATCACCGTTCAAGCGAAGCGCGTTTGATTGGCTGCACCGTAATAAACTTTGCTGATGACGGCATTTACTCACACCAGATAAAGGAATTATGAAAGTGTGTGTCATAGACGGACACCTTGGCTTAATTGTCTGTCTGGTGAATGTACACAAAATCCGAGCCGAAAAATGATACCTGACAAATTTACGCAATTCCCACAAGTTGTTCCAATATTTATATATCAAATCGCCTGTACATATGATTATTAAATATATCTGTATGTGCAACAGGTTTATAAAAAAATCAGCGTTTATTAGAGTTTTTCTTCGTAGGCATCAAGTATTCCCATTAATTCAGTGCTGTTCTCTTTATCATTCATAATTATATTTTTAACCTCTTCTCTTGCATTGCCTATAACTTCTGTATTATAATCCAGCGATTTTTTGAGACTGTTTCTTCTATTCATCAAATGATTCTTTATTTCATTCATATCACTTGGATTAATAATTGCATATGCCTGACTTATCCATACATTCTGGTCTTTGACATTCATATTTTTTAATAACTGCACTAATTCATCTTCCGCATCAGCCAGTCTGCTCGATGCCTTATTATAGACTTCGTGTTCTTTTTTTAGTGTCAAATATGCACCCCATATTTTATTTAATTGATAGGCACTTTTTACACCATGTTTTTCGTATGAATATGTAAGTCGTCCCGCAATATTTACATATTTTAACTTGATTTTATTAAGCAATCCGATTGCCCTGTTATATTTTATCTCACTTAATCTAAGTTCATTTATTGTCTGATTATGGAGGTAAAATATTCCGGCTGCAAATATGGCTGTGATTCCAATCAGCAAATATATTAACAGGCTGGTATCTTTATTAAATGCATAATTGACTATAAGAAATAATAAGAACAACACTGCAAATGCTATTATTCCTATCTTTGAGGCACCATTTATAAGATAAAGTCTGTTCTTGTATTCCTGTATCTCCATCTTTAATCCGGCTTTTTCACCCTCTAAATATTTCATATCCGTCTTGACTGTCTGGCAATAACTTTCATCTTCTGACATCTGCTTTAAAATGTCTTTTATATCATCTTCACATTCTTTCATATGACTGAACTGCTTTTCAGATAATTTTGCCATAGAACGTCCAAAGTCTCTTCTATCCTTATCTAATACCACAATTTTTTTCGCAATGTTTTTCAATCTTTCTTCCTGTGTATCAGGTAACTCTTCTATTATCTGTATATCAGTAAGATAAGAATTTACTGTCTGATACTCAACCTTTAACTCTGCAATTCTTGAATTAGCACCCATTATTCTGTCACAACAATTCTCTATTGTCTGCTTCTTCTGTTCTAATGTCTCCGCCTGCATAGGCTCGGGTTTAATATAAACTGCCTCGTTATCTTCACTTGTTATCTCTAATTCGTCAAGATAATCCGTTTCTTCCGTTTTATTTCTTCTGAACAATCTCATCTCTATAGTGTCTCCTAACCTATATTACTTCTATAATCATTCTTCCACTCATCAAGAACTTCCTGAACATTCACATAATAATCATCAAGGTTATGTCTGCCATCATATATAAATGTCTGAGATAAATTCTCATATTCAGTTCCATTGTTAATCTGTTCCCAGATATCCTTAACCTCTTCACTGCATTTAAGAACCAGTTCAGAATTAATCTCATTCTCTTTAGTAAAATCAATGTCCTCCTTAATGCCTGAATATTTCATCGCAAATTTGACATTAATAATCTCCTTTAAGGCTTCATCAGATGATTTTAATTCGTACGAATGTTTGAATTTTTCTAATGCTTCTTTTAAATAAAACATTCTGCCCTCTATTTTACCAATTCCTAAGTATACCCCTGCATAGAATTCATTGCTTTCTCTTTTATATATATTGTTATTCAGAATATTTTCATATGTCTTTAACGCACTTCCAAGCTTGCCATTTTCAAAAAGCATATCAGCTCTTGTTTTCATTCGCTCTAACATTCCTTTTGAACTGATAGTCTTTAATTCCTTTTCAAATGCTTTGATTTCTGTTTCGCTGTAATAACGGGAAGATTTTATAATTATCATAACAAGCTCTGCGAAATTCATTCTCTGTCCCATTGCATACATAAGCTTTTGTGCAACCTTTGGCAGATTAAGATTGTTTTCAATATAATCGCAAAGTCCCTCATTAAAGAAACCATCATCTACAAAATATGCGTTATTGTACAGATAGTATGCAAATTCTTCAATAGAATATATATTTAAGTCTGCATCGGCTATCCTGTATGGAACATCTGCTTTTCTACTGCATAAAATCAATCCACTCATACACTTCTCCATTTCTTACAGATAATCTTCTATATCAATTACCCTTTTCACCATTTCTTCGCTTGACTTAAAGAAATCACCAAAGCCTAAATCTTTCACCACCACTATGCATTGTCTGTCATTCCTATAAGCTAACACAATCTCAATTCGTGTTGTCTTATTAGGGCGTGGTGGAAAGCCTCGTAAATCTATCACTATTTCTTTCTCACTCTTGCTAAGTGAAGATACTATTTTAAGTCTTAATTCTTTAGAATCATCTAATATTCCCTCTGCTCTTGCGCCTGCTTCGTACCAGTTGGTTCCTGCTTTTGACAATATGACTGGTATATTCTTGTCATCTTTTTCGACTTCTACTTCGATATTAACTAATGTTCTTCCCGAACATACAAACTGATAACTGTCAGCATTACCTATACCAATCTGACTAAGATTAGCGTAGCCTGCACCCTTAACAAACAGGTTATATCCCTGGAATACTCTTCGTTTACTGCATAAGAACCTTATCGAATCTTCCATCCATTTCTCATAGAAGCCGACACCTGTCAGGAATACTGCTGACACAATATGTTTACTACATAACTTCTTAAGAAGCTCTAAGAATTTCGTATCCATTTCTAGTCTGCCCTGTTCAGTCTGTAAATCACTCACTTTGAACTTCTGTGTCATATCCATCTCTTCGACTACAATCGGCTGTGGTACTCTTGCTCTTACAGTTGTGAGTAATCTTACCAGAAACTGATGCTTTGTAAAATCAAATATCAGCACATCATTTACCCATATTTCCTTTTTCTGTGAAATCATATAATATATAATGCTTTCTGAATGACCGATAATTTTTACGTGTTCCCTGTCATAGCCCATATCATTTAAAACATTTCTAATAAGGTTAACAAGAATACGGTCCGGATATTCAACTGTTACAGATATATAATCAGGCTGCACAATGTGATAATTGCTTTTAAGTATTTTAAACAATCCCTCGAAGAAATGCTTTAATATCTCATATCCCGTATAAGTATTGTTACTTACAACTATACTTTTCTCAGATAAAATTGTCTTAAGGATATCATCAGCTAATATAGCCTCGCCATTCTTTTCCCTAAGCAATGCATCATCACCTATGCACCATTCATCACTATTATTTAATTTTCCTATTTCCGTTGGAATAAGATATTTCTGTTCGCCTGCAATTGTACTTACTGAATCCGGCTCTGCCATATTTCCCATACAATACGCAATCTGCGTGTAATCTCTACACAAATCTATCGAAACGGATATTAAGTTGTTCGCTGTCTTTGTACTCAACTTAGTTCCTCCATATTTTAACATCAAAAGACATCTGTGCTACCTGAACAAATGCTTCACAAGTTCATTATTTACATAATATTTTCCGGCAAGTTCGCTTATCATTCCCTCTTGTTTCATCTCCATACACATAAGTATATCATTTAACATTCCATATCTTGACTGACTTGCCTCAACATTTCTGTCATCAAGCTGGTGGTCTTTACTCTCTGTCACGCGGCTTTCACCATCTGAAATCTCTGTTATATAATAATTTAACTTTTCTCCATAGAATAACGTAAAAGACTTTGTATACATTCCCGTAAAGCAACACTTCATCTCTTCAGTCGTGTACTCTTTCTCCTCATTATTACCTGTTTCAAGATAATAACTAATAAGAACCTTATCCTGTGGCTCTGCTCTGTATACTATCGTTGTCTTATCTAGTATTCTGTCCGGCACTGCAAACCATTTAGTGAACTGTTTATAGAAATCAAATATTATAGTCTTCTTATCTAAATATTTCATACAATCCATGCATATTTCCTTATTAGTATCAGAAATAGTCTTCTTATCAGACTGGTATTTAAGGTATGCACATTTGCATATATCCATAATATTTTTGTCAAATACCAGCTCATCACCTAAGTGTTTGAAAAACATATCATCTACTGGATTCTCCCTGATGAAATATTCGTGCGACATAAAGAATAAATATGCATATCTTATTACTTCGCTTGCACCTTTTTTATAATAAGAATCATAGATTGTAACCACACTTGAAATAAATGTCCTTGAAAATAACATCTGTGCAATAAGTCTTTCCTCTAAGTCCCTGCTTTCAAATTCAAATTCCTTAGAGACACGCCATATCTCCATCATTTCCTTAGTCGTTCCATAATAATATCTGCACAGATAATCTAAAATAATTTCATTGTATTTTCCCTTAGAAAATGCATAATTACAATATTCTAATAATTGCTTATCTTCTTCTATCTCCTTATCTTCCTTAAGTCTCCTTGAGCAATATTTAAGTATCTTACGTGGGTCTATATCGCTATAACCATATTCTATAAGATATTTTTCCGCATACTCATATAAGCCACGCATAATCATAAGTTCTATAACACTCACTCTTGACTTTCTCTTAAGTCTGCTTACGTCTATGCTCATTAGATATTCATCTAATTCTTCGCCATCATAATTATTAGAATAATATTCTATAATGTCCTGTATGATATAATCTTTGTAAACTTCTTCAAAATCATCACTTATCATAACTTCTTTAAAGAGACTTACACCTGATGGAATACTCTTATGATATTTTAGTGTCTGCTCACATTCTTTCGCCATCAGATAAATATTTTCCGGATTTCTTTCTAATGCAATCTTATTTAATCCTTTATCATCATATAATTTTGTCAATGTATAATTAATTGTGTTATGATAAATATTTCCATTAATATCCTTTAATAACACAACTGCGTCATCCGTATAAATATTTATATATGCAATTCCTTTATTAATAACAAATGTCTGCTCATTCACAATCTCTTTATGTCTGACAATAACTTCCTTAATTCTATCATTGTCACATTCAAGCTTCCATGTGTTAAGAATTTTCACAAGATTCTTCTCATTCTCCTCAGTAATCATCTCTTCTGTAAGTACATCTGCATATACTACAGAAATAAATCTGTCTATTTCTCCATTTCGCAATTTATCTAATGCAAAATGCTCCATATTTCTTCTATAATTCTTGTATACATTTGGCTGCTTATCCTTATTTCTTATAATCAGACCATAGAAAAATGCTTCTCTGTTCATAAGCTGGTTACCATTGTATACATAGTACATAAGCACAGTATTAGGAACTATACCATCATAATCCTCTGGCATCGAGTATACATAATATTCATACAATCTTGTGACCTGTATATCAGCAGTTACACCCTTAGCATACCATTTGAAATACTTCTCATCTGTCTTATTACCTCTGATTAACAGACTTATAATTGCAGTTAAGATTATTTTATTCTCAAATTTATCATAGAGTTTAACAAGAATATTGAACAAAAGAGGTCTGAAATTCTTCTCAAGCATTGCAAGTTCAGATATCTGGACTGCAAGTCTTAAATCTATCGCATCATATTTACTTCCGAAATTAAGCACCTGTAACTCAAATGAATTAATAACTCTTAACAATGCCGGCTGTTTGTTTAATACATACAATGCCTCATAGTACATAAGCGTACTTCTGCAGCCTATCTTATACTGTTCTTTAATTCTTGTTAATTTAAGACTTTTATTATTCTCAAATGATGTATCAATATATAGAAGTATCCATAGCAGCTGCCATTTATCGTATCCATTTTCATAGTATTTTCTAATAATATCCGTAGCAATAATTGTCTGCTCTAACTTTCTCTTCTGCAAAGTTCTTACATAGAGATAGTAGCAATATAATACTACGTTTTCCTCTTTCTTATCTAATATCTCCTCTGCTACACTGTCTATAAGCCATTTTGCTTCTTCATCTCTTCTTCTCGAAATATACATCTGTGCCTGTAGAAGTTTTAAAAATGGCATATCATCTCTGAAACCTCTGGCTCTCTCAATTAAAACATTCGAATTCTCTGCCCATGTATCAATACTGCTCTTTCTCATTCTGAAATTAAGATATTGTTCATTAAGGCTTGCAATACACTTCTTAATCTCATGATTTGCCGAATCTATTTCTCCTGTATTATCAATAGAAATCTCACATTCTAAACACTGGTTCATCGTATAAAATTTGATTTTTCCATAATTCATTCCACTATGCAATTTGGAAATATCTATAAGATATCTGAATTCATAATTATTTCCCGCAAAATCATCTTCAGTAATATTCTTCTTATATTCCGTTATAAAATCTCCGTCCACATCTACCTTAATATCTATGTATCCCCATGTATTTCTGGTAAGAGTAAGAATATCTCCATATGATTCTTCTAACATATCATACTCTCTTAATGTATCTGAAAGCTCTATCTTTACTTCCTGCTTCTTATTAATAGCAAGCATAAATTCCTCTAAAGCACGCTTTTTACTATAACTGTTGATAAGTCCATTATAAAGGCTCTTATCAGCCACATTATCTTTAAGAATAATTCTCTCGAAATCTTTCGACAGAAACATCTTAAGTCCCTCGTCATATTCCTGCTTAACAAGGTTAATGAAATGAAACAGATTCGATATATCGCCTATGGAAGATGGAATACTCTCTTCCTTAACAGCAATAGTATATGGTATAAAAAGTTCTCCACCATTGCTTACGATATTCACACGGCCTTTTATAACATCCCCGATTTCACTATTTTTGCCATCTATTACATACTCTATCTTATTATTTCTGCCAACAAACTGGTCATTAATTATCTTGAATTTCTCGCACGTAGAATAAACTATCCCTTTTAGTTCATTGTCATCTTTACTAAAAATCTCAAATGAGCCATGGTATAGTTCTCCTGCTTCTATTGATTTATCAATATCTGTAACCGATACTTCAACCTCCGGAAGATTATATTCAATTATGCCTCTTGATAACTTCCCAATTAGTTCTTTCAAAAAAATACCTCTTTCTGTATATCTGTCAAAATTCTTATCTGAATTTTATCACAAATGTCGTTCTATTACTAGTATGCATTGTAGAATTAATATCTCTGAATGTCTAGTCTGCTTCGAAGAATTTAACGTCTTTTATCTCGTCTGGTAAATACTGTTGTTCCACATAATGTCCCTCGTAATCGTGAGGGTATTTGTAGCCAATCCCATGACCTAATTCTTTCGCTCCACCGTAATGTGCATCTTTTAAATATGCCGGTATCTGATATGCAGGCTCTCTTTTTACAAAATCAAGGGCTTTGTCAATTGCCATATATGCAGCATTTCCCTTAGGTGCATTTGCAATATATAAGACTGCCTCTGCTAAAGGTATCCTTGCCTCCGGCATTCCTAACTGATGCACTGCTTCTGCTGCCGATACAGCAACGACTAGTGCCTGTGGGTCTGCAAGACCTACATCCTCTGCTGCACATATCATAATTCTTCTCGCAATAAAAGTAACACTTTCTCCTGCATTTAACATTCTCGCCAGATAATATATGGCAGCATCGGGGTCAGAGCCTCTCATGCTCTTTATAAATGCTGATATCGTATCATAATGATTATCCCCTGACTTATCATAACGAGGATTTCTCTGCTGTACACATTCCTCTATGGTATCAATATCGATATGAATAACTCCATCCGCCCTTCTGTCCGTTGTAAGAACTGCTAATTCTACTGCATTCAAGGCTGTTCTTGCATCTCCATTGGCAATATCTGCAAGAAAATCAATGGCATCTTCACTCATTTTTGCACCATAAGCCCCCATTCCCTTAACTTCATCAGATATTGCCCTGTTAATAAGAATCTTTATATCCTCTTTATCTAATTCCTTTAATTCAAATATGGTAGACCTCGATATAAGTGCACTATTTACTTCAAAATATGGATTCTCTGTTGTAGCACCTATTAAAATAATTGTACCATCTTCGACAAATGGCAGCAAATAATCCTGCTGTCCTTTATTAAATCTGTGAATCTCATCCACAAACAAAATTGTACGTTTTCCATACATACCGAGACTATCCTTAGCTGCGTTCACTACTTCCTCCATGTCTTTCTTACCCGCAACCGTCGCATTAATCTGGCGGAATTCAGAATCAGAAGTATTAGCAATAACCTTTGCAAGTGTGGTCTTGCCAGTTCCCGGTGGCCCATAGAAGATGACCGAGCTTAACTTATCAGCCTTAATTGCTCTGTATAATAGCTTATTCTCACCAAGAATATGCTTCTGCCCTACCATTTCTTCAAGTTTCTCCGGTCTCATTCTTGAAGCAAGTGGTGATTCCTTACTCTTAGCATTATTTCTCATATATTCAAATAAATCCATTTTAATCTCCATTTCACATAAATCTCTAATAATTTTACCACTATTCCAGCTCTTTAACAATCATATTAAGTTTTATAAATTCTATTAAGTTTTTCTAAATTCTGTTGTTAGTGCATTTGTTTTATGGTAAAATAAAGTTTATTACGGAAAAAGGGGGTTTTCATTTGACTGAAAACAATTATTCAACAATTACACCGGAAATAACTAATCTTTCTAAGCTATGTTTGGATAATAGTTCAATTGACCCATCGTTATATGGTAAATATGATGTAAAACGTGGACTTAGAGATATTAACGGAAAAGGCGTACTTACTGGTTTAACAGAAATCGCAGAAGTTCGCTCGTATATCACAGTTGACAGCGAAATGATTCCTTGTGAGGGTAAGTTGTTTTACCGTGGTTTAGATATCGAAGATATCGTAAACGGTTTTGTTTCCGAGAAAAGATTCGGTTTTGAAGAAACCACATATTTATTATTATTTGGTAAGCTTCCAACAAAGGAAGAATTAGATTCATTTAATGCATTGCTTGGACATTATCGTTCATTGCCTACAAGTTTTGTACGAGACATAATCATGAAGGCACCAAGCCACGATATGATGAATACATTAGCAAGAAGTGTGCTTACTCTCTATTCATATGATGATGCTGCTGATGACATTTCAATTCCTAACGTCCTAAGGCAATGCTTACAACTCATAGCTTTATTTCCACAACTATCTGTTTATGGCTATCAGGCTTACAAGCATTATCACGATGGTCAGAGCTTATTCATTCATTCGCCTGATCCTAATCTGTCTACAGCAGAGAATATTCTTCATCTGTTAAGACCAGACAGCAAATATACTGAATTAGAAGCGCGTATCTTAGATATCGCATTAGTTATCCATGCCGACCATGGCGGTGGTAACAATTCTACTTTCACAACTCACGTAGTATCATCATCAGGAACTGATACATATTCAACAATTGCCGCATCTTTGGGTTCTCTTAAGGGTCCTAAACATGGTGGTGCAAATATCAAGGTTATCCAGATGTTTGACGACATGATGGAACATGTATCCGACTGGACAGACGAAGATGAGATAAAGGCTTATCTTTCTGACTTACTTAACAAGAAAGCATTTGATAAGGCCGGATTAATCTACGGCATGGGGCATGCTGTTTATTCTATATCAGACCCAAGAGCAAGAATCTTTAAAGGTTATGTTGAAAAGCTTTCTAAAGCAAAAGGGCTTGATAAAGAATTCGCATTATATTCAGCAGTAGAACGTCTTGCTCCTGAAGTAATTGCTAAGGAACGCCAGATTTATAAAGGTGTAAGCGCTAACGTTGACTTCTATAGTGGTTTTGTATATAGAATGTTAGGACTTCCTATGGAACTCTACACGCCTATATTTGCAATCGCAAGAATTTCAGGTTGGAGTGCTCACCGTATTGAGGAATTAATTAATGCCGGTAAAATCATTCGTCCTGCTTATAAGAATGTAGCAAAGCACATTGACTACGTTCCAATGTCTGACAGAGGCTAATTTTTTAAGAGGATAATATTGATACAATTATTTTCTGATGAATATATCAACAAAAGACTAACTGGTTAACTTTAGCCTGTTAGTCTTTTTAATATTTTCTTATCAATTTTCTTAGCAATTGTTTTACCAATACTTTTTACAGTTACTTTTATTTCACATTTTAATAGCAGTTTTTGTAAATTTCAAGCTGAATTATTTACAAACTATCTTCTCTGCTGTTAACTAATATTTCTATATCTTTCATCGTCTCATTAACCATGTCCTTAACCTGGTATCTGTCAATGAGCTTTATTATTGTATTCGACATATCGCTCAACTTTGATACATCTGATTCTTCCAATATTTCATTAAATTTTTCTTTAATCTTACCCGGCTCATCTATCCCTTCGAAATTCATCTTCACTCCAAGTTCCCCTAATACAATTCCCATACCTGCTGCCATTTCCACATTTCCGATAAATATATTAGGCGGATTAGTTGTGGTTTTCTTTTTAACAGCATCATAAATAATATTATAAATCATAGTGCATTACTCCTTTCTAATTTTCAATGTCACATCTACTGGCTATTATCATATCTTATATTATAAAACAGAATATAAATATTGGAGTAGTATGAAAACTCAAAATAATATTGCCATTATAGGCGGTGACACAAGGCAGAAATTCTTATATTATGAACTTAGGAATCAGGGATATAACATTTATCCATTTTATATTGAAGATGTTAATGATACACATTCTATCTCTGAACGCCTGCCACTATGTAATCTTATACTATTTCCTATTCCATTTTCCAAGGATAAAATAAATCTATATTCTAAAATTTCTACCCAGATAAATATAGACTATCTCCTTACACTTATCAATCCCTGCTCTGTAATATGCGGAGGCTGTTTCAATAACGATTTTATCAGTAAATGTAATAACCTAAACATTGTAACAAAGGATTTAATGGATATTCCATCTTTCGAGTTATATAATTCCATAGCAACAGCTGAGGGAACTGTTGCAGAAGCAATCTGCACAAGTCCGATAAATATCCATAAATCACATTCTCTTGTGTTAGGCTACGGTAAATGCGGTATGGCGCTCGCAGCAAGACTTAAATCATTAAATGCCATAACATACGTTGCCGCAAGAAATCCGGTTCAATTGTCTATGGCATACGAACAAGGGCACAATCCTATTCCACTAAATGAATTAACAAGACATATTAATAAATTCGACTTTATTTTCAATACCATACCATCTTTAATTCTTAATCGCAACATATTAAGTAATGCAAATACAGAAGCAACCATAATAGATATTGCCTCTAATCCGGGTGGTACCGACTTTGAAGCCTGTAAGCACTTCGGCATAACCGCCAGACTTTGTCTGTCACTTCCCGGCAAATATTCACCAAAAGCCTCGGCACAGATAATCAGCAGATGCATTGTCTCTATGCTGAATTAATATATAATAACTTGCTCAGAAATGGAGGTATAAAATGAAACTTGCAAATAAGACCGTAGGTTTTGCAATTACCGGCTCTTTTTGTACATTTGCCAAAATCAAAACCGAACTTATTCATCTGACCAGGGAAGGCGTAAACGTCATTCCTATTTTTTCATATAATGCTTATACAACTGACTGTCGTTTTGGTAAATCAAGCGACTTTGTTAAATTTGTCGAGGATACAACCCAGAACAAATCTGTTGTCACTATAGCCGAAGCCGAAAAATTCGGTCCAAACAAAATACTTGATATCCTTATAATTGCTCCTTGCACCGGAAACACACTTGCTAAACTTAATAACGGAATAACTGACACACCTGTTCTAATGGCTGCTAAAGGTCATCTACGAACAGGCAGACCTCTTGTCATCTCCTTATCTACTAACGATGCCCTCGGGATGAATTTTAAAAATGTCGGTTCACTGTTAAACTGTAAAAATATATATTTCGTTCCATTCGGTCAGGATAATTGTGTTGCAAAACCTAATTCAATGATTGCACACACAGAATTAATTATTCCTACCCTGGAAAATGCCTTAGATTCTAAACAGATACAACCGATATTAGTTTGAATTTATAAGATATAACAAATGCCGCTATAATCAGCGGCATACATATACATATTTATATTTCATTCTAGCTTTGTAAGAAATCCTTAATCTTCTTGCTTCTTACAGGATTACGAAGCTTTCTAAGGGCTTTCGCCTCAATCTGACGAATTCTTTCTCTTGTTACATTGAATTCCTTACCAACTTCTTCAAGTGTTCTTGGATGTCCGTCTTCTAGTCCAAATCTCAGAACAATAACCTGCCTCTCTCTTTCTTTCAGATCCATTAACAACTGGTCTATATGTTCTCTAAGCATAACTGCCTCTACATTTGCCTCAGGTGTTACCGTATTATTATCAGCCACGAAATCTCCTAAGTTAGAATCATCTTCTTCACCAATAGGTGTCTCTAATGAAGCCGGTTCTCTCGCTATCTGCATTATCTCTAACACTTTACTCTCTGTCATATCAAGAGCCTCTGCAAGTTCGGCTGCTGATGGCTCATAACCAAGTTCAAGAGTAAGTTTTCTCTGCATTTTAGACATTCTGTTAATAGTCTCAACCATATGAACAGGGACACGAATTGTTCTCGCCTGGTCTGCTAATGCACGAGTAACCGACTGGCGAATCCACCAAGTAGCATATGTACTTAGTTTAAATCCCTTATCATAATTGAATTTCTCTACGCCCTTAATAAGTCCAAGATTACCCTCCTGAACTAAATCCAGAAAACTCATTCCTCTTCCTGTATATCTCTTAGCAATACTTACTACAAGTCGTAAGTTTGCTTCAATTAATCTATCCTTAGCATGCTGGTCACCCTCAGCTTTTTTCTTGGCAAGACGCAATTCCTCTTCCGCACTAAGCAATGGAACTGTACCTATCTCTTTAAGATACATTCTTACAGGATCTTCAGTACCAACACCCTCTAATAAATCTATTGCGTCTAAATCTATATTCTCTTCTTCTTCAAGCTCTTCATCTGTAGGCTCAAGTAATAATGCATCTGGTTCAACAAGTTTACCATCTTTAGTAAACTCCGGTTCCATTTCCTCTGCCTGTGAGACCTCTATCTTATTATCTTCTAAATATTGATATACCATATCCATCTGATCGCCAGTTAACTTTGCATCTTTACAGAATTTGTTAATCACACCAAACTCTATTGTATTATTTTTTCCTTTTGCTTCTTCTACTAATTTTCTTAATTTACCTAAGAATTCTTCTTCAACCACCAAAATCGGTCCTTTCTCTTCATCTAATTACATTATCTCTTGTACGTTGCAACATTATACACAAAAAAATAGCTGATGTAAACCAGCTATTTTGAATTTTCTGAAATTTGTTAAAAAATATGATTTTTTGTCACTTTTATTCGAAAAAATCATCTATTTTTTTGAAATTCCAGACATAATCTTTATAGCTTTATTATAGTTAACTACTTTTACTCTCTTTGGCGAACCACCATATTCACCATCTAATACCCAAGGCACCTTTTCATCAGCATCAAAAATAATCTTAGATGCCTTAAATGAAATAACACTGTCTGTCTTGATGTCCATTCCTAATAGTGCGCCAAGAATAAGTTGTAAATCTAACGGACTCTTTGGTTGTTTAATCAACATAACTTCAAACATTCCATCATCTATTACAACATTTTTGCCTGTTATACCTTTAAAACCACCTACTGAAATAGAATTCGTAACCATTCCATACAAAAATTCTCCTTCAACATTGCCATTTTCATAACTTACGCTCATATGATATGTCCTAAGTGAAGTAAGTTTAGTAACAGCTTCTATAATATATGCCGGATGCCCTAATATATTCTTCATCTCTTGTGGTGTCATATATGAAACGTCTGTAAATGCACCAAAGGCTGCAATGTATACAAACTTCTTCTTACCAAATCCTCCGATATCAACCGATATCTGCATACCATTAACAGCAACTGATGCAGCTTCAATCATTGATTTAGGCAATCTTATACCTTGTGCAAAATCATTCGTGGAGCCTGCCGGTATATAACCTAAAACAGGTCTTTCCGGTAATTCCATAAGCCCACTTATAACCTCATTAAGTGTGCCATCACCACCACTACATACAATCATATCATATTGATATGCAAAATGTATTACTTTTTCCTTTGCATCAAGCCTCTGTTGTGTAGGATAAACTTCTACCTGATATCCATGCTTAACGAAACAGTCTACAATATCTGACAAATTTTCTTTAATCATACCCTTACCGGAATATGGATTATATATAAATAGTAAATTTTTCATTTTGATCCTCATTTCTGAACAATATATTTGCAAAATATAATTGTGTATCAAAAATTCTTTCTTCACTTTTTCGTTTCATTGTAACACATTTACGACAATTTTACCACACTTTCACGCAAAAAAGAAGAAGTCAGTACTGACTTCTTCTAAAAGTTTATTATTTGTTCGTTATTTCTTAAGATTAAGCATTAGCTTTTTTCTTAGAAGCAACATATGCAACTGCTGCTAATAAACCAAACATAACTACTGAAACTGCTACTGTATCGCCTGTCTTAGGTGCATTTGTATTTGAAGATGTACCTGTTCCTGCTGCATTGTTATCTGCTCCTGCTGCTGGAGTGCTTTCTGCTTTAATTGCTGATGTGTAGCTTTCTGGAGCTGTTGCTGAGTATTCTGCTTTTGTTCCATCATATGTTACATAAACATCAGTAACTGCACCACCAAATTTGTTAGCGATAGTTTTCTTGTTAAGTAATATGTTATCTGTCTGTGCCTTAGCATCTGTATCTGTTGTTTTAATACCAGAATTTCTGACTGCCTCTAAGTCAATTTCTCTTGTTGTATCATTTATTGTTGTATCACCAACGTAGTTGTTGAAGATTACTGCAATACCATCTGCTGTGTATGAATCAGTGAATGTAGCTGTGATTGTCTTCCAACCTGTAGCTTTGTCATCATCCATTTTAGCACCTGGCCAAACAATTTTATCACCTGTTTCTTCTTTAGTAATTACTGCACATTTATCCTTAGGTGATACGTTTGTGTCAAATGCGATACCCTGATAAATCCAAGCTCCTACTGTTTCCCAGTTAGCTCCATTCTGGAAATGAAATGTTACCTGCTGATCTGCAAATGCCATAACACTTGCTGACATTGTCATTGCTGCTGTTAATAAAACTGCAACTGCTTTTTTAAGTTTTCTCATTTTTTTCTTCTCCTTTTTTATTTCTTATTTTTGAACGAGCTAAGCCCGTTTCAATTATCGTAATTATATACCAGTTTATTTCATTTTGCAATACTTTATTGTTAATATTTTTAATTTTTTATTAATTTACTTTCTTTTTTTGTACATATTTCACACATAGCTATCATACTATGAAGATAATTATCATTCTGCCTATATCATACACTAATTTCATGGTGCTTTTTTACTCTATAGAAGATGTCTCATTCATATTTTAATACAGTATAGTTTTACTTATAAATGAATAAAGAATGTCGCTTGCGACATTCTCCGCCTGCGGCGGAGCGTTTTTTGCCTACCAGGACAATTTCAAGGAATTTTCCTGGTAACCAAAAAAAGGTCACTGCCTTTTAGCAATGACCTTTTATTATCTCTTAATATCTGTTAGTCAGAAATTAGTTCTTTTTCTTTTTAGAAAAAGCTACGATTGCACCGATTACTACAACTACTACAACTACGATAACTACGATAACTACTGGAGAAACACCATCTTTATCATCATCTTTTGTTTCTTTCTTTGATGTATCTGCTTTAGATTCATCTTTTGTTTCATCTTTCTTAGAATCATCTGTTGTTACAGTTTCATCTTTCTTATTATCGCCTGTGCTGTTAGCTGGTTCATATGTACCGCCTTCTTTTTCAACACATTCTTTAATAAATGCTTCATATGCTGCATCATCAAGTGCTACATCTGAATATCCATCAGCTTCGATAGCTGCCTTGTTAGGCTCTACAAAGTTAGATGAATCCTCGTCTTTTGAATGATATCTAACTACTGTAGGAAGTGCTTTCTGATTCTGGATAACTACTACAAAACCATTAGCTGGTTTAACATATACTTTATATTCGCCTGTCTCAAATGTACTTCTGAACTGTGACTGGTTGTCTGCCCAAGCTGCATCTGGATTACCAAGACACATCTGGAAGTTCCATGCAAAATCTACAGCATCCTTAACAACTTTGTATTCTTTATCACCAGCTACAACACAGTTACCTGTATATGTGTATACACCTTCCATACCGTCAACTGGTTTCATAATCTGATCTTCATTTGTTGGTACCCAACCTACTGTTTTGTCACCTTCATCTGTACATCCAAAGATGTGTGGATTACCCATGAATGAGTATGTTGAATCTTCGTCTGCAAATGCAGTAATTCCCATTGCAGCAATCATTGTTGCTGTTGCAACTACTGTTGCAATTTTCTTAATGATTTTTCTCATAATAAAAAATTCTCCTTTCAAATATCTGTTACATTTTCTTGTAACTTAGTTCTTAAACATTATATCTCAAAATAATTATATTTGCAATCTCTTTTAAACATTTTTTATACATTTCGTTTATTTTTTTTTTATAAACTGTGAATTATATACAAATAATGGCAAATATCATCTTGTTATTCTTAAATATTCCAACGTCCAAACCACGTTATGTCATTATGGAATAAAGAATGTCGCTTGTGACATTCTCCGCCTGGGCGGGTTGCTATAGCAACATTTTCTGTTTCGCCGCAGTGCGATCCTCGCGGAGCGTTTTTTACTTACCAGGACAATTTCAACGAAATTTCCTGGTAGGTAAAAAGGAAGTGCAACTTAATTGCACTTCCTCATAACTTTTAGATTAAATCATTCTAATTAATAGATTGTCCTATCTAATTAAGCTTCTTTCTTCTTTGCAACTACTGCAACTGTTGCAACTGCTACGAATAATACTACCATTAATGCTACTGGTGCAACATCACCTGTCTTTGTAGCCTGGTTAGCTGCTGTTGTAGCTGCTGCTGTTGTAGGAGCTGCTGTTGTAGGAGCTACTGTTGTAGGAGCTTCTGTTGTTGGCTCTTCTTCAGCTTTCTTTACATAATCTGTACCAGTTTTGATGTAGTTAGCTAAACCTTCAACATTTGCTTTGTATGTTCCATCAAATAAAGAATATGTTAATTTTGTGCTTGCTGCAACTTTAGTAAGATCAGCCTGTCTGTCTGCTGAAAGCTGAGCTTTAAAATCATCTACTTTCATAGCTGCAAGTTCATCTACTGTGTAGAATTTCTCATCACGATCGTTTGTTACCCAGCCAACTGTATAATCTACTGCCTTGCCTTCTGCATCTTCGATATAAGCTGTAGCAGTTCTTGTATCATAATAAAGTGTTACTTCTGTATCTGCTTCAAGATTATCAACTGCAATAGCTGATAAGCATGTAAATGAATCGTTTGCTTTGTAGTTAGGCTCGCCTAATAACATTCTTGACCATCCACCCTGTACATAAGCATCTCCATCTGAGTAGTTTCCTAAGATTGAGAATCTTCTCATATATTCGTTAGTATCTGCTCCTGTTTCATCCATTACTGGTGCTGGAAGAGTAAACTTGAATGAAACTACGCCTTCTCTGTCTGTTTTAGCAAGAACTGCATCTGGATTTTTTGCATCCCATCCTGTAGCATTACCTGCTAATAAGTAGATGTACTCACCATCATCAAGGTCTGTAATCTGCTTCTTTGTTGTAGTTGTACCATCCTCATTCTCTATTGTTACATCCTCAACTGTGTAACCAAAAGCTGTTGTGAAGGTTCCAAATACCATTGTTGCTGCTAACATTGTAGCTGCGATTTTCTTAATAGATTTTCTCATTTTAAATCCATCCCTTTCTATTTTTTTGTTTGTATTCTTTTGACACTACTGTCAATATCGACATTATAATATATTTCTTTCTGTCTTGCAAGCAATTTTGTAATTTTTTTCAAAAAAAATTAATAATTTATTTAAAATTTATGCACATTTACTTTAATATGCACAAGTTTCATTATATATACAACTCTTTTTATAAATTATTTACTTGTTTATGCATATCCCATATGTTAAAATACCCACTATGATTAGACATATTTAACAAAGTGTGAATCTAAATATAGACTAATAAAAATATGAAAGGACTTAACTGTAATGAGTGCAAATGACAATATTAATAATCCGGATAACAAACCAGATATAAACAGCTCAATTGATGACGAAGTTAAGAAAACCAGATTAGACAAGGATTCTGAAATCTACAATAAGAACCGTTCAGAAACTCTTAATAAGGAAGAATTCAATAAATTATCCCGTCGTGAGAAATTCCTATATTATAAGGAATATTATGTTCCATATATTCTTATTGTACTTGCAATCGTAGTTGCAATGACATATGTAGTGGTTTCCATACATAAAACCGACAAACAGAAAGAGTCTTTCTATTGTGGTATGATGACAGGTGTACAGTTTGACAAAGAAACGATGGATGAAATGCCAGATAAATTCACTGAGTATCTTAAGACCAAGACAGGCTATAAAGGATATATAAATGCTGACAGAACTTACTTCGAAGTATTCTATTCTACTTTCACTGATGATATCCGTTTAGATGGCTTCTTTGATAAGAATATGTTCGATATATTTATTACCCGTGAAGATACCTTTAAGAATTACATAGGTAATGGTACAATTAAGGACCTGTCAAAGGTTCTTCCAGATGATTTACTTAAGAAGGTTGAAGATAAGCTTGTATATGCAACCAAAGGTGATTCTTCTGAATCAATTCCTTATGGTATATTACTTGATGATATAGATTATAAGTTTTACGATGGTGCAGGGAATCCTGTCGATCCCCCAATTCTCTCTATTCCTATTAATACAACAAGATTAGAAGTTGCCATTCATTTTATAGAATTCTTGTTCCAGTAATTTTTTCTTTCAATAATTTTTTCAATCCAGCATACAAACAGACTTATTGCAGTTGCAATCAATGCTCCTGCAATAACATCTGATGGATAATGAACACCTACATATAATCTTGAAAATGATATTAAGAATGCAAGTGTTAGTGCAGGTATACCATATTTCTTTGGTAAATTTCTAAACATTATAATAGCCGCTACAAATGAACTTGCTGTATGACCTGACGGAAATGAATAATCTCTTTGTATTCCGACAAGTGAAGTAAGTCCGGCAATCATATCATAAGGCCTTGTTCTTGCTACAAGATTTTTCAAGATTATATTATTAATTATAAGCGACAACAATAATCCTGATATTACCATAATACCTGTTTTTCTTGTCTTCTTAGGTATCAGTAATCCCATAGCCATTATTACCCATATTGCACCACCATTTCCAAGTGACGTTATAAATATCATAATATGATTCAATATATCATTTCGCATATTGTTCTGAATCCACAATAATATGTTTTGTTCTGCAATCATTAAATGTTCTATCATAATAATCCTCATTTCCAGGCAACTTTCCACTTTTATATAAATACGGGATATTTTAATACAGATTATTTTCTTTTGCAACGTGATGTTTATTTCTTCCTATGTATATGAATCTCAGGCATCGCTACAGTATCATATGTAATATTATCATTTACATCATTACTGTTTTCTGATTCAGCCAGTTCTTCACATTCATCTTCTTTCTTCGCCACACTAGTTGTATGGATCTCAGGTACAGCAAGATAATTATAGTCCATCCTATACTTTTTCTTCTCTTTAATTTCCTTAATCTTGAAATATTTTTCTCTTTTCTTTCTTTTAAAAAACATCTTCACAACCTCCATTACAGAATATTAATAAATAATGTTATTACAAGACTGTTTATAAAATCTGCAAATAAACTGCCAATCAACGGAATTAACAGATAGGCCTTAACTGATGGTGCATATTTTTCACATAATACCTGCATATTAGCCATTGCATTAGGCGTAGCTCCCATTCCGAAGCCACAGGTTCCTGCTGCTAATATTGCCGCATCATAATCCCGGCCCATTATGTTAAACACTACATATCTGGCAAATACATATATCAACACTACCTGTATCATCAACAATACTACAAGTGGCAATGCCAGATCTGATAACTGCCAGAGTTTCAATGTAATCATCGCAATACCCAGGAATAATGACAGACTTATACCACCCACATCATTAATTTCGCCCATGTGTATATTGAATTTTCCTGTATATTCATCAATATTTCTTATAAGTGCTGCAGCAATCATGGCCCCAATGTATACTGGAAATGTCATACCGGTAAGTGTCAGAAGTTTTGAAAATATCGTACCTATACCTACTGCAATAATTAACTGGAATACTGCTATCGCGTACATATTGGTATGTCTTTCATGCTTTTTCTCATCTTCAACTAAAAGGCTGTCATCTTCCGGTACAACTGTTGACAAGAGATTTTTCTTTTCAATAAGTTTTCTTCCAATAGGACCTCCGATAAGACTTCCTGCCACAAGTCCAAACGTGGCTGCTGCCGTACAAATCGTTGTTGCTCCCGATATATTAAAATCTTCTAAAACTGGTCCAAATGCACCTGCTGTTCCGTGTCCACCGACCATAGGTATGGAACCTGTACACATTCCTATTAATTTATTAAGTCCTAACAGAGAGGCAACACCAACTGCTAAAAAGTTCTGTGCAAATATCAGAACTACCACCAATAATACAAATACTATTAATGATTTTCCCCCTTTTTTTAAGACCTTAAGATTGGCTTGAAAGCCAACCGAAGTAAAGAAAAATACCATACACACTTCTCTTAACGTATCATCAAAATCAAACTCTGCTATCCCTGTCACATAACATACGCAAGTAAAAATTGCAAAAATAAGTCCACCGACAACTGGTGCCGGAACACAGAATTTTTCCAAAAAATTTATTTTCATTTTCAAAAATTGACCTAGCATCAGAACAACTACTGCAATAGCCAGAGTCTGATACATATCTAAATGTATAATCATTATTTTCCTCATTTCCGAATAATTTACTATGATGCAATATTTAAAAATTATTGATTATTTTCAACATCTATTCCATTCTTTTTATAATATTTTGCCGCACCTTTATGAAATTTAATCGTAATTCCCTGCGTCACGATATCTTGTGTCAGCTCTAAATCTGTCATACTATTAAATTGTAGTTCTTTACCATGTTCAAACAGGCACTTTGTTATCTTATAGACGATATCTTCATCTAATTTATCACTTGCAAGAAGAACTGACTCTACACCAATAGTCTGTATATCCTTAGTCTGACCCTCATAAGTATTAGCAGGTATATTATATTCCATAATGAAATCATATGTTGATGTAATTTTTTCCATCTGATTATCGTCTATACTTAACAAACGTATCTTACTTCTGCCTGCAAGTTCATCAATAATTTCTGTTTTAATACCTGCCGTACAGAATAATGCATCTATTTCACCATTTTCCAACTTATTTACGGCTGTTTTATAATCATAATTCTTCATTTCAACAAGTGTATCATTATATCCATACGCCTGTAATATCTGCTTTGCATTTCTTTCTGTTCCTGATTCATATTCTCCAATACTTACCTTTCTACCTTGTAAATCATCAATAGATAAAATATCCGAATCATTCATCACGACAATCTGGCATGCTTCAGTATAAAGTCCTGCTATTGCTGAATATCCTTTATAAGTACTATCTATAAATTCTCCTGTCCCATTATATGCATCATCAATTAAATCCGCCTGCGCAATTCCAAGTTCGATATAATTCTTAGAGAGTAACCTAAGGTTTGCTGCAGAACCTGCAGTTTCTTTTACCTTAACCTTTAAATTTTCTTCCGATGATATCTTATTAGAAAATTCTCTTCCAAAAGAATAGTACATACCACCCTCTCCCGCCGTTCCAATTCTTATATCATATTTTTTCATACCACAGCCGCCAAACGATATCATTATTGTAAATGATATGGCAACTGCAAGTATGGTACTTAGAATCTTTATTCTCATAAACTTTACTCCTTTTCATAGTGTCGTATGTTTTTACTATGTCATTATAACTTCATCAAGCGACAGTTTTCGATTCCTGCATCCCAGAATTTCTCTACCGGAATATTCTTCACCTGACATAAAATACTTGAATTCATGGCTCCATGTCCGACTATAAGTATATCTCTCCCCTCTGCCAGCTGAGGCTTTACTACTTTTTCCAGGAAATCACCAGTTCTTGCATATAACTGTTCAAGACTTTCACCGCCTTCTACTCCTTTATAATTAGCAGGATCTTTAAATAATACTCTCACCGGACAATTCAGGTCTCTTATACAATTTGCTGTCCCTTCATATATTCCGAAACTCATCTCCTTTAACCTGTCATCAGGTATTATATCTATATTTCTGCCCTCAAGAAATATCTTAGCTGTCTCTCTTGCCCTTACAAGTGGCGAACAATAACATATGTCAAAATTGATATCCTTATATTTTTCCCTTGCCTCCCTTGCCATCTCTCTTCCCTCGTCATTTAACGGAATATCGGTACGACCCTGCAGCTTATGAAGTTCATTCCAATCTGTTTTTCCATGTCTCATAATATATAACATATAATTTTCTCCATTTTTTCTATAAAATCTGTTATTAGTTATCTTATAACAATCTTGTATTTTAGTAAACGTCTGATTACAGACCATAGACATTATTTACCCTAAAGGACTAAAGAATGTCGCTTGCGACATTCT